>NZ_DASTCS010000028.1:0-5804 GCF_035710885.1 Gaiella sp. | reverse complement strand
GGGCCGCGAACCAGCACGAGCTGGGGTCGCTGGTCGGCGTCTACCTCAACCGGCTCTCGGATCTCCTCTTCATCCTCTCCCGCGCCGCCAACGCGCTCGCCGGGCGCGACGAGCCTCTCTGGAAGCCGGGCGCGACACGGGGCTGACGGACGCCCGCCGGGGGTCCGTCACGGAGGTCTTCGGGGTTGCGCTGCGGCTCGGCCTGACGTCGTTCGGCGGCCCTGTCGCGCACATCGGCTTCTTCCGGGACGAGTACGTCGGGCGACGACGCTGGCTCGACGAAGGCGCGTTCTCGGAGCTCGTCGCCGTGACCAGCCTGCTCCCCGGGCCGTCGTCGAGTCAGCTCGGGATCGCGATAGGTGCGAACAGGGCCGGCCGGCTGGGCGGTCTTGCTGCGTGGGTCGGCTTCACGCTTCCCTCCGCGGTTGCGATGACCGTCCTCGCGCTCGCGGTCGGCTCGGCCGACCTGAGCGGTGCAGGCTGGGTGCACGGGCTCGCACTGGTCGCAGTCCCGGTCGTCGCGACGGCCGTCCTCGGGATGCAGCGCTCGCTCGCTCCCGACCTCGTCCGGCTCGCGCTGGCGGTTGCCGCGGCGACTGTCGCGATCTCGTGGGGGGGCTTCGCCGGCCAGGCGGCCGCGATCGCCCTGGGCGCGATCGTCGGGATCGCGCTGTTCCGGAACCAGGCACTGCCGCAACGCCTGACGGCGTCCTTCGCCGGCGGCAGGCTCATGGCGACCGGCTGTATCGCGGCGTTCGGGGCGCTGCTGCTCGGCCTGCCCGCCCTCGCGGACGCGACGGGCGCCGTCGCGCTCGTGGACGCGATGTTCCGGTCGGGCTCGCTCGTCTTCGGTGGAGGGCACGTCGTCCTCCCGCTTCTCGACGAGGCGGTGGTCTCGCCCGGCTGGGTGGGCGAGCAGGAGTTCCTCGCGGGCTACGGACTGGCCCAGGCGATGCCGGGCCCGCTCTTCGCCTTCTCCGCCTATCTGGGCGCGATCCAGGAGCCGTCGCCCAACGGCGTCGCCGGCGCGGCGCTGGCCGTGGGTGCGATCTTCCTGCCCTCGTTCCTGCTGCTCGGCGGCGTGCTCCCTCTGTGGTCGTCCATCCGGCGACACGCAACCGTGCAGGCGGCGCTCGCGGGAGTCGGTGCCGCCGTCGTCGGCCTTCTCGCTGCTGCGCTCTGGGACCCGGTCCTGAGGACGTCGATCGACGACTGGGCGGACGTCTTCTTCGCGGTCGTGCTGCTCGCCCTCCTGCGCCTCCTGCCCGTGTGGGCAGTCGTCCCGATCGCGGCGGCTGCGGGCGCGTTGCTCCTCTAGCCCGCGATGGCGACCACGGGCCACGTCCCCGTGAGCCAGTCCGCCAGTTTCTGCGCGGGCATCGGGTGCCCGAGATAGAAGCCCTGGGCGAGATCGCAGCCGAGTGCCACCGCCGCTTCCCACGCGAGCTTGCTCTCGACTCCCTCGGCGACCGTCTCCAGCCCGAGGCCGTGCGCGAGCTCCACCAGCGAGCGGACGATCGCATCCGCGCGTCCTCCGCGTCCCGCCTCGTGGAGGAACATCGCGTCGATCTTCACCTGGTCGAGCGGCAGCATCCGGATCGCAGCGACCGACGAGGCTCGGCCGAGATCGTCGAGCGACAGCCGAACCCCCAGGCTGCGGAGGCGCCTCACCACCGTCGCATCCAGCTCCGACCCGGCGGCGGGCCCGGAGGGGACGACCTCCAGGATCAGGCGCTCCGGCGCGACATCCGCGCTCTCGAGGAGCCGCTCGAGCCCGAGGACGAGCTCACCGTCGTCGATCATGCGGTAAGGCACGTTGATCGACGCGTCGAGCTCGTGCCCGCGGCCCTCCCATTCGTGGAGGCGGCGCAGCGCGTCTCTGGCCACCGCGAGCGTCAGCGTTCGGACGAGCGGCGTCCGCTCGACGTGGGGAACGAACTCGGACGGGCCGACGAGGCTGTCCCCCCGGATCCTGCGCACGAGCGCCTCCACGGCCACGACGGCGCCCGACGGCAGGGCGACGATCGGCTGGTAGTGGACCATGATCTCGTCGAGCTCGAGCGCCTTCTCCAGGTCGCGTACGACCCCGCCGTCCAGAGGCGGCCTCGGCATGACGGTCTCCTCGCTCGTGTCGCGCTTCGTCGCGTACATCTGGCCGTCGGCACGTGCGAGCAGGTCCCCCGGCGTCAACCCGTCCTGCGGGAAGAGCGCCCAGCCGATCGAGGCGTCGAGCTCCACGAGCCCGCCTTCCACCCGGTACGGCCGGCGGAGCGCGTGCCTGACACGGCCGGCAAGGGCGGCTGCCTCGTCGTCGGAGCCGGTCCCCAGTGAGAGCACGACGAACTCGTCGCCGCCGACACGCGCGACCGTGTCCATCTCGCGCACCGACGCCTCGAGACGGCGGCTGATGGCGCGCAGGACCTCGTTGCCGGCCTCGTGCCCGCGAATGTCGTTCACCCCCTTGAACCCGTCGAGGTCGACGACGAGCAACGCGAACGACTCGCCCGAGCGGCGCGAGCGCGCAAACGCCTGGGAGACGCGGTCTTCGAGCAGCGCCCGGTTCGGGAGCCCGGTGAGCGCGTCGCGAAGTGCGAGCCGCTGCGCGACCAGGAGCCTGGTCACGAGGACCGTGGTCGCGGCTCCCGCCACACCCGCGAGCAGCATCGCGACCACGAAGGCCTCGCGCGGCCGGTCCGTCCGGCTCAGGTCGAGGGCGGCGATCCCGCCCAGTCCGATCACGGCGACTGCCGCCCCGGGCCAGGCGACCCAGCGACGCGCAGCCTGATTCAGAGGCTCGGCCACAGTTGTTCGATTCACTTTCTCGCGCCCCGACGCCAGGGAGCGGGCGCGTGCTCCGCAGTCCTCGGATCGTCACGCAGACATGTCTCCCCGGCCGCCACCCGTGCGGGGGAATACCGTCCCTCGATCGGGGGGAGAGGATTCCGGGGGCGCCGCGGTGAAACACGCGCCGTGCGCCTGCGCGTGGTTGCCGTGCTCGTCTGGATCGCGCTCGCGGCGTGCTGCCTCGCCGTGTTCGGCTTCACGGTCGAGGCCGTCGTGAACGTGCTGGGCTGCGCTGTTGTCGTCGCGGTCACGGTGACCGACCTCGAACGGCGCATCGTCCCGAACCGGATCGTCGTGCCCGCGCTCGCCGTGGCCCTCGTCGTGCAGACAGTGCGCGACCCCAGCGTGGAGTGGATCGTCTCGGCGATCGCGGCCGGAGGCTTCTTCCTGCTCCTCGCCCTCGTCTATCCCGCCGGGCTCGGCATGGGCGACGTCAAGCTTGCCGCTTTCCTGGGCGCCTGGCTGGGATGGGACGTGGCGGTGGCGCTGTTCGCAGGCTCCCTTCTCGGGGCCGTCGCGGCCGTCGTCGTCCTGGCACGGCAGGGGGCGTCGGGCCGGAAGACCACGCTTCCGTACGTCCCCTCGCTCGCCGCAGGGGCGGTCATCGGGCTGTTCTTCGGAAACGCCCTGCTCGACGCCTGGCTCGGCTGAGCCGTCACGCTTCTAATCGACGGGCGGGAGCCGCTCGAGCACGGCGCAGGTGCGGTCGTCACCGGGGTACGGCGAGCGCGTCGTGCGGACACATCGGTACGGACCGTCGTCCAGCTGAACGTCATCGCCCGCCGCGGGTGCCGGGCCCGAGCGGACGAGCAGTTCGTAGCCGTCGCCGCTGACGAGCGCGACGTGCTCGTCCTCGCGCGCCTGCGGTGGCTCGACCCCGGCATCCAGAGCCCGGCCGATGTCGTCGAGCTTCCGGGCAAGCTCGGCGAGCTCTCCCGCACGGTGCTCGAGCTCGAGCTCCCGCAGGCGAAGGGCTTCGGCGCGGCGCTCGATCGCTGCCGCGCGAAGCTCCACGGCGCCGAGCGCCCGGCGGCGATCCTCGACGCTCGCCTCGGCGTGCTCGACCGCTGTCTCCCGCGTCTCCAGCTCTGCCGACCGGACGCTGAGCTCGGCCTGACGGAGATCGAGCTCGGCAGCCCCGTCGCGCAGGATCTGCTCGACCCGCAAGTGGAGCTCGCGGGCGCGCTCCTCGCGGTGCTCGAGCTCCTCGACGGCCTTGCGGATCTGTGCCGACCGCTCCTCGAGCTCCCTGCCGCGCTCGGCAATCAGCTCGGCGACGGCATCGGCCGCATCCGAGGGCGCGAACAGGCCGCGAAGTCGCCCTCGCATCGACTCGTCGGGCGCGCTGCGCCCGGGCCGTTGCTCCCACTCCCGGTCGTTTCGCGCATGTCTCTGCATGTGGATCGTCGTCGACGCGCCGACGGCACATCCTCAGCCGTCGAGTTCGAATGAGCCGCCGGCGCTGTCACCTGTTCGACAGGGCGCCGAGTCCTCCTCCCCGAAGGGGTAGGTCGACCTCATCCGTACGGGGGAGGACTCTTGTCGATCGCTTGCGTTCAATTCGGGTATGGATGCAATAGGTGCTCGTCTCCTGGCCGCGCGCATCGCGGCAGGTGTACGGATCGGAAGCGAGATCGAGCTCACGTCGGACACCGACACGGAGCTCAGGGCCGGCGACCGCGGCGTCGTGTGCGGGATCGAGGCCGGCGGGACGGTCGTGGTGCGGTGGGATCGCGGCTTCAACCGCGCGATCGACCCGCGTCAGTCCGCGTTCCGCTCGCTCCCGGCCGCGTAGTTCCTGTTCTCCGAGAGGGGGGCTTTGTCGCTTCGGGTGTCTGGCCGAGAGCCAGACACCAGGGGTGCGGGCGTACGCGGCGGAGCTCTCAGCGGCGGCCGAGGTCGAGCGTGACGACCCACGTCGACTGCCCGCCGAAGACTCCGCCCGCCGCGGGGTTGAACATGACCCCGACGCCCGCCTCGCGGAAGACCCCGCGGAGGAGGTTCGCGCGGTGCCCGGGGGAGCCCATCCAGGCCGCCACGATCGCGGACGCGGTCGGCTGTGCGCCGCCGAACATGGCGAGGTTCTCGCCGACCGACCACAGACCGGAGCGCTGCGCGTAGAACTGCTTGATCCGCTGCGAGAACGCAGCGCCGTTCCGCGACTCGTGCGTGAAGAACCCGTACGTGGCCATCGCCCGCGAATGGCCGGCTGCCGAGCGCGAGAGCAGTGTCGAGTGGGTCAGCCGGGTGAGGCCACGGTTTCCGCGCAAGGCGTTGATCTCGCGGAGCAGGAGCTCCTCGAGCGAGGTGTCACGTGTGACGGACGCGCTCGCCGCCGACCCGGCTGCGCCGCTCGACGCGGCTGTCCCGGCGATGCCGCTCGCGGGGAATGCGAGCGCGATGAGCAGCACGAGCAGGAACCGACCGCAGGCCATTACGAACCCTATCGTCTATCGCCGGCACCGCGCGCATGCCTCTTTATGGGGGTCTTGCAGCGGTTTCCGCGCGGCGCGGCCCGAGCGATCAGGACCCAGCGGAGCTCCAGCCGTCGATGCGAGGCGGCCGACCGAAGGTCGGACGCCAACGGTCGACCTACGGCTTGTCCTGTCCGTTCGCGTTCCCGACGCCGCAGCCGACTCCGCTTCCGGGGCCGTTCCCTCCGCCCGGGCAGCCTGGGTGGGTGCTCGTGCTCCCCGGGTCGGGCGAGGGGGTCCCGCCGGAATCGCTGGAGGGCGGCGTGACGGGAGGTTCGCTTACAGGCGGCGTGGCGGTGTCCACCGGCGGAGCAGAGCCTGATTGGCCAGGCGCGCTGTCGGGCGGTGACCCGTTGGAGGAGACGGGCCCTGTGGGCGGCGGCGTGGGGCTCGCTGCGGGCGGCGTCGGTGCGGGCTTGGGCTTGGGAGCCGGCTTCGGCTTCGGGTCCTGCGCCTTGGGCTTCTTCGGCTTCGTCGGCTTGGGCG
>NZ_DASTCS010000027.1:0-14601 GCF_035710885.1 Gaiella sp. | reverse complement strand
GCAGAGATGACCGCGCGGGTCGCCGGCGGGCCGATCGACCCGGAGCCGTACCTCCGCTACCTCGCGGACAAGAACGCCTCGCTCGCGGCGGCGTAGCTACGCGGCCGCGCCGAAGCGCTTCTCGGCGCGGGCGCGCGCCTTCGCCGCCTCGGCCTCGCGGTCGCGTGGCGGCGCGGCGGTCACGAGATCCTGGAGAAGGTGGGATGTGATGTGCGCGATCTCATCGACAGCGCGCATGAACACCTCCTCGTTCGCCTTCGACGGCTTGTTCGAGCCGCTCACCTTGCGGACGTACTGCAGCGCAGCGGCCTGGACCTCGTCCTCCCTCGCCGGTGGATCGAAGTTGTGAAGCGTCTTGATGTTGCGGCACATTGCGTCTCCTCTCTTGTCAGCGACATCCGGTCGCGACCGCCAGGGCGCGGCAGACGCTGTCCATGCGCTCCGGCCCGAGCGCGCAGATGCGGTCGACGAAGAATGACTTCGGCAGCACGCGCAGGTTGTCCAGCGAGAGAACGCAACGGTCGGGCATGCCGTCCTCGGGCCCGACCTCGACCTCCGAGGCAATGCCGCGGATCGTCCGTGTCGCCGGCACGCCCAGAACACGGGTCAAGGGAGCGATCGCCGCGTCCCGCGTGAGCACGAGATGGGGCCGTCTGCCCGTAGCGGGGGACTCGACCCACCACACCTCGCCGCGCCTCACCAGGGCTCCTCGCGGATGGACTCGCGCGCCGACCACTCGGCCCAGGCGTCTTCCTCGGGCGTCGACGGGATCCGCGTGTACCCCTCGACGATCTCCCGGTCGATCCGTTCGCGCTCCAGGTCCGCCACGAGCCTGTCGATCGCCTCGACGACCACGGCGGCCCGGCTCGCCCGACCGGAGGCGACGAGTGCGTCGATCGCAGCGACCCGGTCGTCCGACATACGAACCGTAATCATCTTCGACATACAAGAGAGTGTACGGCTAGGCGGGTGCGTCCACAAGCGCGTTGAGCTCGCGGCGGAGCTCCTTGACCTCGTCGCGGAGCTTGGCGGCGTACTCGAAGCGGAGCTCCTCGGCGGCGACGTACATCTCCTCCTCGAGCGTGACGACGAGCTTCTCGAGCTCCTCGCGGCTCATCCCCGAGACCTCCTGCTTGCCGCGCCGCCGCCGGCCGGGGACGGTGGGCGACTCGAGCGCCAGCAGCTCGGCGATGTCGGAGACGCCCTTCACGATCGACTCGGGCGTGATCCCCTGCTCCTCGTTGTACGCGAGCTGAGCGGCGCGGCGCCGGTTCGTCTCCTCGAGCGCTCCCTGGATCGCCTCGGTCAGCTTGTCGGCGTACATCAGCACGGTGCCGTTCACGTTCCGCGCCGCCCGCCCGATCGTCTGCAGGAGCGCCGTCTTCCCGCGCAGGAACCCCTCCTTGTCCGCGTCGAGGATCGCAACGAGGGACACCTCGGGCAGGTCGAGGCCCTCGCGGAGGAGGTTCACGCCGACGAGCACGTCGTACTCGCCCAGCCGTAGCTCGCGGATGATCTGGATCCGCTCGAGCGTGTCGATCTCGGAGTGCAGGTAGCGCGCCTTGACGCCCGACTCGAGCAGGTAGTCGGTCAGGTCCTCCGCCATCTTCTTCGTGAGCGTCGTGACCAGCACCCGCTCGTTCGCTGCCTCGCGCCGCCTGATCTCTCCCAGCAGGTCGTCGATCTGATTCTTCGTCGCGCGCAGCTCGACCTCGGGGTCGACGACCCCGGTCGGGCGGATCAGCTGCTCCGCGACGACCTGGGAGTGCCGCAGCTCGTACGACCCCGGCGTGGCCGAGACGAACACCATCTGCCCCACCTTCGAGAGGAACTCGTCGAAGCGCAGCGGCCGGTTGTCGAGCGCCGACGGAAGCCGGAAGCCGTAGTCGACGAGCGTCTGCTTGCGCGAGCGGTCGCCCTCGTACATCCCGCCGATCTGCGGCACGGTCTGGTGCGACTCGTCGATGAAGACGACGAAGTCGTCCGGGAAGTAGTCGATGAGCGTGAACGGGTGCGAGCCGGGCGGGCGCCCCTCGAGCACGCGCGAGTAGTTCTCGATCCCGTTGCAGAACCCGAGCTCCTTCAGCATCTCGAGGTCGTACTCGGTGCGCTGGCGGATGCGGTGCGCCTCGAGCATGCGCCCCTCCGCCTCGAACGCCGATACCTGTGCCTCGAGCTCGTGCCGAATCTCGTCGACTGCGCGGTCGATCGTCGGCTTCGAGGTGATGTACTCCGTCGCCGGCCAGATCGCGAGGTTGTCGAGCTTCGAGAGCACCTCGCCCGTGAGCGGGTCGAAGTGCGAGATCTGCTCGACCTCGTCGCCGAACATCGAGATGCGATAGGCCGTCTCGACGTTCGCGGGCTGCACCTCGACGACGTCGCCGCGCACCCGGAAGCGGCCGCGGGCGAGCACCGTGTCGTTACGCACGTACTGCGAGTCGATCAGAGTGCGGAGCATCTCGTCGCGGTCGTGCTCCGAGCCGACCTCGAGCACGAGCACCTTCTCGCGCCACTCCTCGGGGGAGCCGAGCCCGTAGATGCAGCTCACGGACGCGACCACCACGACGTCGCGGCGCGTGAGGAGCGAGCTGGTCGCCCCGAGCCGCAGCCGCGCGATGTCGTCGTTCTGCGAGGAGTCCTTCTCGATGTAGAGGTCCGCCTGCGGGACGTACGCCTCGGGCTGGTAGTAGTCGTAGTAGGAGACGAAGTACTCGACGGCGTTCTCCGGGAAGAACTCCCGGAACTCGTTGCAGAGCTGCGCGGCGAGCGTCTTGTTGTGCGCGATCACCAGCGCCGGGCGCTGGAGCTGCTCCATCACCCACGCCATCGTCGCCGTCTTGCCCGTCCCGGTCGCGCCGAGAAGTGTCTGCCAGCGGTTGCCCGCGTGGAGTGAGGTGGCGAGCTCCCCGATCGCGCGGGGCTGGTCGCCGGTGGGGCGGTAGGCGGAGGTGACACGGAGATCGGGCATCCCGCCGAGCGTAGCAACGGGCAGAACGCGTGTTCCGCTGCGTGCTGGCTCGGCAGCTCGCCGCGCGGCTCCCCCTCAGCCGAGGTAGCGTGCGCGCTCCTCGTCGGTGAGCGTCCGATCCGTGGCCCGCAGCCTCGACTCGGCGAGGGCAGTCAGCTCGTCGATCCCGCCGCAGAGCTCGCAGGCGTAACGACGCACGACGCCGCCCTTCTCACGCGTCGTGACGGTGCGCGAGTCGCGCCCGAACGCTGCCGCCGTCACATGCGACGTCGGACCGTACAGGTACATGAGTGGCCGGCCATCGGCGACGTTCCAGATGCGCGCGGAGATCGGACCGGCGGTCACGATCCAGCGCCCGTCGGGGCTGAACCGCGCATCTTCGACCGACGCCGACTGGGCCTCGTCGAACCGATGTACCTGCCTTCCGCTTGCGACGTCCCAGACGATGACGTCGTGATCGCGCCCCGCCGTGACGAGGAGCTTGCCATCGGGGCTGAACTCGACTGCATTCACGAGATCCTTGTGGCCGCGGAGGACGCTCTCCATTCCGCCGACTCGGAGTCGCACGACGCTGCCTTCGGCCACGGCGACGCTTCCCCCCGCCTGCGTGGTGGCGCGCTTCCTCGGCGGTGTTGGGCCCGCGCCGGAATCCGGTACGAGTTCGATCCGCGTTCCCGGGTCCCAGAGCCGCACCGTGCCGTCCGCGCCCGCGGTCACGACGAGGGCGCGCGACAGGAACGCCGCCCGTGTGACGGCCCCGCTGTGGCCGAGGAGCACATGTGCGGGTCTACCGTTCCTTCGCCACGTCCTCGCGGTTGCGTCCGCACTCGCCGTGACGAGAGCCCCCGCGGGACCGAACGAGACGTCGCCGACGCTGCCCGTATGCCCGATCAGTGGGGCGACGACTGCCTCCGTGGACGTCCACCACACACGCGCTGTCTGGTCGGTGCTCGACGTCGCCATCCTGGAGCTTGCCCGGTCGAACTCGACCGACTGGACATGCCCGACGTGACCGCGAAGCACACCGATCTGCTCCCAGGTGCGGGTATCCCAGAGCCGGGCGGTGCGATCGACGCCTGCGCTCGCGACCAGGCGTGGGGAGGGCGCAAAGGCGGCCCCTGTCACCTGCCGGACGTGCTTGAGACGGCCGATGCGCGCCCCGGACGGCAGAGAGAAGACACGTGCCCGCGGCTTGCCGGAGAGGACGATGATCGTCTCACCCTCCGGGCTTGCTGCTAGCCCTATCGGCGTTCCCACAACGGCGAGCTTGACCGGCTTCCGTACCGGCGTTCCGGTCCTGGCATCGAGGGTGCGCAGCAACCTTCTCGAGATCACGAGGACAGTCCGCTCCTCGGCGCCGAACGCTGCTGCGGCGCCGTCCACACGCGCAGACCAGAGCTGGTCACCCGTCCTGAGGTCGAGGACGCGCGCGATGTCGTCATCGCCGACGACGACAGCGCGAGAGGTTCTCGGGCTCACATCGAGCTCGACGACGGGGTGGCCAACGTCGTAGACGGCCCGCTGTCGCGAGGCGTCGAGCGACAGCCGCAGCGCCTCCTCGGCCCGAGGCGTGGGGTCGAGCGCGGCGCCCTCGCGCGCCAGCTCGAGAGCGAGCTCGGGGTCGCTGCCGAGCATCGACAGCGAGCTTGCGACGAGCTGCCCCGCTTTCGCGTCGCGGGCCTGCTCGCGGGCCTCGCTGCGCTGCGAGAACGCGAACACCGCGAGCGCCGACGCCAGCGCGAGACCGATCGATGCGCCGAAGGCGAGGAACGCGAGCCGACGATGCCGCCGACGCGCTTCGTCCCGGGCCCGTTCGACGGCCCGCGCCGCCTCGTGGCGCGTCTTCCAGCCCAGCACGGCTCCGGCGAGCACGTCGTGGAAGATCTCCCAGCGCCCGGCATCGTCCGTCCGGATGATCCGATGCTCGGCGAGGACGCCGAGCACGTCCTTGACCGCGCCCTCGGAGGCGCCGGCGAATTGCGCCAGATCGGAGGTCTCGTGAGCGATCTTCGTGCCCGACGGCGTCACGAGATGGTCGAAGAGCCGAGCCGCGATGTCCCGCTGCTCGGGCGTCAACGCCTCGATCGCCCGCTCGAGGTGGTCGGCGACGACCTGCCCCGCACCACCGAGCCCTGCGAGCGTCGCGGCGCGGAGGGTCGCGGAGCCGTTAGAGCGTTCGACGTCCCACAGTCGCTGCATGACGAGCTGCAGGTACGGCGCCTCGATTCCCGGCGAGCGGCCGTTCCCACCCGACGCCCCGGGTCCACCCGGTCCCATCTCGATGACACCGGTGCCGACGCCGTCGAGGACGTCGCCGACGAGTTCGTCCTCGATCGCGACGGCATCGCCTTCGAGCTCTGACCAGCGCTCGAGCGGCTTCACGATCGCCGCGCGGCCCGCTGCCCGGTCGAGATGGTCGAGCCGCAACACGTTCCCGAACAGGTTGGGGATCGCGGCCTTGAGCCGATCGAGGGAGGCAAGCGTGTCCTCTCGCAGCGAGAGCAGCACGTTGACGCGGAGCGATCCGTCCACCAGGGTCGCCAACGCAACGTCGAAGCCGTCACCGTCGCCGTGGTACGTGAAGTACTCCTCGGCCTGGTCGAGCACCAGGTAGACGTCGCGATGGGCCTGAGCGAGCGTCGCGACGTGGACGAGCGGGCCGAGCTCGACGCCCGCCGCGTCCGCGATCGCCCGCGCGAGCGACTGCTCGGGCGCATCGGTCCAGTTCGAGAAGACGACGACGAGCGGCTTCTCCGGAAGCGCACGGAGCGCCCGTGCGACGCTTGCGAGCAGGAGCGACGACTTCCCGACCCCGCTCGGGCCGTAGAGCACGGTGAGACGCGACGCGATCAGGTTCGCGACGACGATCTCCGAGTCCCGCTCCCGCCCGAAGAAGTAGAGCGCGTCGAGCTCGGAGTCCTCGAACGCGGCCAGTCCCCGATAGGGCGACTTCAGGTTCATGCCACGGTCTCCAGGCGACGACCGAGGAGACCGACGTACGCGTCGGGTTCGACGTCGAGCACGTCGACGTCGAACCTCCGCCAGAACGCCTGCTCGAGCGCGGTCGGCTCCGGGTCGAGCGCCCACGAGCGGTAGGCGAGCGGCCGGTCGCCCCAGACGCGGTGCATCACGAGCCGCAGGTTCCAGTCGACCATCTCGTAGCCGATGAACAGGAAGTGGCTGCGGCGCAGATGAGCCGCGAGCGCGACCGGCACGGACGAGACCAGATCGGAACGGCCGAGGTAGTCGATGTAGTCGTCCTCCGTGATCACGAAGCTTTCCCACTCCCGATCGGGGAAGGGATCGACGGCACCGTGGAGCTTGAGCAGCACCGTTCGGCGTTCGAGCGAGAGCTCCGTGGCATATGTGTTGGGGACGTCGATCGGCCGCGGCTCCTCGCCCGGCGGCCGGTGCCAGAACTTGCCACGGTACGGCCCGGTCGCGACGTACGTGACGACGTCGATCTCCTCCCCTGCCATCTCGAACGCCCGCTCGAGCGCGAGGTCGTACCTCGTCGAGATCACGAGCTGGTGCGGCGCGCCCCGATCGCGGAGCAGCGGCGGCAGAGTCGCCAGGAACCGATGCACGGGCTGCGGGTCCGCGGCCGCCTCGAACTGCCGATGGAGCTCGTCGTAGAGCGGGCCCGAGCCGTTCATCGTCGCGACGTACTGGGACACGCGAGCGAGATCCGGCGGTCGGTCTGCCGGGTAGCCGAAGGCGAGCGCGAGCTGCTGGGCGAGGTCCTGACCGCCGTCGAGACCGAGCACGGGGACGACGCGGCCGGCGACGATCGCCTTGACGATCTCGGCGTCGGAGTCGTGGTCGCCGTTGCCCTTCCTCGAAAGGCCGGCCTCGTGACGGAGGATCGCGGCCTGCAGCCGTTGGAGCCCCTCGCCCGGCTCGATGCCGAGCTCGTCGAGAGCGGCTCTCGCGGCGGCATAGGCGTCCAGCGCCTCGGCCTGTCGTCCGGCTCGGTAGAGGGCGAGCATGAGGAGCTCGCGCAGTCGCTCTCGAAGCGGATGCTCGTCGACGAGCGACTGCAGCTCTGGCACGACCTCCGCTGCCCGGCTGAGCTCGACGTCCGTCGCAATCCGTTCCTCCGTGCCGACGAGACGCAACTCTTCGAGACGACGGGCCTCGGTCTGCGCCCACTCCTCGTAGGCGAACTCGGCGAGCGGGGGGCCCCGCCACAGCCCGAGCGCCCGAACGAGCAGGTCGCGGCGTTCGGTGACAGAAGCGCGACGCGCGTCGGTGAGCACCTGCTCGAAGCGCCGTGCGTCGATCTGGTCGGGTGCGATAGCGAGGAGGTACCCGGGCGGACGCGTGACGAGCACGTCGGGCCCGAGAGCCTTCCGCAGCGCGACTACGGCGTTCTGCAACGACGCCGTCGCCGTGGGAGGAGGCTCCGCCCCGTAGAGCTCGTCGACGAGCTGCTCCGTCGGCACGACGCGACCGGCGCGCAGAAGCAGCGCTGCGAGCAACGCGCGCTGACGCGGCCCTCCGAGTGTGATCGGGCCGTGGTCGCCCCGCACCTCGAGCGGGCCGAGGATCCGGAACTCTTGCACCGATCGCGGTTGTAGCACCGTCGCCCAACCAGTTCCTAATCGCGTGGCACCGGCGCCGTTTGCGGGCCGTTGGACCCCGGTCGCCGAGCGGTTTCCGCCCCTTCCGACCGTGGCGGCATGTCCACGGTCACGCAACACCCAACGGCGGTACTCGTCGCCGCGCTCGCCCTGGTCGCATCCGGCTCACACCCCGTTGCGCCAGCCGCGATCGAAGAGGACGAGGAGCTCGAGGGCCGGGTCCCGACGGCGATCGAGCTCGTTCCGAGCGTCGAGGCTGCCTTTCGGCGGGAGAGCTACAGCCCCGGCGAGACGGCGACGCTCGTCGTGCGGCACGAGACGACCCGGATCCGCCTGCAGGTCTTCCGTGTTGGACCTGAGCGGATCACGACCCGAGGCAACAACGAGCTGCAGGGCATCCCGGTGACGCATGAGCGACAGATCGATGACGGTCTCGTTCCGATCGGTGTCGGCGACTGGGCCTCGGGGCTCTACTTCGCGCGACTCGCAGCCGCTGACGGACGCGTCGGCTTCGCGCCGTTCGTCGTCCGTCCGCGCGAGCTCGGCGCGAGTCGTGTGGCGATCGTCCTCCCCACGCTCACCTGGCAGGCCTACAACCTCCGCGACGACGACGGTGACGGCAAGCCGGACTCCTGGTACGGCGACTGGAAGCGGCGCACCGTGCGCCTCGGTCGGCCGCTACTGAACCGCGGCGTCCCCTACCACTTCCGCCGCTACGACCTGCCGTTCCTGCACTGGTTGTCGCGGAGTGGAAGAGACGTCGAGGTGCTGACCGACGAGGACCTCGACGAGATCCGAAACGGCGATGCACTTGCCGTCGCCTACGACCTGATCGTCTTCCCGGGGCATCACGAGTACGTGACGACGCACGAATTCGACGTCGTCGAGCGGTACCGCGACCTGGGCGGGAACCTTGCGTTCCTTTCGGCCAACAACTTCTTCTGGCAGGTCGTGAAACGCGGCCCCGTGATGACGAAGACGAAGCAGTGGCGTGACCTCGGCCGGCCGGAGGCAGCGATGCTCGGCGTCCAGTACCGCGGCAACGACAGCGGCGAGGCCCGCGGCTCGTGGATCGTGCGCGACGTCCCGGCCGCCGACTGGCTGTTCGCCGGCACCGGCCTCGTGCCCGGCTCGCGGTTCGGCCAGGACTGGGGCATCGAGATCGACCGCACGTCGGGTGACTCCCCGGAGGGCATCGAGGTGATCGCGGAGATCCCCGACCTCTTCGGCCCCGGGTTCACCGCACAGATGACGTACTACGAGACCAAGCACGGCGCAAAGGTCTTCGCCGCAGGCGCGTTCACGCTCGCCGGGCAGGCACTCGAGCCCGGCGTGCCACGAGTGCTCGCAAACCTCTGGGCGAGGCTCGCTCGGCCCTGAGCGTCGGAGCCGAGCAACTGCCGGATCCCACTGGGCGATTAGGCAGCTGTTAGCGCCCTGGGCAATCGTTACCGCATCGGGGGGAGAGAGGGGCGCGAGGCCGCGGAGGCCGCCTCGCGCCCCTCTCGAGGGCCGATCACGGCAAGGCCTACTGGGATGCGGATCGCTGGAGCGGCTCGACGTGTGAGGATCCCGACCTCGCAGTCGTGTCGCAGGCGTTCCCGGGACGCGAGGAGATCGGGCTCAAGGCGGTGGACGCCGGCATTACGGGACCGTTCGATTTCATCGTCGTGTCGGTGAAGATGGTCGCCGACGCCCTCGAAGGGCACCCGACAGCATCGTCCCGTGGACCTACGAGCTCGCCGCGCAGCCGACGAAGCCCGTCACACCGATGCTCGGACAGCCGCGCTTCACACCTTCGCGCGCGCTAGCGGGCAAGCCGCTGACCGTGCGGGTGCCCGCCCGGCGCAGCGACACGAATGCCGGGCTGGCCGGCGGCACGACGACATGCACCGTTCGGGCCGGGGGCGCGATCCGCGACGGGACGCGGCGCCGCGGCGACCGGCTGGGCGACCTGCCGACTCGTCGTCCCGAGGGCCATGTCACACACGACCGTGCGCGGCTCGATCGTCGTGACCTACGAGGGGAAGAGCGCGACGAAGTCGTTCTCCCTCCGCGTGGCCTGATCCGAGCGGTTGAGGTGGCCGTCACGGCCATCCGAACCATCTGAGGCCGAACCTCTCGCGGCTCGAACGACTCTCGTCTGCCCGCAGCTCCGAGCGCGCGAGGTGTGGCCCGCCCCCTTGCCGAGGGACGTTAGCGAGCCGTTTGGAAGCCGTGATGGGCCCGTTGAGGCCCGATCGGACGCTCGCCTCCGACTACGCGAGGAGGTGAGACAGAGATGGAGGCAGCGTCCACGAGGTTCCGCACCGTCATCGCCATCGTCGCGACGATCGTCGTCGGCGCGGCGACGTTCCAGACGCTCGCGCCGGCGGCGGGAGAGCCGGAGCGGATGCCGGCCGGCATGTGCCCACCGGCCTGCTAGGACACGCGTTCTGGGGGTGCGGCGCTCGCCGCGCCCCCACCGCCCGCTTCGGCCAGAAGGTCGCCAAAGCGCACACGGCCGTTCGCCGCCAGGAGCACAGCGCCTTTTCGCTCGAGCGCCTCGATCCCTTCACGTGCCAGCGCGAAAGCCTGTGCGCGGCTTCCCGTTCGGCGCAGCACCTCCGCGATGTCCAGTCGAGCCTCACCGCGCAGGACCAGGTCATCGATCTCGTCGGAGAGCGCCACGGTCTCACGACCGAGGCGCACCGCCTTGCGCGGATGACCTGTGACGGAGAGCGCCCGGGCCGCAACGCGTCGCCACCAAATCTCCGTCTCCACATCACCTTCGACGGAGGCCCCCCGGGCTTGCTCGGCAAGGCTCAGTGCAGCATCGAGATCGTCTCGTCCGAGGGCAGCCTCGCCGAGGCGCGCGAGAAAGTACGCATGCCACGACCGATGGGGCGGCCGGTCGCGTGCGTACGCGACGCCAAGCGTGAAGATCTCCGTCGCCCGCAGCCCGTCGCCCGAAAACCGAGCGATCGACCCGACGTACATCGCCCACACCGTGTGAAGGCCGACCTCTTCGCCGAGCTCTTCGAGGTCCGCACGTGCGAGGTCGCCGGCGCTCCACGCTCCCTCGAGATCCGCATTCAGCGCGCGAAGGAACGCGAGATAGAGGCGCAGGTACGCCGTACCGCGGATCTGATCGGGATGTTGCGCCATGCGTTCCTCACACAGCCGGATCCCGTCCACGACGTTCGTGGAGCCCCGCAGCGCGTTGAAGGCGGCGAGGCTGCTGGTCGTCGCTGGTGTCCCGAGGCGTCGGTGCGCGTCTTCCGCACGCCGGATGTGCGGCGTAGCCAGGTCCACCTGCTTCGACCAGTCGAGAACTTGTGCAGACATGAGCTCGGCGCGGGCGAGCCCGAGCGTGTCGCCTCCTGCTTCGAACACACGGATGGCCTGGTCGAGCTGCGCCAGCGCGTCCCCCGTCGTGAGCGATCCGCTCGTGAGCAGCGGAAGGATCAGCTCGACCCGTGCCCGAAGCTCCAACCGACGATCGCCGGCCGAGACGGCGCGCTCGGCCGCGCTCTTCAGCAGGTCGATTGCCGTCTCGTACTCCCCCAGGCCCTTGAGCGCACGCCCGCGATCCAATTCCAACTCGAGACGATCCGGATCGTCCGGATCGAGGACCGTCGCAGCCCGCTCGAGGAGGTTCGCCGCGGCGGCGTGATCGAACATCACGAGGGCCCGCTGCCCTGCCCTGCCGAGCCGCTCGGCCGCAGCGCGCGCCCGGGCCTCGCGCTCGGGGCCGGCCGCCGTGTCCCGCGCCGCCCGCTGGAGATGGGCGCCGACGAGCTCGTCGGCCTCGCCCCGGCTCTCCAGCCACCGACCGACCCGGTCGTGCATGTCGGCGCGCCCCGACCGCGCGATCGACCCGTACGCCGCCCGGCGGACGAGCGGGTGGACGAACTCGTGGCCCTCGGTGCGTGGCCGTACGAGACGACGCCTGGCGAGCGAGGCAAGGCGCCCGTCCAGTTCGCGCGCCTCCGTCTCCGGCGTCAGCGCGACGATCGCGTCGCGTGCGAAGACACGCCCGACCACCGCCGCCCGCGAGAGGAGTGCGCGCTCGCCAGGCTCGAGCGCGTCGATGCGGCTCGCGAGGAGTGCGTCCACGGTGGGCGGGATCTGGTCATCCGTGAGGTCGGACTCCGCGGCATGCGCCGCGAGCTGCTCGAGGAAGAGCGGCACGCCCTCCGCCGCCTCGAGGATCGCCGTCGCGATCTTCTCGTCGAGCATGTCTCGCTCGGGGAGCGCGTCGACGAGCGAGCGGGCGTCGTCCCCGCCCAGGGGCTCGAGCACGATCGCCCCATCCGCCCATGCCGGCCGCCGCTCGAGGAGCTCGGGTCGCGTCGCGGAGATCACGAGCAGCGGGCCGCTCACGGCGCGCACGACGTACTCGACGAGGTCGAGGAACGTCGGAACGGCCCAGTGCACGTCGTCGAGGACGATCACTACCGGGCAGTCGGCGGTGAAGTGCTCCACGAGCCCGCGTGCTGCCGCAAGCGCGGCGTCCGCGCTCGCCAGCTCGCCGAGCTCGGGTGCGCCGTCGTCGAGCGCCGCCGCCCGCTCGGCGAGCTCCCGGAGCGGGAGGAACGAGACTCCCTCGCCGTACGGGATGCACGCTGCCTGGAGCAGGACGGCCGGCACCTCCTCCGTGAACGCCGCGACGAGGCGGCTCTTGCCGATCCCGGCCTCACCGACGACGACCGCGTGCTGTGGCCGATCCGCCTCGACCGCCCGGTCGAACGCCGCCTGGAGGTGGGCAAGCTCGGCCGAGCGACCGACCAAAGGAGGAGGATCCGCGGCCGATCGAGGGCGGCCCGGACGCACGCCGAGCAGCCGACCGTCGGCGTCGAGCTCGAACGCGTCGCCGCCGAGCCGGGCGGCGACGGCGGTGAGCTGGATCTCGTTCGCCTCGGCGTCGTGGAGCGCGCGTCGCGTCCGCCCGACGACGGCTCCCACCAGGACCGGGCGACCGTCGTCGACGAGCAGCCTCCCCGTCCCCACCGCGAGCCGCGCGTCGACATCTCGGTCGCGGAGCATCTCCCGCAGCTCGATCGCCGCTCGGGCCGCGCGGACCACGTCGTCCTCGTGCGCACCGTCGGCCCCGAACGCCGCAACCAGCTCGACGCCGGACTCCGCCGAGAGCGCACCTCCGTGCCGGACGACGACGTCCGCGAGCGTCCGGCGCACGGCGTCCAGCGCGGCCCCGGCCGCCTCGAGCTCGAGCTCGTCGTCGAAGAGCGGCTCGACGAGCAGCAGGGATACGGGGCGGCGCACGGCGCCCACTGCTCGGGCGGGCGGTTTCCCGATGGCGATCGCCGGGTCCTGCGTGAGGATCATCTGCTGCAGCGCGCGTGTCTCCGGAGCGGGCTCGAGCCCCCACTGCTCGTCGAGAGCCCGACGAGTGGCCTCGTAGGCATCGAGCGCCTCCTGCTGGCGCCCCCCGCGCTGGAGAGCGAGCATCAGCTGACGGCAGAGCCGCTCGCGGTCCGGGTGCCTCGAGACGAGGGCGGCTGCGTCGGCGATCACGTCGTCGTGCCGGCCCAGCTCGATCTCCGCCTCGACCCGGTCTTCGAGGGCGGTCAGGCGCAGCTCGTCGAGCCGTGCGATCTCGCCCTGGAGGAAGTTCTCGAACGCCAGGTCGGCGAAGACCGGCCCACGCCACAGGGCGAGGGCGTCACGCAGGGCATCGGACCTCTCGGCCGGCGGCAACGGGCGCGCGTCGTGGACGAGGCGCTCGAAGCGCCGCGCGTCGATGGCGCCCGGTTCTGCGTGCAGCACGTACCCGGGCACGCGGGTCTCGATCCGGTCCCGGCCCAGCGCCTTCCGCAGGCGAGAGACGGCGTTCTGCACGACCGCCTCCGCCGTCGCGGGCGGCCCGGAGCCCCAGAGGTCGTCGATCAGCGTGTCCATCGAGACGACGGAGCCGGCGTGGAGCAGGAGGTCCGCGAGTACGGCGCGCTGCCTCGGGCCACCGAGGGGGAGCCTCTCCCGGGCTGCTCGAACCTCGAGCGGGCCGAGCAGGAGGTACTCCATCCATCGCCTCCGTTCGTCGGGTGCGGCGACGGTACTCCTCGTGCTCGCGTAAGGGAAGAGCGCGCAGTTAGCGGATCGTTGGCGTGACACGACACCGTCTGGGCAAGCGACCACGGAGGACGGCGATGACGCACCTCGAAGCCACCCAGAGCGGCAGGCTGGACGACCCGGTGCCGAGAACGAGCTTCCCGTTCGCCGACACGATCGACGTGTCGGGTATGAGCGTCAGGCCCGACGAGCCCTCCCCGTGTCTCCCCACCGCGACGTCGGTCTGGTACGAGCTGCACCCTGCCCGCTCGGGAAGGCTCGTCCTCGACCTCGCCGGCAGCACGCCGCTCGACCCCGTCGTCCGCCTGTATCGACGAACCGGGCACAGCTCGTCGTTGACCTTCATCGGCTGCGCGAGCCCGGTCTGGAATGCGCAGCTCTCGCTCGAGGTTCCGGTGAGCGAGGGCGAGACGGTCCTCGCGCAGGTAGGCACGTCCGAGTCGCTCGATGGCCGCCTCGTCGTCCGCGCAGGGCTTCGCGACTGAACCTCAGCGCGGTGATTAGCGCGTCGTTAGCGAGGGCGCGCACGCTCCTATCACGGCGCGGGGCGCGGTGCTCCGCCGAAGAAGGGGGTTTCGCCATGAGAAGCAGGTACGCGTGTCGGGCGCTGCTCATCGCCTCGCTGGTGGCGGTCGCGGCGCTGCTCCCCGGGGCCGCCCAGTCGCGGCCGCCGGAGAGCGACGGCTCGACCTATACGTGGACGGGCGCCGCCACGCTCACCGTCGACGTCAAGCCATGGGGCGGCGGGTACGTGAGAAGCGACCCGTACCTGATCGACTGCCCGCTGGCCTGTACCCGGGCGTTCGAGCCCAACCGCGAGGTGAAGCTCACCGCCACGATGACCCCGGGCCATACGTTCAAGGCCTGGGAGGGCGCATGCGCCGGGCAGGGTAACCCGTGCACCATCAAGGTGTCCGGATCGATGGACGTCGTCGCGGTGCTCGAGGGCCGCTTCGTGCCTCCGGCTCCGCCGACGCC
>NZ_DASTCS010000026.1:0-38038 GCF_035710885.1 Gaiella sp. | reverse complement strand
GGCCCCGCCCGTGTTGGTGTGGGACGGGATGGGACGGGTCCGGCGGGGACGGCCTGGGGTACACCCTTGCCCGACTCGACGCCGGCGGGTGGCCCCACGCGGAGTGCCGGGCCGGTTTCGACGCAGTAACGTCGTAGGATGGGAGCGTGACCACGACGCCCGAGCTGGGACGGTGGGACGGCCTGCTCGCTGCGCGCACGCGGGGTGAGGTCGGCGACGGGATCGCATTCGTCCTGGCGTTCCTCGGAGTACCCGACCTGATCTCGTTCGCGGGCGGATTCCCCGACCCGGAGACATTTCCGCGCGAGAGGGTCTCGACGTTGTTCCAGGAGCTTGCGGCCTCGGGCGAGGCGACCGCGTTTCAGTACGCCCCGACGCGCGGCTTGGCCGGGCTACTCGATGCTCTCGCAGGTCGGCTCGAGACCCTGCAGGGCCGCCGTCCCGCAGACGACGAGCTGCTGATCACGAGCGGGGCTATCGAGGCGCTCGAGCTGGTCGCGAAGTCGTTCCTCGACCCCGGCGACGTCGTCGTCGTCGAAGGCCCGACCTACCTCGGCTCGATCCAGGCGTTCCGAGGCTTCGAGGCGACTCTCGTCGTGGTCGGAATGGACGAGCACGGGCTCGACGTGGAAGACCTGCAGCGGCGTCTCGCGGGTGGGCTCCGCCCGAAGCTCGTCTACAGCATCCCCGACCACCAGAACCCTGCCGGCGTCAGCCTCGACGCCGAGCGGCGAACGCTGCTCGTCGAGCTGGCGCAGCACTACGGGTTCCTGATCGTCGAGGATGTCGCGTACCGTGAGCTCTCCTTCTCCGACGGGTCGCTCCCGAGCCTCTGGAGCCTGGCGCCGGACGTCGTCGTGCAGACGGGCACGACTTCGAAGACCTTCTTTCCCGGTGTCCGGCTCGGCTGGGCAGTCGGCCCGGCTGACATCTCCGCTCGGCTTGTCTCCGCCAAGCAGAACACCGACCAGTGCGCGGGCGCGCTCGGACAGCGGCTCTTCGAGGAATCGCTTCGCCGCGGTTGGATCGACGAGCAGCTGGTGCTGTCGCGTGCCCTCTACCGGCGCAAATGCGCGCGCATGCTCGGGGCGCTCGAGCGCTGGATGCCGGACGGAGCTCACTGGACACAGCCGGAAGGCGGCTTCTTCTCCTGGTTGACGCTCCCGGACGGGGCCGACTCGGTAGACGTTGCTCGGCTCGCGGCCGAGCGCGGTGTCGGCATCGTGCCGGGCACGCTGTTCTTCCCGGACGGCCGCGGCGCCGACACGGTGCGGCTCTCCTTCAGCATGGTCGCCGAACCGCAGATCGACGACGGGATCGAGCGGCTCGCCGCACTCCTGGCCACCTCAGCGGCAGAGCGCGCTGGAACCGAGACCATGCGGACACGCATGGATCACGGTTGGTCGTCCTGATTCGGTCCGGGCTGAGCTACGAGAGTCGCGCGTACAGGTTGACGCGGACGCCGTCCGGATCGCCGAGCAGCGCGTAGCGCTGCCCCCAGAAAGCATCCCACGGCTCCTTCTCGCCCTCGAAGCCGGCCGCGACGACTCGCGCGTACATCTCGTCGACTCCGGCAGGGCTCCCGCACTCGAATGCGAGCGAAACCTGGTTTCCGTCCGTGCGCGTCCAGTTGGGAAGAAAGCTCCGGATGACGTCCTCCGTGTCGAACATCAACCGGGTGCCGTTCGGCATGGTCGCTTCGACGTGGCCTTCTGCGGGGTCATCGGAGAACTCGAGTCCGAGCAGCCCGTAGAACTGCATCGATCGGCCGAGATCCGCCACTGCGATGCCGATGGCATTCAGGCCGGCCACATCACAACGCTACACGGTCGAACGTGTCCTTCCGTCGGCGTCCAGGCCCAAGACCGACGGCACGCAGGCCATCCGGGCCGGGTCCCGCCATGTGCACGCGCATACGCGCACGCGGGTCGGTGACAGGCGCTAGCCCTTCGCTCGCGGGCGGGAGGGGCCGTGCTCGCCGGGCAGCCGCCTAGCATTGCTCGTGTGCACGAGACACGCCCCCGCGGTAGCCAGGGCTCGTCGTCGGGCGTAGCCGGGCCGCGGCCACACGAGCAACCGCTCGACGACTGGCTCGGCGACGTCTCGGACGAGGACTGGAGCGAGGATGCAACACGGCGCGCGGAGCGCCGACGCGCCACGAGTGCCGACGGGGAGCTCCCCGTTCCCGCAGACGACCTCGGGCGCGGCCACACCGCCGAGCGGCCCGCGCCGACCCGACCGGTCGCCGCCGCCGAGGCCCACCGCGCGGCCATCGAACGACGGCGGCTCGTCGCCGGGCTCGTGTTGGTGGGGGTGGTCGCACTCGCCGCCGCGATCGCGGTGCTCCTCCTGCGTGGCGGAAGCGGCGGAAGTCAGGCGCAGACGACGCCTGTCGGCGAGCCCACCGTCACGGCGCCCGCACCGACGGAGACCAGTCCGCCGCCGCCCACCACTCCATCGACGACCACGCCGACGACCACGCCATCGACGCCCGGCGCCTCCACCTTCACGCTCCCAGAGGGCACGAAGCTCCAGCGCGGTGAAGAAGGCGATCCCGCGCTCGTCGAACAGCTCCAGCAGGCCCTGTCGAAAGCCGGCTACGACCCCGGTCCGGCCGACGGGAACTTCGGTCGGCTCACTGAAGCGGCCGTCGTCGCATTCCAGGAAGCGAATGGTCTCTCCGTCGACGGTCGGGTCGGACCCGAGACCGCGTCCGCGCTGAACAGCGCCGTCGCGGACGGCTGACGCCTCCCGCCGACGAAGGCCTGGCGAGATGATCAGGCGCTGGCGCGCGGAGCCGCGCACGCCTACCTACTCTCCATCGAGTCCACGGGCGCATGCGGGAACGCGCCGCCGAGTGCCGCCGCCTGCGGCACCGGCAACCGCTCCAGCCGATCGAGGACGGGTGCAGCAGCTGGTGGAGCCCCGCGAAGGCGAGCGCGGATTCCGCCTCGATCCCGACCGAAGCCATCACGCCGCTATGCGGCGCTGACGTTGCCGAGGATGTCGACACGACCTCGCTGCGCTCGCGGGGCGACCACGCGGCCCCTGCCGCCCGAGTCCAGCTGAGTGCTCCTTCGTGTGACCCGGATCCGCGTCAGTCGATGGCGTCGGCACTCGCGAATCCGCTGCTCGCGGCTCGGGCAGCCTGAAGGACGAGCGCCGGGTCTGGCCCCTGACCGTGTCGCCATAGATCGAGCAGCCGATCGGTGAGCAGCGCACGCTTCGAGACGAAGTCGCTCGATGCCAGCGGCGACGGATGGAGCGCAGCCAACGCCATGACGCAGTCTCGGCAGTGCGTCGAGCAGAAGCTGCTGGTCGACGTGCCCTGACGATGGGTACCGAACCCAGTCTCGAGTTCGATGTCCGCGCCGAGCTCGACCTGACAAAACGAGCAGCGCAGCCTCTTGGCGTCCCGGTTGCCCACCGGAGGCGCAGGCCTGTCTCGGTCCAACGCGACCGCCTGCTCTGCAGGTGGTCGTAGAGGCCAAAGCGCTTCGGCCATCGTGCCCTTACCTCCAAAGGTCCGCGGAACGTCTGTGAGAAGGCCGGTTGCGAAGCCCGTCCCCCCGAACGCGCAACCCGAACCTCTCCAACCATAGCTTCGACCCGTGCGGCCGTCCCCGGTCTTTCGACCAGCTCGGGACCACACCCCTGACCGCCTGATGCGACGAATGTGACGAGATCGCGCCGCGGCCGAGCGCCGATCGTCGCGACGCGCGTCCGTCAGCGGCGCTCGCCGGAGCGCGACCGTGAGGGCGGCCCGCCACCCTCCGTCACATACGGGAGCAAAGCCATCTCGCGCGCCCGCTTGATCGCCACCGCGATCTGTCGCTGGTGCCTGCGGCAGGCGCCGCTCATCCGACGTGACCGGATCTTCCCTCGCTCGGAGGTGTATCGGCGCAGCTGCTCGACGTTCTTGTAGTCGACCTCACGCACCTTGTCCTTGCAGAAGAGACACGACTTCCGCCTGAACACCTTCGCCTGGCCTCCGCCAGGACGGGCGGGACGCCCCCCCGGCTCGGTGTCCTTCCGTCGTTTCGACTTCGCGGCCATGCACCGACGGTACAGCAGTGGCGTCGTCGGTGCGGGCCGGGACATCTCCCGCCGGCCTTCCGTTGGCATCCGTTGCGCGACGGCGCAACAACCTCAGCGGTCGCCCATGTTGCTCCGAGCACCCTGCGGCCGCGCGACAGCCGGGTCACGATGAACGCGGAACGGTGCTCTCCGGAGGCTCGAGCTCCTTCGCCGGGCGTGCGACCGAGATCTGGTACTCGATCTCGGCGCCGTCGTCCTCGGCGGGCGTGACGCTCGTCACCTCCCAACCGTGGGCGATGATCTGGCCTTCGAGGGGGCGGACGTAGAGCGTGATGACCTTGGATGTGCCGTCCGGGTAGTGCACGAGCGTCTTGTGTCCGCTGTGAACCGTGGGCATGAAGCACGTTCTACACCCAGGGAACCTCGCGGTCTACGGCGGGCACGTGGTGCTCCGTGGACGCAGCGTGCGACGCGCCCTTGCCATCGTGAGCGCACGCCCTTCATGGCGGGCCACACGTCGACCCTGGCGCCCGCACCCGCAGGAGCGTAGTCTGGATCGCATGATCGGCTGGCTCGCCGCGCTTGCCGCGGTGGTGTTGGCTGCGGCAGCGTCGCTTTCGTCAGCGGCGCAGGGCGCCCCCGGAGACGTCCGCGTCGACGTGCTCTCCGTGACGCCCCGCCCTCCGCGGGCGGCGCAGCCCTTCGAGCTCGTCGCGCGAGTCGAGTTCTCTCCCGCCCCGGGGTCGCTCCGGTGCAGCGTCTGGATCGGAGGCAAGCGGTTCAGGAACATCCGCCTCGTGTGGGAGAGCTCCACCGCACGATGCTTCTTCCGCGTGCCGGCAGGTGCTCGCGGTAAGCGGCTGACCATCGGGCTCGCCGCGACGCAAGGCGGCTCGCTCACGCGCACGACGCTGGCGTTCCGCGTCTCCTGAGCGAGCCGAGAACCACCGCCGGAGTAGTGGAGGTCCCGCCTCCAACGGCGGGACCTCCTCGGCGTGGCCGTGGCTAGGCCTCGTCGCCGTGGTACCCCGGGCCACCGGGGCCGTAGTACGAGCCGAGCCGTCCCCGGTACTCCTCATCCCGGGTCAACGAGTCGTCGAACTCGGGGGCGTTCTTGATCTGATCCTTCGTCCGATTGACGAAGACCTTCTCGTCGTCGTGGTCGACGTCGCGCAGGACCCCGGCCGGAAGCATCACCTTCTTGCCGAAGATCCACGGGCCCGTGTCGACGACGATGTACGACGACCCGACCTCGTAGGTCGCGTCGTCAACCTTGCCGATCGACCCGTCCTTGGCCTCGACGCCGTAGCCGACGACGTTTCGGGGCGAGGCATCGAGGGCGACGCCCTCGCGATATGTCCAGACGTCGATGGTCGAGTGCATGAGTCCTCCCATCGGTTGGTGACATCCCGAGGGAGCTACCCCGCCTTTCCGGCGGCAAACGCCCCTCGCCTCGAGGGCTGTCGCGTCCGAAGTTGTGCACGCGGCGTGGATGAACCGAGCCTCGATCGTGTGTGTCGGAAGGCTGCACGCTCGAGTGGCAACCGTCACGCACGGACGTGCCCGGGCAGTGCGCGCAGCGTTCGCCGCATCGGTCTCTCGGGGTTTGAGGCAGACCGGTCGGGGTAAGCGGTGGCGCCGAAGGGGACGGAGAGCGTCGCGCTCTCGAGCTTTCTACGAGGAGGAGGTAGGTGTCTTGCGCATCAGGCTGTTGTTGGTTGTCGTCGTAGCGCTCATGGCGGTCGCGGGCGGGGCTGTCCCGGCACACGCGATCACCGGAGATTTCGTGGAGGACTTCGAGCACCCGTTCGTCGGCCTCGTCGTCTTCTACGACGAGGAGGGTGAGTTCAGCCACCGCTGTTCGGGTGCCCTCATCTCGCCGAGCGTGTTCCTCACGGCCGGTCACTGCACCGATGGTGCGGCCACCGCCCGCGTCTACTTCCACCAGGGCGCCTGAGCGAACTACGACCCCGTCACGGAGATGGATCCGATCACCGGATATCCGGACACGTGCATCGCAGGAGATCCACTCTGCTACGAGTCGGATGAGCTCTACAACTACGGCTTCGAGGACTTCGCAGGGTTCCCACAAACGCGTGACGTCGGCCTCGTGATACTCGAGGACCCCGTTCCGACCTCGGTGATCTCCGAGTACGGCGTTCTCGCAACGGCGGGGTCGCTGGATCGCATCTCCAGCACCGGTCGCGGCCGGCACGAGGTCACGTTCACGGCGAGCGGCTACGGCCTCAGCGAGAGCAACCCGGTACACGTGGAGTCGTTCCGCGAGCGCCTGATGGCCACCTCGCGACTGACGAATCTCCGCAACTCTCTGACGAGTGGCTTCAACCTCCAGACGAACGGCAACGGCACGGGAAGCGGCGGCACCTGCTCGGGCGACTCGGGTGGCCCGGTCTTCTACGGAGACACGTCGTCGAACGTCATCGTCGCCGTCACCTCGTTCGGACTGAACGCGTGGTGTCGCGGTGTCGACTTCGCCTATCGAACCGACCAGGACGACGTGATCGCCTGGATTCTCGAGCACGCACCTGCAAACGAGCGGGAGGGCATCATCAGCCGCATGGTCGCTCTCTGACCAGCGGGCCGACAGACCGGTGCACGACGAGGGCGCCGGAAGGCGCCCTCGTCGGTTCCTCGACGGTCTAGAGAACCGTGGGCGCCACGCGGTCGGCCAGCGCCTTTCTGATCTTCCGTTGAATCGTGGGCGACGTCTCGAGGAGCTCCGCAAAGCCCTTGCTGGTCACGCGGAGCACGCTGACCGGGGATGTCGTGCGGACGGTCGCTGTCCGTGGCGCGTCCGTGAGAAGCGCGATCTCCCCTACGAAGTCGCCCGGGCCGAGCGTCTTCACACGCCGGTTGCCCTTCCGAACCTCCGCGGTGCCTTCGGCGAGCACGAAGAAGTCGCGGCCTGGTTCCCCCTCGCGGATCAGCACCTTCCCTTCCGGTTCGTCCAGCTGGGTCATGATCCCGGCGACCCGGGCCAGCTCCGGCTGGGAGCAGGTCGCGAACAGCGGGACGCGGGAGATCAGCCCCACCTTCGCGTCGCGACGGAATATCACGCGGTGGAGTCTAGAGGCTCGATGTGGGTGTGGGGCGCGCGCGGTCGGGGCCCGCCGGTGCGACCCCGCCGGGTCGCACGGGATCGCGGGCTTGTGATGCAGGCGTTACAGACGCTGTGCCGCAGGCGACGACGACGGCTGACAGACCGCCTCCTAGGCTCGCCACAAGTCGAAACGACGGGCTGACGCAGACCAACCACCGAGCGAGAGGAACGATCATGCTCCCCGGCGATTTCTACGTCCGACAGATGCTGTGGCGCCACCATGTTCAGGCGCTCTCACCCGACACTCGGGTACCGGCCTGGGAACGTCGCGACACAACGTTGCGCCGCAGTTCGGAGCGAAAACGCGGCGGTCGGCTGCGGCTGCTCGTCGTCCGGCTCCGCCCCGCACACAGCGGGCCCTGACGCCTCGTCGAGTCCTCATGCGGACGGGCCGGCCGAGACGCGGCCGTGACGAGCACCGTGTGCCTACGCTTTGCTCATGGCTCGACTGTTCGGAGCGACCGGTGACGGGATCGCGCGGCTCGAGGAGTCGGGCGGGGCGTGGACCGTCGAGCAGTCGCTCACGGGCACCGGTGCCCAGTGCGTCGCGGTCGACCCGCACGATCCCGACACGGTCTACGCCGGGCTGCGCGAGGGGGGCGTTCGCCGCACGCGCGACGCCGGCAGAAGCTGGGTCGACTGCGCGCTGCCGGAGCCCGGCGTCTTCTCGCTTGCGGTCAGCCCGGCCGACGGGGCGGTCTACGCGGGTACCGAGCCGAGCCGCGTCTTTCGCAGTGACGACGGCGGCGAGAGCTGGCGGGCGCTCGACGCGCTCCTGGATCTTCCGTCACGGCCGACCTGGAGCTTTCCCCCGCGACCGTGGACGTCACACGTGCGCTGGATCGCGCCGAGCCCGCACGACGCCGAGCTCATCCTGGTCGGGATCGAGCTCGGCGGGCTGATGCGCTCGGGCGACGGCGGCGCGAGCTGGCAGGATCACCGCCCCGGAGCGCAGCCGGACGTCCACTCCCTGGCCTGGCATCCGCTGGTCGACGGCCGCGCGTACGAGGCGGCGGGCGGCGGCGCAGCCTTCAGCACCGATGCGGGAGAGACGTGGCAGCCGGCGGACGACGGTCGCGACCACCACTACACCTGGTCGGTCGCGGTCGATCCGGACGATCCCGACTGCTGGTACGTCTCGGCGAGCACCGGCCCCTTCGCCGCTCACGGCGGCGGCGACCCGCAGGCACGGATCTACCGCCGTCGCGACGACGAACCGTGGCGGCCGCTCACCGGCGGGTTGCCCGAGCCGCTGCCGTCCATGCCGTATGCGCTCCTCGCCGCCGACGGTCGGATCTTCGCCGGCCTCGCCGACGGACAGCTCTGGGAAACCCGCGACCGCGGCGACCGTTGGACGGCGCTGCGTCTCGAGGGTGACACCCTGGGCCGGCTCGTCGCACTCGCCCCCGCCTGACGCGGGGACGGAGACGTCGACCGGCGGCTCGCGAGGCTGGCCCACGCATTTTGGTTGACACGACCAAAACCCCGTGCAAGAGTAGTAGTCATGGTGACAAGAACACGGAAGGCGAACGTCCCGCCCGGCTACGACGCGCGCACGTTCCCGGCCTTCGCGGTCACGGTCGACGTGGTCATCCTGACCATGACCGACGGCGTCCTCCACGTTCTCCTCGTTCGACGCGGCCAGGAGCCGTTCAGGGGCATGTGGGCGATTCCCGGCGGGTTCAAGCGCCCCGAGGAGACGCTGGACGAAGCGGCGAGACGCGAGCTCTCCGAGGAGACCGGCGTCGACGTCCCGAGCCTGCTGACCCAGTTCGGGGCATACGGCGATCCGGGCCGCGACCCGCGCATGAACGTCGTCACCGTCGCGTACCTCGCGGTCCTTCGGGACGTCGGAGCAATCGTCGCCGGCACCGACGCAGCGCACGCCGCGCTCGTCTCCGCCGCGGACATCCTCGGGGAGAGGATCGAGCTCGCGTTCGACCACCTGCGAATCGTCCGCGACGCGGTCGAGCGCGTCCGGGTCGAGCTCGAGGTCTCCGGCATCGCGACGGCCTTCGTGGGGACGACCTTCACGATGGCCGAGCTCCGCACGGTGTACGAGGCCGTCTGGGGGGTGCAGCTCGACGCCGCGAACTTCCGCCGCAGCCTTGTCGGCGAGGACGGTTGGGTGATCCCGACCGGCCGCAGGGCGCGACCCGGGCCGGGCGGTGGACGGCCCGCGGAGCTCTACCGCGCGGGCCGTGCCTGGAAGCACGGTGCGCCGATCCATCGCATCCCACCGAACCGACGAGAGGACGTGACGAGATGAGAGCAGTCGTCCACCATCGGTACGGGCCTCCTGAGGTGCTGCGCGTCGCCGAGGTCGAGCGCCCCGTGCCCGACGAGCATCAGGTGCTCGTCCGGGTCCTTGCCTCCACGGTCACCCGCGGCGACGCGATGGGCGTGCGCAGCGCCGACTACCGGTTCACCCGCGTGTTCACCGGTATCCGGCGCCCGAGGAGGACGAGCCTCGGGACCGAGTTCGCGGGACGCGTCGCGGAGGTCGGTGCCGGCGCGACGGAGCTCCAGGTCGGCGACGACGTGTTCGGCGTCCAGGCCGGGGCGAACGCGGAGTACGTCACCGTGCGCGAGAGCGGCGTGATCGCGACCAAGCCGGCAGGGCTCACGTTCGAGCAGGCTGCGGCCGTCCCCGACGGCGCGCTGCTCGCGCTGACCTGCCTGCGGCCCGCGGAGCCGCTCCGCGGGAAGCGGGTCCTCGTCTACGGCGCAGCCGGGTCGGTCGGAACGGCCGCGGTGCAGCTACTCGTCCGCCATTTCGGGGCGGCCGAGGTGACCGCGGTGTGCGACACGAGGGACGTCGAGCTCGTGCGATCGCTCGGCGCGCACCACGTCGTGGATCGACTGCGCGAGGACTTCACGAGGAACGGCAGGACGTACGACGCCGTCTTCGACGCAGTCGGCAAGCACTCGTTCCGCCGCTGCCGAGGCTCGCTCGAGCCAGGCGGGATCTACGTCACCATGGACCTCGGGTTCATGTATCACGTGCCGTTCCTGGCACTCGCGACGCGGCTCGTGGGGAGCAAGCGCGCGAGGCTCGGAATCGGTCGCTATCGCAAGGACGACCTCCACCTCGTCAAGGAGCTTGTCGAGGCGGGCGCGTACCGGCCCGTGATCGACCGGTCGTATGCGCTGGACGAGGTGGTCGAGGCGACCCGCTACGTCGAGAGCGGCCAGAAGACCGGCAACGTCGTGCTCCGCGTGAGCGAGGTCGCACCCGACGCGCGGCGCGAGTCCGCTGCAGCCGGACACAAGACCCGCGTCACGTAGCAACCGGCTCGACCGCATCCAGCTCGAGCCAGGAGGCGAGGTCCTCGAGCTCTGCGTTCACCGCCTTCGTGATCGCGCGGGTGAACCTCACGTCCTGGTGGATCGCGTGCACGCGCAACACCGAGGCCGTGTGGTCGGCGGTGGCGTCGACCTTCCCGACCAGCCGATCGTGGTGGAGGACCGGGAGGGCGAAGTAGCCCCAGCGGCGCTTCGCCGCAGGCTTGTACATCTCGAGGGTGTACTCGAAGTCGAACAGCTCCTGGGCGCGGGCCCGGTCGTGGACGAGCCGGTCGAACGGCGACAGCAGCGCCGTGCGCCCCTCGAAGTCCTCGACGAGGGCTGCGGGGTCGACGCGCCACTCGCCCTTGGTGCCCTCGACCACGGCCGGCTCGCCGGCGTCGCCGACGTGGATCGGCTCCATCGGCATCGCTCTGGCCTTCTGGCGGGCGATCCCGAGCGAGCCGAGGCGGCGCTCGTTCTTCCCCCGGTCGGCCTCCTCGACCGACGGGACGACGACATCGGCCGGGTACACGCGCTCGGCCAGGTCCCACAGTCGCTCCCGCCCGATGCGCCCGGAGATCGCCACTTCGCAGCGCATCATCAGGAACTCCAGCATCTGGGTGACGTTGCGGTTGTTGGTCCACCCGCTCGAGGCCCACGGCACCACACACGTGTCCGGGATGTCGCGTGAGGTCAGCGGGCCGGAGCTGCCGAGCAGATCGAGGATCTCGCGCCTGAAGCGATCGTTGTCGCGCAGCCAGGCACGTGACCGGTCGTAGCTCGGCCGGTCGGCCGCACCGGCCAGGTACAGGCCCAGGTCGCCCATCGGCCGGATCAGGGCGTCGAGCTCGAACAGGGTGCGACCCTGCTCGAGCGCCTGCCGGAGATCCGCGGGCCGGTACGCGGAGCCGAGGCGGCTCCAGGCGACGAGGTCGGCGCTGGGAGCGATGGCCGCGGTCGGGTCGATCTGCAGCAGGGTGAGTCGCTGCACGACGGTCAGCAGGTCGGTCGGCCGGGGAGCGTCGAGGAGCTGCGCCCGCACCGCGATGCGCCGGGCCTGTGCCTTTGTCAGCCGGTGCACGGACAGGAGGCTACGTCAGCGCTGCGAGTCGGCGCCTGTCGTTCCCCTCGACCGCGAACGGGTGACTACAGCGCCTGCGGCACGAGCACGAGGCGTACCGATCCCCGCCGTGCGCCCCGGGCAGGCTCGTACCTGGTGAGCAGGATCTCGTGGGCGGGCGCGACCACCCGCATGTGGATGTGCGGCGAGCCGCCGTCGTACGAGGCCGGGTAGGGGCCCTCGAACCGGAACCGGCCGCTCCGATCGGCGAGCACCGTGGCGCTCGTTGCGCGCACGTACCGGCCCTTCGCGTTCGACTGCCACAGCTCGACCCGCGCGCCGCGGATCGGCTTGCAGTTCAGCGCGGACAGGATCACGCCGCTCAGCACATGGCCCTTGCCGATGCTCGCCCGCACGGGTGGCGAGCCGCGTCCGAAGGGGCCGAAGCCGTCGGACGACGTCGCAGCACACCCGGGCGCTCCGGCTGCCGTCCCGGCGGCAGCGAGCGCGAGCACGCTGACGAGGACCGCGGCGAGGGCTCCACGCAGCCGGCTCATGCGGAAGTGGTACCAGACCCGGTCGCCCACGTCGGTTGCGACCCGGTTACGCGGGATCCGCGAGTCCAGGTGCACTCCGTCGCCCCGCTCGCGGCTCAGTTCCCGCCGTCGCCCTGCTCGAAGCGAAGGGTCACGAGCTCTCCCGAGCGGCGGATGTGCTCGGCCATCTGGCGCCGGGCGTCCGCGCCGTCGCCCGCCTCGATCGCGGCCAGGATCGCGGCATGCTGCTCGACGTTCTCGGCGAGCAGTCGCGAGCTGCCGCTCAGCACGATCGAGGTCAGGTTGCGAGGGAAGTTGAGGTGCAGCTCGACGATCGTCCTGCGCAGGCGCTCGTTCCCCGCCGTGTCGTGCACGGACCGGTGAAAGAGATCGTTGGCCTGCATCCACTCCCGGACGTCGTCGGACCACGGCGTCGCGTCCTCGCGGCGCTCGCGGTGGTCGATGAGCGTCTCGCACGAAATCCGGAAGAGCGCCTCCGCGTCGCGGAGCCCGCGGAGCTGCGGTTCCTGCGCGCGCCCCGCGGCGAGCTCGGCCGCGAGCCCCTCGAGCTCGGCGCGGACCTCGTAGGCCTCGCGGACCTCGCGCACCGTCGGCCGGCGCACCACGGCGCCGCGGTTCGGGTGCATCTCGACGATGCCCGACGCCTGGAGCATCCGCAGCGCCTCCCGCACGGGAGTGCGACTGACGCCGAACTCGCTCGCGAGCGCCTCCTGCCGAAGCCGCGCGCCCGACGGGATCTCGCCGGCCACGACGCGAGTCCCGATCACCTTTGCGAGGCGGTCGACGAGCGCGCGGGCATCCTCGTGCACCACCGTCATGGCCCGCGACGTTAGCAATTGGATCCATTTGACGGTCGACTGGATCCACCCGTAGAGTTGTCGTCTCGGTTTCCCCGTCGGGCTCGTGACCCGTCACGGCCCGTCCGTCCTCCGACCCCAGGGGGCTCCAATGACCGGTTCACTCGCGCGCGGCGCCTGCCTCGTCCTCGCGGCGGCCGCGCTCCTCTCGATTGGCATCTCCGCCGCCGGCGCGGGCGGCACGGCCACGCCGAACGTGAGGAACGGCGGCACTCTCGTCGTCGGCCTCGCCGAGGATCCCGATGCCCTGGACCCGACGCTCGCCCGCACCTTCGTCGGGCGAATGGTGTTTGCGCACATGTGCGAGAAGCTGTACGACCTGAATGCGCGGATGCAGATCGTCCCGCAGCTGGCGGCGGCCATGCCACAGATCTCGCGCGACAAGCTCACGTACACGATCCGGATCCGTTCCGGGATCAAGTTCAACGACGGCACGTCGCTGACGGCGCAGGCCGTCAAGGAGTCGCTCGACCGGCATCGGACGCTCCGGGGCTCGGTGCGCGCGAGCGAGATCTCGCCGATCTCGGCCGTGAACGTGACCGGGCCGCTGACGGTCCAGCTCAAGCTCTCACAGCCGTTCTCGCCCCTCACATCTCAACTCGCCGACCGGGCCGGGATGATCCTCTCGCCCAAGCAGGTCGCGGCGCTCGGCGACCGGTTCGCGACGAGCCCGGTCTGCGTCGGGCCGTTCAAGTTCACCGACCGCGTCGCAGGCGACCGGATCACGCTCACCAAGTCGACGGACTACTACGGCCGTGCGAAGGTGCACCTGAATCAGATCGTCTTCCGGATCATCACCGACCCGGGTGCGCGGGCTCAGAGCCTCCGCGCCGGAGACATCCAGGTGCTCGACCGGATCGCAGCGACCGACGTGGCGGCGATCGAGCGAGACAGGAACCTCAAGATCCTCAAGGTGACCACCATCGGCTACCAGGGGATCACGCTCAACATCGGGAACAAGAACGGCCTCTTGAAGCAGTACGAGAACACCGGCATGCCGCTCGCCAGGTCGCAGTACCTGCGCACGGCCTTCGACCTCGCGCTCGACCGCACCGCGATCAACCGCGTCGTCTTCAACGGCACGAACCTGCCGGACTGCTACCCGCTCTCGCCCGCGAGCCCGTGGTACGCGAAGACGACGAAGGGCCTCGAGTGCAATCTCCGCGGTAACCAGAACATCGCCCGGCAGCTCGTGCAAGCCTCGGGGATGGCAACCCCGATCAAGGTCACGCTGACGATCGGCACCGACCCCGTCGCGGCACGGCTGGGCCAGGTGATCCAGTCGATGGTGCGGCCCGTGGGCTTCGACGTGGAGCTCGCGCCGACGGAGTTCGTGACGGCGCTCAACCGGGCCGACGCGGGCAGGTACGAGGCGTTCCAGGTCGGCTGGTCGGGACGCGTCGACCCGGACGGGAACATCTACGGCTTCGTCCACTCGAAGGGCACGCTCAACAACGCCGGGTTCGTGAGCCCGCAGCTCGACCTCGCCCTCGACAACGCGCGCAAGGCGACGACGGACAAGGCGCGGGAGACGCTCTACTCGGCTGCGATGCGGATCGTGCACCGGCAGCGCCCGCTGATCTACCTGTGGCACCCGGTTCAACGTGACGGTGTCTCGAACCGGGTCGAAGGTGTGCAGATGTACGCCGACGGGCTGGTCCGGGCCTACTTCGCCGGCTTCCGCCGCTAGGTAGAGGGCAGACACCGACGACATGGGCGGCTTCCTCCTCCGCAAGGCGGGAGCCGCCCTCATCGTCATCTTCCTCGCGAGCGTGCTCGTGTTTCTCGGCGTGCGCGCGCTGCCCGGCGATCCCGCGCTCGCGCTCGGAGCGGAGTCCCGCGATCCGGAGGTGCTCGCCGCGGTCAGGGAGAAGTACGGGCTCGATCAGCCCGTGCCGGTGCAGTACGCGAAGTGGGCCTGGAACGCGCTCCAGGGCGATCTCGGCGTCGACTCCCGGCAGCTGCCCGTCTCCGAGACGATCGTCTCGCGGATCCCGGTCACGCTCGAGCTGGCCGTGTTGTCGCTCCTGATCGGGATGGTGATCGGAATCCCCGCCGGCGTGATCGCCGCCGTGCGGCGAGGGAAGGCATCGGACTACGCGTCGACGTCGGTTGCGCTGGTCGGGCTCTCGCTACCCAATTTCTGGTTCGGGCTGATGCTGATCATCGTGTTCGCAGTGAACCTGAACTGGCTCCCGGCGGGCGGCTACGTCCCCTTCTCCGAGGACCCCGTCGAGAACCTGAAGCACATGCTGCTTCCCGCGATCGTGCTCGGCACAGGACTCTCGGCGGTGCTCATGCGCCAGATGCGCTCCTCGATGCTCGACTCGCTGTCAGCCGACTACGTCCGCACCGCGCGCGCGAAGGGACTGTCGGAGCGGCGGGTGGTGGGGGTGCACGCGCTCCGGAACAGCCTGATCACGGTGACGACCGTGATCGGCCTGCAGCTGGGCGCGCTCATCTCCGGCGCCGTGATCACGGAGACGATCTTCGGCATCGCCGGCTTCGGCCGACTGACGGTGGACGCCGTCAACCAGCGCGACTACGCGCTCCTCCAGGGCGTCGTCCTCGTCGCGGCCGTGGGTTACGTCGTCGTGAACTTCGCCGTCGACATCGCCTACTCGCTGCTCAACCCGCGCATCCGCGTCTCGGGACGCCCAGCATGACGGTCGCCGAGGTCGAGGCGACACCCCCCGTCTCTCCGCGCGCCCGCCGCCGCCGTCTGCTCCTGCGGCGCTTCCTGCGGCGGCCGATGGCGGTCGCCGGGCTCGTCGTCGCGGTCGGCTTCGTGCTGATGGCCGTCTTCGCTCCCGTCGTGGCGCCCTACGACCCCAACGCCACCGACTTCGACGCGATCCTCGAGAAGCCGTCCTGGGAGCACCTGCTCGGAACGGACGAGCTCGGCCGGGACGTCTTCTCGCGGATCGTCTTCGGCGCCCGCGCGTCGATCCAGGCAGGCGTCTTCTCGACGCTGCTCGCGATCGCGATCGCAGTGCCGATCGGCCTCGCCGCCGGGTACTACCGCGGCTGGATCGATCCCGTCATCTCGCGTGTCACGGACGTGCTGCTCGCGTTCCCGTTCCTGATCCTCGCCGTCGGGCTGGCCGCGATCCTGGGGCCGTCGCTCCTGAACGCGACCATCGCGCTCGGGCTCGCGGCCGTCCCGGGGCTGGTCAGGGTGGCACGCGGAGAGGCGCTCGCGCTCCGCGAGGAGGACTACGTGCGCGCCGCGGTCGCCAACGGCGCCGGCGACGCTCGCATTCTCGGCCGCCACATCGTTCCCAACATGACCGGAACGCTGATCGTCCAGGCAACGGTGACCATCCCCGCGGCGATCATCGGCGAGGCCGCCCTCTCGTTCCTCGGCCTCGGCGTCCAGCCGCCGACGCCCTCGTGGGGCGTCATGCTCGCCGACGCGCAGTCGTACCTGAGCGACGCGCCTCGCCTGGCCCTCTATCCCGGGCTGGCGATCTTCTTCTGCTCGCTCTCGTTCAACCTGCTGGGCGACGGCCTGCGCGACGTCCTCGACCCGAAGACGCAGCGCTAGTGGAGCCTCTTCTCGACGTGCGCGACCTGTCGGTGCGCTTCGACACCGACGACGGGACCGTGCACGCGGTCGACCGGCTCAGCTTCGACCTGCGGCCGGGCGAGGTGCTCGGTGTCGTCGGGGAGTCGGGCTGCGGCAAGTCCGTGACCATGATGTCCATCCTCGGCCTGCTGCCCGAGACGGCGACCGTGTCGGGCACGGCGAGGTTCGGCGGAATGGACCTCCTCGCCGCGCGCGCACCCGAGCTTCGGCGCGTTCGGGGACGCCAGATCTCCGTCGTCTTCCAGGAGCCCATGACCTCGCTCAACCCGGTGTTCACGGTCGGCCGTCAGGTGGGCGAGGTGCTCCAGCGGCACCTCGGGCTCTCGCGCGCAGCCGCACGCACGCGGGCGATCGAGCTGCTCGACCTCGTGCACATCCCCGCGGCCGCGCGTCGGGTCGACGAGTACCCCCACCAGCTCTCCGGCGGGATGCGCCAGCGGGTGATGATCGCGATGGCGATCGCGTGCGATCCCAAGATCGTGATCGCCGACGAGCCGACGACCGCCCTCGACGTGACCATCCAGGCTGGCATCCTCGACCTGATGCGTGAGCTCCGGGAACGCCTCCAGACCGCGATCGTGCTGATCACGCACAACCTGGGCGTCGTCGCCGACCTCGCCGACCGGGTGGTCGTCATGTACGCGGGCCGGAAGGTCGAGGAGGCGCCCGTGCACGAGCTGTTCGCGCGGCCGCAGCACCAGTACACGATCGGCCTGCTCGACGCGATCCCGCGTCGAGGCGCCGGCGACGCGAACGGGAGGCTGAGAGAGATCCCGGGACGCGTGCCCTCGCTCGCCCGGGTCCCCGAGGCGTGCGCGTTCGCGCCACGCTGCCCGCGCGCCGACGACCCCTGCGTCAGGGCGCTGCCACGGCTGGTGCGCTTCAGCCCCGGTCACGTCGCAGCCTGCGTCCATCCCGGGCGGGAGGCGGCGTGAGCGACGCTCGCCTTCGGCTCGCATGCGTGGGGGAAACCACGTTTCCCCGACGCGCCCGCTTCTTCCGGAGAGCCCGGCGAACCTCCCGGTTCCCCACACCCCTCCCCGCTCATGCGCCAACCGAGGTCGGCCCATGAGCCTCGACGGCGGCCTCGCCCCTGCTCTCGAGGTCGAGGATCTCGTCAAGCGCTTCCCCGCCGGCAACCGCATGCTGGGCGGGGACGGGGTCGTGCACGCGGTCGAGGGGGTCTCCTTCGCGATCGCGCCCGGCGAGCTGCTCGGGCTCGTGGGTGAGTCGGGAAGCGGCAAGACGACCGTGGCGAACTGCGTGCTGCGGCTCGTGGAGCCGACCTCGGGGACGATCCGCCTCAGAGGCGTCGACATCACGCGGCTCTCCCGGCGGCAGCTCCGGCCGCACCGGCGCCACCTGCACATGGTCTTCCAGGATCCCTACTCGTCGCTCAACCCCCGGCTGACCACGGGGCAGATCGTCGCGGAGCCGTTGCGGCTGCACGGCCTCGCACGGGGGAAGGCGCTGGACGGGAAGATCGCCGCGCTGTTCGACCTCGTGGGCCTGCGGCCGGAGCTGCGGTTCCGCTATCCGCACGAGCTCTCCGGGGGGCAGCGCCAGCGTGTCGGGCTCGCGCGGGCGCTCTCCGTCGAGCCGAGCGTGCTGGTCGCGGACGAGCCGGTGTCGGCGCTGGACGTCTCGGTGCAGGCCGCGATCCTCAACCTGCTGCGGGACCTGCAGGCGTCGATGGGCTTCTCCTGCCTGTTCATCACCCACGACCTGGCCACCGTCGAGTACCTCTGCGACCGTGTGGCGGTGATGTACCTCGGCAAGATCGTGGAGACGGCGCCGACGCACGAGCTGTTCGACTCGCCGAAGCACCCGTACACGCAGGCGCTCCTCTCGGCCGCGGTGACACCGGACCCGGAGCAGCAGCGAGGGCGGCGCCGGATCGTCCTCACCGGGGAGATCCCGAGCCCGCTCGATCCTCCGTCGGGCTGCGCCTTCCGCACCCGCTGCCCGCTCGCGCACCGCTCCGCGCCGCGGTCGGTGGACGAGGAGCCCGTTCTGCGCGACGTCGGTCGCGGGCACCTGGTCGCCTGTCACCTCGTCGGCCCGGGCGGCGAGGCGCCGCGACTCGCGGACGAGCGGCTGGGGGTGGCGTGAGCTTCACGACGCGGCCGGAGCTCCGCGGGACGTTCGGCATGGCGGCGTCGACCCACTGGCTCGCCTCCGCGGCGGGGATGTCGGTGCTCGAGCGGGGAGGGAACGCCTTCGACGCCGCCGTCGCGGCCGGATTCACCCTGCAGGTCGTGGAGCCGCACCTGAACGGGCCGGGAGGAGAGGTACCCGCTGTCTTCTGGTCGGCGGAGCGCGCCGAGCCGCTCGTGCTCTGCGGCCAAGGCGTCGCTCCGGCCGCAGCAACGATCGAGCGCTTCCGCTCGCTCGGACACGACCTGATCCCGGGCACCGGCGTCCTCGCCGCCTGCGTGCCGGGAGCCTTCGGGGGCTGGCTGCTGCTGCTGCGCGACTTCGGCACCTGGCGGCTCGAGGACGTGCTCGCCTTCGCGATCGGCTACGCGGACGACGGCTACCCCGTCGTCGAGGGCATGCGCCTGGTGATCGAGCGCGAGACGGAGCTCCTCGAGAGCTGGCCTGCGTCGCGGAAGCTGTATCTCCCGCCACCCGACGTGGGGACGCGCTTCCGAAACGCTGCGCTCGCGGCCACGTACCGCCGGATCGTCGACGAGGCGCGCGGCGGCGCCCGCGAGGACGAGATCGAGCGTGCGCGGCGCATCTTCTACGAGGGCTTCGTGGCCGAGGAGATCCACCGTTTCTGCGAGGCGGAGGGCGGGCTCCTGACCGGCGACGACCTCGCCTCCTGGAAGGCGACGCTGGAGCCGCCCGCGAGCCACGACTACCGCGGGATCACCGTGTGCAAGACGCGGCCGTGGGGCTCGGGGCCCGTGGCGCTGCAGCAGCTGGCGCTGCTCGAGGGCTTCGACCTCGCTGCCCTCTCGGAGGTTGAGCTGGTCCACGTGGTGACCGAGTGCGCGAAGCTCGGCTTCGCCGACCGCGACGCGTTGTACGGCGACACCGAGGTCCCGCTCGACACGCTGCTCTCCCGCGACTACAACGACGCGCGGCGGGCGCTCGTGTCGGACGACGCCTCGACCGCGTACGAACCGGGCCTGGGGAGGCTGCCGGGCCTCGTCGTAGCCGGCCCGACGGCCGGCTCCGGTGAGCCGACCCGCGGGGACACGGTTCACCTCGACGTGGTCGACCGGTGGGGGAACATGGTGTCGGCGACGCCCAGCGGCGGCTGGCTGCAGAGCTCGCCGGTGATCGGAGCGCTCGGCTGGCCCCTCGGCACGCGGGCGCAGATGTTCTGGCTGGAGGACGGCCTGCCCTCGTCGCTCAGGCCGGGCGCCCGCCCCCGGACGACGCTCTCACCCGGTCTGGCATTGCGCCGGGGGGAGCCCTGGCTCGCCTGGGGCACGCCAGGCGGCGACCAGCAGGAGCAGTGGGCGCTGCACGTCTTCCTCCGCCACGTCGACCGCGGGATGAACCTGCAGGAGGCGATCGACGCGCCCGACTTCCACACCGACCACCTGATCTCGTCGTTCTACCCGCGCGGCTTCGAGGAGCGCTCGCTCTCGGTCGAGGGCCGGTTCGGCGAGAGCGCGATCGATGACCTGCGCCGTCGCGGTCACGAGGTGACCGTCTGGCCGGACTGGTCGCTGGGCCGCGTCACCGCGGTCGGCCGGGAGCCCGACGGGATGCTGAAGGCCGGCGCCAACCCGCGCGGCCAGCAGGGCTACGCGGTCGGCCGCTGAAACCGCGTGGTCGGCGACAGGACCTCGAGGCGGATTCGACCGCGGGTCAACTCGTCCGCGTCGACTCCATGATCCAGTTCGTCTCCCACGTCGCTCCGCCGTCGAGCGAGAACGCCTGCTCCCAGTGGGCGGAGCTCGGCGTGATCGCCGACCACACGTAGACGACGCGGATCGGACGGCCGTCGTAGACGTCGTCGGCGTAGAACTCGCCTCGATCGCCGTCGAGCCTGCCTACCTGAGGCACGTCCAGCGGGCCACCGCGACTGCTCGCCCAGTAGAGCAGCCACTCGTCGTTGTCGGGATCGTAGAGCCGCAGGGTCAGACCGAAGATGCCCTCGGTCGGTGCCTCGTACTCGTCGAAGTTGGCGTTCCCGTCGAGGACCATCCTGGCCCGCGAGATCGCCTCGAACTCGTACCACTCCGTGGAGCCGGCGAGCGGCTTGCGGAGACGCCGGTTGTGGATCGCCCAGGTACCGACGTAGAAGTCGAAGTCGTGTACATGCGTCGTCCGTTGCGTCGTGCTCATCCCGTCCCTCCGCACGCGGTTGACGTCGCCGAGGCTAGACGGCCAATAGGGCCGGACACGTCCGCAATCGAGGCATAGCCCATACAGGCACGAAGCCAGAGGCGGAAGAACGTCGTAGCCCGGGACCTTGTCGGCAACCCGGGCTTCGAAGGCGTGGGGTCCAACGACCAGAGCTGTCGGGAGCGCCTACGGCCCCGTGCGGGGAGACGCACCCGCCGGGGCCGCGCCGCGTGAGATCACGTCGCTTTCACCCGCGGGGCGGCTGGCGATCGACCGCTCCCATGCCAGATCGAGGACGATGAGCACGAGGTTCGCGCCGACGGTGGCACCGACCATCGTGGTGATCAGCGCCAGGAACCCCTCCGTGGCGTTGAACCCGAGCCACCCACCGACGAGGGCCCCCGCGACCGCCGCCGCGAACCCCGTGGCGTTCGCCCGGGCGGACAGCTCGCGGTTCACCCAGGCGAGGTACACACCGAGCCCGATGGGGATCCCGACCGAAAGAGCGGCGAGCAGCTCGTCGTCGACAGGGACGCCTGGCATCGTCGTCAAGACGATCAGAGCCCCGAGGCACCAGCCGCCGAGACCGAGGACGACAGGGTAGACGGAGCGCAGCACCACGCTCGCCTTGCGTCCGAAGCCGCCGACAACGAGCACGCGAAGCGGCATCCAGAGGAGCGAGAGCGCGGCCAGCCCCGCGAGCCCGAGCATCACCCCGAGGACGATCTTCGCGATCGCGCCGTGGCCCATGCTGGGCGTGAAGTCGACGGAGTTGTGCGTGTAGAGCCTCGTGTCGACGCGCCCGCTGTCGAAGAAGGTGTTGATCAGGCGCGTGCTCGCGGCCGGCTGGTAGGTCCAGAAGTCGTTCGTGTGGCCCAGATCGCGCACGACGACCTCGTGGCCGTTCGGCAGATGGGGGAGCAACTCGCGGGTCGCCCACTGCGGCGGCGTCGCGAAGTCGAGGTTGCCACCGACGAGGAGCGTCTCGACGTTCGAGTCGCGAACGTGCGTGTACTCGTTCTCGTCAGGGTTGGCCGGCCACGCGTCGAGGAGCCTCCCGCCGGCCCAGACCAGGTCGGTGCCGGGAGTCCCGATGAGCGAGTTGCGGTCGGCGTCGGTCGCGAAGATGCGGCGGGCATGCGCTGCGTCGCTCCTGGCGACCGCGGCGACATCGCCCCAGAGCTGCTCGCTCGGGAAGGCGACCTGCGCCAGCAGCGACATGAGCCAGGCACCGCCGGCCTCACCCTTGTCGGCGGACAGAAGCGTGTCGATCGTCCACGGCGCGGCCAGCGGCCCGGCGCCGTCGGTGGTCGCGGCCATCAGGCCGAAGAACGCACCTGCCTTGACGTTGCCGTCCCTGATCGGCAGGAACCACCAGCGATCCGGGATGCGCCGGTAGGCCGACCGGAGCGAGGCCGCGAGGTCAGGCGTACGGCTTTCGCAGGACAAGTCCTCCGCGCAGAGGGCGGCGTAGCGGCGGATCTGCTCGTCGGTCGTCTTCGCGTCCCAGACGAAGTGACCGGGCGGGTTCACCCCGATCATCACCGACCGGTGGACGCTCCTCGGGTAGCGCCAGGAGTAGATCATCGCAGTGCGTGTCCCGGCGCTTTCGCTCAGGAGGTCGATGCGGCCGTAGCCGAGCGCCTTGCGGGCGGCCTCGAGATCGTCGACCCGCTGCGGCAGGCTGTAGCCGGCGAGATCGACGCCGTCGTCCGTCAGTCGGTGCGCGCAGGCGCGGAAAGCGTCGGCGCGCGCGCGGAACGACTTCTCGCCGAGAAGGTCGGTCGAGCGCTTCATCGCCGATTCGACCTCCGGACAGTCGAGCACGGAGGAACCGTCCATCCCGCGGTAGCCGACAAGGACGACGTCGTGGTCGTCGGCGAACCGGCTCGCGTTCTCGAACTGCATGTTCGTCAGGCCGGGACCGCCTTCGAGGCGGAAGATCGCCTCTTTCGGATGCGCGGACCTGGCGCGGATCCGTGTCACGGGGAGCGCGATCAGTCGCGAATCGGCCCTGTGCCTGTTCTCGGACACGACGAGCGTGCCGCAGTCTGCTTCGTAGCTGCCCTTCTCGGTGGCGTAGTCGCAGTCCTCGAGGCGGAGGTCTCCGGCCATCGCGCCGGCCGGCACGGAGACCCGGTCGTCGGGTGCGAACCGGAGGTACGCGAGCCCCATGACCGCGAGCGCGATGAGCGCGAGGGAGACGATACGCGCGGCGCTGACGGGCGTTGTCGCGGCTTTCATGTCGCTTCCTTTCGTGGTCGAGTCCATGCCACGACGCTACGAGCGCGCCAGCGCCACGACGTCGTCGGAAAGCCGTGTCCGGGCTCGCACCCGGCGACGATCTCGCGTCCTCCTCAGGTAGGAGACGCCAACTCGCCCGCCCTTGCGTTCGCGGGCAGGGGTCAGAGGACGGATCGTTGGTGGCCACGCCCGTGGGTGGACGGCAAGAGCGCCAGAGGCGCGATCCGTCAGGAAGCGTGGCTGTGGCCGCGGGCGAGCGCGACCAGGCCTCTGTGGTCCTCGGCGCAGGCGGGGCAGTTGCGCAGGTGCGCCGCGACTCCGGGGAACAGGTCGACGACGTTTCGACCGGCGAGCTCCGCCTCGACGTACTCCGCGAGGAGCGCGAAGCCCCCCTCGCACCCGGCGTCCTCGTCGGGTGCACCCAGCAGCCGCTCCAGCGGATCCCGTTCGCTCATCTCGCCTTCACCTCGTCCAGATGACCCTCGCGCTCGAGACGCCGACGGAGCTTCTGTCGTGCGTCGTACAGCACCTTGTAGACGGCGCCGCGAGTCGTGCGCAACTGCCCGGCGACGACATCGATCTCGACCCCGTTGAGCGCGACGGCGACGAAGACGTCGCGTTGCCGCGGCGAGAGCTCTTCGGCAACCGCGCGGCGCAGGGCGTCCAGGAGCTCGGCCGACTCGAGACGGGCCTGGGCGGCGGTCGCGCCGGCGGCCAGCCGATCCCAGGTGGCGTCGTCGTCCGCGGTGGGGATGTTTCCGCCAGACCAGGCGTGCCTGCGGAGCCTCACCGAGATCTCCATGACCGCGAACCCGTAGGCCCACGTGGTGAAGCGGCTGGCACCGAGGAAGCCGTCGAGCTTTCGCGTCACCGCGACCACCGCGTCGTCGGCGGCCTGCCTGCACAGATCGTCGAGCTCCGCGCCCTCGATCTCCGGGTACCGGTGCCGGCGGCGGCCGGCCTCCGCGAAGGCGGCTCGGAGCAGGAGATCGTGGAGGCGCTCGAGCGCCGCGTCACGTTCGGCGCCCGTCGCTCGTAGACCGTCGATCCAGGCGCGCGACTCGAGGTCGAGGGGCCCCGGCGCGGTGCCGGGAGCGGTGTGCATGCGCTTCGATCCCACCGGCGGGCGCAGCCTAGCCCGCCCGCCGTCGGGATCGTCGGGAGGAGGATTGGGCGGAGAGCCGTCACGCCGCGTGAGCGTCCGCCGGCAGGGAGTTCTTTCGGCCGCGACGTAAGAACCGTGCCCGACCTGACGCAGACGGGCCGTCACCGTCAATTTGCGACATCGAAAGGAGTCCCATGGTCACGTATCGGACAGCCCAGGTCGACGGACTCTCCGTCTTCTATCGCGAGGCCGGCGACCCGGCGAGCCCGAAGCTGCTGCTGCTCGGTGGCTTTCCCTCCTCCTCGCACCAGTTCCGGAATCTGATCCCCGCGCTCGCCGACCGCTTCCATGTCCTCTCCCCCGACTACCCGGGGTTCGGGAACACGGACATGCCGGACGGTTTCGAGTACACGTTCGACCGGCTCTCCGAGATCGTCGAGGGCCTTCTCGAGCACACCGGCTTCCGCCCGTTCGGGCTCTACCACCAGGACTACGGTGGCCCGATCGGGAACCGCATCGTCGGCCGCCACCCCGACTGGCTCGAGTGGCAGGTGATCCAGAACTCGAACGCCTACGAGGAGGGCTTCACCGCCGCGTGGGACGGCATCCGCCACGCGCTCTGGGTCGACCGCAGCCCCGAGACGGAGGCGCCGCTGCTGCCGTTCCTCGAGCTCGACGGAGTCAGGCTCGTCTACACGCACGGGCACGCCGACCCCGAGCGGATCAGCCCGGACAACTGGAACATGGATCTGCATTTCCTGGAGCGCCCCGGTGCGCGCAAGGTGCAGCTCGATCTGCTCTACGACTACCGCACCAACGTCGAGCTGTACCCGCAGTGGCAGGCATTCCTGCGCGAGCACCGGCCGCAGACGTTGATCCTCTGGGGGGAGAACGACATCTTCTTCACCCCCGAGGGGGGCCGCGCGTACCTGCGCGATCTCCCGGAGGCGGAGCTGCACATGCTCGACAGCGGCCACTTCGCCGTCGAGGACTCGCTCGAGCAGATCAGCGCGCACATCAAGCGCTTCTACGACGAGCGGGTGGACGGGCGCGCGGCGACGGGTGCGGTCGCGCAGGTGGGGAGCGCCCGATGAGGGTGCTCTCCGTCAACGTCGGGCTCCCGCGTGTGGTGACGTGGAGGGGCAAGCCGGTCACGACCGGGATCTACAAGGAGCCGGTCGAAGGCCGCGTGCCGGTCCGGAAGCTCAACCTCGACGGTGACCGCCAGGCCGATCTGCGGGTCCACGGGGGCCCGGAGAAGGCCGTCTACGTCTATCCGTCGGAGTTCTACGAGCTCTGGCGGAACGAGCGACCTGAGCTCGACTTCCCGTGGGGCCAGTTCGGCGAGAACCTGACCACCGAGGGCGTCGTCGACGGGGACGTCAGCGTCGGCGACCGCTACCGCGTCGGAACCGCCGAGCTCGTCGTGACCCAGCCTCGCCTCCCGTGCTTCAAGCTCGGGATCAGGATGGGCAGCGCCGCGTTCGTGACCGAGTTCCTCGAGCGTGGGCGCCTCGGCTTCTACCTCGCCGTCGTCCGCGAGGGCGAGGTCGAGGCGGGAGACCCGATCGTCGCGCTCGCCCGGGACCCGCGCGGCTTCCGCGTGACGGACGTCGCGCGTCTCTACGCCCGAGACCACGACGACGTCGAGGGCCTTCGCCGCGCAGCCGCCCTCGACGTCCTCCCCGAGAGCTGGCGCGGCTATTTCGCGCGGAGGCTCTCCGCCCGCGCCGCGTGAGCGACGGGTGAGACGGGCGGCCGAGGCGGCGCGGGGGAGCCCGCGCGCGCTGTCGCCGAGCGGGTCCCGGGAGGGGTTCCCGGCCGCGGGGAGCCGCGGCCGGGAACCGTGCGGGGGACTACGCCGAAGCGGGAGCCGGCTTCGCCTCGGGGGCCGGCGACGGCTCCTCGTGGTCGAAGCGCGGCAGCCACTGGAGCCAGGCGGGGAGGTACCAGTTCCGCTCGCCCAGCAGCTTCATCGTCGCGGGCAGGAGCACTGCCCGAACGATCGTCGCGTCGATCAGGATCGCCACGGCGAGCCCGACGCCGAACTGCTTGAAGAACAGCATCGAGAGCGTCGCGAAGATCGAGAACACGAAGACCATCACGACCGCGGCGCTGGTGACCACACCGGCAGTCCGCTTGATCCCGTTGGAGATCGCGTCGTCCATGCTCTCGCCCCGGTTGTACAGCTCCCTGATCCGGCCGAGGACGAGGACGTGGTAGTCCATCGAGAGGCCGAACAGGATCACGAACAGCAGCAGCGGCACGACGGGCTCGATTCCCGAGGTGGAGCTGAAGCCGAGCAGCCCCTTCCCCACGCCGTGCTGGAAGACGATCACCAGCACGCCGTAGGCCGCGGCGACGGAGAGCAGGTTGAGCAGCATCGCCTTCGCCGCGACGACGATCGAGCGGAAGGCGACCAGCATCAGCGCGAACGCGAACAGGAGCACGAACGCCACGACGGGCAGCAGGTTCGACTTCATCTCGTCGCTGCCGTCCTGCCATTGCGCCGCGAGCCCGGTGACCCCGGCCTCGACGTCCGGCAACCCCCCGACGGTGTTCGGCACGATCTCGTCGCGGAGCACCTCGAGCGCGGCGACGGCTTCTCGATCGGTCGTCTTGCCGTCGATCGGGATCGAGACGTTCGCGACGGTCCCGCTCGCGTTGACGTCGACCGTGATCGGCTCGTGCATGCGACCGCTCGCGAGCGCCCGCTGCTCGAGCCGCCGGATCGCCTCACGGACGACCGGTGCGTTCACGTTCGGCGCCTGGACGACGACGTTGGCGGGCAACGCCGTCCCCGGGAACGCCTGCTGCATCTTGGTGTACGCCTGGATGACGGGGAGCGACTGCGGGAACGTGTCGGGCCCCGGCGTCGCCATGCGGAGCTGGAGCGCCGGAGCGGCGAGGGCGAGAAGCAAGCCGCCTGCGACGACGGCCGAGAGGAGCGGCCGCCGCAGCACACGGTCGACGATCGCGCCCCAGACGCGCCCTTCGCCCTTCGTCTTCCGAACCCGGCCGACGAGCGGCACGCGCGCCCGGTCGACCCGGTCACCGAGCTTCGACAGAAGCGCCGGCAGCACGGTGAGCGAGCCCAGCATCGCGATCGCGACGACCGTGATCGCTGCGACGCCCAGCGACGCGAAGGTCTTGTCGCCGGTGAGGAACATCCCGGCCATCGCGACTATCACGGTCAGGCCGGAGATGAGGACCGAGCGGCCGGACGTCGCCGCGGCGGCCTCGAGGGCGGCCTGCTCGCTCCGCCCGGCGGCCCGCTCCTCGCGTTCCCGCTTCAGGTAGAACATCGAGTAGTCGACGCCCACCGCGAGGCCGATCAGAAGCACCAGGGCGGGTGCCTGCATCGCCACCGGGAAGATCGCGCTCGGCAGCGCGATGAGCCCGAACGTCGCGAACACTGCGGTCAGGGCCAGGAGCAGCGGGATGCCCGCGGCAACCAGGGCCCCGAACGCGAGGACGAGGATGATCAGCGTGATCGGCAGGGAGAGCAGGCCGGCCTTGCCGAGGTCGTCGGCGTAGGCGGTCACGACCGCGTCGATCTTGCTCGCGTCGCCGAACTCACCGACGAAGACCGCCGGATGAGCCGCCTGGAGCTCCTCGACCGTGTCGAGGACCGGGCCGATCTTGTCGACGGCCTTGTCGGGGTCGCCGCGGATCTCGAACTCGACGAGGGCGGCACGCCCGTTCGGCGCGATCTGGCCCGTGTTGCGCGAATCGAGCGGCGACCGCACGTTCTGAACGACATCCAGCTTCGAGAGCCTCGCCACGACGTCCGTGATCGCCGCCCGGAAGGCGGGATCGGTCGTCGGGAGCGTCGGGCTCTGCACCAGGACGCTCTCGCCGGCAGGCTGCTGGAACCCGGCGTCGAGGATCCTGTCCATCCGGCCGGACTCGCCCGGCCCTGGCTCGCTGTCGTCGATCGACGTCATGCCGACCGCGCCGCCGAGCGCGAACGCGACGAGGACGAACGCGAGCCAGCCGAACGTTGCGGTCTTCCAGTGGGCGGCGCTCCACCGGCCCATGCGGGCTGCAAGGTTGGATCCGCCGCTCCGATCGTTGTGGTGTCTCGTACCTGACATGGCCTCTCCTCCTTCGAACTCGCTCGACTTGTTGTGTGATCGACGCTAGGAGGGCCGCGGCGCGGCGACATCGTCGGAAGGCCGGATCTTGCTCTCGGACCCGCCGACGATCCGGAGTCCTACTCAGGTAGGAGGCAACGAGCGAGGCCCTGGAGTACGTTCCGCCCGTGAGTCGGCTCGGGCACCTGGCACGCACGTACGCGCTCGACGCGCTGGTCGCGCTCCTGGCGCTCGAGGCGATGCTCGAGGTCACACTCAGGCGCGAGGCGGAGAGCGCGCCGCGCACGACCCTGTGGTTCTGCATCCCGGCGCTCGCGCTGATGGCGCTCCCGTTGGTCGCGCGACGCCGCTACCCGTTCGCCGCTCCGGCCGCCTACTGGCTGCTCGCCGTGGCGCTCTCGTTCGTCGACGGACGGCTGGTCACGTTCATGACCAGCGTGTTCGTCATCGGAATGGCGGCGTCGTTCCTGCTCGGCAACCTGCGCGACGCGCCCAAGGCGCGGATCGGCCTGGCCGTCGTTCTCGGCGGCGCGGCGATCGTCGTCTACAACCTCCCCGATCACTCGGCCGCCGAGCAGGTCTTCATCCCGCTCGTCTTCGGGATCAGCTGGCTCGCGGGGTTCGCCCTGCGGGGGCAGTCCGAGCAGGCCGAGGCGGCGGAGGCACGCGCCGCGGTGGCCGAGCGCGAGCGTGAGACAGCAGCGCGCATCGCCGTCGCGGAGGAGCGCGCCCGGATCGCGCGCGAGCTCCACGACATCGTCGCCCACGCGGTCAGCGTGATGGTCCTCCAGGTTGGCGCCGTCCGGCACAAGCTCCCCGATGCGCTCGCCGACGAAGCCGAAGCGCTCCGCGGCGTCGAGCGGACGGGCCGTTCCGCGCTCGCCGAGATGCGGCGTCTCCTCGGCGCGATGCGACGCAGCGGCGACGGCCTCGAGCTCGGCCCCCAGCCGGGCCTCGCCAGTCTCGACGTGCTCGTCGAGGAGGTGAGCCGCGCCGGCCTTCCCGTCTCGCTGCACGTGGACGGTGAGTCCTCGTCCCTGCCGCCGGCGATCGACCTCTCGGCGTATCGCATCGTCCAGGAAGGCCTGACGAACGCACTCAAGCACGCCCGCGCAAGTCACGCCGACGTGACGGTCCGCTACGGGGCCGACGTCGTGCAGCTCGAGGTGCGGGACGACGGCGTGGGCGCAGCGAAGGGCGACGGCCTCGGCCACGGCCTCGTCGGCATCCGCGAGCGCGTCAAGATCTACGGTGGGGAGATGAACGCCGGTGCGGCTCCCGAGGGAGGCTTCGTCCTCACCGCGCGCCTCCCGCTCGAAGGCCACGAGTCGTGAGCATCCGCGTCCTCGTCGCGGACGACCAGTCGATGGTTCGCGCCGGCTTCCGCATGCTGCTCTCCGGCGAGGACGACATCGAGGTGGTCGCCGAGGCGAGCAACGGGCTCGAGGCGGTGGACAAGGCGGCCCGCTTCGATCCCACCGTCGTCCTGATGGACATCCGCATGCCCGAGCTCGACGGGCTGGAGGCGACCCGACGGATTCTCGCCGCCGACGAGACCGCCCGGATCCTCGTCCTGACGACGTTCGACCTGGACGAATACGTCTACGAGGCGCTCAAAGCCGGTGCCAGCGGCTTCGTGCTGAAGGACGATCCCCCCGAGCAGCTGCTCGCCGCGATCCGCACGATCGCCGCCGGCGACGCGCTTCTCTCCCCGGCCGTCACGAAGCGGGTGATCGAGCGGTTCACGCGCATTCCCCAGCCCACGCCTCCGACGCAGCTCGAGGACCTGACGGAGCGCGAGCTCGACGTGTTCCGCCTGATCGCCCGGGGGCTCTCGAACGCCGAGATCGGCAAGGAGCTTTTCATCAGCGACACGACGGTCAAGACGCATATCACGCACATCCTCCAGAAGCTCGACCTGCGCGATCGAGTCCAGGCGGTCGTGCTCGCCTACCAGGCAGGTCTTTTCGAGGGGGACGCGACGCCCGGCGCTTCCGACGATCGGGCGCCTCGCTGAGGCCCCTCTCCGTCACGCCGCACGCTCATCTCGGGTCGAGCAGACCGCGACTTTCGGCTCCGATCCCACCGTCGTGGGTTCCTGCGCGACCGCGTCCTTCGTACGGCCGTTGGCACGGGCCGCGAGGCGTCGACCGAGGACGGCGATGGCGAAGACCACCAGCCACAGCTGGTAGCTGTAGACGGCGATGCGCTCTTTGACCCCGACCCACGGCGTTGCGAGGTTGTCGGCGATCGCGGCGCCGTCCATCCCACTCCACGCGGAGAACACCAATGTCACCAGGACCGTGGCGGCCGTGTAGAGACGGAGCCGCCGGCCGAACGTGCCGGCACCGAGACCGATGATGACCAGGAGCAGGCCGCCGGCAATCGGGAGGCCGACGAGGTGCAACGTGTCGGTGAGCGATTCCTCGGCCTCGCGGACGTGCATCGAGCCGAACGGCACCGACCACAGCGCGTTGAGGCCCAGAAGGACGAGCGCGGCTCCCACCACTCGCAGCCTGCGATTCAGTGACGCCGATCTCCAGACCCCAACGCCGAACCCGATCAGGAGCGAATAACCGACGAGCCCGAGGACGATCGTAAGGGTTCTCGTCGGGGACCCGATGGCGTTCAGCTCGCTGATCGTCTGGTCGCGAAAGCTGTAGCCCTCCCATCGCGACCCTGCGATCACGTCGCTCGCGGCGTAGACGAGCGGTGCGACGATGCCCAGGCCCAGCAACGCCTTGTCGACCGCCGTGGGCTCGTTCCTCGCGAGCACTGCGCCGGGCACGCCGGAGACCGCGATCGCCGACCTGACAGGGTGGTCCTTCTCCTTCGGTACCGGCGGGGGCGGACACGTCGCGACGGCCCGGTGCTCCTTGGTAGGAAGCTCCGTGCGCACAAGCGATCATCTCCTTCCCTAACCAGCCAAGCATCGCCCGGCCAAAGCGTCGTGACATCGGGGAGGGCGCTGATCCTCGTCGTGGTTGTCCCGCGAGTCGCCTGTGCGGGGATCGCCAGGCAGCTCTGGCTCACGGCGAAGACCGTCGAGGCGCACGTGCGCTCGATCCTCGGCAAGCTCGATCTGCCGCCCGACGGCGACACGCACCGCCGCGTCGTCGCCGTGCTCACGTACCTGCGCGCCTCGGCCGTGTAGGGCTTGCGGCACCGCCCAGGAGCGCGTCAGACGGCGGCCGACGACAGGCGCGCCTCGACGAGGCGGACGAGCTCGCCCGTCGCCGGCGTCGGGATCCCGTGCCGGCGACCGCCGCGCACGATCGGGCCACCGATCGCGTCCAGCTCGAGCGGCCGGCCGGCGTCGAAGTCCTTCTGCATCGAGGTGCGCATCTCGCCGCCGGAGAACCCGATGAACTGGCGCCGCAGCTTCTGCGCATCGAGGCTCGCACCCTCGGCGAGCGCGACCGCGACTGTCTCCTCGTGGCAGCCCACCAGCCGCAGGTTCCATTCGTCGTCGCCCTGGACGGCGCCCACCGACCCGCCGTGCGCAGTCGTGGCGAGGGCGAGCGGCGCGAGGAACGCCAGCTTCTCCCAGAGGAGCGTCGGCTCGTCGGCTGCGAACGCGACCTCGAACCCCGCCGCGCGCAGCTCCTCCGCGATGTCGGCCTGTCTCGGGCCCGGTGCGAGAGTCACGTGCGCGAACGGCGACCTCTGGCGGACGAGCCCCGGCTCCACACGCTCCGACTCGACCCTGATCGCCGCTGCGAGCACGCGCTCGTAGCGATCGCGCAGGAGCGCGACGTGGTCGATCCCGTTCAGCAGCGGAACGACCACGGCACCCTCGACGCGCTCGGGAGGAGCGAGCTCGAGCGCCCCGCCGAGCTGCGTCGCCTTCGGAGTCACCCAGAGGACGTCGACGTCTCGGTCGAGCATCGACGCGGTCGGGACATCGACCGCGAAATCGCCGAGCACGACGCTCTCGACGCTCAGGCGGCCCGGATGCCGCGCGAGGGTCTCCTGCCGGAGCAGGAGGAGGACGTCGCGGCCGTCGCGCGCGAGGGCCCCGCCGATCAGGCCCCCGACCCCGCCTGCTCCGAGAATCGCGTGCAGCACGCGACCGATGGTACGGCGGCCGCGCGGGCGGCATCGGGGCATGCGGGTCGAGCTCGAGGTCTTACGACCAATGGCCACTTGCGGGCGCGACCGAGGCGCTGCGAGCGTCGGAGCGTGCAAGTGCGGAAGCCGCGGCGGCGGCCCGCAGTCCCCGTACACGACCGAAGGAGACCACGGTGAAGACACGCGTTGCCCTGCTCGCGATCTGCGGGCTCTTCCTCACCGCCGTGCCCGCCATGGCGGCGACACCGACGATCCGGGGGACCGTCGGCCCCGGTGACACGATCGGTGTGTCCGTGAAGCCGAAGAAGGGTGGCACGTACCGGCTGGCCATCCGGGACAGTGCCGACGAGCACAACTTCCGCCTCCGCGGCCCGGGCGTCAACGTGGCCACCTCTGTCGGCGGAACCGGCACGAAGACGTTCACGGTCAGGCTACGGCCGGGCAAGACGTACAGGTTCGTCTGCGACCCGCACTCGGACGAGATGCGCGGCTCGTTCACCGTCCGCGGGTAGCCCAGGCACCGATCGATGCAGGCGCCGGGACGCCTCCGGCGACGCCGAGGCGTCCCGGCACCGTTCACCGCGAGGTCAGGAGGAGGGTTGTGGCTCGAGGCGAGAAGAGGCTGCGGCCTCGAGGTAGAGGCCCGATCGAAGAGAAGCGGGCAGGGCGAGCCCGGCGGCCTCGACGGCCGTCGGAAAAGCGAAGCTCACGCACCCTCTCGATAACGGGTCAGGGCTCGTCGCGCATCGGTAGAGACCCGCAACGCCGCGCCTTCAGCCGGCTGCGACGAGCTCCGTGATCAGCGCCGCGTACTCGAGCAGGTGCCGGTCGCCGAGGAAGTGGCGCTCGACGTGGCTCCGCGCGTTGCGGCCCAGGCAGTCTGCCTCGATCGGGTCTCGCAACAGCCGCTCGACCGCGTGGCCGAAGCTCTCGAGGTCGCGCGGGTCCTGGACGAGGAGACCCGTCTCCCCATCTGCGATCTGATCGACGATCCCCCCGACCGCGCTCGCGACCACCGGGCGGCTTTTCCACATCGCCTCCGCCACGGTCAGGCCGAACCCCTCGGCGAGGCTCTTCTGGACGACGACCGTGGCGTGCCGCTGGAGCGCGTTGATCACGAGGGCGTTCTCGACCGGGTCGTCCATCGGGACGGTGGCGAGGTCGACGCGCGCCCGGACGGCTCGCGGCAGCGCCCGCCACCGGGCGACCGTCTCCTCCCAGAGCTGCTCGCCTTCGGGATCGTCCGCGACGCCGCTCACCGCGGGGCCGACGAGCGCCAGCCGCGCGTCCGGCGCCGTGACGTGGCGGGCGAACCCCTCCAGCACGCCACCCATGTCCTTGATCCGGTCCCAGCGCGAGACCTGGACCACCAGGGGAGCCCGGGGATCCGCGGGGGGCCCCTCGCGGACGACGTGCGCAGGGCTCCGGACGCGCTCGTCGGGATGGACGCCGTCCGCAGCGACGAGCCCCGCCCCGACCAGCACCGCGAGCACTTCGTACGGGGCCAGATCGCTGTTCTTCGGCGCGAACGGGTCGATCGAGGGCGGGATCACCCGCAACCGGGCGCGGTCGATCCAGCTCGGGGCGAACGCCTCGCGCGAGAAGACGTGCGCGTCGGCGACCTCGACATAGGGGCGGACGAACTCCCATGCGCGCTTCGTCCACTCGTTCGACCCGTCGTAGCCGACGTGGCACCGCCAGACGACGCGGGCGCCGAGCTCGCGCAGCGGAGCCATGAGCCCCGCCGGCTGCGGGTCGTGCACGATCACGATGTCGCCGCTGCGAACCGCGCCGCTCACACGCGAGACGTTCTCTGCATTCGCCCTTTCGTAGTGCTTCCGCTCGGTCGCGCCCAGAGGCCCCCCGTCCCCGGAGGAGCCGTAGAGGCCGTTGTGGATCCGTTTCGTGATCGCGAAGAACTCGGGGTCGCCGGCGATCACGAGCCAGTCGGCGTCGATCCCGACGCCGCGTGCGTAACCGAGCAGCGTTCCGAGCATCTCCGCGACGCCGCCGCCGCTGGCCGTCGAGTTGACGTTCACGATCCGCCGGCCCTCGAGCGGCTTTCGCAGGGCGTTCGCCCCCGCCAGGAGCTCCCCGACCCGCCCGGCCCCGATGATCGGCTCCAGGCGCCGTGGGTCGATGGGGGTTACGTCGACGTACCAGTCCGGCCGTGGCGACACCCGGCGCATTCTCTCGGACCCGGAGCCCAGGGCGTGGTCCTCCGGCAGGAGCGATCAGCTCATGCGAGGACCTCGAAGCCGAGCATCATCCCGCTCTCATGGTGCTCGGCGATGTGGCAGTGGGCCATCCACCGCCCCGGGTTCGTCACGTCGAGGAGGATGTCGACGACCTCTCCGGTCCGAACGAGGACGGTGTCCTTCCACACGAGATTGGGCTCGACGACGCCGTCACGGGCGAGGACGACGAACCTGCCGGCCCCGTGGACGTGGAACGGGTGCGGCATGGGATGGTCGGAGTCCATCTCGTTGACGAGGCGGATCTTCACCTGATCGCCGACCCGGAACTGCCAGTCGATCTGGGCGTTCTCGGCTCCGGTGTCTCGGTCGACGAGCTTCCAGCGCATGTTCGCCGGGGTCGTCATCCGGTTCACCTCGACCATGTCGTCCTCCCACTCGATCCCCTGCGCCGTGTCGTGCGCGTGGCCGCGGGCATGGTGCGATCCCTCTCCTGCGTGGTCGTGGTGGTCGTGCGCTCCGTGATGATCGTGCGCCTCGTGCGTGTGCTCGTGGTGCGCGTGCCCTTGGGGCTCGCGCCCTGCCTGGGCGGGCATCAGCTTCATGCCGCACTTCGGGCATCGGTCGGGCGTCTCGCTGACGACCTCCGGGTGCATCGGGCAGGTGTAGGTCACCGCGACCGCGAGCAGCTTCATCCCGCACTCGGGGCAGCGGCCCGGCTCGTCGCTCACGACCTCGGGATGCATCGGGCACGCGTACACGGCGTCCCCCTCGGGAGTCCCCATGTCCATCTCGGCGACGAAGGCGAGCGTCTTGTCGGGCGGAGCGTCCACGAACGGAGCCAGCCGCTCCCGCAGCGCCGCCATGTCTGCGTTCGTCCGCAGCACCTCGAACTCGTGTGCGAGGGCCGGAGCCGCGGGCTCGTCGCTCACCGTGATCCCCGCCAGCCGATACGAGCGTTCCGGCGTGCGGTGCTCGAGTGTCACGTGACCCGGCTCGCCGAACAGGACGTCCACGACGACGCGCTCGGAGGGAGCCAGGAGCACCTCCTCGACGAGCTCCTCGTGCTCGTAGTGCCCGCTGTCCCCGCCGACGAGCTTCATCCGGGTGCCCGGGATCGCCACGTTGAAGACACGCGTGTTCGCCGTGTTCGTGAGGTAGAGGCGGACAACCTCGCCTCGCTTCGCCTCGAGCGTCAGTTCCGGCTCGCCGGCGACGAGCATGGCGTTGCCGAAGCGGCCCATGGCCACGTGCGTCGTCTCGTCGCCGAACGCCGCAACCGCACCATCCTCGATCAGGATGTCGTCCAGCGTGAGCAGCACCTCGCGGTTCACGGCGGGCCAGTAATCGGGGTCGGTCGGAACGACGAGGATGTTGCCGTAGAGACCGAGCTCCTGACCGTAGTCCTCGCGGATGTGCGGGTGGTACCAGTACGCGCCCTCGTCGGGGCAGTGCACCTCGTAGGTGAACGTCTCCCCGAACGGGATCGGCGCCTGCGTGTCGTGCGTCCCGTCGTAGCGGTTCTCGAGCCTGAGCCCGTGCCAGTGCACGGTCGCGTCGAGGTCGCCGCGGTTCGTGACGTGGACGGTGACGGTCGCGCCTCGAGAGACCTCGAGTGTCGGGCCGGGAATCGAGCCGTTGTACGCCAGCATCCGCACGACGGCGTCCCCGATCCGCTTGCTCACCGGCGCGATCTCGAGCTCGAGCTCGTCACCGTCGCTCAGGGGCACGACCTCCGCGCGGCGGGCCTCCGGAAGGCCGGCCGTCTCCGTCGGGAATCGACCCCTCACGTCCGTCTCGCCGGTGCGTTGGTTCTGCATCGCTAGCTCCCTCCCTTCGCGGTCGCCGCCGCGCCGGCCGTGCCCGCGCGACGGCGCTCCGCTCCGCTCGCCGGGCTCTGCGCGTGCTCGATCCGCTCGGCGATGAATGCCGCGTCGTCGGCGACCCAGCCGAGCAGCGCCGATCCGCGCGTGTGCTGCCACGTCAGGCCGAGGAAGTAGAGGCCCGGCGCCTCCGTCACCCCCCGCCGGTGGCGAACATGCCCGCTCGGATCGAAGATCGGCGCCTCGATCCACGAATGATCGGGGCGGTAACCGGTCCCCCAGATCACGGCATCGACCTCGAGCTCGCTCCCGTCGGCGAAGCGGACGATGCGTCCAGAGGCATCCGTCGCCCGGGCCCTGAGCTGGACGCCGTGCCTCCGACGGAGCTCGCGAGGGCTCGAGCCGATCAGCGCGTCCTTCTGGCTCAGCCGTCTCCCGAGCCGCGACTCGACCGTCGTGCCGAGCAGGCGCGACTTCGTCAGCCACCAGAACAGGTCACGGCCGAGGAGCCTCTGCGGCAGCGGTGTCTGACGCGAGCCGACGGAGAGGTGGACGTTGCGGGTCGCCGCGAGCTCCTTCGCGATCTGGTAGCCGGTGTTGCCGCCGCCGACCACGAGGACCGTGCCCTCGGGCAGGTCTCCGGGGCTCCGGTAGCCGGTGCTGTGAGCCTGAAAGATCTCAGGTGCGAGCCGTGTTGCGAGCTCCGGGACGTACGGCGTCTGGAAGGGGCCCGTGGCCACGACCACCTGGTCGGCCGCGATCGTGCGGCTCTCGGTCTCGAGGAGGAACCCGTCGTCGACTGTCCTGAGCCTTCGGACGCCGTTCGACAGCTCTACAGGGAGCTCGAAGCGCTCCGCGTAGTGCTCGAGGTAGCCGATCACCTCGTCCCGCCCCGGATACCCGTCGGGGTCACCGGGGAAGGCCAGTCCGGGCAGGCTGCTGTAGCGACGAGGCGTGAACAGGGTGAGCGAGTCCCAACGCGCGCGCCACGCGGCGCCGACCAACCGGGCTCGCTCGGCGATCAGGAACTGCCGCCCTGCGCGCCGCAGGAAGAAGCCCATCGTCAGGCCGGCTTGACCGGCTCCCACCACCACGACCTCGTAGCGCGCGCTCGCGTCGTCCCTCACCGCGCGATCTGCCCGCCGTCCGCTCACACACACCGCCTACCCCGAGGCTTCGCGACGAAACGCACCACGAGGGTTCGATTTCCCGAACCCCGAAGACGCCGGTAAGCCGCCGGACGATAGGACGGGGCACCGCCTTATCGGGCAGGCCCTGCGGTGAAAGCCTGCGGGCATGAGGACAGGCGACGAGACCCGAAAGGAGCGGCGATGACGAGCGTGACCACACCCAGCGACGCGAGAGAGCTCGCCTTTCGGGCGACCGACGGCGTCGAAGTGACCCTGCTCTGGCATCAGCACAACGACTACGTGAGCGTCACGGTCTTCGACTCGAAGACAGGCGAGAGGTTCGAGCTCGTGCTCGACGACGGAGAGAGCGCGATGGACGTCTTCCACCATCCCTACGCCCATGCCGCAAGGCGGGGGCTCGACTACCACCTTCGCTCGGGCGAGTACGAGCTCGCAGCTGCCTGAGACCTAACGGCCGGTGTCGGAGCGCCCCCACCGAGGGCCGCCCCGGCGCCGGCTACTCGCGCCGCAGGTCGAGGTGGCTCCCCGGCGGTT
>NZ_DASTCS010000025.1:0-45388 GCF_035710885.1 Gaiella sp. | reverse complement strand
CGTCTGGGTGCTCGAAGGCCAAGGCGCGCTGCACATCGGCGACGACGTCTCGCCGCTTCCCCCGGGCGTCGCGTTCCGGCTGCACCCGCGCGAGGTCCATATCGTCGAGAACACCGATCCGGTCTCCGAGCTCGCCGTGCTCGGAATCTTCACTCCCGCCGGCAGCCCCTCCGCCGCCTACCTGACGGCTGACGTCGCCGAGACGTACGCGATCGAGGGATGACTCGATGATCCCGCCCGTGATCCTTGCGGTCGACGGCGACCCGTCCGGCCTGGCGGATCTCGAGCGGGAGCTCCTCGACCGGTATGCGCGCCATTACCGCGTCCTCTGCGTCGGCTCGGCGGAGGAGGCGCGCCGCCACCTGGCAGAGCTCCGGGTCGCGCGCGCGCCCGTCGCACTCGTGCTCGCGGCGCACACGGATGACCGCACGGCCTGCAACGAGCTGCTCGGGGAGGTGCGAGAGGCACATCCGCACGCCAAGCGCGCGCTGCTGATCGGGTGGGGAGATTGGGGCTTTCGCGACGCGAGCGACGCGATCCTCGAGGCGATCGAGCACGGTCGGATCGACCACTACCTCGTCAGGCCGATGGCGGCGCCGGACGAGCTCTTCCACCAGGCCGTCTCGACGTTCCTCCTCGAGTGGGCGGAGGAGCGGCGTGCCGTCCCGTACGCGATCCACGTGGTCGGCGACTCGTGGACCGGACGGGCGTCGGCGCTTCGCACGGTCCTCGAGCAGTGCGCCTTCCCGCACGCGTTCAGCCTGGCCGACTCCGAGGAGGGAAGGACGTTGCTCGAGAGCACCGCCGCGGGCACCGAGCTGCCGGTCGTGATCCTCCCCGACGGCACGACGCTCGTGAACCCGACCGACGCCGAGCTGACGCGGGCGACGGGCACGTCGATCGAGCCGGAGGACACGGAGACCGACCTCCTGATCGTGGGCGCCGGGCCTGCTGGATTGTCGGCCGCCGTGTACGGCGCGTCCGAGGGGTTCCGCACGCTCGTCGTCGACGCCGTCGGGATCGGCGGCCAGGCGAGGTCGAGCTCGATGATCCGCAACTACCTCGGTTTCCCGAGGGGGATCAGCGGTGCCCTGCTCGCCAGGCAGGCGCACGAGCAGGCGTGGATCCTCGGCGCCCGCTTCGCGTTCATGCAGCACGTGACCGGCCTGCAGCGCGAGGGCGACCGGCTCGTCGCGACGCTCTCGGAGTCCGGCCGCGTCAGCGCGCGGGCCGCCGTGCTCGCGACCGGCGCCGCCTATCGCCGCCTCGGCATCCCGGCCCTCGAGGCGCTCGGCGGCGCGGGCGTCTTCTACGGGGGCGCGGGCTCGGACGCCCACCGGATGGCCGGCCAGGAGGTCTACGTCCTCGGTGGCGCGAACTCCGCCGGGCAGGCGGCGCTGCATCTCGCCCGGCACGCACGCCGCCTGACGCTCGTCGCGCGCGCCACGTCCCTCGAGGCCGGAATGTCGCACTACCTCGTCCGCCAGCTGGCGGCGACGTCGAACGTCGATGTACGGCTAGGAACCGAGATCGTCGGGGGTGGCGGCGACGGCTGGCTGACGCACCTCGTGCTGCGCGACCGTGCGAGCGGAGCCGAGGAGACGGTCCACGCCTACGGCCTGTTTCTCGCGATCGGCGCGAACCCGCACACGGACTGGCTTCCGCCGGAGATCGCCCGGGACGACCACGGCTTCCTGCTGACCGGCGCGGAGGTGCCGCGGGACGGCTGGCCGCTCGAGCGAGAGCCGTTCCCGCTCGAGACGAGCATGCCGGGCGTCCTCGCGATCGGCGATGTGCGCCACGGATCGGTCAAGCGCGTCGCCTCCGCCGTCGGGGCGGGCTCGATCGCGATCCGGATCGTCCATCGCCTGCTCGACGCGAACGCCGCGGCGACGCCGTCGCAGGCCGTGCCCGAGCCGCGGAGCGCCTAGGTCGCGCTCGGGTCTGCGATGAAGAGCCGCGGCGTGGGGCCGTCGGGCTGGGGCCGGCGCTCGGAGAGCAGCACCATCTCCTCGATCTGCGCGCGTGCCGCCGCGCCCTCGGGATGGTCGAGCTCGATCAGGTTGCCGGCGGGGTCGCGGACGTACAGCTGCGCCTCGCCCCCGGGAAGCTCCGAGATGGCGTAGCCGAAGCTGGTGCGGTCGAGGATCCCGAGCTCCCGCGCTCGCTCGTAGAGCGCCACGACGTCGTCCACCTCGAACGCGAAGTGCGCGTACGTGGGCGGGTCGTCGGGACGCTCGAAGAGGTGCACCTGGAGCGCGCCCGCGCGCAGCCACTGCACCGGGAACCCGAAGTCGGGCGTGGGCAGCGGCTCGAGCCCGAACAGGTCGACGTAGAACCGCACGGACTCCTCGAGATCGTGCGCCACGATGCTCACGTGGTTGAGCCCGGCGGCCCGCATCTCTAGGTCGTGAGGCCGCGTGCGATGTCGGCCGCGGCATGGGCAGCGGTGAGCGGCTCGCCGGTCGCGTCCCGGAGCAACTGGTCCCACCGGACCGATTGGCCGGCGCGGAACACCCGCTCGGCGAGGAAAGCACCCGCCTCGCGACGGCCGACGAGGCCGCCGGCGACGCGGTCGAGGGCCGCCCGCAGCTGGGAGGCGACGAGGTTGCCGTAGAGGTACGTGTGGTAGTAGACGGGGGCGCAGGCGACGTGGATCTTCGCGGCCCAGTCGGGAGCGTCCCGTCCCTCCGGCGGGGTGAGGAGCTGGTAGCGGGAGACGAGGCTCCACCACTTCTGGGAAAGGTCGCCCTCCGGGTCGGAATACAGCGCGCGCTCGAAGTTGGTCATCACCAGCACCCAGCGTGTGAAGACCAGGAGCTCCGCAGCCTTCGCCGCGCGCAGGCGCGTGTCGAGCGCCTCGGCCTCCGCAGGCTCGACCCCTGCGATCTCCGCCAGCCACTCGCCTTCCTGGGCGAGGCGGCCCATCAGGATCGCGATCCCCTCGGTGAGGGTCAGGTGGCAGTCCCGGAGGAGCCAGGGCAGCGAGGAGTCGAAGCCGAGGTCGTAGACGCCGTGACCGAGCTCGTGCAGCATCGTGTCGGCCCAGTAGCGGTCGTGCTCGACGTTCGCGAGAACGCGCACGTCGCCCTCCCGGTCGATGTCGATGCAGAACGCGTGCTGGGACTTGCCGTCGCGGGGAAAGAGGTCGCTGCGGTCGAGGATCCGGCCCGTGTCGACGCCGAGCTCGTCGAAGGTCCTGCGCGCGAGCTCGACCACGTCCTTCCCGTCGAAGACCTCGGCGAGGTCGACGCCGCCGGCCGCCGGCACCTCCTGGAAGAACGGATCCTCGTAGTGCCACGGCCGGAGCTCCTCCACCGTGCAGCCGAACCGCCCGGCGAGCCTCGCGTCGGTCACCGCCTTCCAGGTGGCGAATGCGTCGACGGTCAGCTGGTCGCACTCCTCCAGGGTCGCGAACAGCAGGTCCTCGTCCATCTCCGACGTCGAGACGGCGAGCTGGAACCAGTCGCGGTAGCCCAGCGAGCGTGCCGCCTCGTTGCGGAGCCGGGCGAGCTCGCGGACGTCGTCCGACACCGCCGCGCCGATGGTCTTCGAGGCCTCCCACGCCTCGCGGCGCTCGGCGACGTCGTCGCTCGAGCGCAGGATGCGCTTGATCTCGTTGTCGTCGACGGGGCGGCCGCGGACCTCGCCGCGGTGCTGAGCGAAGCGGGACTCGACGGCAGCCTCGAGCTCGACGATCCGATGCCGCAGCGCCTCGGGAACCTGGTGCGGCACGAGACTCTGGTGAAGCAGGTCGAGCTGGCGGCGGACGAGGCCGTTCCCGCTCTGCGACCTGGCCGCCTCGACGTCGCGGTAGAGGTCGGCGTCCGCCATCGCGTCCGAGAGGGCGAGCTCCGCGGCCACGCGCCGACGCTCGTTCTCCTCCGTCGCGGAGAGGTTCGCCTCCCACCACGACAGCGCTGCTTCCCGGTACAGGGGCCGAATGCGATCGACGGCTCGGGTGACGACTGCCTCGGGCTCGCTCACGGCGCCGAGCGTACCCGACGCGCATCGGGCCGAGTCGGAGGCTTAGGATCGCTCGTCGTGGGCACCGACGCGCACCGCGCCGCAGCCGCCGAGCGAGGCCCGGTCTCGCTCGGCGTCGTCACGGTCAGCGACACCCGCACCCCCGACGACGACTCGAACGGCCTCTGGCTGCGCGAGCATGCCGAGGCGGCGGGCGCGGTCGTGGCGGGCTATCGCGTCGTGCGCGACGAGCCCGACGAGGTCCGCGCGGCCGTCGACGAGCTCGTCAGCGCCGCACAGGTCGTCGTCGTCAACGGGGGCACCGGCATCTCGCGGCGCGACACCACCTTCGACACGCTCGCCGGAATGCTGGAGAAGACGCTGCCGGGGTTCGGCGAGCTCTTCCGCATGCTCAGCTGGGAGCAGGTGGGCGCGGCGGCGATGCTGTCACGCGCGACCGCCGGTACCTATCGCGGCGCCGTGGTCGTCTCGGTGCCGGGCTCGCCCAAGGCCGTCGCGCTCGCGTGGGAGAAGCTGATCGAGCCCGAGCTGGCCCACCTCGCCTGGGAGGTCGGCCGCTAGCGACGGCCGGGCGACGACCGGCGCCGCCAGGATGCGGGCGCGGCGGCGCGCCCGCAGCGCCTCGGCCGCGAGGTAGCTGCCGACGACGAACACGCCGGCCGCAGCCTGGAGCACGAGGCCTTCCCAGGTCGGGAACACGCCGAGCCAGGTCCCCGTCCAGTACGGAAGCGTCAGCCCCTCGACCGGGGTCACGGCCAGCCAGCCGACCGCCTGCATCGTCTGCACGGTCTGACCGACCAGGACTACGAGGACGCCCGTGATCAGGACGCCCGTCGCGACGAGCATCTTCTTGTGCGGCAGGCGCCGCTCGAGCGCGACCACGAGCGCGAAGACGGCGAGCACGCCGACGAAGCCGAGCCCGACGCCCTGCAGCACGGTGAACGCGCCGGCCTCGAGCGTCAGCGCCTGGAGGAACAGCACCGTCTCGAATCCCTCCCGGTAGACGCTCGAGAAGCCGAGCGCGACCAGCCCGAGCGCCTGCGCGGACAGCAGACCGAGCGACGCACCGGCGAGCACCCGTTTCTTCCGGCGGTGGAGGCCCTGCAGGTTCTCTTGCCAGTAGACACGATGGTAGAACCAGTTGAGGATCAGCAGCAGCACGGCGATCGCGACGAGCGAGACGGCCGCCTCGAGCTTCTCTCCCCAGCCCGCCAGGGAGCCGAGCACCGTCTGCGCGACGATCCACGTGACGGCGCTCGCGACGAGGGCGAGCAGCACGCCGCCGAGAAGCGGCCGACGGTACCGCCGCTGCCCTCCGACCATGCTCGCCATCAGCGCGGCCAGGATGAGGACTGCCTCGAGGCCTTCGCGGAACACGATGATCGCGCTGTTCGTGACGACCGAGACGCGCGAGCCGGGGCCTGCGCCGATGCGCTCCTCCGCCTCGGCGAGCTTGGCGTCGAGCGCCGCGCGGTTGGCGGCGAGCTCCGATGCGGCCGCCTTGCGCTTGACGAGCTGCACGAGGCCGTCGACGTCGCCGTCGCCGTACCAGAACAGCCCCTCGATCGCCTGGAAGAGACCGGGCGCGAGCCCGCGTAGACGCTGCTCGGGGCCGAGCTCGAAGATGCCGTACGCCTCGAGCCGAGCCTGCTCGGCCCGCCCCCATTCGCCCTCGGCTGCGGCGGACTGCACGCGGTCGAGGGTTGCCGAGATGACGTCGAAGTCCGCGGCGCCGCCCTCCTCCTGCCAGCGATCGGGGTAGACGGCCGCGGTGAGGCGGAGGGCCTCGTCGACCGTCGCCGAGAGGGTGTCCGGGCTCGCGACGTCCTTGCCTCGCGACGCTACGGCGAGCGCGTCGTCGAGGGTGCCCAGCGCAGCCCCGATCCGCCTGGTCGCCGCCGCGTCGCGACGCAACAGGATGGGCTGGAGATCCGCGAACGCGGCGGCCGCGCCGTCGCGGAAGGTGATCGCCTCCTGGATCTCGAAGTCGCGGACGACCCTGCCGCTCTCGACCCCGCGGCCGTACTCGATCGGCACCAGCTCGAGGAACCGCTCGAGCTGGCCCGCACGGCGCACCTGCTCGCGATCGCTCAGCGGGGCGGCGCGGAACCCTTCGAGCGCGCGGTCGATCTTCCGGAGGACGGTCGCGGTATCGCGCCCCGCCGTCCCGTCTCGGGCGAGGCGCTCGAACATGGCCGACGTCGCCGCGGTCTCCGTGGCGCCACGCTGGGCCCGGTAGGCAGGGAGAAGGATCCGCCAGTACCCCGCGGCGGAGCTCGCAGCCTCGGCCCTCCTCGCGTCGAAGCCGGCCAGGCTCGCGTGCCGGACGGCGGCGACCGACGTGCGCAGCCTGCCGTCGTACGTGTCCAGGAGGTCGATGCGGACGGCCGAGGCGGCCCGAGCGGGTCGCCACGTCCCGGCCCCGAGGCGGTCGACCGCGAGCGTGGCGTCCGCGCCGGCACGGGAGAAGCGGGTCGGGGGACGGAACTCCCGCACGAGCAGCCAGCTGCTCGCCGCGCGGGCATCGCCGCGCGCAGACGCGGTCGTCGCCTCGAGATACGAGGCGCGCAGGATCGTCGTCCACACCGACCCGCGGGCCGCCGCGAAGCCGCGCACGTCGTCTCGCTCAACGGCGGCTCGCGCGGAGTCGAGCGCCGCCCGGCCGGCTGCGAGCTCGCGTGGGCGGTCGGCGAGGACGCGCTCCACAGCCGTGCGGGCGACGGCGACGCTCTCGGCCGCCCTTCCCGAGCCGCCGAGCACGAGCTCGGTCTCTGCGTCCGCCAGGGCGTCGCGAACGTCGAGGGCCGCCTGCCACGGCTCGCGCCCGGACGCGTGACCGACAGCGGCGAGCCACAGGCCCACCGCGACCACGAGCGCGATCGACGCCGGGACGCGCATCGCCTACTGGACGATCTTCACCTTGAGCCGCGCCGCGGCCTGGGAGACCTGACCCGCGATCGCGGTCGCGCGCTCCTGCGCCTCCCGGCCGAGGATGTCGGCCTGCTGCGGCGTGAACCGCCTGCCGGCTCGCTCGTGCGCCAGCAGCCGAGAGACGTACGCGTGGAGTGAGTCGAGGTCGCGCTTCGTCTGCGCGGCCTGCGCAGCGGAGACCTTCACGATCGACGGGCGGATCCCCGTGAAGATGACGCGGAGGCCGCCGAGGATGTCGCCGATGTCCGAGAGCCGGGAGACGACGTTGAACGACTGCGAGCTCGCCTTCTCACCCAGCACGAAGCGCGACGTCTTCCACTGCCCGAAGTACTCGCTCATCGTCGGCACCATCACGACCACGGCGGTGAACGCGTCCGAGGCGGTCGGTCTCCAGGCTCGTGCCGAGCGGTCGAGCTTGTCTGCGTAGAAGGCGAACGCTCCCGCCGCCGCCTTCAGCGCGTGCGCGTCGGGCAGTGCCTCGCCGAACTCGCGCCTGCCGTCGCGGTCGAGGTCGGGGCGAGCCGCGACGAGCGAGGGCAACGTGCCCCACAGCATCCCCTCCGTGAGGTTGAACAGGTTCCCGGGCTTGTGGAGCACTTTGCCGTTCGGAAGCCTCAGGTCGAAGGGCACCGCGCTCGCGGGGTCCTCCTCCGCGCTCGAGCCGGCATCGAGGATCACGTCGTAGACGGCGAGCGACGGGGTCCCGGCGACGATCCCCTCGACGCGCTCGTAGTACGGGTTCCCCTTCACCCAGAGGGCTCGTGCACGGGCCAGGTCGCGGCGGACAGCCGGGTCACGTGCGAGCCGCCCGTAGGCGAACCCGCTTTCCCGCGCGGTCGCGTAGTAGCGATCGGCGACTGCGCGGAAGTCCTTGGTGAAGCCTTCGAGCTGGGCCGTATGACGCAGGAGGTAGCTCTTGACCGGGCCGAACGGGCCAGGTGTCGTGGCAGCGGGTGCCGGCGCCGCCGTAACCGCCGTCAGAGCCGCCACCGCAGCCGCACAACACAGCGTAAGGCACATGCGCAGGTTCATGTAAGGCGCACCTTACACAGACCGTGACATGCGCAGCAGCGCAACCGGCACGCGCCCGCGAGGGCGATAGATTGGGCCGGTGGCCACGGTCGGCGGAACCCGCACGCTGCCGTACGAATGGTACTCCGACCCTGCGGTGCTGCGGCTCGAGCAGGAGCGCATCTTCGCCAGGTCGTGGCAGTACGCCGCCCGCTTCGACCAGGTCGCGGAGCCCGGGCAGCTCACCACCGCCTACGCGGGCACGCTCCCCGTCGTGCTGGCACGTGCTCGCGACGGCCAGCTCCGCGGCTTCGTCAACGTCTGCCGGCACCGTGGCAACCTCTTGTGCGAGGGCGACGCCAGGCGCGAGACGATCCAGTGCCCCTACCACGCGTGGACGTACGACCTGGACGGCGCGCTGCGACACGCGCCGCGCGCCGACCGGGAACCGGGCTTCGACGCCTCCTCGCTCGGCCTCGTCCCCGTCGCGGTCGACGCCTGGGGCCCCTTCGTGTTCGTCAACCCGGACACCGAGGCGGAGCCCCTCGCCGGCTACCTCGGGGAGCTGCCGCGCCTGCTCGCGGCGGACGGCCTCGACGTCGACGAGCTCCGGTTCCACGCGCGCGCCGAGTCGGACGAGTACGTCTGCAACTGGAAGGTGTGCGTCGAGAACTTCCTCGAGTGCTACCACTGTGCCGTCGCGCACCCGACCCTCGCCAAGGCTCTGAACGTCTCGCCGGAGGCCTACGGGCTCGAGGCCCGCGGCCGGCTCGCAAGCCAGTTCGGGGTCACGCGGAACGGCGGCGGCGGTGTCTACGACGCGAGCGGCCAGGTCGAGGGCGCGCAATTCCATCTGCTCTTCCCGGGCACGGTCGTCAACGTCATGCCCGGACCGCCGAACCTCTCGATCGGCCCCGTCGTCCCGCGTGGGCCGGAGCGGACCTACCGGTTTCTCGACTACTTCGTCGCCCCCGACGTCGACGAGGGGTGGACGGCCGACTACCTCGCGCTCGACGAGCAGGTCGGCGCAGAGGATCGGAGGCTCGTCGAGTCCGTGCAGCGGGGCATCGCGAGCGGCGGGCTCGAGGCGGGGACGCTGCTGCCGGAGTCGGAGAAGCTGATCGCGCACTTCCAGGCGCTCGTGCTCGAGGCGCTGGCGGCAGATCCGGGCTCTGGCTGAACCCGGAGCCGAGCGGCCCGGGAGCGCGCGTTCGCGACGCCGACACTCCAGGCGTGTCCCCGCCGTGGCACGATCCACAGATGGCGACCGTCACCGAGCCCGCGCAGTCCCGGCTGCTCAACCGCGAGCTTTCCTGGGTCGAGTTCAACGCGCGTGTCCTCGAGCTGGCCGAGGACGAGCGCCTGCCCCTGCTCGAACGCCTCCGGTTCGCGGCGATCTTCGCGCAGAACCTCGACGAGTTCTTCATGGTCCGCGTCGCAGGCCTGCTCGAGCTCGACGAGTCCGACGTTGCCGTTCGCTCCGTCGACGGCCTCGCCCCGGGCCAGGCGCTCGCGGCGATCCACGAGCGCGTCGGCGAGCTGACGGCTCGTCAGGGGAGGCTGTGGAAGCGTGAGCTCCGGCCGGCGCTCGCGAAGGCCGGGATCGAGGTCGCGACGCTCGAGCAGTGCACCGACCGGGAGCGCGAGAAGCTCGCCCGCTACTTCGAGCGCGAGGTCTACCCGATCCTCACGCCGCTCGCGGTCGGGCCGGGGCAGCCTTTCCCGTACGTGTCCGGGCTCTCGCTCTCGCTCGGGGTGATCGCCTCCGACCCCGACACCGGTGAGGAGCGGTTCGCGCGCGTCAAGGTGCCGGAGGTCCTCGACAGGTTCGTCGCGATCGGCAAGCGCTTCGTGCCGCTCGAGTCGGTCATCTCCCACTTCCTCCCGATGCTCTTCCCCGGGATGGAGATCGCGGAGAGGGCGCTCTTCCGCGTCACCCGGGACGCCGACTTCGAGCTGTCCGACGACGCCGACGACCTGCTCGAGGCGGTCGAGTCGGAGCTGCGGCGCCGGCGCTTCGGCGACGTGGTGCGGCTCGAGGTGTCGGCCTCGGCGTCGAGCGACATGCGCGAGCGGCTGATCGAAGGGCTCGGGGTGCGCCCGGGCCAGGTCTACGAGATCGAAGGGCTCCTCGACCAGTCGGAGCTCTGGCAGCTCGTCTCGCTCGACCGGCCCGACCTGAAGCACGAGCCGTGGATCCCGGTCGTGCCGCCCCGCTGGGCGCGCGTGACGAGCGCGACCGACGTGTTCGAGGAGATCCGGCGGGGCGACCTCCTGGTCCAGCAGCCCTACGACTCGTTCCGCTCGAGCTTCGAGGCGCTCGCCCAGGCTGCTGCGCGGGACCCGGACGTGATCGCGATCAAGACGACCGTCTACAGGACGAGCAACGAGTCCTCGCTGATCGGCTCGCTGATCGAGTGCGCAGAGGACGGCAAGCAGTCGGTGTGCCTCGTGGAGCTCAAGGCCCGGTTCGACGAGCGGCGGAACATCGAGTGGTCGCGCGCGATGGAGGAGGCGGGCGTCCATGTCGTCCACGGTTTCCCGGACGTGAAGATCCACGCGAAGATGACGCTCGTCGTCCGTCGCGAGGCGGGCGGCCTCCGCCGCTACGTGCACGTCGGCACCGGCAATTACAACGCCTCGACCGCGCGGCTCTACGAGGACGTCGGCCTCTTCACGGCGGACGAGGAGATCTCTGCGGACGTGGCAGACCTCTTCAACCACGTGACCGGCTTCGGCAGGCCGCAGCGGTTCCGCAAGCTGCTCGTCGCGCCCTTCGCGATGCGGGCGCGGCTCGTGGACGAGATTCGCCGGGTCTCGGCCGCGGTAGCCGAGGGGCGCCCGGCCCGGATCCGGCTGAAGCTGAACGCGCTGGTCGACCCGACGATCATCGAAGAGCTGTATGCCGCCTCGGCGGCAGGCGTCCCGATCGAGGTCATGGCCCGCTCGATCTGCATGCTGCGGCCCGGGGTGAAGGGGCTCTCGGAGACGATCCGCGTCACGTCGATCGTCGGCCGCTTCCTCGAGCACAGCCGCATCTACTCGTTCGAGGTCGACGACGAGGCGAGCGTGTACATGGGCAGCGCGGACCTGATGCCGCGCAACCTCGACCGCAGGATCGAGGTCCTGGCTCCCGTCGAGAACGCCCGCGCTCGTGCGGAGGTCGGCGCGATCCTGGACAGCGCCTTCTCGGACACCACCAACACGTGGGAGTTGGGGCCGGACGGCGACTGGCGCCGTCTCGAGCGGAAGGGCAAGAAGCCTCACTCGCACCAGGAGGCGATGATGCGCCGCGCGAGAGGTCGCGCACGGCGCACGCGTTCATAGGGGCTGCACCTCCCGTCGCCGATCCGCGGGCCGGTGATCTAGGCGGCCGCGGAGACGCTGCCGCTCGCGAGGTCGAGCGCCGCGCCCTCCCGTACCCCGCCGCGCGCGAGCACGAGGGGTCGGTCGAGCAGGCGGGCGGCCTCGGCCAGCAGCAGCGCCCCTCCCAGCACCGATGCCGCTCGCACCGGATGGATCCCCGCGTCCCGGCCGACCTTCACCGACGCCCGGCGTGAGAGGAGCGCGATCGCATCCTCGACGTCGTCCTGGTCGAAGGAGAGGCCGACGAGCTTGGCAACGGCTCTTGCGCTGCCCCCCGTGGCGAGCGCGACCTCGGGCTGCGGCGGCGAGATGGCCGCCATCGCCTCGCGGACCGCCCCGCGGGCGGAGGCGATCTCGCCCGCACTCGGCGGGTCTCCGTGGAGGTGCTGGCGGGTCAGGCGGATCGAGCCGAGATCGACCGAGCGCACCCAGTCGGCGCCACGTCGTGGGCTCCCCAGGACGATCTCCGTCGAGCCGCCGCCGACGTCCACCACCCCGACGGTACGCGACGCCAGACGGCCGGCTCGTGCGACCGCGCCGTCGTACGCGAAGCGACCCTCGTCGTCCGCGGACAGCACCCGTACGGGCAGCCGCGTCTCCTTCGCAAGGGCAGACACGAGCAACCCGGGCGCGCGCCCCTGACGCCCGGGGGCGGTGACGATCGTCTGAGCGCGCTCCGCCCCCAGCAATCGTGCGAGCTTCGCGTAACCGCGGCACGTGCGGGCGACCGTCTTCACCGTGTCCCGCGAAAGCGTCCCGGTGCGTGCGATCTCCGAGCCCAATCCGAGCCGCTCCCGCTTCTCCTCGACTGCCGTCACGCGACCGTCCGGGGAGACGTCCGCCACGAGGACGCGCGCGGTGTTCGATCCGACGTCGACGACCGCAACGCGCATCGCGACGATCCTGACTCGTGCTCCGGACGTGCCGGGCCCCGAGCGCGGACAGCGGGCACGCGACGCCGCGTCAGGGGCGCACGAGCGGCTTGTAGGCGATCCGGTGCGGCTCGAGCGCTTCGGCGCCGCGCGTCTCCCGCACCCAGTCGCAGTACTCCTGGTGCGAGCCTTCGAACCACGTCACTTGCGAGTCCCCCTCGAACGCGAGCATGTGCGTGGCGACGCGGTCGAGGAACCAGCGGTCGTGCGAGATCACGACGGCGCATCCGGCGAAGTCGAGGAGAGCCTCCTCGAGGGCGCGCAGGGTGTCGACGTCGAGGTCGTTGGTCGGCTCGTCGAGGAGCAGCAGGTTGCCGCCCGAGCGGAGGAGCTTTGCGAGATGGACGCGGTTCCGCTCTCCGCCGGAGAGGTCCTTGACGAGCTTCTGCTGGTCGCCGCCCCGGAAGTTGAACCACGACACGTACTGGCGCGAGTTGACCTCGCGCTTGCCCAGCCGGATCACATCCTGGTTGCCCGAGATCTCCTTCCAGACCGTGTTCTGTCCCTCGAGCGAGCTTCGGGACTGGTCGACGTATGCGAGCTCGACCGTATCGCCCACCTCCAGCGAGCCCGAGTCGGCCTTCTCCTCCCCGGCGATCATGCGGAAGAGCGTCGTCTTGCCCGCCCCGTTCGGCCCGATCACGCCGACGATCCCCCCGGGGGGCAGGTCGAACGTGAGGTCCTCCATCAGGAGACGGTCGCCGAAGCCCTTCTGCACGTGCTCCGCGCGGACGACCACGTCACCCAGACGCGCGCCGGCGGGTATGTGGATCTCGACCGTGTCCAGCCGCTTTGCCTGGTCCTCGGCCAGGAGCTTCTCGTACGCGGCGAGTCGCGCCTTCGACTTCGCGTGTCGCGCGGTCGGGCTCATCCGCACCCACTCGAGCTCGCGTTGCAGTGTCCGGCGTCGTGCGGCGTTCTGCTTCTCCTCCACGCCGAGCCGTGCCTCCTTCTGCTCGAGCCACGAGGAGTAGTTCCCCTGGAAGGGGATGCCCTTCCCACGGTCGAGCTCGAGGATCCAGCCTGCGACGTTGTCGAGGAAGTACCGGTCGTGGGTGACCGCGATGACGGTGCCCTTGTAGCTCTCGAGGTGCCGCTCGAGCCACGCGACGGACTCCGCGTCGAGGTGGTTGGTCGGCTCGTCGAGGAGCAGCAGGTCGGGCGCCGAGAGCAAGAGCCGGCAGAGCGCGACGCGCCGCCGCTCGCCTCCCGACAGTGTCGTGACGTCGCGATCGCCTTCGGGGAGCCGCAGCGCGTCCATGGCGCGGTCGAGCGTCTGGTCGAGGCTCCAGGCGTCCGCGCGGTCGATCCGATCCTGCACCTCGGCCTGCTCGGCAAGGAGCGCGTCGAAGTCGGCGTCGGCCTCGGCGAACGCGGCCGAGATCGCGTTGAACCGGTCGAGCAGGTCGCGCAGCTCCCGCACGCCGTCCTCGACGTTCGCGCGCACGTCCTTCGCGGGGTCGAGCTCCGGCTCCTGGGGGAGGAACCCGACGCTCGCCTTCGGGTCGAGCTCGGCGACGCCGGAGGACGGCTCCTCGAGCCCGGCCATGATCCGCAGCAGCGTCGACTTACCGGCTCCGTTCGGCCCCAGCACGCCGATCTTGGCGCCGTGCAGGAACGACAGCGAGATGTTCGAGAGAACCTGCCGGTCAGGGCCGTAGAACTTGTCGACCCGGTACATCGTGTAGATCACGTCCGCGCTCACGGCGGCGAGGCTAGCAGCGGGAACCGGCCCCACAGGGCCTGTCCCCTGCGACCCTCACAGGAGGTCGGCAGCGTCGCCGGGTCACTCCCCTCCGGGGGACGGACCTCACGCCAGGGCGCGCAGGACGTCGAGGTCTCGCCCGTACGTGAGGAGCTCCTCGGCCTCGGCGGGGGTCACCCACCTGCCCCCGTCGACCTCGTGGTCGAACCGAAGCCCTCCACCGACGACGCGTAGCCGCCAGTAGCGGACCCGCTTGGGCCGGCCCCGGGAGTCGGTGTACGAGGTTGAGGGCAGCTCGTCCTCGAGCACGCACTCGAGGCCGGTCTCCTCGGCCACCTCGCGCAGGGCGCAGGCCTCGTCGCTCTCTCCCGGCTCGCACTTGCCCTTGGGGAACGTCCAGTCGCCGTAGCTCGGGCGATGGACGACGAGGACCTCGATCCCGTCGGGCACGGATCGGACCGGAGCTCCGCCCGCGGCGCGGACGACGCTCACGCGATCGGCTTCGCGGCCTTGCGCAGGGCCTTCCAGGCAGAAGGCCAGGCGGCCCGTGCCGCAGCCTTGCGCTCCCGCTCGCGCTCGACGAGCCGGGTCGCGGCGCCGCCCACACCGTCGGCCGCCCACGACCGGATCCGGGCCTCTGCGACGGTCGCGTCCTGATGCTCGCCGAGGACGTCCTGGAGCAGCTTCGCGGCTTCGACGAACCGGCTCCCTCGCTTGCCAAGGTCGTGCGCTCCCAGCTCTGCCGCGTACCGGGCGCGCTTCACGCGGATCCGCCCGGCGTGGAGCTCCGTGTCGGACGAGTCGTCGCCGAGCCGTGCCATCGCCTTCCGTGTCCGGCCCCACTCCGCGCGCCAGATGTCGCCGAGGGCCATGTCCTCGCCGCTGAGCTCCGGCTCGGACACGTGCTCCAGGCGTGCGAGAAGCTCGAGGTACCGGTCACTCGACAGCGCACCGACGACGACGACGCGAGCCTGGGCCCGCTCTGCGTCCAGCTCGTCGAGCAGCCCGCCGAGCGACTTCGCACCGTCGCCGAGCGCGGCGAGGTCGACGGTCAGGCGCTCGATCAGCACGTCGAGATCCCGGGCCGGGCCGAGCGCGCGGCCCAGCCAGCGGAGCTCGTCGCGGAGCGGCTCCGACCACGAAAGGTCGAGCAGGTCCCGCCCGGCGCGGAGGAACGCGCGCAGCCGGCGGGTCGCCACACGAAGCTGGTGGAGGTCCTCGGGGTCGGAGCCGAGGCGGACACCCGGGTCGTGGCCGAGAAGGCGCCGCACCTGCTCTTCGAGGGCGAGTCCGAGCGCAGCGCCCGGAGGCGTTCCCCGAGGCGGGATCGCGGTTGGAGCGGGAACCGCGAGGTCGAGCGCGCGGTAGAGCTTCGGACGCAGCTCGTGGGACGGTGAGGCACCCGCGCGGCGAAGCTCTTTCGCGAGCCGCCGAAGCGAGCGCTCGTCCCCGTCGACGAGCTCGACCTCGATCTCCCGAAAGCGCCGCGTGACACGCTGCCCGGACATCACGGACACCGAATCGTCGACGATCTCGGCTCCGTCCGAGACCACGGCCTCCCGCCGGGTCCTGAGCTTCGCGACCGGTACGAGGTTACGGCCGCGGAGATGTGCGAAGAGGAGCGACGAAAGCTCGAGCGGCGGCCGTGCAGGCGGGCCGGGCTGCTCGAGCTGGATCCGCGCAGCCCCGCGCGGAAGCTTCAGCTGCCAGACCCCGGTCCCTCTCTCGAGCCGGTGGCGGAGCGTGATCCCGTGACGGGCGAGCGCGAGGTCGTCCGTGTCGTGATACGTGGAGACGAACACGCGGGTGGGCCGCACCTCCCCACCGAGGTCCGGCAGAACGAATCCCGCGGGGGGTGCGAGCTTCACCTCATGCTCGAGCGTCTCCTTCACGCTCGGAGCCTAACCGGGTGAGCGGCGATGTCTCCAGGGCGTTCACACATGCCTCGTTTCGGTTAACGTGCGCGCCCGTGCGCCTGTCGCTCACGCCGAAGACGAGCGAGTTCTACGTCCTCTTCGCCCGGGCCGCCGCGAACGCGCTCGAGGTGGCGCGCCTCGTCGACCGGCGCTTCCGCGAGCACCCGAACTCGGGCATCACCCAGGAGCAGGTGAAGGCGGAGGAGACCGAGGGCGACACGATCACGCACGACCTGATCACCCTGCTCAACACGCAGTACCTCACGCCGTTCGACCGCGACGACATCTACATGCTCGCGATCGAGCTCGACGACGTCGTCGACGAACTCGAGGAGGCCTCCGACCTGCTCGGGCTCTACGGCATCGACATGCCGACGAAGCACGCCGTCCAGCAGACCGGCCTGATCGTCGCGGCCGCAGAGCAGCTGGTGATCGCGTGCGACAACCTGAAGAGCTTCTCCGGCGTCCAGGAGGCGCTCGTCGAGCTCAAGCGCCTCGAGGACGAGGGCGACCGCGTGCAACGTGAGGGGCTCGCCTCGCTGTTCCGCGACGACCGGATCGATCCGCTGATGGTGATCCGCTGGAAGGACGTCTACGAGCGGCTCGAGGGCGCGCTCGACAGCTGCGAGACGGCGGCGAACACGATCGCGAACATCGTCGTCAAGAACGCATAGTGGTCTTCCGCTGATGGAGCTCACGCTCTGGGCGGTCGTCGCCGTCGCGCTCTTCTTCGACTTCACGAACGGGTTCCACGACACGGCAAACTCGATCGCGACGAGCGTCTCGACGAAGGCGCTGTCCCCCCGCGCCGCCGTGGCGAGCGCCGCGGTCCTCAACTTTGCGGGCGCGTTCGTCTCGATCGAGGTCGCGGCGACGATCGCGAAAGGGATCGTCGACCAGGAGGTGATCACGCTCGACGTCGTGATGGCCGGCCTCGTCGGAGCGATCACCTGGAACCTGATCACCTGGTTCGTCGGCCTTCCCTCCAGCTCGAGCCACGCGCTGATCGGGGGCATGGTGGGGTCCGCGATGGCGGCCGGCGGGTCGGACGTCGTCCAGTGGGGAGGGATCAAGGACAACGTGCTGATCCCCTCCCTGATCGCGCCCTTCCTCGGCGTCGCGATCGCATTCGTGCTGATCGTGGTCATCACGAGGTTCATCGCGAAGCGAGCGCCCTCGAAGGTGAACCGCGGCTTCCGGCGCGCACAGCTCGTCTCGGGGGCGTTCGTCGCCTTCACGCACGGAACGAACGACGCACAGAAGACGATGGGGATCATCGCGCTGGCGCTGGTCGCCTCGGGCCACCTGGACGCGGATTTCGAGCGGCCGCCGACCTGGGTGATCGCATCCGCCGCGCTCGCGATGGGCGCCGGCACGTACGCGGGCGGCTGGCGGATCATCAAGACGCTCGGTCAGCGGATCGCGAAGATCGACCCTCCGCAGGGCTTCGCCGCACAGACCGCGTGCGCCTCGATCCTCTGGGGCACGGCGCATTTTGGCTTCCCCGTCTCGACCACCCACACGATCTCCGGCTCGGTGCTCGGGGCCGGTGCGATCCGCGGCTTCTCGGCGGTGCGCTGGGGCGTCGCCGGGAACATCCTCGTCGCGTGGATCCTGACCCTTCCGGCGGCGGCGGTCGTCGGCGCGTCCATGGAGTACGTCACGCGGCTCCCTGCCGGGGACGCGATCGTGTTCGCGCTCGCGGTACTGATCTCGGCGGCCGCATTCGCAGCAAGGCGGTTGGAACGGCGGCGCCTCTCCACGGTAGCGCGGCCCGTGACGGCGCCGTCAGCTGCGTAGAGCGGCACCGGACGACGAAGGGGGCGGCCGCGTGGCCGCCCCCTTCCCTCCCCCGCCGGCAGGCTCAGACGCGGTTCGCGGCCTTGACGGCCAGATCGAAGTTGACTCGCGCCCGCGCGAGCTGCGCCGTCGTCAGCGGCACGAACCCGGCCCGGGTTGCGATCGCCTTCTCGTTGGCGAAGATGTAGGCGAGGAACGCCTGCACGGCGGGCCGCCTGAACGACGAGCCCTTGGCGTAGACGAAGAGCGGCCGCGAGAGCGGCTTGTATGCGTTCGACTGCGCGGTCGCCACCGACGGGGTCACGCACTTCCCGGTCTTCGGGTTCTCGACCTGCAGAGCCTTGAGACGGCTCTGGTTCTCCTCGTAGTACGAGAAGCCGAAGTAGCCGAGGCCGCCCTTGGTGCCTGCGACTCCCTGCACGAGGACGTTGTCGTCCTCGGACGCGGAGTAGTCAGAGCGACTCGCCCGCGCCCGGCCGTTGATCGCCTCGGTGAAGTACTCGAACGTGCCCGAGTCGGTACCGGGCCCGAACAGCTCGAGCCGCTCGTTCGGGAACGTCGAGCGGACGTCGCGCCAGTTGCTCACCTTCGAGCCGGGCTCCCAGATCTTCTTCAGCTCCGCGACCGTGAGGCACGTCGCCCAGGTGTTCTCGCGGCTGACGACCACGGTCAGCGCGTCGTTGGCGACGGTGAACGCGCGCCACGAGCCGACGTTGTTGTCCTTGCAGACCGATGCCTCCCGGTTCCGCATCGGACGGGACGCGTCGGAGAGGTCGATCTCCCCGCGACAGAAGCGCTCGAAGCCGCCGCCGGTCCCGGAGATCCCGACGGTGATGTCGACCTTGCCCGCCCCCGCCCTGCGGAAGAGCTCCGCGGCGGCGGTCGTGTACGGGCCGACCGTGGACGACCCGTCCGCGGTGATCGTCCCGGAGAGCCTGGACAGCGCGGCCTTGGTCAGCGTGGGCGCCTTCGCCGCTGCGGCGAACGACGCGAGCGTGCCGACGAGGGCGACGGCCGCGACCGCCACGACCGCTCGGCGCAGCCTGGATGAGTGCCTCATTCCTTCCCCTTCTCTCGCTTGCGCTTGCTCGACGCGAGGGTGCCCCCATGCAGGGCGCGCGTGGGCATGCGCGTGGTGAGGAGGCGGTGACGGACTGGTGAAACCCATCGCGGGGGCCGGTGGGGAACCAGGGGTTCCCCCACCCCACTAGTGGCTGGCGTCCGAGAACTCCTGGAACTCGCCGGTCACGACGAAGGCGGTCTGCTCGCCGATGTCGACCGCGTTGTCACCGACCCGCTCGAGGCACCGGGCGACGATGATCATCCGCATCCCCCACTCCTGGAGGCCGGGCGAGGGGGCCATCTCGAGCACCTTCCCGGTGACCCTCCGGTTGGTGCGGTCGACGAGCTCGTCGAGGACGTGGAGGGAGCGTGCCCGCTCGAGGTCGCGCTCGGCGAACGAGTCGAGAGCGATCCGCACCATCTCCTCGCATCGCTCGCCCATCTCACGCAGCCCCTCGACGAGGTCGTGGCGGGTCTCGAGGTCCGCCGTGAGCTTCGTCAGCTTTGCGATCGTGACCGACTGGTCGCCGATCCGCTCGAGGTGGATCGAGTCGTGGAGGATCGCGAGCACGAGTCGCAGGTCGCCGGCGACGGGGGTCTCGAGGGCGAGGATCTCCTCGACCAGCTTCTCGATCCGGTGGTAGCGCTCGTCGATCTCGTCGTCGAACGCGATCACCTCGTCGCAGAGCTCGGCGTCCTGCGCCTCGAGCGCGTCGAGCGCGCCGCGCAGGGCTCGCAGGCAGACGTCGCCCTGCTCCTGCAGGCTCGCCTCGAGCCCTTCGAGGCGCTGCCGGTACTCGACCCTCATCCGAACCTCCCGGTGACGTAGTCCTCGGTCCGCTTGTCGGAGGGCTGCGTGAAGATCTTCGTCGTCGCGTCGTACTCGACGAGGATCCCGTGCCGCCCCCTGCCGTCGGGGTGCATGTCGACCGAGAAGAACGCCGTCATGTCGGCGACGCGGGCGGCCTGCTGCATGTTGTGGGTGACCACGATGATCGTGTACTCGCGCTTCAGGTTGTGCATCAGGTCCTCGATCGCGGCGGTCGCGATCGGGTCGAGCGCCGAGGCGGGCTCGTCCATGAGGAGGACGTCGGGCTCCGTCGCGAGGGCGCGAGCGATGCACAGCCGCTGCTGCTGGCCGCCCGAGAGGCCGAACGCGGAGTCCTTCAGCCGGTCCTTGACCTCGTCCCAGAGCGCGGCGCGGCGCAGGCAGGACTCGATGCGCTCGTCCAGGTCGTGCTTCAGCCCGAGCGCGCGGGGCCCGAAGGCGACGTTGTCGTAGATCGACTTGGGGAACGGGTTCGGCTTCTGGAAGACCATGCCGATCCGGCGGCGGACCTCGACCGGGTCGACGTTCCGTGCGTAGAGATCCTTGCCGTGATACGTCACGGTGCCCTCGACGGTCGCCCCCGGGATCAAGTCGTTCATCCGGTTGAAGCAGCGGATGAACGTCGACTTGCCGCACCCGGACGGCCCGATGAACGCCGTCACGGTCTTCTCGTGGATGTCGACACCGACGCCCTTCAGCGCGAGCTTGCCGTTGTACGAGACGTCCAGGTCGGCGACGTGGAACACGGTCTCGCGGCGCTCGACGTCCCACCGCGTCGTGCCGAGCGAGACCTCGGCGATGCGCGCGCTCGAGATGGACGGCGCGTCGGGCGCGAGGCGCGGGTGGGTCGTCGTCGGGTCTCCCTCGGTCGTCATCTGTGGCATGACCTCTCTCACCAGTTCTGTCGGAAGCGGCTGCGTAGGAAGATCGCGAGTGCGTTCATCGTGAGCACGATCCCGAGCAGCACGATGATCGCCCCCGCGGCGAGGGTCTGGAACGCCGGGTCGGGGAGCTTGACCCAGGTGTAGATCTGTACCGGGAGGGCGGTGAACGCCCCGAGCACCGTCGGGTCGAAGGCGACGTACTGGAGTGCGCCGATCAGGAGGAGCGGCGCGGTCTCGCCGATCGCGCGCGAGAGCGCGAGGATCGAGCCCGTCGCGATCCCGGGGATCGAGGCCGGCAGCACCTGACGCCAGACCACCTGCCACTTCGTCGCCCCGAGCGCGTAACCGCCCTGGCGGATCGAGTCCGGCACGGCGCGGATCGCCTCGCGTGACGCGATGATCACCGTCGGCAGGACGACGAGCGTGAGGATGATCGCGCCGGCGAGCAGCACCCGATCGATGCCGAATGGCCCCCGCACGACGAAGGCGAGCCCGAGGATCCCGTAGACGATCGCCGGGACCGCCGCGAGGTTCTGGATGTTGAGCTCGAGGAGGCGGTTGTACCACCGTTCCTTGCGCGCGTACTCCTCGAGGTAGATCGCGGTCGCGACTCCGATGGGCACCGTCATCGCGAGCAGCAGGACGGCGAGGTACAGGGTCGCGAGGATCGCGGGGCGCGCGCCGGCCTCTTCGGGTTGCGTGGACGGCGGCTCGGTGAAGAGCTTCCCCGTGATCGCGGGCAGGCCGTCGATCAGGGTCGTGACGAGGAGCCAGCCGAGCGTCCCGAACGAGACGGCCAGGCACAGCGTCATGAAGCCCACGAAGAGGCGGCTCTTCGTCCGGCGGGACATCAGTCGTACACCTCGCGGAAGCGCCGCACCATCCTGATCGAGATCACGTTCATCACGAAGGTCATGACGAACAGCGTCAGCCCGACCGCGAAGATCGTCTTGTACTCGATCGACCCGGTGGGCACGTCGCCGTTCCCGGTCGCGCCGATGAAGGCCGTCAGCGTCTCGACGGTCTCACGGGGATCGAGGGTGAGCTGCGGAAGCTGCCCGACCGCGATCAGCACGATCATCGTCTCGCCGACGGCGCGCGAGATCGCGAGCACGAAGGAGGCGATGATCCCCGAGAAGGCGGCCGGCACGACGACGCGCGTCGCGACCTGGAAGCGATCGGCCCCGAGCCCGTACGCGCCGTCACGCAAGGCCTGGGGCACCGCGCCCATCGCGTCCTCCGAGAGCGAGGCGACGGTCGGGATCAGCATCACGCCCATCACGAGGCCTCCCGCGAGCACGTTGAAGATCTCCACCTGCACGCCGATCTCGCGCAGGAGCGGCGTCACCGCGGTGAGCGCGAAGTACCCGTAGACGACGGTCGGGATCCCCGCGAGGATCTCGAGCGCCGGCTTGAGCACGTTGCGCGTGCGGGGGCTCGCGTACTCGCTCAGGAAGATCGCCGTCCCCAGCCCGGCCGGGATCGCGACCAGGAGTGCCCAGAACGTGACGGAGAAGGTCGCGGCGATCAGCGGCACGACCCCGAAGCTGGACGGCTCGAAGAGCGGCGCCCAGTTCGTCCCGGTGAAGAACTCCCGCGGGCTGACCTCCGCGAAGAACTCGAGCGCCGGGAGGAGCAGCGACGCGACGATCCCGACCGTCGTCAGCACCGAGATCAGCGCTGCGAGACCGAGCACCCCGCGCACGACCAGCTCGCCGATCCGCCGGCTCGACGGGGAGAGGTCGATCTCCCTCCCCGTCGAGACCGGGGTCGGCAGCGTGGCGTCCGAGGCGCTCATGCCCTAGGAGAGCGCGTCCTGGAGCTTCTGCTCGGCGTCGGCCAGCTGATCCTCGTCGAGCGGCACGAACTGCGCCTGCTCGGCGATCGTGGTCTCGTTGTCGAGCATGTACGTCAGGAAGTCCGCCACCTCGTCCCGCTCGAGGGACTCGGTCTTGACGTAGACGAAGAGCGGTCGCGACAGGGGCTCGTAGTCGCCCGCCTGGGCGGTCTCGACGCTCGGCTCCACACACCCGGAGCCGTTGTCGATCTCGACCGCTTTCAGCGTGTCCTGGTTCTCCTCGAAGTAGGAGAAGCCGAAGTAGCCCAGGCCGCCCTTGGAGCCGCTCACGCCCTGGACGGTGACGTTGTCGTCCTCACTCGCCGAGTAGTCGGTGCGACTCGCGCCCTCCTCGCCGTTGATCACGTCGGTGAAGTAGTCGAAGGTGCCCGAGTCCGTGCCGGCGCCGAAGAGCTTCAGCGCCTCGTCCGGGAAGTCGGAGCGGATCTGGTTCCAGTTGCTCACCTTCGACCCGGGCTTCCACATCGCGTTCAGCTCGTCCACCGTGAGGCACGTGGCCCAGTCGTTCTCCGTGTTGACGACGACGGTGAGCGCGTCGTTGGCGACCTGGAGCTCGACGTACTCGACGCCCTTCTGCTCGCACATCGTGACCTCGTCCTCGTCGATCGGCCGCGAGGCGTTCGAGAGGTCGGTCTCGCCGCGGCAGAAGCGCTCGAAGCCGCCGCCCGTGCCGGAGATGCCGACGGTGACGTCGACGCCGCCCTCGTCGCGGAACCCCTCGGCCGCGGCGGTGACGTAGGGCCCGACTGTGCTGGAGCCGTCGGCGGCGATGGTGCCCCCTGCGCTCCCCGGGTCGGAGTCGTCGCCGCCGCATCCGGCGACGATCAGGGTGGCCACGGCGATCGCGCCCACGGCGAGGAGTCTGCGCGGTGTCATGTATCTCTCCCGAGTCGTGTCCGGCCAGTGTTCCGGCGGCCTCTCGGGGCGTGGGTGCCGGGCTGGTGAACGTCCGGTGAACAACCGGAGAACGGCCGCCGTGAGACGACGACGCCTCTCCTGCCTCGACGGCGCTCTCGGCTCAGCCGGCGGAGGGAAACGTGCAGCGGACCTCGAGGCCGGCGCCAAGACCGCCGAGCGCCTCCACGGAGCCGCCGGCCTGCGTCACGACGTGCTTCACGATCGCGAGCCCGAGGCCCGTCCCGCGCGAGGCCCGCGCGCGGTCGGCGCGAAAGAAGCGCTCGAAGAGCCTCGGCAGCTGGGACTCCTCCACACCCACGCCGTCGTCGGTGCCGCGCAGGACGACGGAGTCGCTCTCGCGCTCGACCGAGAGCGTGAACGTCGCGCCGGGGCCGGCATAGCGGATCGCGTTCTCCGCGAGGTTCTGCGCGACGACCCGGATCATCCGCGGCCGGATCGCGAGCTCGATCCCGGCGTCGCCCGCCACCACGAGGGCGACCCCCGCCCTGCTCGCGCGCTCCTCGAGCTCGGAGGCGACGGCGTCGAGCTCGGGCCGAACGGCCACCTTGCCGAGCGACACGACCCGCGTCCCCGACTCGAGCTCGCTGAGGAAGAGCACCTCGTCGATCAGCTCACGGATCTGATCGACCTCCGACCGGGCACGGTCGACGAGGTCCGGCACGTCCTCGCCGGGGAGCGTCGCCGTCTCGAGCAGGGACAGCAGACGGGCGAGCGGCGTGCGCAGCTCGTGGGAGACGGCGGCGGTGAACCCGGCGCGAAGCTCCTCGTAGGCGGTGAGGTCTCCGCCCCGGCTGAGGTAGACGAGACGCTCCCTCCGGCCGTCGACGTCGTACGGGACGACGAGAGGGATGATCCCGGCGTCGCCCGAGAGCAGCCCCTCGGGGATCGTGCGCCCCTCCTCGAGGCCGTGGATCGACTGCCGCGCGCGCCTGCTGGCCCCGATCACGCGGTCGGCGTCGTCGAGGACGACGACCGACTCGCGGCTCTCCTCGAGGAGCACTCTTCCCCGCGCGGCGTCGGCGTCCATCCTCACGTCGTTCTAACAGACGCCTGACCAACGGCTTGCACGGAGCACAAGCGGGCTTCATCGCGCCGCCGGTGAATGAGGGCGACAACCGACGAAGGGAGCGGCATGAACGGCAAGCGCATCTCCGGCCTCGTGGCAGGTGCGGCCCTGGTGCTCGTCTCGAGCGCGCTGGCGGCGAACATCGACGGAACACCCGGTGACGATCGGCTGCGCGGTACTCCTCGGGCGGACGTGGTTCGCGGCTTCGACGGGAACGACTTCGTGAACGCACGGGCGGGGAACGACCTCGTCCGGGCAGGGGGCGGCGACGACGCCGTGCAGGGCGACAACGGCAGCGACATGGTCTTCGGCGGCCCGGGCAACGACCGGCTCCGCACGGGCGGTGCCGACGACGTCGCGTGGGGCGGCTCGGCGAACGACCGCGTCCACGGCGGCTACGGCCCCGACGAGCTCCACGGGGGCTCCGGCGACGACACCGCGTGGGGCGGCCCCGGGGACGACCGGCTCTGGGCCGGCCCCGGGACCGACGTGGTCCACGGCGGCCCCGGCGACGACGTGCTCCATGCACTCGCCGCGGACGGGAACGCGGACGTCCTCCGCTGCGGCGCAGGCCGCGACACGGCGCGGGTGCGCGGCACGGAGAGGGCCACGACCACGTTCGAGAGCTGCGAGGTGATCGTCGTCGTCGTGACACCGTCGACGGACGATGCGGCGGCAGAGGGCGACCGGGACGCCGACGCCGGGTAAGAGGTGTGTCTGACCGAAGTCAGATCCTGTGGCCCCGAAGGGCCGGAAGGCCATCCGGGCGTTCACCACCTGGATACCATTCGTTCACCAGCCGTCGCCCCACCAGGCGACGGCGATTCATCACCATTCGAGGGCGGGATGGCGAAGATCCTGATCATCGAGGACGACGACGTCATCGCCCAGGGCATGGCGCGTCACCTGCAGGCAGCGGGGTTCGATGCAGTCGGCGTCGCGAACGGCGAGACCGGCCTGGCGCGACTTCGCTACGAGCGCCCGGACGTCTGCGTGCTCGACCTGATGCTTCCCGGGGTCGACGGCTGGAAGGTGATCGAGCAGGCGCGCGGAGAGGGGATCGGCACGCCGATCGTCGTCGTCTCGGCGCGCGGAACCGAGCACGATCGGGTCCACGCGCTCGAGATCGGCGCGGACGACTACCTCGTGAAGCCGTTCTCGATGAAGGAGCTCGTCGCGCGGGTGGGTGCCGCCGCGCGCCGCGGCACGCGGGCCCAGGACCCGCGACGCGGCGAGGAGATCGTGATCGAGGAGCTCCGGCTCGACCCGAGGAACGTCCAGGCGTACGTCGACGGGAGCAGTGCCGACCTGACGCCGACCGAGTTCCGGCTCCTGTACTCCCTCGCACTCGAGACCGGGCGGGTGTTGACACGCGACGAGCTGCTCCAGCGCGTCTGGGGCCGCCGTGCCTCGCATCGAGATCGCACCGTCGACGTCTTCGTCCGCAAGCTGCGGGAGAAGATCGACAACCGCTCCTCGCGGCACACCTTCCTCCAGACCCGCTACGGCGTCGGCTACAAGCTCGAGCCCGAGCCCAAGTAAGACGTGGGGGAACCCCATGGTCCCCCCACGGGCCCCCTCCTTGTGGTCGTGACCCGCCGGTAGCGCTCCTGGCCTCCCGGCCGGCAAGCCGGCCTCCGGCCGCAGACGAACAACCGCCGCGAGCGACGTCGTCGACGCGCTCTGCGCACAGGACCGTGTATCAGATATACTTAGCCTCACGAATGATTAGTGAGACTACGCTTTCTCCGCTCGAGATCGCCGACGAGCTGCGACCGGCGATCCTCCGGCTCGCGCGCAACCTGCGCCGCGAGACGGAGGCGCTCGGCGTCACGTCGCACCAGGCGACGCTCCTCTGGCTCGTGCGCTCGCGCCCGGGGCTGTCTCTCCGTGAGCTCGCCGGCGAGGAAGGCATCTCGGCTCCCTCGCTCTCGGGTCACGTCGACCGCCTCGAGGCCGCGGGGCTGCTGCGCCGGGTCCGCTCGAGCGGCGACCGGCGGCGCGTCGGCCTGGAGCTGACTCCGGAAGGCCGCGCGATCCTGAAGCGCGTGAGGGCACGGCGGACGTCGTGGCTCGCCGATCGGCTCGACAGGCTGTCGGACGACGACCGAGAGCGGGTCGTGCAGGCGCTGCCGGCGCTGCATGCGCTCCTGGAGCCGGGGCCGACGGCGTGAGGGCCATCTCGCTCGTGCTCCGCCGACGGACGTTCCGCTCGCTGAGGCGCCACCGCAACTACCGGCTCTTCTTCACGGGGCAGCTGGTGTCGGTCGCCGGGACGTGGATGCAGAACATCGCACTGGCCTGGCTCGTGATCGAGCTCTCCGGGTCCGCCCTCGCCGTCGGAGCGCTCGCCTTCTGCCGCTTCGTGCCGTTCCTCCTCCTCGGACTCGTCGCCGGCGTCATCGTCGACCGCTTCGACACACGCGTCCTGCTGCTCGCGACCCAGGGTGCCGCCATGGCCGTCTCGATCGCGCTCGCGGCGGTGACCCTCACCGGCATCGCGACGCTTCCGGTCGTATACGCACTGGCGGCGCTGGGCGGGCTCGTCCTGGTGTTCGACGCTCCCGGACGGCAGACGCTGACCTTCCAGATGGTCGGTCAGTCCGAGCTCCAGAACGCCGTCGCGCTCAATTCGGGGCTGTTCAACGCATCCCGCGTGGTCGGCCCCGCGCTCGCGGGGCTCGTGATCGCCGCGGTCGGGACCGGGATGTGCTTCGTCGTCAACGCGGTCAGCTTCCTGTCGGTGCTCGTCTCGCTGCGCCTGATGCGCGAGGACGAGCTGTTCCCGGTGGAGAAGAGCCGCGAGACACGCGTCGTGGCGGGGATCCGCGAGGGGCTTTCCTGGGCGTGGCGCTCGCAGCTCGCGCGTGTCGTGCTGGTGGTCGTCACCGTCGTCAGCACGGTGGGCTTCAACTTCCACGTGCTGGTCCCCCTGCTCGCGTCCCAGACGCTCGACGTCGGCCCGGAGGTGTTCGGCATCCTCTCGGCCGGGTTCGGCCTGGGAGCGCTCGTGGGCGCGCTGGCGACCGCGAGCCTCCGTGAGGCGAGCTCTCGCGTCTTCGTCGGCGGAGCGATCGGGTTCAGCCTCGTGATGCTCGCGCTCACGCTCGTCCACTCCGTCGAGGTGGCGCTGTTCCTCCTGTTCGGGCTCGGTCTGAGCTTCGCGCTGTTCACGGCCAGCGCCAACGCCCTCCTGCAGCTCGCCTCGCCCGCCCATCTCCGCGGTCGCGTGATGAGCCTCTACCTCTTCGCCTTCGCGGGCCTGGCGCCGATCGGAGGCCTCGTGGCGGGCTGGCTGGCCGAGCAGGGCGGCACGCCGCTCGCCTTCGGGGTCGCGGGGACCTCGGGCCTGGCCGTGATCGTGTGGGCGGCTCACGAGCTCTTCACGACTCGGCTCGCGCCCGTGCGCGCCGAGGCCTGAGCTCCGCTACCGCGAAGTCCTCCGTCTGCGTTACGGTTCCAGGCGGCATCGCACGGACGTGACCCCGCCGCCGCCGCGGCATCCCGGACGTGCGATGCCGCTCTGCTCGGGCGGGTCCTAGATCGCGTCGGCGTCGACGAGCCTCGCGAACACCACCAGGCGGTACCGGTCGGAGTGCGGCGGGTGGCACGCCGTGAGCACGAGCCTCTGCACCGTGGGGCGCATGCGAATCGGCCAGACGTCGGTCGGCTCGACCACACGCATGGCCGAGACGCGGTAGGTGAAGCGCTCGGATCGCCGCGTGAGCACGATCCGCTGCCCGTGCTTCAACACGTGGATGCGCAGGAACGGCCGCGTGTGCGTCACCCGGTGGCCCGCGATCGCGACCGCCCGGCGGCGGCCGGGCAGGCCCGAGCCGGGATAGTGGCCGGGACCGAGGTCGAGCACGCGCTGGGACACGCCCTCGCGCACAAGCGCGTGCAGGCCGATCGCGGGGATCGAGATCGTCGCGAAGGGAACCCCCGCCGCCGGTCGGGCGGCGGGGGCAGTCAGCGCGAGCGCTGTCGCCATGACCGCGACTGCGATCACGGGGTGTACGCCAGCTTCGGCGGATTGTCCGCGACCACGCCCTTGACCTTGACGGTCGGCTTGGTCGGCGTCGCCGCGGGGCGAGTCGCCTGCTTCACCCTCGTAGGCTTGGTTGCCGGCTTCGTCGGCGCCTTGGGCGGCGTCAACGGCGCAGCCGGCAGGGTGGTCGGCGTCGTCTCCGTCGCTGCCGTCGGTGTGGTGTCCGTCGTCGTCGTCGTCGCTGGAGTGCTCGTTGGTGTGGTGTCCGTCGTCGTCGTCGTCGGTGGAGTGCTCGTTGGTGTGGTGTCTGTCGGCGTCGTCGGCGTCGTGTCGGTCGGCGTCGTGTCGATCGGCGTGGTCGGCGTCGTGTCGGTCGGCGTCGTGTCCGTCGGCGTCGTATCGGTCGTGTCGGTCGTCGTGGTCGTGCCGGAGCACGTCCACACGACGTAGTTCGACACGTCCTGTGAGATCGTGATCGTCCCGGACAGGAAGTCGGTCGACCACGTCGCCGCAATCAGCTCGGCCTTCGAGCCGGACTTGATGGTCACCTGCACGATCGGCGACGTCGCCGTCACGGGGATCGTCGGCCCGAGGTTCCCGCCCTCTACCTTCTCGCCCGCCACCATCGTGCCCGAGCAGACGTATCCGGAGCGAACGGTCAGCACCTTCTCGGGATCGCCCTGGTTGGGTGGATCCGTCTCCGCAAGGCCGGCCGTTGCCAGCCCCGTTGCGATCCCGACGGCCGCAAGCGCACCGAGCCCTAGGGTGATCAGTACGCGTCTCATGGGGCGTCCCCCTCCTCTCGCAGCCGCCCTGGGGCCTCCTGCCCGCGTGAGAGGGCGACCGCTGTCGTATCACCCCTATCGTCGCGCCTGAACCCCTCGCCCGGAATGCGTTGAAGCCCGCAATTCGGCCGCGCGAACTACTGATCACCTGCGTCCATGCGCCATGATCGTTACGCTGCGTAACGACATGCCCGAGAAGCGCCAGCACTACGGCCTCACGCTCGCCATCCTGGCGATGGCGGCAGCGGCGTACGCCCTGCAGCAGACGATGGTCGTCCCCGCCCTCCCGGAGCTCCAGCGGGAGCTCGACGCATCGACGACCTGGGTGACGTGGGTCCTGACGGGGTTCCTCCTCTCGGCAGCGGTGCTCACGCCGATCCTCGGCAAGCTCGGCGACCGGTTCGGCAAGGAGCGCCTGCTCGTCGCCTCCCTCGCCACGTTCCTCGTCGGCTGCATCGGCTGCGCGGCGGCGCCCGACATCTGGACGCTGATCGCCTTCAGGATCGTCTCCGGCGCCGCGGGCGCCGTGTTCCCGTTGAGCTTCGGGATCATCCGCGACGAGTTCCCGCCCGAGCGGATGAAGGTCGGGATCGGCCTGCTCTCCGCCGTGTTCGGCATCGGAGGCGGCTTCGGTCTCGTGCTCTCCGGTCTGATCGTCGACCATGTCAGCTGGCGGTGGATGTTCGTGATCGGCGCCGTGGGCGTTGCCATCGCGATCGTGCTGGTGCATCGCTTCATCCCCGAGTCCCCCATCCGCTCGACCTCACGTATCGATGTGCCGGGCGCCGTCCTTCTCTCGGTCACGCTGGCCACCCTGCTGCTGGGCCTCTCCCAGGGCGAAAGCTGGGGTTGGACGTCGCCCGCCGTCATCGGCCTGTTCGCAACGTCCGTCGTCGCTGCGGTCATCTGGGTCGTCCTCGAGCTCCGTATCGACGAGCCGCTCATCGACATACGGGTGCTCGCAGAGCGACCCGTGATGCTGACGAACGCGACCGCCGTGATCTCGGGCTTCGCAATGTTCGGCTCGTTCGTGCTCGTACCGCGTTTCGTCGAGGCGCCGGGCGGGCTCCCACCCGACATCGCCGCGCAGGTCGACTACGGCTTCGGCGCAACCGCCACGATGACGGGCCTCTATCTGCTTCCCGGATCGCTCCTGATGCTCTTCGCAGGCCCGTCCGCGGGGATGCTGGGGCGTCGGTTCGGATCGAAGTGGCCTCTCGCGATCGGGATGAGCCTCACCGCCCTCTCGGCGGCGATCCTGGCCGCGCTCCACGCCGAGCCGTGGCAGATCGTCGTTGCGATGGCGGGCCTCAGCGTCGGTGTCGGCTTCTCGTTCGCGGCGATGGCGGCGCTCATCACGGAGGCCGTCGACCCCACGGAGACCGGCATCGCGACCGGGATCAACACGGTCATGCGCACCGTCGGCGCCGTGATCGGCGCCCAGGTCGGCGCGGCCATACTGACCGCGACCACGCTGAGCGGGACGGACGTGCCGACCGAGGGCGCGTACACGACCGCGTTTCTCCTGGCGGCGATCGCCGCAGCCTTCGCGGCCGTGATGGCGGTGTTCGTGACACCCACGCGGTGGAGGCGACGCGCACCGATCGCGATCGAAACCGGATGAAGGGCAGTGAGGGCGACGCGAAGCTCGTGGCCGAGGCGATCGAGGGTCTGGTCGCGGCACTCGCCCGGCAACGGCATCCGACGGGCGATCCGGAGCCGGGCATCCTCTCGACGTTCCAGTCGATCGCGCTGGCGACGCTGGCGGACGGCGGGCCGATGCGCCTCGGATCGCTGGCCGACACGCTCCGCACAACCGACGCAACCGCGTCGCGAACCGTCGACGTGCTCGAGCAGCACGGGCTGGTCGAGCGGCGTGCCGACCCGGAGGACGCGCGCGGCGTGATCGTGGCCGCCACCGCAGAGGGGAGAGCGGACGTCCGCCGCCGGCGCCGACGGCTCGTGCGCCTCGCCGAGCGGGCGCTGGGCGATCTGTCCGCGGACGAGACGCGACGGGTGGCCGCGTCGCTCGTCGACCTGCAGGCGCTGCTCGAACGCCGCTGACGCCGCGCGTCGACGGTCAGCCGGAAGCGGTGGCGGGGCGCGTCAGCCGATCGTCCAGGTGTCCGAGCCGTGCAGCAGCGCTGCGAGGTCCCCCTCGCCTCGCTGCTCGACCGAGGTTCGGACCTGCTCGTGGACGAGATCCTCGTAGACGGGGCGGCCGACCGACCGGAACACCCCCAGCGGGACGGCCCCCGCCGTCTCCCAGGTCAGCCGCGCGAGGGCGAACGCGAGGCCGGGGTCGTCGCGCAGCGGGTCGTGCCGCAGGAGGCCGCCGACCGACGCGTCGACGATCTCGAGCGTCCCGTCGGGGCGCATGCGGACGCCCTTGTCGCCCCACCGCACCTCGTCACCCGCCTTGAGGTAGAGCCGGTTCTCCTTCTCGTCGCGAACCACGTCGAAGGCGCCGTCGTTGTAGATGTTGCAGTTCTGGAGGATCTCGACGAACGCCGCTCCGCGGTGTGCGGCGGCCGCGCGGAGCACCTCCGCCGTCCCCTGCTTGTCCGTGTCGATCGCGCGCGCGACGAAGGTCGCCTCCGCGCCGATCGCGATCGAGAGCGGGTTGAAGGGCTGGTCGACCGACCCGAGCGGCGTCGACTTCGTCACCTTCCCGAGCTCGGAGGTCGGCGAGTACTGGCCCTTCGTGAGGCCGTAGATCCGGTTGTTGAAGAGCAGGATCGTGATGTCGACGTTGCGCCGAAGCGCGTGGATCAGGTGGTTCCCGCCGATGGAGAGCGCGTCGCCGTCACCCGTCACGACCCAGACCGAGAGGTCCGGCCGCGACGTGGCGAGCCCGGTCGCGATCGCCGGCGCGCGTCCGTGGATCGAGTGCATGCCGTACGTCTCCATGTAGTACGGGAGCCGCGCTGCGCACCCGATCCCCGAGACGAAGACGAGGTTCTCGCGCGGGACGCCGAGCTCCGGCAGGAAGGACTGGACGCCTGCCAGGATCGCGTAGTCGCCGCAGCCCGGGCACCAGCGCACCTCCTGGTCGGACTTGAAGTCCTTCGTGGTCAGCTGCACGAGCCCGTTTCCACCCGTCATCGCTCGTTCCCCCGTCGGTAGTTGCCCGTCGCCCGGGCGAGCAGCAGCTGCCGGGCCTCCTCGTCGGCAGCCCGTGTCAGCGCGTAGGCGAGGCGCCCCGCACGCGAGCCGGCGAGGGTGGCGACGGTGCGCCCTTCGCGCGTGATGAGCACCCGATCGTCCTTGGTGACGAGCGCGGTGAAGCCGCTCACGACGTCCCCGCCATGGCCAGGATCGCCTCCTCGAGCTCGGCGGCGCTCAACGGTCGCCCTCGGACCTTCGTGTACGAGACGGCGTCCACGAGGAACTCCGCCCGCAGAAGGAGCGCCAGCTGGCCGAGGTTCATCTCGGGGACGAGCACCTTGGGATAGCGTCGGAGGACCTCGCCGGTGTTCCGTGGGAGCGGGTTCAGGTGGTGGATGTGAGCCCGGGCGACCCGCATGCCGCGCTTGCGCACCCGCCGCACCGCGGCGCCGATCGGGCCGTAGGTCGACCCCCATCCGATCACCAGCAGCGGCGCGTCGCCGTCGGGGTCGTCGACCTCGAGCTCGGGGATGTCGGAGGCGATGCCGGCAACCTTCTGCGCCCGCAGCCGGACCATCAGGTCGTGGTTGTCGGGGTCGTACGAGATCGTGCCGCTGACGTCCGCCTTCTCGAGACCGCCGATCCGGTGCTCGAGGCCCGCTGTTCCGGGGATCGCCCACGGCCGGGCGAGGGTCACGGGATCACGGCGATAGGGCTCGAACGCCTCACCCGAGGCCTCGGCGAAGCTCGTCGAGATGTCCGGCAGCCCGCCCACGTCGGGAATCAGCCAGGGCTCGGAGCCGTTTGCGAGGTACGCGTCCGAGAGGAGGTAGACGGGGGTCCGGTACTTGAGGGCGATGCGCGCCGCCTCGATCGCCGCCTCGAAGCACTGGGACGGGGTGGACGCGGCGACCACGGGCACGGGGCTCTCGCCGTTCCGCCCGAACAGCACCATCAGCAGATCGGCCTGCTCGGGCTTGGTCGGCATCCCCGTCGACGGTCCGGCGCGCTGGATGTCGAGGATCACCAGCGGCAGCTCGAGCGCGATCGCGAGGCCGACCGTCTCGGCCTTGAGGACGACTCCCGGCCCGGCGGAGGCGGTGACGCCGAGCGAGCCGCCGAATGCCGCGCCCAGGGCCGCGCCGACGGCCGCGATCTCGTCTTCGGCCTGGAAGGTGACGACCCCGAACTCCTTGCGCCCCGCGAGCTCCTCGAGGATCGACGACGCGGGCGTGATCGGGTATGCGCCGAGGAAGAGCGGCAACCCCGAGAGCCGCGACGCGGCGATCAGGCCGTACGAGAGCGCCGTGTTGCCCGTGATCTGGCGGTACGTCCCCGGTGCGAGCGGGGCCGGCGCGACCTCGTACGAGACGGCGAAGTCCTCCGACGTCTCGCCGTAGTTCCAGCCCGCCCGGAACGCCCGCGTGTTGGCCTCGACGATCTCGGGGCGCTTCGCGAACTTGGAGGAGATGAAGTCGATCGTCCCCTCTGTGGGGCGGTGGTAGAGCCACGACATCAGCCCCAGCGCGAAGAAGTTCTTCGAGCGCTCCGCCTCGCGCGACGTCACGCCCTCGATCCCCTTCAGCGCTCCCACGGTCATCGACGTGAGCGCCACCTCGTGGACGTGGTAGTCGCCGAGCGTCCCGTCCTGGAGCGGGTTGGCGGCGTACCCCGCCTTCTGCAGCGTGCGGTCGTTGAACGCGTCCGTGTTGACGATGATCACGCCGCCCTTGGGCACGTCGCGAAGGTTCGTCTTCAGCGCTGCGGGGTTCATCGCCACGAGCACGTCCGGGCGATCGCCCGCCGTGAGGATGTCGTGGTCGGCGAAGTGCACCTGGAACCCCGACACGCCGGGCAGCGACCCCGCCGGCGCCCGGATCTCGGCCGGGAAGTCGGGGAACGTCGCGAGGTCGTTCCCGAGCGTCGCGGTCTCGCTCGTGAAGCGGTCGCCGGTGAGCTGCATCCCGTCACCCGAGTCACCCGCGAAGCGGATGATCACGCCCTCGAGGTGCTCGACCTTCTTGGTGCTCACGGAACCAGACTAGCGCGAGACTCCGGGCGCCCGGGGCCGGTCAGGAGGGGCGGCGGACGCGACGGATGCCCCATGCGGCGCCGGAGGCAAACAGCTCGTCGGCGTCGACGTCGTCCGCCCAGCCGAGGAAGTGGCGCTCCGGCTCGTCGGGCGTGCAGCCCTCGACCGCGACGCGCGTCTCGCGCGGCCGGTCGTCTTCACCGCGTTCGAGCTCCTCCCGCCGGCGCTCCGCCTCCTCGGCGGCCGGGCCCTCTGCGTAGCCCTTCGCCATGACCGGAGTGTAGGCCCGCCCTCAGCCGACTGCAGCGCGGCGGAACGCGTTGAAGCTCGGCTTGCGCTTGCCCGTGACGCTCGTGAGCCCGGACTGCCAGCCGCCGAGCCGCGGCTCGTCGCGGAGCAGGAACCAGAGAAACATGTCGATCCGGGGGTTCCTGCGCGCGATCGCGACCGCCTGGGTGAGGTACGTGGCCTGTTTCGCGTACGTCACGCCGATGATCCTGTCGGGCGGGTTCGTCTGGTACCCGTATTCCGTGATCCAGACGCGCGCGCGGGACCCGTACAGCCGAGTGAGCTCCCTGATCAGGACGTCGATGTTCCCGAGCGTGACCGCGGTCGGCGCCTGCCCTCGCGGTCCCGGCCGCGGTTTGGTCGACGGCGTCTCCACGGGGGATTGGTAGTACGGATGGTGCGCGTAGGCGTCGAAGCCGCGTGCGCCGCCCGCCTTCATCGCACGAAGGAAGGGCAGCGGTGAGACGGACGGACGACTGGAGTTCGGGTTGTTGTTGCCACGCGGCCCGGTGGCGCCGCACGCCACCTTCGACGAGCGCTGGACGGACTTGATTCCCTGGACGACCGCGTTGCAGATCTTCGCGTAGTCGCGCCCCGACTGGATCGTCCAGCTCCTCCCGGTGCGGCGGTACTGCGGCTTCAGGAAGACGGGGTTGTTCGGCTCATTCCACGCCATCCAGAGGCTGACACGGGGAAGGGTGATGCCTTCGGCGTTCTTGAAGCTGCCGCTGTAGCGCTTCTGCGCGGCGGCTGCGAACAGTCGCAGGTCCCGGGCATTCGTCGGGGCGACGTTCCAGCCCCTGGCCCGATTGGCCCACGGCGGGGTGCCGATGATCGAGAACACGGGCTCGATCCCGTTCACGACCGCGAACCTCACCGTGCGGTCGTACGTGTCCCAGTTGTAGGCGCGGTCGTTCGGGTCGGCCGGGCGCCTCGGCTTGCTGGTCGAGACCCGGATCCCGGGCCCTGCCCACCAGAGGTTGACCCGCAGGAGCCCGGCACCCGTCCGGGCCAGCTGCGGGAAGACCAGGTCGGGCTCGCCGTAGAGGACGACACCGTCGTCGAAGATCCCGACGCGCAGCGAATCCGAGCCGCTCGCGGTCGGAGCGACGAGGAGCGCGAGGCCGAACGCGGCTGCGGCGAGCGCCGAGACCGCGCTACGCACGCGCGGGGTCCCTGGCGAGCGACGCCAGCGTGCGGCGAAGGCCCTCGTCCAGCGCGATCTCGGGCTCCCAGCCGAGGAGCTGCCGCGCGCGCGTGATGTCGGGCTGCCGCACCTGCGGATCGTCGACCGGCAGGGCCTCGTACACGATCGAGCTGGACGATCCGGTCGCGGCGAGCACGGCCTCGGCGAGCTCGAGGATCGTGTACTCCCCCGGGTTGCCGATGTTCACCGGCATGTGCTCGCCGGACTCGACGAGCAGGATCAGGCCGCGGATCAGGTCGTCGACGTAGCAGAAGCTGCGCGTCTGCGATCCGTCGCCGAAGACGGTGAGCGGCTTCGCGTCGAGCGCCTGCCGCATGAACGTCGGGATCGCGCGCCCGTCGTTGGGCCGCATCCGCGGGCCGTACGTGTTGAAGATCCTGACGATCGCAGTGTCCACACCCTGCTGACGGTGGTACGCCATCGTCAGCGCCTCGGCGTAGCGCTTCGCCTCGTCGTAGACGCCGCGTGGGCCGATCGGGTTGACGTTGCCCCAGTACGTCTCGGGCTGCGGGTGCACCTCCGGGTCGCCGTACACCTCGCTCGTCGAGGCGAGCAGGAAGCGAGCGCGCTTCCACTTCGCGAGGCCGAGCGCGTGATGGGTCCCGTAGGAGCCGGTCTTCAGCGAGTGGAGCGGGAGCCGCAGGTAGTCGATCGGGCTCGCCAGCGCGGCCAGGTGGTAGACGACGTCGAGCGGCTCGTCGACCGCGATCGGCTCGGTCACGTCGTGGTTGACGAAGGCGAAGGGGTCGCCGCGCAGATGCTCGATGTTCTCGAGGGTCGAGACCTCGAGGTTGTCGAGGCAGATCACCCGGTGCCCCTTCTCGAGGAGCGCCTCGCAGAGGTGCGAGCCGAGGAACCCGGCGCCACCGGTGACGAGCGACGTCGGCATCGCGCGCGATGCTACCCGCCGAAGGCAGCATCGACGCGTTGGTTTACGAACTCCTCACCCTCGGCGGGGCCCCGCCGAGGGATAGCCGTTCGGCAACCGTGTTGCTACGGTCGGCGACGTGCCCTCGGTGCCGCCTCGCCGGGTCTCACGCCGTCACGTCGGACTCGCCACCGGAATCCTGCTTGCCGCGCTCGCGGTGTTCCCCGCCGTGGCCGCGGACGGCGACGGGAGCGGCGACCTCGTGACCATCTGCCATGCGAACGGAGACGGCAGCCATGTGTCCGTACGCGTCCCGGAGACCGACTTCTTCGGCACCGTGACCGGCCACGGCGTCCACGGCGGCGACATCGTCCCGCCGTTCGTGGTCGACCACCCCGCCCTGGGCGACCCCACCTCGTTTCCGGGGCGGAACTGGGACACCGCGGGACAGGGCATCTACGACGCCGGGTGCAGCGAGCCGCCCCAGCCGGCCGCGCCCGACGACGACAAGAAGGTGACGATCTGTCACGCGACGAGCTCCAGCTCCAACCCGTACGTGGCGGAGTCGCCCGCGATCGCGAACAACGGCGACCTGCAGGGCGGTCACCTGGGCCACACAGGCCCGGTCTACCCGGCGACCAACTGGGGCGACATCATCCCGCCGTACACGTACGTCGACCAAGCGGGCAAGACCCAGACCTTCCCGGGATACAACTGGACCGAGGCCGGTCAGGCGATCTACGAACACGGCTGCGACGTCCCCGTGCCGCCGAACCCGACGCCCATCACGCCGATCCTCGAGTGTGTGGAGGACACGGGCGCCGGGCTCCTCGCCCACTTCGGGTACGACAACCCCAACGCGGCACCGGTGCAGCCGCCGGAGACGCAGAACTTCTTCACACCCGGTCTCAAGAACCGCGGGCAGCCCGAGTCGTTCGAGCCGGGTCGCGTCGAGGACCGGTTCCAGGTCGATCTCGCCGCCGGAGCCGTCACCTGGCACCTGACGGGCAACCGGGTTGAGGCGTCTGACCGGTCTCCGCGCTGCCGCGGCTCGATCACGGTCGTCAAGCGCCTGTCCCCGGAGGACGATCCGGGCCGCTTCGCCCTGCTCATCGACGGGGAGGTCGCAGGCGGCGCAGCGGCGGTCGGCAACGGCGGAACGACGGGCACGGTCGCGGTCGAGACCGGCCGGCGGACGGTGGGCGAGACTGCCGCCGCCGGGACCGAGCCGGGGGACTACTACACCGAGATCGAGTGCCGCGAGGTCGGCGGGACTGGCAACATCATCGCAACCGCGAAGGACGCATCCGTGCCGGTGGTCGTGCGCCGGAACCAGGCGATCGTCTGCGTGATCTCGAATGAGCTGAAGGCCGCCTCCACGACCGTAACTCCAATCCTCGAGTGCGTCGTCTTCGACGACGCGGGCCTCGACGTGGCGGTCTGGGGCTACCGGAACCCGCAGGATCACGCGGTCACGATCCTCGTGGGGCCTGACAACCGCTTCGAACCGGCGCCGGCGAATAGGAAGCAGCCCACCGTCTTCGAGCCGGGCAGGTTCGTCGGCGTGCTCCAGACGACCTGGGAGTCCGGCGGCGGCCCGCTCACCTGGAACCTCGCCGGTGAGACCGCGACGGCAAACTCTGGCTCGCCGCGCTGCACGGCGTCGGTGGAGCTCCGGAAGGTCGTTGTCCCCGCAACGGACGCCGGTCGCTTCGACCTGCGGCTGAACGGCACCGTGGTCCGAAGCGGAGGGAACGGGACGACCACAGGCCCTCTGCTGGTCGGCGTCGGCGAGGGCACGGTGAGCGAGACCGCGGCCCCGGGCACGAGCCTCGCCGACTACGACTCGCGCGTCGACTGCACGCGCAACGGCACACCGGCGGTCTCGGTCACGGGCACCAAGGTCGACGGCGCGGTCGCACGGGGCGACGTGGTCGTCTGCACGTTCACGAACACGCGCAAGGGCACACAGCCGGAGCCGCCGCAGCCCCCGCAGCCCCCGCAGCCCCCACAACCCCCGTTGCCGCCGAGGCCGCCGACGCCGCCGGGCCTGCTGGACCTCGTCGTCACGAAGACCGCATCGCCGACGACCGTGGCCGTCGGTGGCCGGATCACCTGGACGATGACCGTGACGAACCGCTCTGCGGTCGACGCGTCGGACGTGAACGGCCTGAAGCTCGACGACCCGCGCTCGTACCGGACGAAGCTCATCTCGCTACGCGCCTCGCAGGGCACGTGCAGGGCGTATTCCTGCGACCTCGGCCGTCTAGCTCCCGGTGCCACAGCGACGGTCGTCGCCGTGACCGAGGCGACGCAGGTCGGCGTCGTGGTCGACATTGTCCGCGCTGCCTCGGAGGAGCCCGAGTCCAACTACGCCAACAACGTCGCTGCCGCGCTCGCGCGCGTCATCGGTCCGCTGGTGCCGCCCACCGCGACCAGGGTCTGCCGGACAGTCGTGGCGTCGCCTCGGGTGCTTCACGCCGGACGGACGTCCACCGTACGCGTGACGGTCCGCAACCGTCTCGGCCGCCCTCTCGCCGGCTACCCCGTTCGCGCGGTAGGGGCCGGCGTCGTCGCCCGCGCTCGCACCGACAGCGACGGGGTAGCGCGCCTCACCGTCGCGCCGACGCGGCTCGGGCTCCTCTTCCTCGCCGCCGACACGAGAGTCGCGACGAGTGTCGGCAACCACTGCCAGACGACGCTCGGCGTCCTCGCGGCGAGCCCTGCCTTCGTCACCGGATAGCTAGCGCACGACGTCGATCGGCGTCCCGAGCGGCGCTAGGCGTCGAAGCCGGGCGGCGACCCGGTTGGCGACGCGGACGCACCCGTGCGAGACGGCTTCGCCGAGGAGGTCCGGCAGGTTCGTGCCGTGGATCCCGACGACGTCGCTCGGCCAGTCCGTGACCCGTGCGTGGGCGCTCGTCTCGAGGGCGAAGACGCCGTAGAACGGATCCGTCGGAGCGAAGGCGGACTCCACGTAGAAGCTCCGTCCGAGCGGGGTCTCCGCGCCCGGCGCGCCGACGGCCGCGATCGCGCGGAGCAGGAGCTTGTCGTCCCGGACGCGCCGCACTTCGAGACGGCGCTCTGCGAGCCGGACGACGATCCGGTTCACGACGGGCCTGACCTCGGCCGCGTCGGCCCTCACCCAGCCGCGTGCGCCGTTCGGACGGCCCGGCAGGCTCAGCCGATACCACCACGCTCCGTCGCTCCCCCGGCGCGACGAGAGCGCGAGAACCACCTGGAACTGCAGGTCGGACCGAAACCGGCGCATCGTGCGAACGACCGCCGCCGACGGGTCGGGGGCCGACCTGACCGCCACCGTGCGCCTGAGCTCTCCCGCAGCCGGGAACCTCGCCGGCCGCTCTGCGCCGGCATGCACCGTGGGTGGGACAGCGAGCGCGCAGCCCAGCGCCACCAGCGCCAGGATCGCGCGACGTCGCGCGCGCCTCCTCCGATCAGGGCTGCGGGTCGCCGGCCGTGACGCCATCGGTACCGGCGAAGAGGCTTCGCAGGTCGAGCGAGGGGGCGTGCGCCCCGGCTGCGAGCGACACGTACCTGCGGGCGAGCGCATCCTTGCCGCTGCCGAGGATCGTGGTCACGAGGCCGAGCGTCTCCCCCAACCGCGAGGGCTCGATCTGGGCCAGCGCACGCGCCCAGATCGCCTCCTCCAGGGCGTTGAACGCGCCCTGCACCTCCTGGAGGTCGTAGCGCGCATCGAAGCGATCCTCCGCAACCTCCTCCGCGTATCCGATCATCGCTCCGAGGTTCTGTGTCGCGAGCGCCGAGAGCACGTGGTCGTAGAGCGCGTCGAGCCGACGCGTCACCTCCTCGGGGCCGGCCGATTCGTAGTGGCGGACGTGAGCCCGTGCGAGCGCCGCTGCCGCGGCCTGCAGGATCGCGTGACGTTGCTCTGAGAGGAACTCCGCGGTCTCCGTGGTCACATGCATTCCCGGTGCCTCGAGGTTCGAGCTTCGAGGCCGCATCCTACGGGACGAGAAGACGTCGACTCCGCGGCGTCCGACCCGCCCGTGATGAGAGGGGGAGGGTTCGTTCCACGCCTCCCGGGAAGACTCAACTCCACTGCACACGAGCGAGGGAGATGCCACATGAAGCCGGAACTCGACAAGCTCTATGCCCTGATCGACGAGCTCGAGATCGCGATGATGACGACCAGGCGACCGGACGGTCACCTGGAGTCGCGGGCGATGGCGACCCAGAAGAGGGCCGCAGGCGCCGACCTCTGGTTCGTCGCGTCCGACAAGACGGCAAAGATCCGCGACCTCCGAGGGGATCCACACGTCAACCTCGCGTACTACAAGGACCGGACGCGGGAGTGGATCTCGGTCTCGGGCCTGGCAACGTTGTCGGACGATCGAGCCAAGATCCGCGAGCTGTACGCGAGCGACTGGAAGATGTGGTTCGCCGACGAGGGCGATCCGCGCCACGGCACCCCCGACGACCCGCGTCTGGTGTTGATCGGCGTCGACATCCATGCGGCCGTGTTTCTCGAGGTCGACAAGCCGCAGCCTGTCGTCCTGTACGAGCTGGCAAAGGGATGGCTGACCGGCGAGATGCCCGACGTCGGGGAGATCCACCGGGTCGGGGCCTAGAGAACCGCGGCGCGGGGAGCCTCGCCGCGACCCCGACGAGGACGAGGGGACACTCGTGCGAGGGCGGCCCGGAAGCCCGGGCCGCCCTCATTTGCGCTCATGCTCGGACGGTCCGATTCGGGTCGGGCCGCTCCGTCGCGCCGAGCATGCTCGGCAGGACGGTTGCGGCGAGATAGAGGCCCGCTCCACCGACCAGGACGTAGACGATCCGGCTGGCGAGATTGGTCGCGCCGAACTCCTCACCGAACACCTCGGCGACGAGATCCAGCTCGAACAGCCCGACCAGGCCCCAGTTGAGGGCGCCGACGATGACGAGCAGGAGCGCCGTCACGTTGAGAGCTCGCATTCCTTGCCTCCTTGGCTAGAATCTGTACGTAATCTATACAGACATTAGCACATACCTGGACGGCTGCGCGACCCTGTGCCTCGGTAGGCCGCCCTCGGCGCGGAAACGCCGGCGAAGGCCCGGGTGGCGATGACCATGTTTGCCCAGGGTCGGCGGAGCGCGTTCTTCGCCCTCGAGCGCGTGGACGTGCCTTCGCTCAGGTGTTCGGGCCGTCGCCCCAGAAGGCCTCGACCGTCTGCTCGTCGTCGACCGCGACCTTCACCTCGGAGATCACCCCGCGGTCAACGCGCAGGAAGAGCGTCTGCAGGGAGTCCAGCGCCTCGTTCTGTCTCCGGCCGGTGTTGTGCACGACGGCGACCGCTCGATCGCCACGACACTCGAGCGCGAGGAGCTCGGAGGCGAACTGCTCGGTGTCCTCGAACCCGTCCTTCACGTTCCGGACGACGGCGTCACGCCCGACCGTGGTCCCGGCCACCGGGCTCTCCCAGTGGGCGTCTGCCGCCGTCAGTGCGGCGAGACGTGCGAAGTCACGGCGTGAGCGCGCCTGCAGCCAGCGGACGACCGTCTCCCGTGTGCCCGGGCCCATGGGGCGTTCTGGCCCCGAAGTCGGGACGGAGAAACGCAACGGGCGGAACGTCCGTCATCGTCGGTGGGGGTCGCACCGGTTGATGCCGAGCGGAGTCGGGTAGCAAGAGGACGGGCGGAACGGGAGGCTTCATGTCCGATTTTCTGCACGCGGTTCACAGGGACGGCTCGATCGGCCGGCCGGGGTCGTACCGTGGCGACGCTCGCGAGAGGGCGGGCTGACCGGTGGGGCAACCGTCGAGCGCGTACAGCCCGGAGCAGCTGAGAGAGCTCCTCGACGCCTGGCGGCGGCCCGCCGGCGTCCTCGGCCCCGACCAGCTCCGCGCCCTGATCGCGTGGAGCGGGACGCCCGACGCCGACCGCGAGGCTCTCGAGACCAGCCTCTCGACCACACAGCAGCACGTCGAGGCGAAGCCACTCGCCCCTCGACAACGGCGGGGCCACGTCAGCCGGCTCGACCGCCTTCGCGGGTTCTTCGACTCATAGGGCCGACCGTACGGTCGATCCCCGGGCTGCACCGTGTGACGGGTCGCCGATCTCCTCCGAATCGGACGCGTGCCGGAGCATGAGACGAATCCGCGGTCGGAGGAACCAATCCTCGAGCCCGAGTGCCGACGCGAGCGCCACCAGAGCAAGCCGATCGCGATGATCCACCGGCGTCGTCTCGACGGCGAGCACGCACGCCTCCACGTTCACGGATGCGTGCGGCTCCGTCCGAGCCGCTTCAGACCACCGCGTTCCGGCGAGCGGCCTCGCGGAACCACTCCGCGCTGAGCTTCGGCGTTCGCTCCAGGGTGTCGAAGTCGACGTAGATCACTCCGAAGCGGTTGCCGTAGCCGTCCATCCACTCGAAGTTGTCCTGGGCACTCCAGAGGAAATATCCGTCGACGGGCACGCCTTCGGACGTAGCGCGCTGCAGCTGACCCAGGCACGCGCGCAGGAACATCACGCGGTCGGAGTCGTAGACCCTGCCGTCCTCCGCGACCGTGTCCGACGCCCCGCAGCCGTTCTCGGTGATGAAGATCGACTTCGCGCCCCAGATCGACTGCATCTGCTTCGGCGCCCAGTACATGACCTCCGGGTCGAGCACGTGCCACGACGACTGCATCTTCGGGTGTGATGCGTTGATCGGGATGTCGTGATAGCCGGGCGGCTCCGCCGACGGCTCCACGTACCAGCCGGGCTTGTAGACGTTGATCCCGACGAAGTCGAGCGGAGAGGCGATCGTCTTCAACTCGTCGTCGGTGAACGTCGGCGAGCCTCCCCCCGCCTCGGCGAGGTATGCGTCGGTGTAGCGCCCCTCCAGCATCACGGTCATGAAGCCGGCGTTCCGGTCGCGCGTCGCCTTCTCTGCCGCCTCGACGTACTCGGGGGAGTCCATCAGCGGAACCGCGACGCGAATGTTCTCGGCGAACCCGACCCTCGTGCCCGCCGGGCCGTGGGCGCGGATCGCCTGAACGGCGAGGCCGTGGCCGAGCACGGCGTGGTGCCGGACCTGCTTCAGCTCCGAGTCGGAGAGCCTGAGCCCCGGGGCGGCCCCCAGGTGCACCGTCTTGCCGCCGCCGACCTCCACGTCGAGCCCCTGATAGCCGCCTTCGACGAACGACGCGAACTCGTTGATCGTGAAGTAATGCTTCACCCGGTCGCCGAGCTGCTCGGCCACGTACCCCGCGTACTCCGCGAACGCCTTCGCCGTCTCGGCTGACTGCCAGCCGCCGTGCTCGTCCTGAAGCGTCTGCGGCAGGTCCCAGTGGTACAGCGTCGCGAACGGCTCGATCCCGGCCTCGAGCAGCGCGTCCACGACGCGGCTGTAGAAGTCGAGACCCTTCGCGTTCGGTTTACCGGTGCCGTTGGGGAAGATCCGCGGCCACGCGACCGAGAAGCGGTAGGCGGTCGCACCGATCGACTTCATCAGCGCGACATCCTCCTCGTACCGGTGGTAGTGGTCGTTCGCGACGTCGCCGTTCTCGTCGTTCTCGATGTTCCCGGGGGTGTGCGCGTACGTTCCCAGATCGACGCGCCCTTGCCGTCCTCGTCCCACGCGCCCTCGATCTGGTACGACGACGTCGCGACGCCCCAGAAGAAACCGTCGGGAAAGCGGCGGGCGACCGAGGTGGGGGCTTCACTGGGGGCGGCCATCACGTTCTCCTTCCTACGAGCCAGCGGTTGCGAGGGTCTCGTTCAACTGCCGCAGCCGTCAGCCGCACCGCCTCTTCGACGGCGCCTCCCCGGGACAAGCCCTTCGCGCTTCCGATGGTCCGAGCCGGAACGAGGCGATCGGTCGCGACGGGCCGGGCAGCGGATCGGAAGTCGGTCTGCCGGTCCGGCCGTAGCCGGCCGGCGCCGAGACGAGGACGACGGGCAGGGCCGCGGACATCAGGTCGGCAAGCTTGATCGCAGCTATCACCCGGCGCTCGCCGGCGTGGCCAGAGCGCGACGCGTTGAGCGGCGGGGGTGGTTCCGCTCGACGAGACGGCATGCAAGCCGGATTCTATGCCTCTCCAGGGACCGATCGATCTCATCTCGGGCAACGAGCAGGGGTGCTGGCGCGACGGTTCCGGTCATTCGCCAACGGAGCGACGCCGGATCGAACCGACCCAAATGCTCCGGCTCGGTAGATCGACGTAACGCCCGTCGGTGCTTTCGCGGATGCACCGCCGCGGAAGCCACCGCAGCGTGTGAGTGAAACGTACGAGCGAGGGGGGATGCCGATGCGCCGCGAGAACGCCGCACCGAGATGGGTGGAGGGCGCCCGGCGATACCGGCTGAGGCGCGGTCCCATCGCGCACCACGACGGGACGTGTGACGCCGTGTACCCGGGAACCTCGGACGATCGCGACGGACGTTGCGTCCTGGCCGACGGGCACGACGGTGCGCACGTCTACCGGGGCCGAGGCCCGACCAGGAAGCCGACGAGGAAGCAGGCGTACCAGGCCGAGAGGGACGAGAGGGCCGAGAGGAAGCGCCGCGCGGGCCTCGTCCTCCGGCGCGAACACAGGAAGCGGTCCGCAAGGATCTTCTGAGAGGGGGCAACAATGACGGGCACGGAGCCCATCGAGGTCGAGGAGCTGAGCGGTCGCGTCCTCGAGATCATCGGCGCGTACCGGATGGACGCTGGATTCGACCCGCGAGAGCTGTCTCCGAGGACGATCGCGGACGCCGCGCCGAAGCCGGAGCCGGTCTTCGTGGCGGGCGAGGGCTTCGTCAGAGACGGGGTCTACCACGTCGCGGACACGCCCCGTGGGCGGGACGGCGAGCTCGCGTCGCCTCGGCGATCGCCGGTGCGCCGCGCGGTGGCCGCGTAGA
>NZ_DASTCS010000024.1:0-55717 GCF_035710885.1 Gaiella sp. | reverse complement strand
GTCTCCTACCCGGTCTCCACGAGCCCGGATTCGGCGAGCAGCGAACGGGCCGCTGCCTCCACCTTGTCCTCGAGCACGAGCGCGGCCAGCTCGAGCGGCTTCGAGTACGGCATCGGGACCTCAGCGCCGCCGACGCGCTCGGGCGGGGCGTCGAGGTCGTCGAAGCACGCGCGGCCGACACGAGCGGCGAGCTCGGCGCCGACTCCGAAGGTTGCCCAACCCTCCTCCGCGATGAGGACGCGGTTCGTCTTGCGCACCGACTCGACCACGGTGTCGACGTCGAGCGGGCGCAGGGAGCGCAGGTCGACGACCTCGGCCTCGAAGCCGCTCTGGGCCAACCGGTCGGCGACGGCGAGCGCGCGCCGGACGGTGTACGAGTGCGCGACGATCGTGAGATCGGTGCCCTCGCGCGCGATGTCCGCGCGGCCGAGCGGCACCGTGAAGTCCTCGTCCGGCTCCGGGATGCTGCCGGTCGCGTTGTAGAGCACCAGGTTCTCGACGAAGAGCACGGGGTCGTCGTCGCGGATCGCGGTCTTCAGCAGCCCGTACGCGTCTCGAGGGTTCGAGGGCGCGACGACTTTCAGGCCCGGTGTGTGTGCAAACCAGACCTCGAGCGACTGTGAGTGCTGTGCTGTCAGCTGGGCGCCCGCGCCCGCCGGGGTGCGGATGACCATCGGCACGCCGACCTTCCCGCCGAACATGTAGCGGATCTTGGCCGCATGGTTCACGACCATGTCCTGTGCCACGAGGATGAAGTTGATCGTCATGATCTCGACCACGGGTCGGAGGCCGAGCATCGCGGCGCCGATCCCGGCCCCGACGAAGCCTTCCTCGGAGATCGGCGTCTCGCGCACACGCTTGGGCCCGTACTTCTCCCAGAGCCCCGCCGTGACCTTGTACGAGCCCTCGAAGCGGCCGATCTCCTCGCCCATCAGGAACACGCGCTCGTCGCGGCCGAGCTCCTCGTCGAGGGCCCGTCTGAGCGCTTCGCGGTAGGTCACCTCTGCCACGATCGCGTCTCCCTGCGCTCGCCATACGGCGCCGCCGTGTTCATCCGGGCGAACTGGTCGCGCCACTGCTCGTCGCCGTACACGTTCTCGTACAGCTCGTCGGGGTCCGGCGTCGGCGCGGCCGCCGCCTCGCGGATCGCTTCGCTCACCTCGTCGGCGACCTGCTTGCGCATCGTGTCGAGCTCCTCGTCGTCGAGCAGGTCGCGCTCGCGGAGGATCTCGACATAGCGCGTGATCGGATCGCGCTCCCGCCAGGACGCGATCTCCTCGGCGGTGCGGTAGACCTTGCCGGCGTCGGCCACCGAGTGGCCCCGGAGGCGGTAGGTCGTCGTCTCGAGCAGCGCGGGCTCGGACTCCTCACGCGCGCGCGCGAGCAGACGGCCGGTGGCGTCGCGGACGGCGAGCACGTCGTTCCCGTCCACCCGCTCGCCGTGCATCCGGTAGGCGCAGGCGCGCTTGAAGAGCTCAGGCTCGGCTGACGCCTGCTTCACCGACGTGCCCATCCCGTAGAGGTTGTTGATCACCTGAAACACGATCGGCAGATGCCAGATAGCAGCGAGGTTGAGAGCTTCGTGGAATGCTCCGATGTTGGTGGCGCCGTCGCCGAACTGACAGAGCACCGCGCCGGGCCCGTCCTGATAGTCGATCGCGAGCGCTGCTCCGACCGCAATCGGAAGATGGCCCCCGACGATGCCCCAGCCGCCCAGGAAACGACGCTCGACGTCGAGCAGGTGCATCGAGCCGCCGTATCCGCCGGCTACACCCGTCTCCTTGCCGAACAACTCGGCCATGACCGCTTCCGGCGAGCTCCCGACGGCAAGCGCCGCGGCATGATCGCGGTAACTGACGAACAGGTAGTCGTCGGCTTCCAAGCAGTCGATGCTGCCGACGTTGGCCGCCTCCTCGCCGATCGCCAGATGGCAGTAACCGCCAATGCGGGCCCGCGTGTACTGCTCTTCGGCGCGCTCCTCGAAACGCCGGATGAGCAGCATCATGCGCAACAGGCGGCGGGCGTGCTCGCTGTCCTGCAACACGTCGCGCGCCCTCTCGGCTGCTCTCGCCACTACCTCGCCTTCTTGCGCTCGAAGGGTCCGCCTACGAGATTCTCGCATCAACCTACTTGCCGGGGCCGTACGCTTGGGAGCGCCGACGGCGCCCTCCGCGACGTCGGAACGACGACGCTCGTCACCGGAACCTTCGTGAGATCCTGCGCCTTCGCGAGCAGGTCGCGTTCCAGCCAGTACGGCTCTTCGGCTGGAGTCGCGAGCAACACCTGACTGGCAGGGAACGCAGCGAGCGCGTCGACCATGGACTCGAGCGGCTTGTCGCTGCCGACCCGGCCGGTCGCCGAAATACCGCGTCGGCGCAGAAGTCCGACCATCACGCGCATGGACTCGTCCGCGAAACGCCGTTCCCGAGCGTCGTCGTTGGCGAGAAAGTGAAGATGGGAGAGACGAACCGGAACGACGACATGAACGGTGACGTCACCGTCAAGGCGCGCCTCGATCTCGTCGCACAGTTCCTCCTCGCTGCAGTACGCGTCGACTATGGCGAGAAGCCGCCGCGCCGCGTCGGCGGCGACCGCGGGCCAGGCAGGACTGACACGGATACGCGGCAGCAACAGCGTGGCCGCGGCCGCCAAGCCAATAACGACCGCGGACGTGATGGCGAAGCCGACCCAACCAAGCGCCGGCGGGTCGACGACGAGCGCAACGAGGAGCGCAGCGGCGGTAAGGATGCCGGTGGTCGAGGCGAGAACAAACGCGAGCTTCGCCTTCACCCCCGAGGCCCGGAGAGGCGGCGTCATGTTCACGAGCGCCCACCTCGCACCCCGAGGCTCTCGTGCGGTGAGGGCCATCGCTGCCCCCGCGGACCCGTATCCCGGAGAACCTCGCGCGCCTGCTCACCCGCGGCGTGCGACCGACTCTCGCGGACCTCACGGGCGACCAGCAGCCCGCCGCCAACGGCAAACAGGAGGACCTCGCTAGTGAAGGCAGTTGTGATCGCGAGGTCAGGGTCCATCGACGCGACCCGGGCCACACGAGCGACGACGAGGTAACTCGACCATGAATCGAACGTAGTCGCGGCGCGAGCTTTCGTCCCTCGGGCGACGACCTCATTTTCTGCCACCCGCCTGAGCGGGGGTTTCGTTCGAAGCGGATGAAGGGACTCGAACCCTCGACCTTCTGCATGGCAAGCAGACGCTCTAGCCAACTGAGCTACATCCGCACGAGGGCCAACTATAGCGGCGACCCGGCCGCGTTCCTGCGCCGAGTCGCCGCCCGTGGGTGCCTCTAGCGCTCCACCGTCTCCCGCTGGGGCTCGACCAGCTGCTCGAAGACGGAGCGGAAGTCGACCATCGCCTTGCGAAGGTTCTCGGTCCGCTCGGCGCCGCTCGCGCCGTTGCCGTGGATCATCTCGTGCCCGTGGCGATAGCGCGACACGACCTGGGGATGGTCGACGGAGACCGCTGCGGCCTGCGTGTCGAAGTCGTCATCCGGGTAGCCGCGCTCGGTCAAGACGCCCCGGACGATGCTGTCGGCTTCGCGGGCCGCGAGTTCCGGGTCGTCGACGAACCGCTGCTCGGCGCGCTGCCAGTCATCCATGTACCGGCTCCGCGCGGCCTCCGAGAGCGGCTGGATCTCGAGCTCCTCGTGAGCCTTCTCGCGCTCGGCGAGCTCGCGTTCCGCTTTGCGCCTCGACCCGGTCGAATCGACCGTGCGGTCGTACTCAGGGCCGAACTGATCCTGCAGGGCCGAGCGCCGCCTCGACTGCGTGTAAGCCCAGGCCGCCAGCGCGACGAGGACGACGGCCGCGGCCACCGCGATCACGATCCACCACGTCGTATCCATGCCGATGCTCCTCCTTTGTCGTGCCGGAGGGGCGATACCCGACGCACCGGATCGGCAAACGACGGCTCAGTCGTCGAAGGCGGCGACGGCCTCCTCTCGGGCGGCCCGCGCCACGTGGGCGCGGTTCACCGCGTTGACCACCGCCCGGAGCGACGCGGTGACGATCGACGGATGGATCCCGACCCCCCAGAACGCCTCGTCGTCCACGTCAGCCTCGACGTAGGCCGCCGCGGTGGCGTCCTCTCCCCTCGACATCGCGTGCTCGTGGTAGTCGCGGACGTCGACGTCGACGCCGAAGCGTTGCTCGATGCCGTGCACGAGTGCGGCGATCGGCCCGTTCCCCTCTCCCGAGACGACGACGCCCTCCCCCTCGTGGCGCATCCGTGCGACGAGCCGGTCGCCGTCCTCCCCGCTCTCGTGCGCGTACGAGACCAGCACGAACGGCTCCTCCACGCCGATGTAGTGCTGCGTGAAGGCCTCCATCAACTCGTCGCCCGTCAGCTCGCCGCCTCGGACGTCGGTGATCGCCTGGATCTTCTGGGCGAAGTCGATCTGCAGGCCGCGGGGCAGATCGAGGTGGTGCTCCGTCTTCATGAGGTAGGCGACGCCGCCCTTCCCGGACTGCGAGTTGACCCGGATGATCGCCTCGTAGTCCCTGCCCACGTCCTTGGGATCGAGCGGCAGGTACGGAACGTCCCAGCCGCTCGAACCGGAGCGCTCCTGCGCGTCCATCCCCTTCTTGATCGCGTCCTGGTGCGAGCCCGAGAACGCGGTGTAGACCAGCTCACCGACGTACGGGTGCCGCGGATGCACCGGCAGCTCGTTGCACTCCTCGACCGTCCGACGCGCCTCGTCGAGCTCACTCAGGTCGAGTCCGGGGTCGACTCCCTGCGTCAGGAGGTTCAGCGCGAGGGTGATCAGGTCGACGTTCCCCGTGCGCTCGCCGTTCCCGAACAGGCAGCCCTCGACCCGCTCGGCACCGGCCATCAACCCCAGCTCGGCCGTGGCGACCGCCGTCCCCCGGTCGTTGTGGGGATGGACGGAGAGGATCGCGCTCTCTCTGTGGGAGAAGTGCCGGATGAACCACTCCATCCGGTCGGCGTAGACGTTGGGCGGGAAGGCCTCGACCGTCGTCGGGAGGTTGACGATCATCTTGGCCGCCGGCGTGGGACCCCACTCGTCCGCCACCGCCTCGCAGATCTCCAGCGCGTACTCGAGCTCGGTGTGGTGGAAGCTCTCGGGCGAGTACTGGAAGACGATCTCGGTCGGGGTCTGCCCGGCGAGCTCCTTGCAGAGCTCGGTGCCGCGCACGGCGAGGCGCGTGATCCCGTCCTGCCCGAGGCGGAACACGACGCGCCGCTGCGTCTCGGAGGTCGAGTTGTAGAGGTGGACGATCGCCCGCTCCGCCCCCTCGATCGCCTCGAAGGTGCGCTCGATCAGCTCGGGGCGGGCCTGCGTGAGGACGGCGATGGTGGTGTCGTCGGGGATCAGGCCCTCCTCGACGAGGACGCGGCAGAAGTCGAAGTCGGCCTTCGAGGCGGCCGGGAACCCGACCTCGATCTCCTTGACCCCGAGGCTGACCAGCAGGTCGAAGAAGCGCCGCTTGCGCGCTGCATCCATGGGGTTGACGAGCGCCTGGTTCCCGTCGCGCAGGTCGGTCGAGCACCAGATCGGCGCCTGCCGGAGGACGACGTCGGGCCACGTGCGATCGGGCAGGTCGACGGTGACGTAGGGGCGGTAGTGGTGAAACGGCATCGGCATGGATGGCCTCTTCTCCTCGGCGGGGCGTACCTCTCCCGGCGATGTGCGGGAGCACGGCGTGGATATGTGCGTCGCTCGCTTCCCCTACCGGGGAAGGAGGAGCAGGCCGAGCGCGAGGTCGAGGCCGGTCGATGAGAGCTCGAGCCGTTCGCGCATGCCGCCACCCTAACGGAGCGGAGCCATGGCGGCAACGCGCTCGGCCTGAGTAGGGTCGGCCGATGCACGTCGAGTACCGCCTGTTGGGCCCGCTCGAGGCCGACGTCGACGGGCGCCAGGCGCGACTCGGCGGCCCCAAGCAACGCGCTGTGCTCGCGCTGCTCCTCTGCCAGCCGAACACCGTAGTGCCGGCCTCGCGCCTGATCGACGCTCTCTGGGGCGACGACCCGCCCGGCTCCGCGGCGAACCTCGTGCAGGGCTACGTCTCGGGGCTCCGCAAGGCGCTCGGCAAGGATGCGATCGAGACTCGAGGCGCGGCGTACGTGCTGCGGGTGTCGAGCGGCGCGCTCGACCTCCAGCGATTCGAGCGGCTCGCGTACGAAGGCAGCCAGGCACTCGAGCGAGACGATCCGTCGACCGCGGCCGCGGCGTTGCGGGAGGCACTCACGCTCTGGAGGGGACCGGCGCTCGCGGACATCGCGGACGAACCGTCGCTCGAGCCGCCGATCGCACGGCTCGACGAACTGCGTCTGCTCGCTGTGGAGCGCCGGATCGAGGCCGATCTCGCGCTCGGCCTCCACGCGGACGTCGTCGGTGAGCTCGACCGGCTGGTCCGCGAGCATCCACTTCGCGAGCGAACCCGGGCGCTGCTGATGACCGCTCTCTACCGGTCCGGGCGACAGGCCGAGGCGCTGGAGACGTATCGCAACGCACGGTCGATGCTCGTCGACGAGCTGGGGATCGAGCCGAGCGCGTGGCTGACGGAGTTGCACGCCGCGATGCTGCGACACGACGCGAGCCTCGCACCCACGGCTCAACCGGAGGCGCAGGCGAAGCGCTCGATCCTCGTGGCGGCGCTCGCACCCGATCGTGCCGAGGGGCTCGCGATCCTGGCGGCACCGTTGACGTGCGAGCCGACGCGCGAGCTCATCGTCCTCACGACAGTTGCCTCGCCGGGCGAGTTGAGCTCCGCCGGGACGCTGGTCAACGAGCTTCGCGCGCGCCTTGTCGCGGACGGGGTTGAAGCGAGGGCCGCAGTGTTCACATCCGTGGCCCCGGGCGCCGACATGGCGCGCCTGGCGCACGAGCACGACGTCGACCTGCTCCTCGTGGATGCGCCCGATGGCCTGCTCGAGGACGCGCGCGTGCTCGCCCTTCTCGACCACGCTCCGTGCGACGTCGGCGTCGTCGTCGGCGGCCCTCCGGGACGGGGGGAGATCGTCGTGCCGTTCGCGGGCGCCGAGCACGACTGGGCCGCGGTCGAGCTCGGAGCGTGGCTCGCGCGGAGCCGGGGAACGAGCCTTCGGCTCGCCGGCGCCACGATTGGCGCTGACGGGAGGGATGCGAGCAGGCTGCTCGCTCACGCGTCGATCGCCGTGCAGCGCGCGCTGGGCGTTCCCGCCGAGCCGGCGCTCGTCGAGCCGGATCCCGATGCCCTCGTCGACGCTGCCCGGGACGCCGGCGTGGTCGTCGTCGGGCTGACCGACCGTTGGAGGCGGGAGGGCCTCGGCCGTGCCCGCACGGCGCTCGCGACCCAGACGTCGTCGCCGACGGTTCTCGTGCGACGCGGCATGCGGCCCGGCGGTCTCGCGCCCCGCGAGAGCGAGACGCGGTTCACCTGGACGATCGCCGGCTAACCGCTCAACGGGCCCAGGCGGGCGGCGCGGCTTTCCGGCAGGGCTGCGTGCCCGGCCCGGGCGGCGGTGCCTCGGAGAGAAGGCCGGAGAAGGTCTGCTCGACGTTGGCGGCGACGCTCACCGGCTCGAAAGTCGTTCGCCCGTGCCGGGAACGGACACGTGAGAGATACGTGTCTCGCACGGCCTGCCTGTTCCCGTCGAGCCTGGTCTCCCCGTCGGGCAGCTCGAGCCGAAGTCGTGCGAGCTCCGCCATCAGCCCCGAGCGCACGTCACCGGACTCGAGACGCTCCAGCGCTGAAAGCGTCGCCTCCACGGCGTTGTGGTAGCCGATCACCCAGGACTGGCTTCCGAACTGGGCCGGGACGCCCGGGTAAGCAGCCTTGTAGCGCCTGCGATAGTCGCGCAGGACGGGAGACGGTGGCGTCGACGGCAGCCAGGTTGTGCCGACGACGCCGTCGAGCCCGGGGCCAAGGATCTTCATGAGCGCCGAATCTTCCATGAACAGACCGGAAACCAGCAGCCGTCGTGAGTCCCCGAGCCGGGTGGCCAGTGGCGCCAGGACCGCGACCGGGTCGTCGAGAAAGCCGAGGAACGCTGCCACCCCATCCGGGCCCACCGCCAGGGAACGGGTGACCACATCCGGCTTGCCCGTGAACGGGGATCGGTACGCGGTCGTGACCACCTTCCCACCCAGGGCGCAGAACTCCGCGGCGAACGCAGCTGCTCCCGCCCAGCCCGGGGGCCCGTCCCCGGCGACGACAGCAGCACGGCGCCAGCCGAGATCGCGGTATGCGTACGAACCAAGCCCGGCTACTTGTTGAGCGTAATCGGGCGAAAAGCGAAAGAGATTCGCAGCCGGGCGCCGAAGTGTCACCTCCTGCTCGTTCCAGAACGTGCTCACGAAAGGCACCTCGGGGTACCGGTGTGCGAGATCACGTGCCACCACGGTCGCACCACCGATGAGGACGTCGACCTGCTCGGTCTCGAGCAACCGACGCGCCTCTTCGATGTACACGGTGTGCTCGCCGGTCTCCTGACACCCGTGGACGAGCACGACCCTGCGACCGCCGACCTCTATCGCGGTGACGCCGTCGCTCGGCCCCGTGCCGACGAGGCGCGCGCCGCGGTGAAGGAACGGCAGCTCTGCGCCGGACAGCTGGGCGTCCTCGTAGCCGTACAACGGCCCTTGGCAGTCGGTGAGTAGGCCGATTCGCACGGCTCGCGAGTCGGAGCTGCAACCCGCGGCGACCGTGGAGAGGAGCCCGAGGGCGATCGCAGCAAGGACGCGACTACCCGGCATCCGTCGTCACCCACACCCCGCCGGCGCCAACGACGACCTCGCGGGGCGCACCCTCGATGCCGATCCGCGCCACGATCTCGCCGGATGTGGGGTCGATTCGCGACACCTCCCGGTCCAACGAGCTCGTAACCCACACGCTCCCGTCGCCGACAGCCACGCCGCTCGCGCCACGCCCTACTTCGATCGTCTGAGTACGCCGACCCGTTGTGGGCTCGAGACGCGCAACGACATCGTCCATCGGGCCTGTGACCCAGACGGCTCCCTCGCCGACTGCTATCGACCGTGGGGCGAACGGAAGGGGGGTTGTTCCGAGGATCTCCCCGTTCAGACGGTCGACGCGGAAAACCCTTCGGTCGACCGGGTCGCCCACCACCCAGAGCGCTCCCGCTCCGACAGCCATGTCCCGCATCGCGCTACGCATGGTTTCGGCCGAGCGCCTCCGCTGAGACGGTACGAGGGCGGTCACGAGCACCCTGAGCCTCCCTCCGTCCGTCGAGAGGCGCTGGACGAACGGGCAACCCGCGACCCAGAGCACGCCCTCACCAGCGGCGAGGGAGCAGGCGAGCACCTCGACGCTCGACTCGCGCGTGCCGGTCACGGCGTCGTACCGCGTCACCGTGCCCTCGATGACGGTCTCGCCGTCGCCGGCCACGTAGAGACGGTTCCCGAGCGCGGTGAGATCCCGCGGCTCGCCCGTCGTGGTGAACCGCTGGAGGTCGCCGGTCTCCGTGTCGAGACGCCACAGCGACCCGTCGCGGAAGTCCCCGAGCCAGACGCGATTGCCGCTCGTGGTGACGACACCGGGGGTCGCCGACACGGGATACGACGCCGTCACCTCGTTGGTGCCGGGGTCGATCCGCACGAGCGTCCCCCCGCTGACGGCCGTCGTCGTGCCGTCTCCACGCGTGGCGAGCACGATCCCCGCCGCAGTTGCGGCAGCGAGCACGGCCGCCGCGAAAGCGACGAGCGCGACCCGAAGGCGAGTCAAGGGTCTTCCCTGGACGAGCCCGATCGCCTCCCTCGCCTCTGTCACGAGCTCGCCGCACGTCGTCTGCCGGTCGCCGGGCTGCTTTGCGATGGCACGAGCAAGAACTGGATCGAGGGCCTGGGGCAGTCCTGTGTGTCGCTCGCTCGCCCGAGGCGGATCCTCTTCCAGGTGGGCGTAGACGACCGCGACATCCGAGCCACCGGAGAACGGCAGGGTGCCAGTCAGGGTCTCGAACAGGAGGCAGCCGAGGGCGTAGACGTCGGCCCGGCCGTCGACGCGGTCGCCGCGAATTTGCTCGGGCGCGACGTAGTCGACGGTCCCCATCAGCTGGCCGTCCGTCGGGCCGGTGTCCGAGACGCTCTGGGTGAGCCCGAAGTCGGCCAGGTAGACGTGCTCGCGGCCGCCCTCCTGGTCGAGCAGCACGTTGGACGGCTTCACGTCGCGGTGGACGAGGCCCTTCCGGTGCGCGGCGTCGAGTGCCTCCGCCACCTGGGATGCGATAGCCAGCGCGCGCTCCGGCTCGAGCGGCCCCTCACGGCGCAGAAGCGACTTGAGATCGGTGCCGTCGACGTAGCGCATGGCGATGAACAGCCGGCCGTCGGCCTCGCCTGCCTCGTAGATCGGGACGACGTTGGGGTGATCGAGGCTCGCGGCAAGGCGCGACTCGCGGAGGAGCCGCTCGCGGAAGCCGTCGTCACCGGAGAGCTGTTCCACCAGCAGCTTGAGCGCCACAGGCCGGTCGAGGCGGACGTCGACGGCGCGGAAGACCTCACCCATGCCTCCACGGCCGACGAGCTCGCCGACCTCGTAACCGGCGACGACGTCACCCGCCGCGATGCGCCTTCCTACCGCCACAGCCCCTCCTGCTCGTTGCAGACTGCACGATCGACATCGGCGATGCAACGTTGCCGGCCGAAGCCACCGGGGCTCCGGCCGGCAACGCGTCGCTCATCCCCCCAGCGTGAGGTGGCCCGCGTAGTACGAGCAGCCCGCGTCCGGGTCTTCCTTGAAGTGGAGAACTCCCGTCGCACCCTCGAAGTCGCCGGTGCCCCCCGTGATCGGATGGTGGCAGCGTCCGTGCTGTGTCGCGAACGTCACCGGGTCGAACTTGCCCGAGTACATGTAGGTGAACGCGAGCGTCCCCGAAGGCTCCGACCCTCCGCAGCTCCGGTCACCGTTGGAGTCGAGGCATCCGACGAACTCCTCGGTCCCCGTCGCAGTGACCACGCCGGACGGTGTCACGACGCCGACGACGAACGTCCGGGTGTACCACAGCCCGATCAGCGCGGGACGCCCGCCGCCGTATCCGTCCATCGCGGACACGTCGTCGGCCGGGTCGAACGGGTCTCCGATGTCGACGAGCGTCTGGATACCGTCGACCTGCGACGCACCGGCCGCCGCCGCCGGCCCGGCGGCTCCGAGGACCGCGACAGCCACGAGCCCGACCGCGGCGAGTGTCCATCTCACGTGAAGCTTCATGTCGCCTCCCTTCCCGGCACGGCCCCGCGCCGCGCTTCGCCGCCAGACTCCCGGGAGCGGCTGGAGATCCACTGGACGCCCGCTGGGTACGGTCAGGCAATGCTCGACGAGGCGTTGTTCGCGGCCGCCGTGGCAGAGCTCACGGCCGACGATCCCGACCTCGCGGCGATCGTCGATCGTCACGGTCGGCCCAGCTTCTGGGCGCGCGAGCCCGGCCTCGCGACCCTCGTCCTCCTGATCCTCGAGCAGCAGGTCTCGCTCGCCTCGGCGCGGGCGGCCTACGACCGGCTGGTCGGGCGGCTGGGCGGCCTGACCACGGAGGGAATCCTGCGCTCGACCGACGAGCAGCTCCGAGGGGACGGCTTCAGCCGCCAGAAGGCGCGCTACGTCCGGGCCCTCGCCGGCGCGATCGAGGAGGGGTCGCTCGACCTCGACGCCGTTACCTTGCTCGACGACGAGGCGGCGCGCGCCGCGCTCGTCGCCCTGCCGGGGATCGGGCCGTGGACCGCCGAGGTCTACCTCCTCTCGGCGCTCCGGCGACCGGACACGTGGCCCGTCGGGGACATCGCGCTGCAGGAGGGTGCGCGACGTGCCCGGCGCCTCGAGGCGCGTCCCTCGCCGCACGAGCTCGAGCTGATCGGCGAGGCGTGGCGGCCACACCGGGCGACCGCCGCGCGCCTGCTCTGGCACCTCTACCTGAGCGACCGCACGCGGTAGGCCGCGGCGCGCGCGGAGGACGGTGTCAGACACTGTTTCGCGTCAAGTGGTCCGTTTCGGCCGCGCGCGGTTGTCCCCAGGGCGGCGATCGAGCCGCCGAGGCATGCTGCAACCGGCTGTGGAACGATCGGCACACACCTGGCACGACCTGGGCTTGACAGAAAACGGTGTCTGACACCGATCGACGAGGAGGACGCGTATGCCATACGAGGAGCTGAAGAACCGGCACGCGGCGATGTGGGGGTCGGCTCCTTTCGAGCGCATCGCCGAGACGCTTGCCGACATGCACGAAGCGATCGTCGACGCCGTGCGAGGGGGCTCGGGCGATCGCTGGCTCGACGTCGGGTGCGGCACGGGTGAGCTCGCGTTCATGGCCGCCGAGACCGAGGCGGAGGTGACGGGCATCGATCTCTCTCCGACACTCGTCGAGACCGCCCGCAGGCAGGCTGCGGAGCGTGGCGCCCACGCGCGGTTCGAGGTGGGCGACGTCGAGGCCCTCGGCTATCCGGACGAGAGCTTCGACATCGTCACCTCGTCGGTGGGAGCGATCTTCGCGCCGAACCACCCCGTCGTCGCGTCCGAGCTCGCCCGTGTCTGCCGCGCGGGCGGACGACTCGCGCTCACGGCGTGGGCGACCGAGGGCGGCGTCGACGAGTTCTTCGAGATCATCGGCCGCTACGCGCCACCCCCGCCACCCGGAGCGGGCACGGCCCTGCAGTGGGGTGATCCCGCGTACTGCGAACGGCTGCTCGGAGGCGCGTTCGCGCTGACGATCACGACGCACAACACACCGCAGCACGCGGACACGGGCGAGGAGTTCTGGGAGCTGATGTCGACGAGCTTCGGGCCGATCAAGACCCTGCTGGCGAACCTCCCTCCCGAGCGGGCCGATGCATTCCACGACGAGCTCGTCGGCTACCTGGAGGAACAGAGGACGGACGAGGGCGTCGCCCTCGACCGCGTCTACCACCTGGTCGTCGGCGTGCGGAAGTCGTAGCCCTCAGGGGGCGGCGGCGTCGAGCGCCTCGTTGACGAGGCGGTCGGCGAGCTCGTTGTGCTCACGGCGGACGTGCTCGTAGCTGACGCGACCGACGTCCCGGGCGGCGCGCGACGCCTCGAGGAACAGTGTCTGCAGGTCCCGGTTCTTGACACGGTACTCGCCGCGCATCTGCTTGACCATCAACTCGGAGTCCGAAAGCACCTCGAGCTCCGAAACGCCGGCCTCAGCGGCGCGCTCGAGCCCGGCAACGAGCGCCGAGTACTCGGCGACGTTGTTGGTCGCGATCCCGATCGACTCGCCGCGCGCCTCCAGGACCGTCCCGTCCTCGGTCTCGAGCACGAAGGCGTAGGCCGCCGGCCCGGGGTTCCCTCGCGCCCCGCCGTCCGTCCAGAGGCGCGCCTTCACGCGTCGACGCGTTCATAGACGTCGAAGGCCGGCTCCTCGTACGGGTGGGCGCGGCGGAGGGCGGCGACGACGGCCTCGAGCTTCTCGGCCGGGACGACGGTCTCCACGCGGTACTCGGCGACCCGCGTGTCGCGCCCCGCCTCGCCGACCGTTGGCTTCGTCCCCTCCCCTCCGCGGAACGTACCCTCTCCGAGCGTCGACCAGGAACAGCGCGAGTAGTCGCCGATCCAGCCCGCGCCGGCCACGAACACCGCATCGCGGGTCGAGGAGAGATGCGAGGCCGGGACGAACCACACGAGCTTGTACGACGAGGACATGGCGGCGGACTGTACCCCGGTGGATCACGGGTCGCCGGGTCCCGTCCGTCCTCGTGACCCCGTCGGGTCTCGTGACGAAGGTTGCAAATCGCGGAGGCATCTGGCAGGATCCCGCTCGCCCGAGGCGGTGGCAGGACGGGCAGGGGAAAAGGGGGCATGCGACGTGGGGGGATCGACGAGGAGGCTGTCCTTCGTAGGGGCGGCGCTCGACGCAGGAGCTGCGAGGGCTTCCGATCCGTGGGTCGGGCGGCTCGCTCGGCTCGCCGCAGCGCTCACGCGATGTGACCTGGGTAGCAGCCTGGTTTCCCGACGTGTGCGGCATTCAGCGCACTCGGGCGTCGACCGGCGTCGCGTTTCGGCACCTCGTCCCTGAAGCCACCGCCTCGGGCCCAAGCCCCGCCGCCCTGGCCGAAGCCCGGCGCGCCTGGTTGGATTGAGCCGTGACCGCCGTCGAGGATGAACCGGGGACGTTCGTCCGCCCGGACGGGCGCGAGAAGGTGACCGGTACTGGCCGGTACACGGCCGACCTGACGCTCACCGGCCAGCTCCACGCCGCGTTCCGCTACGCGGATCACCCGCATGCCCGCATCACGCGAATCGACGCGGCGAAGGCGCGCGCACTGCCCGGCGTGCTGGCCGTGCTGACCCACGAGGACGTGCCCGATGTCCTCTACGGAGGCATGGTCGCGGACCGGCGGCTCTTCGCCCGCGAGACCGTCCGCTTCGAGGGGGACATCGTGGCCGGCGTGGCCGCGGTGACGCCCGAGCTCGCGCGAGAGGCCGCCGCTCTCGTGGAGGTCGAGCTCGAGCAGCTGCCCGTCGTGACCGACTTCGAGGCGGCGCTCGCGACGGATTCGCCACTCGTGCACTCCGACTGGGAGTCGTACGAGGGGGACGAGGAGCTCGGCCGGCACCACAACGTCCTCGGGTTCTCGACGATCGTGAAGGGCGACGTCGACACAGCGCTCGCCGCAGCGGACGTCGTCGTACGAGGGAGCTACGTCACCGACCCCGTGCAGGGCGTGCCCATCGAGCCGCGCGCGATCGTGGCGCAGTGGCAGGGCCACCGGGTCACTGTCTGGTCGTCGACTCAGGTCCCGTACGTCGCACGCGCCGGGATCGCCCGCACGCTCGGGATCCCCGAGTCGAACGTGCGGGTGATCGTGCCGCTGCTCGGCGGCGGCTTCGGCGCGAAGTGCGACTTCCACTTCGAGGGGCACGTCGCGGCTCTCGCGCGCGCCGCCGGGAGACCCGTGAAGCTCGTCTTCTCGCGTCACGAGGAGTTTGTCGCCGTCGGCCACCGCCGCGAGGGAATGGTGATCGAGCTCGAGACTGCCGCGCGGAGCGACGGTACCCTGCTCGCTCGCCGGGCGCGGCTCGTGCTCGACAGCGGCGCCTATTGCGGTGAGGGCGGTTTCTTCGCCCAGATGGCGGCAATGCACGCGCACGGGCCGTACGAGCTGGAGACCGTCCAGATCGAGTCGTCGCTCGTCTACTCCAACAACCAACCGTCGTCGTCGATCCGCGCGCCCACGGCGCCGCAGGTCTGCTGGGCCCTCGAGCAGCACATGGACGAGCTCGCGGAAGCGCTCGGGCTCGACCCCGTGGAGCTCCGCCGCCGCACGCTGATCGAGGAGGGCTCGGTGACCGCGACCGGCCAGGTGCTCGAGCGGATCGCGATGAAGGAGACGCTCGACCGCGCCGTGGAGCTGATCGGCGGCGGTGACGGGCTTCCCGAGGACGAGGCGATCGGCGTCGCCTGCGGCTGGTGGCCGTGCTTCGCGGGGAGCTCAGGAGCGTACGTCACGCTGAATCCCGACGGCACCGGCACGATCGTCACGGGCGCGCAGGAGAACGGCACCGGCGCGGTGATGGCGATGCCCACGTACGTCGCCGACGAGCTCGGGATGCGGCCACAGGACTTCTCGCTGCTCTACCAGGACACCGACGCCGCGCCGTGGGACGCGGGCTCCTGCGGCTCGCAGACGACCTTCAACAACGCGCGCGCCGTGATCGCCGCGGCCGTCGACCTGCGGGAGCAGCTCCTCGACGCTGCGTCCGACAAGCTCGAGGCGGCACGGGAGGACCTCGAGCTCGTCTCCGGCTCGGTGCGCGTGAAGGGCTCGCCGGAGAAGGCCGTGTCGGTCGCCGAGCTCGCGGCCGAGGGAACCTTCCACGGGAAGGGCGCCGGCGAGGTCCCCGAGGCGCCCGTGGCCCCCGCCGAGGGGTGCGTCGGACGGCTCGGGAACGAGTCCTTCCACGCGCCGCAGCTGATCGCCCACGCCGCGCACGTCAAGGTCGACCGCGACACCGGCGTCGTGCGCGTCCTGCGCGTCGCCGCCGTGCACGACTGCGGCCGGATCCTCAACCGCGCCGGGGCCGACGGCCAGGTCTACGGCGGCGTCGTGATGGGCGTCGGCCAGGCGCTGACGGAGGGCACGCAGCTGGACGAGCTCGGCAGGCAGCGCAATCCGCACCTCCTGGACTACAAGCTGATCACCGCCTCGGACGCGCCTGCGATCGAGATCGACTGGATCGAGACCGACACGCCGAACGCGGGCCCGAAGGGGTCGAAGGGCGTCGGCGAGCCACCGTGCGTCCCGACCGCGGGAGCGATCGCGAACGCGATCGCCAAGGTGATCGGCGCGCGCGTGCGGCACCTGCCGATGACCCCCGAGCGCGTCTGGGAGGCGGGGCAGTGAGGTCGGTGGCAGTCGGGGGTGTTCGACTGGAAGCGCGTCGCGCACCTCGGTCCCCACACCCGACGTCCGACACTCGGCCGTCCTCGTCGGCAAGGCGATGAGTACGGCGTTCTCCACCGCGACCACGGTCGACGAGGCGCTCGCGGCCCTCGCCGGAGGCGCTCGCCCGGTCGCGGGCGGCACCGATCTCGTCGTCGGCGCGCGGCAGGGGAAGGCGCTGCTGCCGGAGTCGCTCGTCGCGATCCACCGTGTGGCGGAGCTGCGCGGGGTCGAGGACGTGGACGGGGGCCTCCGGCTCGGGCCACTCGCGACCCACGCCGAGGTTGTCGCGCACCGGTCCGTCCGCGAGCGCTTCACGGCGCTGGCCGACGCGAGCGCGATCGTCGGCTCGCACGCCACCAGGGCGCACGGGACGATCGGCGGAAACCTCATGAACGCGTCACCCGCGATGGAGACCGGCGGCCCCCTGCTGTGCCTCGACGCCACGGTGTCGTTGCGCTCCGCCACAGGTACGCGTGCCGTGGCCGTCGGGGACCTGTTCGCAGGACCGGGCTCGACTGTCGCGGCGAGCGACGAGTTGCTCGTCTCGGTCGACCTCCCCCCTCCCGCGCCCGGGACCGGAAGTGCCTACGTCCGCCTCGAGTACCGCCGGCAGATGGAGATCGCGGTCGTCGGCGCGACCGCGGTCGTCGCGCTCGAGGCGGGGACCGTCACCGGTGCACGACTGGCGATCACCGCCCTCGCGCCGACGATTCGACGCGTGCCCGAGGCCGAGGACGCGCTGCTGGGCACGACGGCCGAGGGAGGTGCCGTGACGGCGGCGGCTCGAGCGGCAGCGGACGGGTCCTTCCCCATCTCAGACGTGCGCGCCTCCGAGCGCTACCGCAAGGCGATGGCGGAGGTGATCGCGCGGCGCGCCATCGGCGTCGCGCTCGCACGCGCGCGGGGGCAGGATGTTCCGGTGCCTGCGAGCGGGAGCCACGCGTGAAGGTCGCGGCGACGCTCCGGGTGAACGGGGTCACGTACCCCGTGGAGCTCGAGCCGGGCACGAGCCTGCTCGACGCCGTGCGCGACGACGTCGGCCTGACCGGGTCGAAGGAGGGATGCGACGACTCCGAGTGCGGCGCCTGCATGATGCTGCTGGACGGGAAGCCGGTGAACAGCTGCTCGTACCTCGCCCTGCAGGCCGAGGGAAGCGAGGTGACGACCGTCGAGGGCCTCGCGAACGGTCAGGAGCTGAGCCCGCTCCAGTCCGCCTTCCTCGAGCACGGAGGCGTCCAGTGCGGCTTCTGCACGCCCGGCATGCTGATCTCGGCCACCGCGCTCCTGGCCGAGAGCCCGTCGCCGACCGGGGACGAGGTGCGGATCGCACTCTCCGGCAACCTCTGCCGCTGCACAGGCTACGACGGCATCGTGACGGCGGTGCTCGCGGTGGCAGGCGCGCGCTGAGGCCGTCAGACCGCGCGCGCCGTCTCGAGCAGCCGCTCCACCCGCTCGACGGCGTCCGCATCAGCCAGGCCCCGCAACGTGACCGTCGTCCGACGGCGCAGTACGTCGTCGGCCGTCCCGGCCCACTCGTTCGTCGCGGCGAAGGCCGCCTGCGCGGCGATGTCGGGCCCGTCGGGGTGCAGGCGCTCCAGAAGCGACGGATCCTCCGCTGCGCGCTCGACGACCGCGGCGGCGCGGCTCCCGTAGAGATGCCGGAGATGAGCCTCGACGTCGGGGTCGAGCTCGAGCGCGAACGGCGGCGCCACTCCGACCGCCGCGGGGAGGGGAAACGGCCGGCGGTCGACCTGTCGGAGGCCGAGCGGGCCGCGGACCCTCTCGAGCGCGTCCAGCGCGATCCGGCGGTACGTCGTCAGCTTGCCGCCCGCGACACTCAGCATCCCTCCCGGACCGAGCGAGAAGACCGTCTCGCGGCGCGCGTTGACCGTCGAGCCGTCGCCCAGGGGGAGCACGCGCAGCCCGGCGAACGAGGCGCGCACCGCGCCCGGCTCGAGCAACGACGGGGGCAGCGCCCTCGACGCCTCGGCGAGGATCTGCGCCACGTCGGCGTCGTCGACGTCGACGGCGGCGGGGTCGCTTTCGTAGTCGGAGTCCGTGGTGCCGAGCAGGAGGAGCCCGTACCACGGCACCGCGAACGTCACACGGACATCGTCCTGCGCGATCGTGAGCGCGGCGCGCCAGTCATCCCCACCTGGAACCAGGACGTGCGCGCCCTTGCTGAGTCGCACCGAGGTGCCCGCGCGCGGATCCTCGAGCCGCCGGACGGCGTCGACCCACGGTCCGGCGGCATTCACGATGACGCGCGCGGTGACGTCGACGCTCGATCCGTCGACCGTCACCTCGGCCCCCGTCACCGCGCCTCCGGAGAGTCGCAGCGAGACGACCTTGGCGCGGTTGAGTACCGTCGCGCCCGCCTCGGACGCGGCGAGGACGTTCTCGAGGCAGAGCCGCGCGTCGTTCGTCCAGGCGTCGGCGTAGAGCGCGCACGAGCGGAGGCCCTCGTCGCGAAGCGGCGGGACGAGCTCGCTCGCGCGGGCCGGCTGGACGAGCCAATTGAGCCGCGAGAGCGCCAGCGTCGAGTACAGGATGATGCCGCTTTGCACGAACGCAGGCCTGAACGGGCCCCCGCGGTAGAGGGGGAGCAGGAACGGCAGGCGGTGCACAAGGTGCGGTGCGACGCGCCCGGCCAGGGTGCGCCGCTCGTGGTGTGCCTCGCGCACGAGCCGGACGTCCCCGAGGCGCAGGTAGCGGAGGCCGCCGTGGACGAGCTTCGAGGAGGCGCTGGATGTCCCCGAGCCGAAGTCACCCGCGTCGACGAGCGCCACTGCGAGACCCGCCCGGGCCGCGTGGGCGGCGGTCGCGGCGCCGATCACGCCGCCGCCGATCACCAGCAGGTCGAACGCCGTCTGCGCGAGCGACTCCCGCGCCTCTGCCCGGCGCTCGTCCGGAGCGGAAGTCGCTAGACCGGCCACGGAAAGCCCGTCCCCGCGCGGTGGCGATCGTCGCGCGATCGGGGGGGAACGTTGCCGCCCGGGTTCGTGGCGTGGATGCGCACGGCACCCCGGAGCCCGTCGCCGTCCGGCTGCGGGGGAGAGTCCACCTGGAGAGCCTATTGCAGTGTCGCCGACGGACTCGTACGATCGCCGCACACGGCCCACCAATGGAGGAGATGCCCGTGGAAGACTTTCAGGAGCAGGAGTACGAGTTCCTGCGGCGCCTCGACGAGGAGCGATTCGATCGACGCAAGCTCCTCAAGCGCGGTGTCGCGGCCGGTGCGGGACTGACGATCCTCTCCATGCCGGTCGGTGCCCTCGCGGCGCGCCGTCGGGCGATGGCCAACGCGCCGTTGCGCGGTGGAGCGCTGTCGCTCAAGGAGTGGGTCGCCCAGGCGAAGAAGGAGGGCACGCTGAACACGATCGCGCTGCCCCCGGACTGGGCCAACTACGGCGAGATCATGTCGACGTTCACGAAGAAGTTCGGCATCAAGATCTCGAACGACAACCCCGACGGGAGCTCGGCGCAGGAGAACCAGGCGGTGCGCTCGCTCAAGGGCGACCCGCGCGCCCCGGACGTGCTGGACGTCAGCCCGTCGTTCGCGATCGCCGGCGCCAACGAGGGCCTCTACGCGAAGTTCTTCACGAGGAACTTCAAGAAGGTCCCGCGGGCGATGAAGGACGGCCGCGGCTTCTGGGTCGCCGACTACTGGGGCGTGACGTCGTTCGGCGTCAATACAGCGGTCGTGTCCAACGTCCCCAGGACGTGGGCCGACCTGCTCAAGCCGGAGTACAGGAACAAGGTGGCGCTCAACGGCAGCCCGCTCACCTCGGGGTCGGCACAGGCCGGGGTGGCCGCGGCGGCGCTCGCGAACGGGGGCTCGCTGTCGAACATCGGGCCCGGCATCGACTTCTTTCAGAGGCTGAAGGCGGCGGGCAACTTCATCCCCGTGCAGGCCACCCCCCAGACGATCGCGTCGGGCCAGACGCCGATCACGATCGACTGGGACTACCTCAACCTCGCGTACGGCAAGGAGTTCCCGTCCGCGAAGATCAAGACCTCGATCCCCTCCGACGGCGTCTACGGCGCCTACTACTGCCAGGCGATCAACGCAACCGGCCCGCACCCGTGGGCGGCGCGCCTCTGGCAGGAGTTCCTCTACTCGGACCAAGGCCAGCTGCTCTGGCTGAAGGGGTACTCGCACCCGGCGCTCTTCACCGACATGGTCAGGCGCAAGGTCGTGCCGAAGGCGCTCACGGCCGCGCTGCCGAGCGCCGCCGTCTACGCAAAGGTGAGGTTCGCCAGCCCGGGCCAGAGCACGAGGGCGAAGGATCTGATCGCGACGGACTGGCCCAAGAAGGTCGGCTCGTAGCGCTCTGACCACAACCACTGCGACTCACGACGTGCCCGTCCGGCCGGCCTCATCCGGTCGGGCGGGCAGGCGCCTGCCGCTCGCCTGGCTCGGCGTGCTGCCGTTCTTCGCGTTCACCACGGCGTTCCTGTTCCTACCGGCCGCGAACGTGTTGGTCGGCGCCTTCCAGGACGATGCCGGCGGCGCGACGGTCGACCACGTGCGGAAGCTCTTCGACGAGCCCTACCGCACCGCATTCAAGAACAGCATCGAGGTGAGCCTCGTCACCGCCGGCCTCGGCTCCGTGTTCGGGCTGCTTCTCGCCTACGCCGCCATCCGCGAGGGCACCCCGAGGTTCGTGCGGGCCGGGCTGACGACGTTCTCGGGCGTCGCGGCGAACTTCGCGGGCATCCCGCTCGCAGCCGCCTTCATCGCCACCCTCGGCACGATCGGCGTCGTGACGCAGTTCATGACCAACCAGCTCGGCGTCAATCCGTACGACCACGGGTTCTCGGTCTTCTCGAAGACCGGGATCGAGATCGTCTACCTCTACTTCCAGATCCCGCTGATGGTGCTCGTGATCGCCCCTGCGATCGACGGGCTCCGGCGCGAATGGCGAGAGGCGGCCTCCAGCCTCGGAGCGAGCTCGTGGCAGTTCTGGCGGCACGTGGGGATGCCGATCATGACGCCGTCGATCCTGAGCGCGTTCGTGCTCCTGTTCGGCAACTCGTTCTCGGCGTACGCGACTGCGTACGGGCTGACCGGGGGGAGCGTCGGCCTCGTGCCGGTGACGATCGGCTTCTACCTGAGCGGCAACGTCCTCGACGATCCGCATCTCGGCCAGGCGCTCGCGTTCGGCATGCTCGTCGTGCTCGCGCTGATGATGCTCGCCTACGTGCCGCTCCAGCGCCGCGCGTCGAGGTGGTCTCGGTGACGCCGCGAAAGCACATCGCACCGGGCGCGGTCGTCTGGCTCCTGCTCGGTGCCGCCTACTTCGTCATCCCGCTCGCCGCGACGCTGATCTTCAGCCTCCGGAGCAACCAGACGGGCACGTGCTGCACGCTCGAGAACTACGGCGAGATCCTCCACGACCCGCAGTTCTCGAAGACGATCAAGACCTCGTTCATCCTCTCGCTCGAGACGATCGTCGTCACGCTCCTGCTCCTCGTCCCAACCGTGTACTGGGTGCACCTCAGGCTGCCGAGACTGCGCCCGGTGTTGGGCTTCATCGCGCTCGTCCCGTTCGTCGTGCCGGCGATCATCCTCGTCGTCGGCCTGCTCGACATCTACAAGGGCACGCCCTCCTGGTTCTACGCCGAGCCGTACGGCTTCCTCGTCGGCGCCTACGTGATCCTCGCGTTCCCGTACATGTACTTCTCGCTGGACGCCGGGTTCCGCGCGATCGACGTGCACACGCTCACCGAGGCCAGCCAGAGCCTCGGCGCCCGCTGGACGACGACGCTCGTCCGCGTGATCGTCCCCAACATCAAGGCGTCCGCACTCGCCGGCTCCTTCCTCACGCTCGCGATCGTGATGGGCGAGTTCACCATCGCGAGCCTCGCCGTGTTCGACACGTTCCCGATCTACATCCAGTACATCAACCAGAACAAGGCGTACCCGGCCTCCGCCGTAACCCTGCTCAGCTTCGCGATCACCTGGGCGGCGATGCTCGCGCTCCTCGCCGTGGGGCGCGGGCGCCGGGCGCCGGCCGCCGCCGGAGCGCACTAGCGATGGCCGGCGTCGAGCTGAGGCAGTTGCACCGCCGCTTCGGCGACGTCGTCGCGCTCGACGGCATCGACCTCGAGATCGAGAGTGGCGAGTTCGTCTCGTTCCTCGGCCCCTCCGGGTGCGGGAAGACCACGGCGCTGCGACTGGTCGCCGGCTTCGACAGGCCGACCTCGGGGCGTGTCTTCGTCGAGGGCAAGGACATCACGGACGTGCCGCCGAACCGTCGGGACGTCGGAATGGTCTTTCAGGCGTACAGCCTGTTCCCGAACATGACCGCGGTGAAGAACGTCGAGTTCGGCCTCCGGGTGCGCAAGCACGCACGCGGCTCCCGCAAGGCACGAGCGCTCGAGCTGCTCGAGCTCGTCGGTCTCGGGCACGCCGCCGATCGCTACCCGCACCAGCTGTCGGGAGGGATGCAGCAGCGTGTCGCGTTGGCCCGCGCCCTCGCGATCGAGCCCCGGCTGCTCCTCCTCGACGAGCCGCTCTCGGCGCTCGACGCGAAGGTGCGCATCCAGCTCCGCGAGGAGATCCGGCGCATCCAGACGCGACTCGGGATCACCTCGATCTACGTGACGCACGACCAGGAGGAGGCGCTCTCGATCTCCGACCGCGTGGCGGTGCTGTCGCACGGCCGGATCGAGCAGATCGGCACGCCGAGCGAGATCTACGGCGCGCCTGCGACGCCGTTCGTCGCGGAGTTCGTCGGAACGATGAACCGCATCGAGTCGACGGTCGCCGATCCGGACGACGGCCGCGTGACCTACGACCAGACGTCTCTCGCGGTGGACGCCGTGCGCGGCAGGCCGCGTGGCGAGCGGGTCCTCGTGCTCGTACGACCCGAGATCGTCGAGGTCGAGGCGGCCGGGACAGCTCAGAACGGTCTCGTGGGCGAGGTTGTCTCTCAGACGTTTCTCGGCTCGGTCACGCGGCTTCGCGTGCTCGCCGGTCCGACGGAATGGACCGCCGACCTCTCCGCAGCGCGCGCCGCCGCACTGCCGATCGGCGCCCGGGTGAGCCTGCGTTTTCCGTCGGCGGGCGCGAAGGTTCTCAGCCTCGAGGGCGAGGAGCCGCCCGAGCCGTCAGACGGCTGAGGCGAGGGTTTCGCGCGGGAGCGCGGGCCGGTCGCCGGGATGCCTTGGTCGGCCGACGCGCCGCGGTGCGCGACCACCGGATCATCCGACCAGCGACCTGACCAGCTCGACGTCGATCGCATCGACGATCCCGTCCGCTGCGGCCAGGCGCTCGTCGGGCAGCGTCCCCCGCACCGCGAGGCAACGCAGCCCCGCGCCCTGCGCCGACGCGATGCCCGCCTCCGTGTCTTCGAACGCCACCACGTCGGCCGCTGCGACGCCGTCACCGAGCGCCCGGAGGGCGCGCAGGTATCCCTCCGGGTGAGGCTTGCCGTGCGCCACGTCCTCGGCGGACACGATCACCGCAACGGCATCCGCGAGACCTGCGCCCTCGACGACGGGCTCGATCTCTCGCCGGTAGGCGCCGGACACGATGCCGACCCGGACCCGGTCGGACGCGTGGCGGACGGCCTCGCGAACGTGCATCGGGACCGTGGATCCGTCGGCGCGGCGCCGGTATCGCGCGACGCGCTCGTCGACCAGCGAACGGAGCTCGTCTCCCTCCACTCCCAGCCAGCCGCCGATGATCGCCTCCTCGGTGTTGCCGGCCAGCGCGCCGAAGTACTCCGCCTCGGTGAGTGGGCGACCATGCTCGGCGAACAGCTCCGCGTACAGGGCGTAGAGCACGGGCTCGTCGTGCGAGAGCGTCCCGTTGAAGTCGAATACGAGGGCACGCGCGGCTCTCATCCGGCGCGAGCCTAGTGCGTCGACCGCCCGTTAGTGTCGGCCGCGATGCCGCTCGACGCCTTCGCCCTCGCGCTCGGGTCGGCGTTCCTCCACGCGCTCTGGAACCTGATCCTCGGCCGCGAGCGAGACCCGGAGGCGGCGACGGCGATCGCGCTCTGTGCCGCAGTCGCGGTGTTCGCGCCCGTGGCCGTGCTGCGGTGGGACGCCGATTCCGGGGTCTGGCCCTACGTGGTCGTGACCTCGACGCTGCAACTCGCGTACTTCGCGCTCCTCGCGACGGCGTACCGCCGCGCCGAGGTGTCCGTCGTCTACCCGATCGCGCGGGGGATGGCGCCCGTCCTCGTGCTCGTGTTCGGACTGGCGGTGCTGGGAACCGGTGTCGGGCCGGGGCAGGCCGTCGGAGTCTGCCTGGTCGGCCTCGGTGTCCTCCTCGTCCGCGGCCTGGGTGTGGGGCGAGTCGACGCCCGCGGGGCCGGAGCGGCGTTTGGCCTCGCGGTCGCGTCGTGCATCGCCGCGTACACGCTGGTCGACAAGCACGGTGTCGAGCACGCGGATCCGATCGTCTACCTGGAGCTGGGGATGGTCCCGGCGACCCTGGGGTACGTCGGCTTCCTGCTCGCGACGCGGAGTGGCGCGGCGCGTCTGCGCGCAACGGCAGGGCCTCTGCCGGCGCTCGCCGGCTTGCTCTCCTTCGTCGCGTATGCGCTGGTGCTCGCGGCGCTCCTTCGAGCGCCGGCCGCCGCCGTCGCCGCCGTCCGCGAGACGAGCGTGCTGATCGCCGCGCTCCTGGCGGGACCGCTCCTCGGCGAGGCGGTCGGCCCCGTTCGGCTCGGCGGGGCCGCTCTCGTGGTGGGGGGTGTCGCCCTGATCACGCTGGGTTGAGCCCGCTCGGGGGCGGGGCCCGGCCTCCTACCGGGCGAACGCGGTGCGGTAGATCGCCTCGTAGCCGGCGACGTCCACCTCGCGCGCATTGCCCTGCGTCTGCGGGTCCTCGAATGCGATGCGGGCGAGCATCGGGATCTCGTCCTCCGAGAAGCCGAGCTGCTCCATCGTCGGGATGCCGACGTCGTCGGTGAGGCGGTAGACCTCCTCCACGCCGGCGCGGGCCGCCTCGAGGGCGTCCATGCCGGCCGTGTCCACGCCGAGCCCCTGCGCGATGCGTGCGTATCGCTCGGGCGACGCCGGCGCGTTGTACTCGCACACCGGCCCGAGAACCCGGGCCGTGAGCGCCCCGTGCGGGCAGTCGTGCACGCCGCCGGCGGACTGGCTCATCGCATGCGCGGCGCCCGCGCTCTCCGTCCCGTAGGCCATCCCTCCGAGGGTCGCCGCGTGCGCCATCCGCGTCCGCGCCTCGAGGTTCGAGCCGTCCTCGACGGCTGTACGGAGCCAGCGGGCCACGAGCTCGATCGCATGCAGGGCGACGGCATCGTTGAAAGGCTGGTGGTAGTCGCACGTGAAGCACTCGATCGCATGCGAGAGCGCGTCCATCCCCGTGGCGGCCGTGACGGCCCGCGGCAGCCCGAGCATCAGCTCGGGATCGATCAGCGCCACGTGCGCACCGATCAGCGGCGTGCCGCCTACGTTGAACTTCAGCCGGCGCTCGTGGTCCGTGATCACCGCCCAGAGCGTCACCTCGCTGCCCGTGCCCGCCGTCGTCGGGATCGCGACGAGCGGCGGGATCCGCAGCTCGATCGGGTCCCGGCCCCACTCGTACCGGGCGATGGAGCCGCCGTGGGCGGCGACGACGCCGACCGACTTCGCCGTGTCGATCGGCGAGCCGCCACCGAGCGCCACGAGGCCGTCGCAACCGGCCTCGCGGTATGCCTCGGCGGCCCGGTCCACGAGCGCGATATCCGGATTCGGACGAACCCCGTCGAACACGACCACGTTGTCGAGGTGCGCCAGCACGCGGTCGACGAGGCCTGCCGCGACAACACCCGGGTCCGTGACCAGCATCGGCCGCGTGATGCCGAGTGAACCGAGCTCGCCCTCGAGGCGCGCGACCGCGCCCGGGCCGTGCACGAGCCGGGTCGGGACGCTGACGGCGCGGACGGTGTCGACCTCGACGGGCATGCACTCTCCTCGGATCGTTGGGTCAGGAAGCGGTCGTGGACCCGGAGACGGCCGAGACGGGCCGGTGCAGGCGCGCGCGGCGCCAGCGCTCGGTGTCCTCGACGTCGTTGAACGTGAACACGTGGAAGCCCGCGACCTCGTTCCCGTCGAGCACGGGGCCCAGTCCGTCGAGCAGCGGATCGGGGCTGAAGCCACCCCGCAGGAAACGGCTCGCGAAGCTGCCGTTCTTGCGCAGGAAGCGCAACGAGTCGCCGATCCCGATCCGGGATGAGACGCGCAGCAGCTTCGTGCGGCTCACCACACCTGGGACGCCGACATAGATCGGAAGCCGGATCCCGCGCCCCCAGACGTCCCCGATCCACCGGGCGGTGATACTCGGATCGAAGCAGACCTGGCTCACGATGTAGGTCGCGTGCAGGGCCTTCTCGGCCATCGCGGCGACGGTCGTCTCGTCGTCGATGAACGGATGGCTCTCGGGGTAGCCGGTGATGCCCACCTCCGGGAAGGGCCGGCCAAGCTCGTCGAGCGCCCCGAGCAGGTCGATCGCGCCGTGGAAGCTCCCGCGAGGCTCCTCCGCATCGCCCGCGACGACGAACACGTCGCGCACCCCGTCCTGCCGAAGGCGCTCGACGATCTCCGCGGCCTCCGTCGCGTCCGCGACGAGCCGGGCGGAGAGGTGCGGCACGACCGAGTAGCCCTGGCGGGCGAGCGAGCCGGTCAGCGCGAGGGTCGGCTCGAGGCCCCTGGTCGGCGACGCGGTCACGGTGACGGTGACGTCGCGCGGAACGTGCTCCAGAACCTGCGCCTCGATCCCCTCGAGAGGGATGACCTCGTAGCGCGAGCGCGACAGAAGCGTCGAGATCCGCCCCGCCCGCCCGAGATCTGACGCGACCATCACTCGCTCGCGTCGGGGAAGGACGCCTTGCGCCGGTCGATCCATTCGCGGAGCTCCTCGTCGACCGCCTCGTCGATCGGCGGTGCCTGGTACTCGGCGAGCATGCTCTTCCAGGTCGCGTTCGCGCGGGTCGCCGCGTCGCGGGCACCTTCGCTCTCCCACTGCTCGAAGCTCGAGTTGTCGGCGACCGACGAGCGGTAGAAGGCCTGCTCGAAGTTCGCCAGGGTGTGCGGGTGGCCGAGGAAATGGGTCCCCGGCTCGTTCGTCAGGAACGCGTCCATGGCCTGGCCGTTCTCGGAGAGGTCGACGCCCGGCGCGAACGCGTGCCACATGCCGAGCTGGTCGGCGTCGAGCACGAACTTCTCGTACCCCATCGAGAGGCCGCCTTCGAGCCAGCCGGCCGCATGTAGGACGAAGTTCACACCCGCGAGCATCGTGGGCTGCATCGTATTCGCGGACTCGTAGGCGGCCTGCGCATCGGCGACCTTCGACGCGGTGAGCGCGCCGCCCGACCGGAACGGGACGCCGAGTCGACGTGCGAGCGCGGCCATGACGTAGAGGACGAGCGCGGGCTCCGGCGTCCCGAAGGTCGGTGCACCGGACTGCATCGACATCGAGGAGGCGAAGGACCCCAGCACGACCGGCGCGCCGGTGCGCACGAGCTGGACGTACGCCATCCCCGCGAGGGACTCCGCGAGCGTCTGCGCGCACGTGGCCGCCACTGTGGCCGGGCTCATCGCGCCCGCGAGGATGAACGGGGTCATCATCACCGCCTGGTTCGCCTCGGCGTACGCGCGGGCGGCGCCGAGCATCGTCGCGTCCCAGACGAGCGGGGAGTTCGCGTTGATCAGGCTGAAGACGACCGTGTTGGCGTCGACGAACTCCCGGCCGAACACGATCCGCGCCATCTCGACCGTGTCGCGGGCTCGCTCGGGACGGGTGACCGAGCCCATGAACGGCTTGTCCGAGCACCGGAGATGCGCGTAGATCATGTCGAAGTGCCGCTTGTTCACGGGCACGTCCACCGGCTCGCAGACCGTCCCTCCGGAGTGGTGCAGCCACGGCGACGTGTAGGCGAGCTTGACGAAGTTGCGGAAGTCCTCGATCGTCCCGTACCGCCGCCCGCCATCGAGGTCACGGACGAACGGCGACCCGTACGCCGGGGCGAAGATCGTGCCCTGCCCGCCGAAGACGACGTCGTTCGCCCGGTTTCTCGCGACCTGGGTGAACTGCGTCGGCGCAGTGGCCTGCACGAGCGAGCGGCAGAGCCCGCGCGGGAAGCGCACCCGCTCGCCCTCGACCGACGCACCCGCCGCCGCGAACAGCTCCAGTGCGTCGGGCGCGTCGTGGAACTCGATCCCGACCTCCTCGAGGATCCGGTCGGCGTTCTGCTCGAGCAGGGAGAGCCCCTCCTCCGAGAGCACCTCCAACGGCTGCAGCGCGCGCACCAGGAACGGCACGTGCTCGACGTGCGCGTGCAGGCGCGCCGCCTGGCGCGCAGCGCGCCCCCCGCTCCTGCGGCCACGGGTCTCGGTCATGACGCTCTCCTCTCCGCCGCACGACGCCGCCGCGCAGCCCGATCGGTCGTCACGGTGGCCGTCCACCGCCGTGGGAGCGCGACCTGGGCGCCGAGGCGCAGATACGGATCGACATCGTGGGGGATTGCCATGGCGTTGACGAAGTGCTCCTGGAACCGCGGCTCGACGGCCGTCTCGACCTTCTCGACCCGGCGCACGACCTCCTCGATCTCGGTGCGCGCCGAGCGGTCGACGAGCGCGATCCGCGCGCCGGTGCCGGCCGCGTTCCCGGCCGACGTCACGTGCTCCGGCTCGCAGTCGGGGACGAGCCCGAGCACGAGGGCGTGCACCGGGTCGATGTGCGTGCCGAACGCGCCGGCGAGCCTGATGCGGGGGACGCGGTCGATCCCGTAGCGCTCCATCAGCAGCATGCAACCAGCGTGCAGCGCGCCCTTCGCGAGCTGGATCTGCCTGACGTCGTTCTGGGTGACGCGCAGCTCGGGCTCGCCTGCCTGCAGGACGTAGGCGTACGTCCTCCCGTCCCGCACGATCCGCCCGCTCCGCCCCGCGAGCGACCCGTCGATCGTCCCGTCGGTCGCGATCACTCCGGCGAGATGTAGCTCGGCGATCGCCTCGACGATCCCCGACCCGCAGATGCCGGTCACCCTGACGTCCGCGAACCCGGGCTCGTCCGACCAGGCGTCGCAGCCGATGACCCTGACCCGTGACTCGAGCGTCTCGGGATCGATCCTGACCCGCTCGATCGCCCCCGGGGCGGCGCGCTGGCCGCTGCTGATCTGCGCGCCCTCGAAGGCGGGCCCGGTCGGGCTCGACGCCGCGAGCAGCCGCTCGCGGTTCCCGAGCACGATCTCGGCGTTCGTCCCGACGTCGACGACGAGGGTGACCTCGTCCGAGAGATGCGGCGCTTCGGCCAGGATCACGCCTGCGGTATCCGCGCCGACGTGGCCCGCGATGCACGGGAGGACGTACGCCCGTGCGCCGGGATTCACCGGCAGCCCGAGCTCGGAGGCGTGGAGGCGCAAGCCCGTGTCGAGCGCGAGCGCGAACGGCGCGCCGCCGAGCTCCGTCGGGTCGATCCCGAGGAGCAGGTGGTGCATCACCGGGTTGCCGACGAAGGTCAGCTCGAGGACGTCCGTGCGCTCGACCCCCGCCTCACGACAGAGCTCGGCCGTCAGCTTCGCGACGCAGCCGCGCACGACACGCGTGAGCTCCTTCTCGGAGCCCGCGTTGAGCATCACGTACGACACCCGGCTCATCAGATCTTCACCGAAGCGGATCTGCGGGTTCATCTCACCGGCGGACGCAAGCACGTTGCCCGTGTGCAGGTCGCAGAGGTGCCCCGCGACCGTCGTCGAGCCCACGTCGAAGGCGATTCCGTAGGCCGCGTCGTGGAACTCCGGCCAGATCGCCGTGATCGTGGAGCCGTCGTGAACCGCGACGGTGACGCTCCAGGCGGGTTCTGCTCGCAAATCATGCTGGAGATTGCGCAAAGCGACTGGGTCGATCGAGAGCTCATGCAAGTCCCATTCACGCTCGAGCGCGTCGAGCAGTCGCGCGAGATCACTTCTCGGCGAGGCGAGCTGCGGAGGCTCGACCTCGACGAAGTACAGGCGGACGACCGGGTCGACGGCGATCGAGCGCGCGTCGGCCTCCTTGCGCACGACCTGCCTGTAGACCTGGCTCTCCTGCGGCACGTCGATCACGACGTCCTCGCCGACGAGCGCGGTACAGCCGAGGCGCCGGCCCTCCGCGAGCCCGCGGTCGGCGGCATAGGCCTCCTCCGTCGGTGTCGGCGGCGTCAGCGCGGCACCGGTGCACATGATCCCGTGCTTCGCGTGCTCGCCCTCCGAGACGGTCACCTGGCAGCGCCCGCAGATGCCACGGCCGCCGCAGACCGAGTCGAGGTCGACGCCGAGCCGCCGCGCCGCGTCCAGCACGGACGTTCCGCGCGCCACGCGCCCGCGCCTCCCGGACGGGGTGAAGACGACGAGCGCCCGGGGCGTGGCTTCAGCCTCGCCCCTCTTCGTTTCGCTCTCCTGCCGAGGGCTCATGCCTCGGCGCTTGCCCTTCGCCCGTCGCGCCCGCCACGTCGGCCCCCTTGCCTGCCGGTCGCCGCACCGTCGCCGTTCCGGGCGATCCACGAGGCGCAGTGCGGGTCGTTCCCCATCAGCACGTCGGCGGCCTTGATCGCCTGGAGCATCTCGCCATGGAGCGGGCTCGTGATGGCCGACGTGAGCCCCGAGGCGATCGCCATCGGCAGGAACGCCGCGTTCAGCCCGGTGCGGTTCGGGAGCCCGAAGCTGACGTTCGACGCGCCGCACGTCGTATTCACGTGGAGCTCGTCTCGCAGCCGCCGCAGGAGCCGGAACACCTGGCGCCCGGCCGACCCCATGGCGCCGATCGGCATCACGAGCGGGTCGACGACGACGTCCTCGCGTCGGATCCCGTGATCCTCGGCGCGCGACACGATCCTGCGTGCGACGTCGAAGCGGACGTCCGGGTCCTCGCTGATCCCGGTCTCGTCGTTCGTGATCGCGACGACGGCGGCGCCGTGCCTCGCCACCAGCGGAAGCACACGCTCCATCTGCTCGTCCTCCCCCGTCACGGAGTTCACGAGCGGCTTCCCGCCGTACGCCGCCAGCCCTGCCTCGAGCGCCTCGACGATCGACGAGTCGATCGAGAGAGGGACATCCGTGATCGACTGCACGAGCTGCACCGTGTGCGCGAGGATCGCCGGCTCGTCGGCGAGCGGGATGCCCGCGTTGACGTCGAGCATCTGGGCTCCGGCCTCGACCTGCGCGAGCGCGTCGGCGACGACGGTCTCGAAGTTGCCGGCCGCCATCTCCGCGGCGAGCGCCTTGCGCCCGGTCGGATTGATGCGCTCGCCGATCACGACGAACGGGCGGTCGAAGCCGATCACGACCTCCCTGGTCGACGAGGAGAGCAGCGTCTCGGTCACCCGCTCTCCCTCCCGCTCGCTCGCACGAGCCGCTCCAGCACGTCCTCCGAGTACGCAGCGTCGAGCCGTTCGAGCTCATGCGCCACCTCCGCCTCGAGGTCGTCGCCGCAGGCTCGCTGCACGCGCCGCCACTCCTCCAGGTACGCGTCGCTCCCGGTCAGCCCGGCGCGCATCGCCGCGGCGTCGATCGCTTCCTGGAACCGTGCCGGAAGCTCCCCCGCCGCGCGCGAGCGGCCCTCCTTCGCCTTCACCTGAGCCGGGATGTCCCTCCACCAGATCACCGTCAGCTCAGGCACGTGCCGGCTCCCGGACGAAGCGCGTGAGCGACGGGACCAGCTCGCCGTACCCTGTCCGGCGCCGCTCGTACGCGAGGCCGAGGAACGCAGCCGCGTCCTCGGCGCTCCTGTCGAGCGCCGGGTCGTCGGTCTGGGCGAGGTAGACGAGCCGCCGGTAGTTGCCGAACATCATCGTCTTGAGCTCCGGGTGCCTGTCGATCCCGAGGCCCCGGACGACGAGCGCGTCGAAATGGCGTGCGAGGAAGTCCGTGAGGTAGAAGGTCGCGGGCTGCTGCTCCTGCATCGCGTCCCAGGCGTCGTTCCCCGCAAGGAACCCGTAGCAGTGCGCCCCCGGCAGCCGCTCGACGTCGTGTCGATCCAACACGAGGTCGAGCGCGCCGCCTGTCCCGCAGTCGGCGTACGCGACGAACACGCGCCCGTAGCGCCCCGACAGCTCCGCAAGCTTCGCGTCGACCGCGCCGGGGATCCGGTCGGGTGTCGAATGGAGCCTTGCAGGGAGGCAGCGGACGTCGACGTGCGTCCAGCCGTTGAGCGAGATCACGGCGAGCACCTCGCGTGCGATCGCGCCGCAGGCGAGGACGAGCACGCGGGCCTCTGCTGCGGCGCCGGCGAACGCGACCTCGTCCTCGAGGAGCGGCTCGATCACGACGCGGTGACCGACGAGCGGCGCGCCAGGACGAGCGCCTGAGCCGTCTCGGCTGCGACCGCCGCGTCCCGGCAGTAGGCGTCCGCGCCGATCGCCTTGCCGAACTCCTCGTTGAGCGGCGCGCCGCCCACGAGCACGATCACGTCGTCCCTGATCCCCTGCTCGCTGAGCGTGTCGATGACGACCTTCATGTACGGCATCGTCGTCGTGAGCAGCGCGGACATGCCGAGGATCTCCGGCTTGTGCTCCTCGAGCGCGGCGAGGTAGCTCTCGACCGCGTTGTTGATCCCGAGGTCGATCACCTCGAAGCCGGCGCCCTCGAGCATCATCGCGACGAGGTTCTTGCCGATGTCGTGGATGTCGCCCTTGACCGTGCCGATCACGACCTTCCCCATCCGGTCGGCGCTCGACTCGGAGAGCAGCGGCCGCAGCACCTCCATCCCCGCCTTCATCGCGTTCGCGGCGAGCAGCACCTCGGGGACGAACAGGATCCCGTCGCGGAAGTCGATGCCGACGATCCGCATCCCCTCGACGAGCGCCTCGGTGAGGGTCTTCTCCGCCGACCAGCCGCGCTCGAGCAGGATCTCGGTTCCCTCGGCGATCTCGGGGGCGAGCCCGTCGTAGAGGTCGTCGTGCATCTGCTTGACGAGCTCCTCGTCCGGAAGAGACCCGAGATCGATTTCCTCGTCACTCACGCGACACCTCGCTTTCGGTCGTCGTGTCCCAGGAGCGTTGAGAGGACCCGTGCCTCGGTCAGCACGAGACGGCCGAGCTGCTCGAGCAGGCCGCGCCCGAGCCGCACCGTCGGGCCCGAGATGCTGAGCGCCGCGATCACGGCGCCGGAGCCGTCGCGGACCGGGGCGGCGACCGCCCAGAGGCCCGGCTCGAGCTCCTCGACCGCTGTCGCATAGCCGCACGCCCGGACCTCCTGGAGGCCGAGCTCGTCGGCGGCCGGCCTCGTCCGCGGAGCGAGCGGCTCGAGCGGCCCGGTCGGGACGGGGAGCGCGTCGAACGCGTAGAAGACCTTGCCGAGCGCGGAGCCGTGCGCGGGCACACGCCGTCCGACCCAGTTCGTGGAGCCGAGGAAGTGGCGGCTGTCACGCTGGTCGAGCAGCTCGACCGCCCCGAGCGAGGGCACGCCGATGTTGATCGTCTCGCCGCTCGCCTGGGCGAGGCGGTCGAGCGCTTCCGCCGCGAGCTCGACGAGCTCTGCGTCGCCGGTCTCGCGTCGTGCGAAGCGCTGGAGCACGGCTCCCGGCACGAGGCGGCCGGCGCCGTCGTCGCGCTGGATCAGCCCCTGGCGCTCGAGCGCGCCGACCAGACGAGACGCCGTGCTCTTCGGCAGGCCGAGCCGCAGCGAGAGCCCCCCGACCGTCGGCGGATCGGCCGTTTCGAGCACGTGTACGAGCACCTGCGCGGCGCGGTCGATCGACTGCGTACCCGTCGGTGTGGAGGTCGGTCGGCCCATGGGGTGGAACGGTCGTTCCACCATGTGATTCTACGACGTCGGTGCAGCGGCGGTCAACCCGCGGCCGGGCCGCCCGCTGCGCCCGGCTCGAGCGCCTCTGCGAGGAGGACGGAGACGTCGGCCACCCGGAGCCCCGCCCCGATCTGCTTCACCCCGTCGTCGAGCATCATCGTGCAGAACGGGCACGCGACGGCGAGCGTCTTCGCGCCCGTCTCGGCCGCCTCCCGGACGCGCTCCTCGTTGATCGCCGACCCGCGCTCTTCCATCCACATGTGGGCGCCGCCCGCACCGCAGCAGAACGTGCGCTTGCCGCTGCGCGCCATCTCCAGCGGCCTGCCGATACGCGAGACGATCTCGCGCGGCGCAGCGAGGACGTCGTTGTGGCGGGCGAGGTAGCAGGAGTCGTGGTACGTGATCCCGTCCTCCCCACGCGGGGCCTCGAGCCGCCCGTCCCGCAGAAGCTCGGCGAGGAGCTCGCTGTGGTGGACGACCTCGTAGCGGCCGTCGAAGTCGGCGTACTCGTTCCCGAGCGTGTTGAAGCAGTGCGGGCAGCTCGTGACGATCCTCGTCACGCCGGCCTCGCCCAGGGTCGCAACGTTCTGCTGCGCCTGAGCCTGGAACGTGTACTCGTCGCCCATGCGTCGTGCCGGGTCGCCGGTGCACGACTCGCGCGGGCCGAGGATCGCGACGTCGAGCCCGGCCTTCACGAGCAGCGTGGCGGTCGCCCGCGCCGTGGCACGGGCGCGCTCGTCGTACGACGCGGCGCAGCCGACCCAGTAGAGGAGCTCGGGCGCGGTGTCGCCGGGCTCCAGGACGCGCACGTCGAGGCCCTCGGCCCACGCCGCCCGATCGGCCTGCGCCTTCCCCCACGGGTTCGACGAGCGGCCGACGTCGCGAAGCATCGCCCCGGCCTCGTCCGGGAAGCGCGACTCGGCCATCACGAGGTGGCGGCGGAGATCGACGATGTGGTCCACGTGCTCGATGGAGACGGGGCACTCGTGCACGCAGGCGCCGCACGTGACGCAGTCCCAGACGACCTCGTCCGTCACCGCGCCCGGGACGAGAGCCGTGGCCCCCCCACCGGCCAGCACGCCCGGCCCCTCCTCGAAGAGCCGGTCGCGAAGGCCCATGATCAGGAGCTTCGGCGACAGCGCCTTGCCGGTAGCCCAGGCCGGGCAGACGTCCTGGCAGCGGCCGCACTCCGTGCACGACATCGTGTCGAGCATCTGCTTCCACGTCATGTCGGCGAGCGTGCCCGCCCCCAGCCTGAGCGCCGCCTCGTCCTCGACCTCGAAATCGAGCGGCTCGAGCCGACCCCTGGCCCGGGTCCGGCCGAACCACACGTTGAGCCCTGCGGTCGCGATGTGCAGGTGCTTCGAATACGGCAGGTAGACGAGGAAGCCGAGGATCGTGAGCACGTGCAGCCAGACGAAGATGCGCTCGCGCGCCTCGAGCCAGTCCCCTGTGTCCATCGGTGTCGAGATCGCCTTCGAGACGGGCGACCAGTCCTCCGGCCACTCGTTGATCCCGAGCGCGATCCGCGACGCGTGCCAGCAGAGGAGCGTCGCGACGATCAGCGCGATGAGGCCGAGGATCAGGTCGGCCTCGCCGAGGTGGCTTCCTTCGAAGCGCGCCGGCCGCTGCACCTTGCGGATGGCGAGCGCCGAGGCCACGCCGACGAGGACGAGGACGCAGAAGACATCGACGAGGAGGAAGAACCAACCCTGATGGCCGAGCCACGGAAGCGTCCAGTCGCGGTCGACGGCCCCGAGCAGCGCCATCACGATCGTCGGGAAGAGGACGACGAACCCCCAGAAGATGAGGGCGTGAACGAGGCCGGGCACGAAGCGTTGGAGCAGCTTCCGCTGAGCGAGCACCACCGTCGCCTCCGTCCGGGCGCGGCGCCCCACATCGCCGGAGCGGTCGGCCGGTTGCCCGAGGCGGACCAACCGGTAGAGGAAGCTCGCGCGCCGGACGAACAGCGTGCCCGCGACGGCGGCGACGAGGACGAGCGCGAGCGCCGAGGCCGCAGCGCTCATGGGCGACCGCTCTTTCCCGTCACGACGAGCGCGCCGCGCGGATGGCGACCGAGAGCGCGGGCACGATCTCGTGCATGTCGCCGATCACGGCGTAGTCCGCGCTGGCCAGGATCGGCGCCTCGCGGTCCGAGTTGACAGCGAGGATGCGCTTGGCGCCCTTGCACCCCGCCATGTGCTGCGTCGCCCCCGAGATGCCGCAGGCGATGTAGAGATCCGGGGCGATCTTCGTCCCTGTCTGACCGACCTGGTCGGTGTGCGGCCGCCAGCCCGCCATGGTCACGGCCCGCGAGCAGCCGACCGCGGCGCCGAGCAGCCCGGCGAGCTCCTCGACGATCGCGAAGCCCTCCGCCGAGCCGGCGCCGCGCCCTCCCGAGACGACGACCTTCGCGTCGGCGAGCGAGATCCCGCCCGTCGCGGCTCCGAGCCGCTCGGCGACCCGGAGCGCCAGCGCGGCGTCGGACAACGTCGGGGTGAACGTCTCGACAGCCGGTGCGCCGCTCGACGTCGTCTCGATCGGCACCGCATGGGGCTGCACGGTGAGCAGCGCCGTCGGCGCGTGGACCCGCGCGACCTCGAGGAGGCTGCCGCCCCACCGGACTCGCGTGACGTTCGTACCACCGTCCGACGATGCGGCCGCGACGCAGTTGGCGGCGAGAGGCAGGTCGAGGAGCCCGGCGACGTGCGCGAGGACCTCGTTCCCCCGCTCGGTTCCCGGTCCCACGACAGCCGACGCCGACAGGCGTCGGGAGAGCTCGACGATCGCCTCGGCGATCGCGCACGGCGCATGCGCCGCGAATGCCTCGCCCGCGGCGGCATGCAGGGTCTCGACGCCGTGGCCCGCGAGCGCGTCCGCCGGGCTCTGGGTCGCGCCGACACGAACGCAGACCGCCTGCAGCGCATCCCCGCCGGCCAGGCCGCGCGCGAGCGTCAGCGCCTGGAGCGACGGCTCGTCGACCACGCCGGCCGCGTGCTCGACATAGACGAGAACGCTCACACGACTCCGATCTGCTGCAGCACCTCTACCACTCGCGGCGCGGCCGCTGCGCCCTCGCCGAGGATCTCCGCCTGCTTCCCCTCGCCCTCGGGCACGACGAGCCGCAGCCTTTCCAGGCGCGGCTCGGGACGCACCGGACTGCGGGACTCGAGCGGCTTTCTCTGCGCCCGGAGGCGCCCCGGAACCGACGGGTAACGCGGGAGGTTGAGCCCTTCCTTCACGGTCACGACGGCCGGCAGCGGCAGCACGTACACGTCGCGCCCACCCGCAACCTCCTGCTCGCACCGCACCGTGCCGTCGTCGACGGTCACCGCCTTGAGACCGGTCGCGATCGGTCTCCCCAGCGCATGGGCGATGCGTATGCCGACCTGGTAGCCACCCGTGTCCGCCGACTCGTTTCCGAAGAGGAGGAGGTCGAAGCGTCCGTTGGCCGCCTCGTCCTCGCGGATCACCTCGAGGATCGCGCCCGCGGTCGCCTGCGGGTCCCACTCCTCGCCGTCGGTGACGAGGTGAACCGCGCGGTCGATCCCGATCGCCATCGCATCGCGGAGCTGCTCCTCCGCCTCGCCGGGCCCGAGCGTGAGGACGACCGACTCTCCTCCGTTCGCCTCGATCAGCCGCACGGCCTCCTCCACACCGCACTCCTCGTGCGGGCTGATGGTGAAGCCGAGGTGCCGGGTCTCGATCGCCTGCTCGTCCTCGGTCAGCACGATGCGCCCGCCCGTCATGGGGACGCGCTTCACCGCGACGAGGATCCTCACGAGCGGATCCTCGTGTTCTCCGGGTCGAAGATCGGCGCCGAGCCGACGACGTCGACGGTCACGGGGTAGCGCTCGTCCATGTACTCGACGGCGAGCTCGGTCGAGCCCTCGACGGCCTGCTCGGGCGGCAGGTACGCCATCAGGATGTACCTGCCGAGCGAGGGGCCCGCACCTGCACTGGTCACGTAGGAGCGGCGGCCCTTGGCGTCGGTGAGGGGCGTGCCGTCGCGAAGCGTGATCGGCTCGCGCCCGAGCGGGAAGCGCTCGACGCCGCTCCGCGACGTGTGGTCGTCCACCGTCAGCGTGCAGAGGATCGCGGCCGGCTCCTCCTCGCGATGGCGCAGGTGGGCCTCCCTGCCGACGAAGTCCTGCTCCTTGACCGTCGGCCGCGTCATCCCCGCCTCGACCACGGTGTACTCGCTCTCGAGCTCGGCGGCGAATGCCCGGTAGGACTTCTCGAGGCGCCCGGTCGTCCCATAGACGCCGATGCCGCAGGCCGTGAGGCCGTGCGGCTGCCCCGCCTCCCACACGACGTCCCAGAGCCGTGCGCCCTGCTCGATCGGCACGTAGAGCTCCCAGCCGAGGTCGCCGACGTACGAGATGCGCGACGCGAGGACGAGCTGCGAGCCGATCTCGATCACCCGGCACGTCCCGAACGGGAAGCCCGCGTGCGAGACGTCGTCGGACGTGACGGTCGAGAGGATGTCCCTCGCCCGCGGCCCCCACAGCCCGATCGTCGTCCACGCGGTCGTCACGTCGACGAGCGTCGCCGAGCCGTCGTCCGGCAGCTGGTCGGAGAACAGCTTGCGGTCGGCCATCCCGTGGGCGCCGCCCGTCACGATCCGGAACTCGTCGTCGCCGAGCCGCATGATCGTCAGGTCCGAGCGAAAGCCGCCGCCTGGGGCGAGCACCGGCGTGTAGACGACGCGGCCGACCGCGACGTCCATCTGGGCGAGCACGCTCCGCTGGAGCGCATCGAGGGCCCCGGGCCCCTGCACGTCGAAGATCGCGAAGGCGGAGAGGTCGAACAGGCCGGCGTGCTCGCGCATTGCCAGGTGCTCGGCGTTGATGATCGGCGACCACCAGCGCGCATCCCACTCGGCCTTGCGGGGCTTCACGCCGTAGCGCTCGACGAGCGGCGCATTCGCCTCGTACCAGTGCGGGCGCTCCCAGCCGGCGACCTCGTAGAACACGGCGCCCAGCTCGCGCTCGCGCTCGCGCATCGGCGAGTAGCGCAGCCCACGATCGGACGACCACTGCTCGGCCGGATGGATGATCCCGTACGTCTTCGGGAACGCCTCGGTGGTGCGGGCCTTCACGTGCGCCCGGGTCTTCTGGTGGTCGTGGAACCGGGCGACGTCCGACGAGTGGAGGTCGATGTGCGACTCGCCGTGCACCATCCACTCCGCGATCGACTTGCCGACGCCGGGCCCCTCCTTCACCCACACCGCCGCCGCCGACCAGAGGCCTCGGACCTCCGGCGTCTCGCCGAGGATCGGCATTCCGTCGGGCGTCAGCGAGATGAGCCCGTTGATCGCGTATTTCACGCCGACCGACTCGTCACCCACGATCTCGGGCATCAGGTCGAGCGCGTCGACCATCTGCGGGTCGAAGTCGGCCTGCGTGAAGGGGAACTCGGTCGGGGAGAGCGCCGCCTGCTCGATCGAGGGGATCTCCTCGGGGTCGTGGACGATCGAACGGTGGGCGTACGAGCCGATCTCGAGGCTCGTGCCGTCCTGCCGCTCGTACATGAACACGTCCATGTCCCGGACGATCGGGAACTCGATCGCGCGCGGGCTCCGCTCGAATCTCGGCACCGGCCCGACGTCGATCATCTGGTGCACCATCGGCGTCAGCGGGATGTGCGCGCCGGCCATGCGGGCGATCAGCGGGCTCCAGACGCCGCACGCGACGACGACTGTCTCCGCCTCGATCGTCCCCCTCGAGGTCTCGACCGTGCGGATCCGGCCGCGCTCGACCCCCATCCCTTGCACCTCGGTGTTCGGCAGCACCTGCAGGGCGCCGGCGTCCACCGCGCGCTCGCGCATGATCGTCCCGGCTCGGAGCGAGTCGACCACGCCGACGCCCGGCGTGTGGAAGCCGCCGAGCAGGATCGACTCGTCGACGAACGGGACGAGCTCCTTGATCTCGGCCGGGGTGAGGAGGGACACCGGCTCGATGCCCCAGGACTTCGCCGAGGCCATCCTGCGGCGCAGCTCTTCCATGCGCTCCTCGGTGCGGGCGACCTCGATCCCCCCGCACTCCGTGAAGACGTCCATCTCCCGGTACTGGCGCACGCTCTCGAGCGTGAGCTGCGTCATCTCCTTGGAGTGGTCGACGAGGAAGATGAAGTTCGACGCGTGCCCGGTCGAGCCACCGGGGTTCGGCAGCGGCCCCTTGTCGAGCAGGACGACGTCCGCCCAGCCGAGCCGCGTGAGGTGGTACGCGACGCTCGAACCGACGATCCCGCAGCCGATGACGACGGCGCGCGCGGCGGCGGGGGCGTTCGTGCTCATGCAGGCGAGCCGGTCGGGCGGTGGGTCATCGAGCTCCGTTCAATTGATATATCAGTCGGCGGAGGAAGATACACGTCTCGTCAGAGGACGGCGCGCATTGCCCGCTGGAAGCTCGCGACGTGGGCGCGCATGACATCCTCCGCACGGTCCGGGTCGCGGTCGCGGATCGCCTCGAGGATCGCGTGGTGCTCGCGGATCGCGTCGTCCAGGCGCTCGACCCGGTCGAGGGCGAGAAACCAGATCCGCAGGGTGAGCACGTAGTACTCCTCCAGCGTCGACCGGAGGAACGGGTTGTGCGCGCAGCGGTAGACGTGGCGGTGGATCCGCTGGTCGAGGTCGATCAGGCGCCGCTCGTCGAGTGACGCCGCGTGCGAAAGCTCGTCGAGCAGTGCCTCGGTCTCCTCGAGGTCGACGTCGTTCCTGCGCTCGGCCGCCAGTCGCGCCGCCTTGCTCTCCAGCACGCCGCGCACCTCCGAAAGGCCCGCGATGTCTCCGACGTCGACCCCCGCGACGAACATCCCGCGTCGGGGGAACACCTCGACGAGCTGGTCGCGGGCGAGGTCGCGGAGCGCCTCGCGGACAGGTGTCCTCCCCAGGCCGAGCCGCCCCATCAGATCGCGCTCGTTCACGACGGAACCCGGAGCGAGCTCGAGCGTGACGATCAGCTCGCGGATCGCGTAGTACGCGCGGTCGGCGAGCGATTGCTCGCCGGGCGCGCGGGGCTCGTTGATGTGGAGGGTCGGAGTCGCCATCTCGTGGCGGCAGGGGCGACGCGTGCTCGCCCCTGCCGCGGGATCGATCTACTTCAGCCAGGCGTTGACCTTCTTGCCGTTGGCCTTGACCCACTGCGCCGCGGCCTTGTCCTTGGACAGCTTCTTGCCCGAGATCAGGTTCGCGACGAAGTTCTGGTCGGCCGACGTCCACTTGAAGTTGCGGATCACCCTGAGCGCGGGCGAGCGGCTCTTCAGGAAGTCCGCGCTGACGAGCTTGTCGAGCCTGTACGACGGGTAGGCGCACGCGTATTTCTTCGAGTCGCCACCCTTCTTCTCGTCGTCCTGGCAGCCCGCGAACCGCTTCGGGAGCTGCACCTGGACGAGGTCGTACTGGGCGTTCAGGTACTGCGGGTCGTACCAGTAGAAGAGCACGGGCTTCTTCTGCTTGTAGAGCTGGCTCCAGCGCGCCACCTGGGCGGGCTCCGCGCCCGCGACGACGTGCTTCAGGTTCAGGCCCAGCCCCTTGATCAGAGCCCGGTCCTTCTGCACGTAGGACGGGTCACCCCCGAGGAACATCCCCTGCGACCCCGACTCCGGCGACTTGAAGACGGACTCCTTGCCTTTCAGGCCCCTCCAGGTCTTGAACTGGGGGTACTGCTTCAGCAGGTAGCGCGGGATGTACCAGCCGATCACGCCGGTGATGCCGTTCGTGCCGACGGGGACGACGGACTTGGCCTTCTCGTACGGCGTCCCGGGAAGGTTCTGCCAGTCCTCCATCACGACGTCGATCTTCCCGTCCGCCATCGCCTGGAACGCGGGCTGGCCCTCGGTGATGTTCAGGATCTTGACCTTGCACTTGAGCTTCGACTCGAGGACGTTCTTCATCACGTAGACGTTCGCGGTCGAGCCGACCCACGAGTTCTCGTTCAGCACGACCTCGTCGCAGGCGGCCTGGCTCGTTCCCCCGGTCGCCCCGGCCGCGAGCACCAACGCGGCGGACGCGACGAGCGCGAGACCGATCAGGCGCACACGCCTCCGGCCCTCGGTTCTTGACATCCGACCCTCCTTCTCGTCGAGTTCCCTCGCGATTGCACGCACCTTCACGTCGACCCCTCCTTCCGCGCCCGCCGAGTGCCCTGGGTCACCCGGTCGAGCGTGATTCCGAGCGCGAGGATCGCGAACGATGCGATCACGCCCTGTCCGAAATAGCCCCGTACGAGGCCCTGCGCGACCTCGTAGCCGAGGCCGCCCGAGCCCACGAGCCCGCCGATCACGACCACGGCGAGCACCATGATGATCCCCTGGTTGACTCCGAGCATGATCGCGTCGCCGGCAAGCGGGATCTTCACCTTCGTCAGCACCTGGCGTCGCGTGGCACCGAAGGCGCCGGCCGCCTCGACGGACTGCGGGGCGACGTCGTTGATGCCCCGCTCGACGAGTCGCACGACGACCGGGAACGCGTAGAGGACGCCCGCGATGATGCCGGGGACGATCGAGACCGGCATCAGGTAGATGAACGGGATGATGTAGACGAGCTGCGGGAGCGTCTGCAGCACGTCGTTGACCGGGCGGAGCGCCTTCGAGACGGCCTTGCTCTCGGAGGCGGCGACCCCGAGCCCGATCCCGATCACGACTGCGATCAGGGTCGCGACGAGGACCTGCGAGAGGGTGTCCATCGCGAGCGCCCACACGCCGGTGACGCCGATCGCCCCGAGCATGAGGAACGTCGTGATCGCCGGCCTCGGCCCCGACACGATGAGAGCGATCAGCGTCAGCCCGCCGAGGGTCATGAACCACGGCCCCTCTACGAGGAACTGCTGTAGCGGCAGCAGGAGCTCCTGGAGGATGAAGATCCCGATCGGCTCGGTGATGCCGAAGACCCACGACGTCGGGTCTTGCACATAGTCCAACACGCTCTGGATGCGCGCGAGCAGCCACTCCTGCGCGGTGACGGCCCGCTCCTGGACGCCTGCGGTGTCCGGATAGACGCCGGACACCCCGATCAGCTTCGCGGCCACGACGATCGCGCCCATCAGCGCGACCACCCCGACCGTCACGAGGCGAGAGCGACGAAGCCCCGCGTCGTCCAGATGCCGGCGCGCAGGATCCGTCCGGTCGGCGATCGCCTCGGTTGCTCGGTCGAGGGAGATGGCCATCACGACGACCACCAGTCCCGCGAGGAGCGCGAGCGCCGGGGTCGACGAGAGGCCGCTGTTGATGACCGCGCCGAGGCCCCCTCCACCGATCAGGCCGGCGATCACGACCATGGAGAGCGCGAACAGGATCGTCTGGTTCACGCCGAGCAGGAGCATCCGCCGCGCGAGCGGGAGCTGCACCTTCGTCAGCGTCTGTCGGGCGGTCGAGCCCATCGAGACGGCAGCCTCGACGGTGTTGAGCGGGACCCCGCGGATCCCGAGCGCGGTGATGCGGACGGCGGGCGGGATCGCGTAGATCATCGTCGCCACGACGGCCGCCGCGGGTCCCACCGAGAAGAGGATCACGACCGGCATCAGGTACGCGAACGCCGGGACGATCTGGGCGGCGTCGAGGAACGGGGTCACGATCCGGGCGACGCGATGGGAGCGGCCGACCGCGACCCCGAGGGGAATCCCGACGAGCAGCGACAGCGCGACTGCGGCCAGCATCAGCGCGAGCGTCTGCATGCTTTCCTCCCAGAGCCCCGTCAGCGCGTAGGTCGCGAATGCGGCGAACGTGATCCCGGCCGCCTTCGTCCCGCCGAAGCGCCAGACGAGAAGCGTGCCGACCGCGGTCGTGCCGATCCAGGTGAGCCAGAAGAGCGCGTCCTCGAGCCAGGCGACGAGGTTGTCGGCGAAGACGCGGAAGCCGTCGAAGATCGCGAAGACGAAGCTCTTGTCCTCCGCCGAGCGTTGCTCGATCAGCCAGACCTGGAACTCGTCGAGCTCGAACTGGAGGTTGTTCCAGGCCAGCCCGGCGGGCCATGGGTACTCGAGCCGGAACGCGCGGTACGCGAGCCACATCCCGGCTACGACCAGCGCGACCTGGACCGGCTTACCCCGCCACCACGGCCTGTGCGAGAGAACCGGCGCGACGACGGGGGTCTCGGCGACGACTCCGGACATCACCCGCCCTCCCCTGCGATGGCGTTGATCACCGTGACTCGATCGACCACGCCGACGATCTGATCGCCGTCGACGGCCAGCACAGGGCGCTCGCTTCCCGCGAGCAAGGGCAAGGCGTCGCGCACGGTCGTGCCGACGTCGAGCCGCTGCCCGTCGAGCGCTTCGCCCGCCTCGGGGTCGCGCATGATCCAGCGCAGCGTGAGCACATGGCTGCGCGGGACGTCGCGGACGAAGTTCTGCACGTACTCGTCCGCCGGAGAGCCGACGAGCTCCTCGGGCGTGCCGAGCTGGACGATCGCGCCGTCCCGCATGATCGCGATGCGATCGCCGAGCCGGAGCGCCTCCGACAGGTCGTGCGTGATGAAGACCATCGTCTGACCCGTCTCCTCCTGGAGCCGGCAGACCTCGTCCTGCATGTCGCGGCGGATGAGCGGGTCGAGGGCGCTGAACGGCTCGTCGTACAGCATCACCGCCGGGTTCGTCGCAAAGGCCCGGGCGACGCCAACCCGCTGCTGCATGCCGCCGGAAAGCTGATCGGGAAACTGGTTCTCGACCTCGTCGAGACCCACGAGCCGGAGCAGCTCACGCGCGCGTCCCATGCGCTCGTCCTTCGCCATCCCGCGGATCTCGAGACCGAACGCGACGTTGTCGATCACCCTGCGGTGGGCCAGCAGGCCGAAGTGCTGGAAGACCATCGAGACCCGGTGACGTCGGAGCTCGCGCAACTCGGCCGAGCTCGCGGCTGTGACGTCCTGGTCGGCGATCCGGATCGTTCCCGCCGTCGGCTCGATCAGGCGGATCAGCGTGCGGACGAGCGTCGACTTGCCGGAGCCCGAGAGGCCCATCACCACGAACACCTCGCCGGGCCAGACCTCGAAGGACACGTCCCGCACGGCGGCCACGCACCCCGTCCGCTCGCGTAGCTCCGTGCGGCTCAGCTCTGCGTCCTCGGTCCCGAGGATGCGGTCGGCCTTCGGCCCGAAGATCTTCCAGATCCCCGCAGCAGCGATGAGCGGCTCGCCGGCACGGCTGTCGCCGTTGCGCACCCGCGCTGATATATCAGCGCCGTACGGTCGTGTCCAGGAATCCGGGGCGGACGCCGGGTCGTCCGGCTTCAGGGGCCGACGTCGAACTCGATGCCCTGGGCGAGCGGAAGCTCGCTCGTGTAGTTGACGGTGGCGGTCTGCCGGCGCATGTACGCCCTCCAGGCGTCCGACCCGGACTCGCGCCCGCCGCCGGTCTCCTTCTCGCCACCGAACGCGCCGCCGATCTCGGCGCCGCTGGGCCCGATGTTGACGTTGGCGATCCCGCAGTCCGAGCCCGCCACCGCCAGGAACCGCTCCGCCTCGCGCAGGTCGGTCGTGAAGATCGACGACGCCAGGCCCTGGGGCACGCCGTTCTGGAGGGCGATCGCCTCCTCCAGCTCCCGGTACGTCAGGACGTAGAGGATCGGGGCGAAGGTCTCCTGGCGGACGACGTCCGTCTGCGCCGGCATGCGCACGATCGTCGGCTCTGCGTACCAGGCGTCCGGCCACGACTCGGCGTCCGCCCGCGCCCCTCCCACGACGATCTCGCCGCCTTGCTCCCGGGCCTGGCCGAGCGCCGCCTCCATCCTCCCGAACGCCTCGCCCGTGATCAACGGGCCGACGAGGGTGCCCGGCTCGCGCGGGTCACCGATCGGGACGCTGCGATATGCGCTCGCGAGCCGCTCCACGAGCTCGCTCGCGATCGACTCGTGGACGATCAGCCGCCGCAGTGACGTGCAGCGCTGTCCGGCGGTGCCGACCGCGGAGAACAGCACGGCACGGACGACGAGGTCGAGGTCCGCGCTCGGCGCGATGATCGCGGCGTTGTTCCCGCCCAGCTCGAGCAGCGAGCGTCCGAGCCGCGCGGCGATGCGCGGCGCGATCGCCTTGCCCATGGCCGTCGACCCGGTCGCGGACACGAGGGGGATGCGCTCGTCCTCGGCGAGCTGCACGGCGCGGTCTGCCCCGCCGATCACGAGCTCGAAGAGCCCTTCTGGCACGTCCCCGTAGCGGTCTGCCGCGCGGCGGAGCAGCGACGTCGTGGCGATCGCCGTGAGGGGCGTCCGCTCGGACGGCTTCCAGAGCACCGGGTCGCCGCAGACCAGGGCGAGGGCGGCGTTCCAGCTCCACACCGCGACCGGGAAGTTGAACGCGCTGATCACGGCGACAGGCCCGAGCGGGTGCCACGTCTCGGTCAGTCGGTGGCCCGGGCGCTCGGAGGCGATCGTCTTCCCGTACAGCTGCCGCGAGAGCCCGACCGCGTACTCACAGATGTCGATCATCTCCTGAACCTCGCCCAGCCCCTCCTGCGCGATCTTCCCCACCTCGAGCGTGACGAGCGCGCCGAGTGCCTCCTTCTCGCGGCGGAGCTCCTCGCCGAGGAGGCGCACGAGCTCACCCCGCCGGGGTGCGGGGACGTCGCGCCACGCGTCGAAGGCGGCGACGGTGCGGGCGACGGCGGCGTCGGTCTCCGCGGGGGCCGTGCGCGCGACCCGACCGATCTCCTCGCCGGTGATCGGCGTGCGAACGACGAGCTCGCCCTCGGTCACGCTCCCTGGGTCGACGCCGAGGCGCTCCAGGAGCCCGCTCGCGGAGGATCGGACGGTCGCGGTGGCCATTCAGCGCAAGTCTAGGTGCCGCCTGCGGGCCGGCCGGCCGTCAGACGGTCGCGAGCTCCGGCACCAGCCTGCCCGTCTCGTCGCAGCGGGCATTCCAGCGGGCGTACGTCGCCTCGACCTCGCTGAGATCGTGCCCGCGATCCGCGATCCTGACCGGCTGGGCAGCATCCGGGGTGACGCGGTACTGGTACCAGGTGATGTCCCAGGCGAAGGTGAGCACGGTCTCCGCGTTGACTCCGGGAAGCGGCACGATCGAGACCCTGGGCTCGCCGAGGCTCTTCGCGACACCGGCGACCGTCCGGCGGAAGTCCGACTGGTTGAAGAGGTCGGCCGCCTCCACGAGCGTCAGCTCGTCGTCGGAGAGCCGACGCAGGATCGGCTCCGAGACCACCGGCTCCGCCTCCTCGTCACGCGCGCCGAGAAGCGCTTGCCAGAGCGTCCGCTGACGGCGGCGGCGCGGGTGCTGCTGGAGAGCGGGCGAGACCGCATGGCCCTCGCGCACCCAGCCGTGGTCCAGCGCCACCTCGCTGCAGAGCGGGCACACGTCCACGAACTCCTGGCCGTCGGGCGAGAAGCGGAGAGTGTGCTCGCCCATCAGGAGCGTCCGCTCGCAGATCGCGCAGATACGCGTGACGTTTGACTTCGTGACCCGCATGCGAGCGCCCACTATAGCCCCCTTGCCTCGGGAATCCACAGCTGTGGAAAACGCTGCCGGCGGGTCAGGCGTTGGCCGTCTCGCGCGCCTTCTTCGTCTCGTCGACGATCCTCTGGGCGACGTGGGTCGGGACCTGCTCGTAGCGCAGCAGGTGCATCGCGTAGTCGCCGCGGCCACCGGTCATCGAGGTGAGCGACTGGGAGTAGGTCAGTATCTCGGCCATCGGCACCTCGGCCTTGATCGTCGTCATCCCGCCTGCGGGCTCCATCCCGTTGAGTCGGCCACGACGCGAGTTGAGGTCACCGTTGACCGCGCCGACCGCCTCGTCGGGCACGGTCACCTCGACCTCCATGATCGGCTCGAGCAGCACCGGGTCGGCCTTCGCGTAGGCCTCCTTGAACGCCATCGAGCCGGCGATCTTGAACGCCATCTCCGACGAGTCGACGTTGTGGTACTGGCCGTCGACGAGCTCGACGCGGACCCCCTGGATCGGCGCGCCCGCGAGCTCCCCGTGCTGCATCGCCTCCTGGATCCCCTTGTCGACCGCGGGCCGGTAGCTCTGCGGGATCACGCCTCCGACGATCTTGTCGACGAACTCGTACCCCTCGTGCCCCTCGATCGGGCGCAGGACGATCTCGCAGTCGCCGAACTGGCCGCGGCCGCCGGTCTGCTTCTTGTAACGGTGGCGCGCCCTCGACTCGGAGCGGATCGTCTCCAGGTACGGGACCCGTGGCTGGTGGAGCTCGACGTCCACCCCGAAGCGCCGCTTCGCGCGCTCGAGCGCCACCTCGACGTGCATCTGGCTCATCCCGGCGAGGATCTCCTCGCCGGTCTGCTGGTCGCGCCGCAGGCGTAGCGTCGGGTCCTCCTCGGCAAGGCGCTTGATCGCGGTCGCGACCTTCTCCTCCTCACCCTTGATCGTCGGAGTGATCGCGAAGCTCATCACCGGCTCCGGGAACCCGAAGCTCGGCGGCTCGACGGCGACCTCCTTGTCGGTGAGGAGATCGCCGGTCTGGACGTTCTTCAGTTTCGCGACGCCGCCGAGGTCGCCCTCGCCGAACTCCTTGGCGGGGGTCGTGGCCTTCCCCTGGAGCTGCAGGAGAGAGCCCGTGCGCTCCTTCGAGTGCTCGCGATGGTCGACGAGCGTCGTCTCGGTCGTCACATCGCCCTTCAGGACGCGGAAGAGGTTGATCCTCCCCGCGAACGGATCGGCGATCGTCTTGAAGACGAAGGCGGCGGTGGCGGCTCCCTCCACCTCGAACGGCGCGCCGCGCTTGGCCGGCGAGGGCACGCCTTCGACCAGCAGGTCGAGGAGCGCGTGCGTACCGAGGTTCTTCGTCGCGACGGCGCAGCCGACCGGGAACACCTCGCCGCGCGTGACGCCGAGCTTGAGTGCATCGGCGACGTCGTGCACGTCGAGCTCCTCGCCTTCCAGATATCGCTCCATGAGCGCCTCGTCGATCTGCACGACCTCGTCGAGCAGCTTCTCGCGGTACTCCTGCGCGAGCTCGGCCATCGAGTCCGGGATCGCGACCGGGTCCGACTCCTTCTGCCCGTCGGGGCTCATGTAGGCGCACATGTGGAGCACGTCGACGATGCCCTCGAGCTCGTGCTCGGTGCCGATCGGGATGTGGACGGCGACGCACTTCGACGAGAACTGCTCCTGGATCTGACCCAGCGTGCGGTAGAAGTCGGCGCGCTCGCGGTCGAGCATGTTGACCACGAGCATGCGCGCGAGGCCGAGCTCCTCCGCGAGCTTCTTCACCCGGGCGGTGCCGACCTCGAAGCCCATCACGCCGGAGACGACGACGAGAGCGCCCTCGACGACCCGCAGCGCACAGCGGGCCTCGCCCTGGAACGAGGGGTCTCCCGGGCAGTCGAGGAGGTTGATCTTGCGTTCCTGCCACTCCGTGTGCGCGTGGGAGAGCGAGATCGAGAGCTGCCGCTTCTGCTCGTCCTCGTCCGAGTCGGAGACGGTCGTCCCCGCCTCGATCGTCCCGAGCCTGTTGACCTCCCCGGTCTGGAAGAGGAGCGCCTCGACGAGGGAGGTCTTGCCCGTTCCCCGGTGGCCGACGACGGCGACGTTGCGGATCTTCCCTGGCTCGGTTGCGGCCATCTGCGCGCGTTCCTCCTGATCGGTGTGTCCTGCCGGGAATGCTAGTGACCGAGCGCCGCGAGGTCGCGGCGGAAGCGGTCCGCGAAGCGGTGCATGCCCCGTTCCTCCAACACCGCGACGAGCCCCGCCAGGAGCTCTCGGGCGCGGGCATCGTCGCCCAGGAGCCGGTGAACGGTTGCCCCGACGTGCGCGAGCTCCATCGTGCTGACGAACAGATCGATCCCGACCGCCGCCTCGAACGCCTCCTCGAGACGCGCTCGAGCCGCCTCGGGCGCTCCCTCGTGCGCGTGCAGCAACGCCTCCACGCTCAGCAAGAGGATCTCGTCGCCGACGTCCCCTTCGCTGAGGAGTGCGCGCGCCCGCTCGAACACCGCTCGGGCCTGACCCGCGTTCCCGACCTCGCACAGCGACACCGCCCAGTCTCCGAGGAAGTTCGCGCCGTACAGATGCTCCCACGGCGCTATCTCCGTCGCCGCGTCGCGGAGGCCTCGCTCTCGGGCCGCCGCGTCACTCTCGGCGAGGGGGATCGCGACTCGAACGAACATCCTCGCGGTGGACGCCTGCACCAGCATGCCCGCCTGCTCGAAGAGCTCCGCTTCGTCGTCGATGACCCGCCGCGCCGTCTGCGCGTCGATCGCGCCCGCAGCGTAGCCGGCCCGTGCCCGCCAGCCGCTCAGGATCGCGTCGAGCAGCGGCCCGGCATCCCCCTCGAGGTCGTGCTCGAGGTCGCCGATCAGCGCTTCCAGCTCATCCATGGTCGCGTGTGTCATCCAGGCGGTGATCAGGAGAAGCGCTGCGAGCCCCCGTACCAGGGCGTCCTTGCCCCCCTGACGCGCGCGCTCGTAGGCGCGCCGGTATGCGGCGTGCGCCGAGCCCGATTGGCAGGCACCCCAGAACAGGAAGGCACGCGCCATCTCGCAGAAGACCAACCCGAGCTGGTCACCGGCTTCGTCCAGCACGCGGAAGGCGGCATCGAGCCGCCGGTGCTCGCTCTCGGCCTCGGCCATGTTCGGGCCCGAGACGACCCGGAAGACCGTCGCGACGGCGCGATCGGCCTCGTCGCCGTGCGCGAGCTCCTCCAGCCTCGGGCCGAGCGACGGGTCGCCGCTCTCCGCCAGCGAGTGCAGTAGTAGGGGGAACAGCTGCTGACGCTTCCGACGGTCGGGGACGAGCGCGATCGCCCGCTCGACGAGCGAGCGCGTCGCGTAGAGATCCTCCCGCTCGAACGCCGCTCGAGCGGCGGATCCGAGATGTGCGCCCGCACGCGCTGCGAGCTCTGCGGCACGCGGGTCGTCGACGTCGAGCTCCGCACGGAAGCGCGCCGCCTGTTCGAGGTGGTAGCCGACGATCTCCTCCTGCTCGTAGAGGTCGCCGTGCGCCTCGAGCCAATCTGCGAAGCGCTCGTGCAGCTCTGCGCGGGACGCCTTCGGAAGCGAGTCGTAGGCGGCGTCTCGGATCAGGAGATGGCGAAAGCGGAACGCGTCGTCGCCTGGGATCTGCGTGCGGTGAGGTCGCACGACCTCCTTGCGGACGAGCGAGAGCAGATTCGCGGGGACGTCGTCGTGACCCGGTTCCCCTGCGAGTGCGGTGACGGCGCCGCGATGAAACACCTCGCCCTCGACCGAGCCGCGATCGACGACCGCACGCTCGCGCTCGCCCAGCGTGTCGAGGCGTGCCTGGAGGAGCGCCAGGATCGTCGGCGGCACCTCCACGTTCCCGTCGGCGTCGCGAGCGAGGAGCGCCATCTCCTCGATGAACAGCGGGTTCCCCTCCGCGGTCGCGAGGATTCGGGCTCGCGTCGCGGGCTCGACGTCGACGTCCTCGAGAAGCGACGTCGCGAGCGCCTCGGCGTCGTCCACCGGAAGCGGGTCGAGCAGCTCCGACGTCGCGTTGAGCTTCCCCCCGCCCCAACCCGGCCGAACGTCCAAGAGCTCCGGGCGTGCAACACAGAGGAGGAAGATCGCGCGTTCGCGCGACCAGTCGACGACGTGCTCGACGAGGTCGAGGAACGGTGGCTCCGCCCAGTGCAGGTCGTCGAGGACGATGACCAGGGGACGTTCCTCGGCGAGCCGCTCGAAGAGCGCGCGGGTGGTCAGCTGCGTGTCGGCCGGTGACGAGCGGATCACGTCGGTCGGCTCGACGCCGAGCTGGATCAGGATCTCCACGAGCGGCCAGTACGTGATGCCTTCCCCGTACGACAGGGCTCGTCCACGAGCGACCGTGGCCATGCCGTCGACGCGGTCGAGGAAGTCGTGCACGAGCCTCGACTTGCCGACCCCTGCGGGCCCGATCAGCGTGAAGATCCGACAGGCTCTGCGCTCCACGACCTGGTCGAACTCCGCTCGCAGCCGCCCGCGCTCCCGTTCACGACCGATCAACTGCCTCCGGAGGTCCCTCGCCACACCGTCGGCGGTGCGATCGAGCACGAGGAGTCGAGACGCCGCGACCGCAGACGACTTCCCCTTGAGCTCCAGCTCGAGCGGCTCGATCCGAACGGCATCGCGGACGAGCTGGAGCGTGTCCTCCCCGAGCAGGATCTCCCCCGGGCTCGCAGCCTGCTCGAGCCGCGCGGCGACGTTGACCGCGTCGCCGGTGACGAGCGTGTCGCCCTCGCCCGCCACGACCTCGCCCGTGTTCACGCCGATGCGCGCCTCGAGTCCCAGCCCGTGGACGACCTCTCGGAGCTCGACGGCCGAGCGAACCGCCCGGAGCGCATCGTCCTCGGTCGCGACCGGGATCCCGAACACCGCCATCACCGCATCGCCGACGAACTTCTCGACGGTTCCACCGTGTCGCTCGAGCACGACCCGGGCCGCGTCGTAGTACCGATTCATCAACCCGCGCAGCGCCTCGGGATCGGTGCGCTCGCCGATCGCGGTCGACCCGGTCAGGTCGCAGAAGAGGACGGTCACGACCTTGCGCACCTCCCGGGTCGCGGGCGCGGCGAGTGGCGCACCGCAAGCCGGGCAGAACCCGAAGTCGTCCGGGCTCTCGCGCCCGCATCGCGTGCAGACCGTCACCCGCGGAGTCTACGGCCGGTGGAGGAGCGCCTTGACAATCTCCGAACGAGACTGCACTAGCCTGCCGGGCTGCCCGGCCGTTTCCCAGGTCAACGTGGAGAGAGCAGAGACGATCGTCGCGCGTCGCTACCGACTGCTCGAGCAGTTGGGGCGCGGCGGCATGGGTGTGGTGTGGCGCGCCCGGGACGAACGGCTCGAGCGCGACGTCGCGCTGAAGGTCCTCCACCCGTGGGTCGCCGAGGACCCCGAGCTGCGCGAGCGGTTCGAGCGCGAGGCGTCGGCGCTGGCGCGCCTCGAGCATCCGAACGTCGTCCGCCTCTACGACGTGCTCGAGAACGACGGCCAAACGGTGCTCGTGATGGAGCTCGTCGAAGGGGACGCGCTCGACGCGCTGATCTCCGGACGTACGCTCGACTGGGACGACGCCCGCCGGTACTGCGGGCCTGTCGCGGCCGCCCTGGCCCACGCGCACCGGCGGGGAGTCGTCCACCGCGACCTGACCCCCGCCAACGTGCTGGTCGAGCACGGCACGGGGCGGATCGTCGTCACCGACTTCGGGCTCGCGCGACTCGCACGCTCGTCGCGCAGTGCGCCGATCTCCGGCGTCCTCGCAGGCACGCCCGAGTACTGGGCGCCCGAGCAGGCGGCCGGGGGCGAGACAGGCCCCGCCACCGACCTCTACGCGCTCGGCTGCATCCTCTTCCGACTGCTGACCGGACGGATGCCCTTCGAGGGTGAGGACCGGCTCGCGACCGGCCTGCGACGTGCCCATGAGCCCGCGCCCACGCTGGCGGTGGCCGCCCCGGACGCCCCGGCCGAGGCGGCGCAGCTCGTCGACCGCCTGCTCCAGCGCGGGGCCGCCCTTCGAGGCGACGCGGTCGAGGCAGCGCTCGCGCTCGGCGCCGACCCGGCGTCGCTCCCCGGCGCGCGGGTCGACGCGATTGGCCCAGGCGTTGATCCGACACAGGCGTCGCCCGGCACTCTCGTCACACGCGTCCTCCGCGAGCCGGCGACGATCGTGCGCCGTGTCCGCTCGCACCGCTCCGTCCCGCGTGGGCGCATCTCCGCGGCGGCCGCCGCACTCGCAGTCGCGGTCGGGCTGGCCGGCGGCGGCGTCTACGCGATCGCGGGCGATGATCCCACCGGCGTCAGCGCGCCGGACGTCGTCGGCCTCAAGGTGTCGGCCGCAAGAGCCGAGGTCGTGGAGCGCGCCCGCGAGGACGACTTCCCCGTGCCGAAGGTCAAGGTCGTCGACCGCTCGTACTCCGAGTCCGCGCCGGCCGGCGCGATCGTCGCGCAGGACCCGCCGGAGGGAAAGCGCATCCCCGAGAACGGCGCGCTGCTCGTGTCGGTCAGCAAGGGCAGCGCCTATGCCGATGTCCCCTCGGTCGCCGGCCTCGAGGGCTCGGCCGCGTTCGCGCTGCTCGAACGGAAGGGCTTCACTCCGACCCGGCGATACGCCCCCTCCATGGAGATCGAGGCCTGGCATTCAGTGAGCACGGAGCCCGGAGGGGGAACCCGGGTGAAACGGCCCGCACGCGTGCAGCTGGTCGTGTCGACCGGGCCGCCGAAGCGCCCCGTCCCCTCGCTCGACGGCCTCGACGCGAACGCCGCCGCCGAGGCTCTGCGTCGTGCGGGCTTCACGCCTGCGGTCGAGGAGCGCGCCGACTCGAGCGTCGAGCCCGGCTCGATTCTGAGCGTCAAGCCCTCACCGGGAGCGCGGACACCGCTCGGCTCGACCGTCACCGTCGTGGTGGCGCGCGAGCCGCGCTGGGAGGCGATCTCGACGACGGAGGGGACCGAGGATGCGGAGCAGCAGGTCGCCCTCCCCGCGGGCGCGCGCCTCGTGCTGTCGACCGCCGACACGTCGCCGCTCGGCCTCTGGGGCGGCAACGTGGACGTCCAGCTGTCGGGCGACACCGAGGGCTCCGCGGAGATCGACGCGGGCGAGGTGATCGTGCTCGCCGACGCCTCCGACGGCGACCGCACGATCGGTGTCTCTGTCGACGTGGACGGCCCGGCGCACTGGACGCTCGCCGTCGAGGTCGCGCGCTAGCGGTCTACGTCTCGGCCGGGGTGCGAACCGCTCCGGCGCCCGAGAGGCGCGCCTTGAGCCGGAGCACCGCCTTCGTGTGGAGCTGCGAGACCCGCGATTCCGTGACGCCGAGCACCTCCCCGATCTCGCGCAGCGTCAGCTCCTCGTAGTAGTAGAGCGTGACGACGAGCTTCTCGCGCTCCGGCAGCCGGGCGATCGCCTCGGCGAGTGCCTCGTTGAGCTCGGTCTGCTCGAGCGAGAACTCCGGATCCGCGGCGACCGGGTCCTCGATCGTGTCGATCAGCGCGACCTGGTCGCCTCCGCCCTGCGGGCTCCACAGCTCGTCGAGGGCGGCCATCGAGGAGCGGGAGATGTCCGAGAGGCTCTTCTCCAGCTCGTCCTCGGAGATGCCGACCCGCGCCGCGATCTCCACGTCCGTCGGGGCGCGCATCAGGGTGCGCTCCAGCTCGACGATGGCGCGCTCGATCTCGCGTGCCCGCGCACGCACCGAGCGCGGAACCCAGTCGAGCGAGCGCAGCTCGTCGATGATCGCGCCCTTGATGCGGGAGATCGCGTACGTCTCGAACTTGATCTCGCGGTCGGGGTCGTATCGCTCGATCGCCCCGATCAGGCCGAGCAGCCCGTACGAGACGAGATCCTGCTCGTCGACGTGCGACGGGAGGCTGGAGCCGAGGCGGCCGGCGACGAACTTCACGAGCGGCGCGTAGGTCAGGATCAGGCGATCACGCAGCGCTCGATCCCGCGTCTCGCGATAGTCGTGCCAGAGCGCAAGCGTATCCCCCCCGACTGCCACCCAAGCAGAATACGCCTTCGACCAGTCGACTCATCCTGGCCAGCGGTGCAGTCTTAGCTGTCAACGTGGCCAGGTACGACGCGCGAGGTCGCCCATCCACAGCGCGAGACAGCCCGCGGCCAGCGCGACGACCCACGCGCGCCCTCCCTCGAGGGCAGACCAGGCCGCGACGAGGGCGAGAATCACGGCGATCGCCGAGAACAGGAGCCCGAGC
>NZ_DASTCS010000023.1:0-40538 GCF_035710885.1 Gaiella sp. | reverse complement strand
GCGGTTTCCGCGTGGGTGCATCGAGGTTGATGCGCCCGGCAGGAATCGAACCTGCGACCTCGCGCTCCGGAGGCGCGCGCTCTATCCCCTGAGCTACGGGCGCCGGGGAGTGGCAAGTCTAGCCGCGGTCTGCATCACGGTTCGCGCCTCCGTCGATCATCTAGGCTCGCTCCGTGCCGCTCGGGGACGTCAGCTCGACGTACACGGACATCGTCGAGGTCGTCTTCTCGTCCACGATCGCAGGCAAGGCGTGGCTCGCGACCGGGGCGTTCGCGCTCGCGATCGTGCAGGTCCTGACCGCGTCGCGGATGTGGGGGAAGCTCCGGCGGGTCGTGCCGCTGTCGTTCACGACCGCGAGGCGCGTTCACCGCTGGTCGGGCCGGATCGCCCTGCTCCTCACCCTGCCCGTGTTCTTCCACTGCGTCACGATGCTGGGCTTCGAGACGCCAGACGCGAGGGTCACCGTGCACGCGGTCGCAGGCTCGTTCGTCTACGGGGTGTTCGCCGCCAAGCTCCTCGTGATCCGCTGGAAGGGGTATCCGCACTGGGTCCTGCCCGCGCTCGGCGGCTCGCTCGCGGCGGTGTTGACGACGCTCTGGCTGACATCGTCCCTCTGGTACTTCACGAACGTGCGGTTCGGGTTCTGATGACACGGAAGGCGCTCGCGCCGGTCCTCCTGCTGGTGACCGTCACCCTGGCGACGTTCGGCCTCTCCACGTGGCATCCGTTCTCGCCGGACACCGCCCCGGCCGCCGAGGCAGAAGGCGACGTCGCGCGCGGCGAGACCGTCTTCTCGGTGAATTGCTCGGGCTGTCACGGGACGGACGCGTCGGGAGGGGTCGGACCGGCGCTCGTGGGAACCAGGCTCACGGCGACGGAGGTGGCGTCGATCGTCGCGGAGGGTCGCGGCGTGATGCCCGCCGGCCTCGTGCAGGGGCAGGACGCCGCCGACGTTGCGGCCTACGTCGCGTCGCTCTAGATGGAGGTTCGCGCCGAGATCGTCCGGCTGTACCTCGCGGAGACGTTCGTGATCAGTCGCGAGTCGCAGGACTGGGCCGACGTCGTCCACGTCACCCTGCGTCACGGCGGCGTCGAGGGGCGCGGGGAGGCTGCGCCGATCGAGCGCTACGGTGAGACCGCCGAGTCGGCCCTCGGGTTCGTCGAGGTCCACGGTCACCTCGTCGGTGACGACCCGTTCGCGCTGGAGGAGATCGGAGCCCGCCTCGGCGCGATCGACGGTGAGCAGGCAGCGAAGTCCGCCCTCGACGCTGCGCTCCACGATCTCCAGGGGAAGCTTCTCGGAGTTCCGGTCAACCGGCTCCTCGGAGTGCCCGGTGCGGGGCCGCCGACCTCGTGGACGGTGTGGCTGGGAGAGCCGGACGACATGGCCCGCCGCGCGGAGGCCGCCGCATCCCGCTTTCGGCGGCTCAAACTGAAGCTCGGCGGGGGGGACGGGCTCGACGTCGAGCGCGTGCGGGCGGTGCGCGGGGTGACCGACCTGCCGCTGCAGGTCGACGTCAACGAGTGGTGGACGGTGGACGAGGCCCTCGAGGCCTGTGGCCAGCTGGCCGAGCTCGGCGTCGAATACGTCGAGCAGCCTCTGCGCGACGGCGACCCGGCTGGGAGGGAGCTCCGCCGACGCTCGCCGATCCCGATCTACGTCGACGAGGACTGCCACACGCTGTCCGACGTCGCGGCCTGCCGTGAGGTCGCGCACGGGATCAACATCAAGCTCGCGAAGTCGGGCGGCATTCGCGAGGCGTTCCGGATGGCGCACGCGGCGCGCGCGCTCGGGCTGGGAGTGATGCTCGGCTGCATGGTCGAGTCGGGGCTGGGCATCGCAGCCGGCTGCACCGTCGCGCCGCTCTGCGACCACGTCGACCTCGACGGCAACCTACTGCTCGCCTACGATCCAGCGCCCGGGCCGGAGCTCCGCGACGGCGTGCAGGTCTCTTCGGAGGAGCCCGGCCTTGGCTGCGGGTGAGCGCACGCTGATCCTCGCGGAGGGCTTCTCCGCCGACAGGCACTACGGGAAGACGATGCACGGCCTGCTGCGCTATCGCCCCGAGGACGTCGTGGCGATCCTCGACTCGGCTCGCATCGGAGAGCACGAGGCCGGAGTCCCGATCGTGGGTGATGTCGATACCGCTCTCGCGTTCGACCCGCAGGTCGCCCTCGTCGGCGTCGCAACCCAGGGAGGCCGCTTCCCTCCGGCCTGGCGCGCGCTGCTCCGCACCTGCATCGAGCGCGGGCTCGCGATCGAGAACGGGCTGCACGAGATGCTCGCGGACGATCCCGAGCTTCGACCGCTCGCCGACCGCGTCGGCGTCGAGCTCCGCGACCTGCGCCGTCCGCCTGCGGGGCTCGACTGCGCTACGGGCGCGAACCTCGAGGTCGACGCCCGGATCGTGCTGACGGTCGGCTCGGACTGTGCGATCGGGAAGATGACGGTCTCCCTCGAGCTCGACCGGGCGGCGCAGGCACGCGGGATTGCCTCGGTCTTCGTCCCGACGGGGCAGACCGGGATCGCGATCGCCGGCTGGGGGATGGCAGTCGACGCGGTCGTCGCCGACTTCCTCGCGGGCGCTGCCGAGCAACTCGTCGTCGAGGGCCGCCGCCGTGGCGGCGAGCTGCTGTTCGTCGAAGGCCAGGGCTCGCTCGTGCACCCGGCGTACTCCGGGGTCACACTCGGGCTCTTCCACGGGTCGGTGCCGCACGCCCTCGTCCTCTGCCATCGCGCCGGCTCGACGGAGATCGAGGGCTCCCCCGGTCATCCGATCCCGCCGCTCACGGATCTCGTCGAGCTGCACGAGCACGCGTCGCTCCCGCGACGGCAGGCGCGGGTCGTGGCGGTCGCCGTGAACACCGCGGGCCTGGACGACGCCGACGCCGATGCGGCAATCGCAGAGGCGGCGGCAGCGACCGGGCTGCCCGCCTGCGACCCGGTGCGAGACGGTGCGGACACCCTCCTCGACGCCGTGCTCGAGTCGTCCTCGTGATGCTGTAGCATCCCGACCCGCCGCGCCGGGGGCGTGCGGCGTCGTCACACGAGGGGAGTCTGCGGCGGTGACACGGGCGAGGGGGGAGAGGCGGCTGCGGTCATTCGCGGTCGCGCTGGTGAGCGCACTCGTGTGCACGGGTGCCGCATGGGGCGCGGACGTGGGTGCGAACGACGACACGGGCAAGTACGAGCCCGACGCCGGCGCCGCCTTCTACGATCAGATGGCCTCGCTCGGTCTGCGGCAGACGGTCGTCACGGTGCGCTGGCAGCCGAGTGATCCCCTCGCGCTCGGCGAACGGCCGCTCCTGGATCTGACGGTCGCCGCCGCCCGCAGGGCCGGCCTGGGCGTCGTCTTCGCAACGTATCCGTACCCTCCCCGCGAGATCGAGAGCGGCCTCGCGAGTCCGGAGGCCTTCGGCGCATGGCTCGCAGAGCTTGCGGGACGATACCCCGAGGTCAGGCAGTTCGTGGTCGGCAACGAGCCCAACCAGCCCGCGTTCTGGCGCCCGCAGTTCGCGCGTGCGAAGCAGCGCTCGGCGCGGGCGTTCGGGCCGTTCCTCGCGGCGGGCTACGACGCGCTCAAGGCCGCCGACCCGAATCTCACGGTCGTCGGAGTCGGGCTCTCGCCACGTGGCAACGACCGTCCGCTCGCCCGCAGCAACGTGTCCACCTCGCCCGTGCGGTTCCTCGCAGCGCTCGGCGCGTGGTACCGGTCGAGCGGTCGGCAGCTGCCCTTGATGGACGGGCTCAGCTTCCACCCCTATCCGAACCGCGCGACCGACCCCCTGGCTCGCGGCTATCCGTGGCCGAATGCGGGATTCATCAACCTCGACCGGGTCAAGCAGGCGCTCTGGGACGCCTTCGCGGGAACCGGCCAGCCCACGACCCGTGAGGGGCTCCGGCTCTACCTCGACGAGGTCGGCTGGCAGGTGGACACGGCCGCCCACGAAGGCTACGCCGGCCTCGAGAACGTCGCGGTGACGGACGAGGGCACGCAGGCGGCGATCTACGGGGAGCTCGTGCGTCGAGCCGCCTGCGATCCCGACATCGCGCAGGTGAACGTCTTCGGCTTCCGGGACGACCGCGCGCGCACGGGATTCCAGGCGGGGCTCCATCGGCTCGACGGGACCCCGCGGCCCGCAGCGGACGCCGTGCGGGCAGCGGTCTCGGACGGTGGGTGCGCCGGGCGCTCGAGCAGGCCGTGGCGGCCGGCGCGGGCCGTCCTCGGCGCGAGGCGACCGGGCGTCAGGGTCGGGACGGACGACATCGCGGTCGAGCTGAAGGCGGCAGAGGCCGCATCGGCGCGGGTCTGCCTCCTGCCCGGCGCGCACACGCTCTCGAGCGCGAAGCGCGTTCTCGCCGCACGCAAGCCGCAGACAGGCACATGCGCCTCCGGTCGGGTGCCGCAGAACCGCCGGACGACCGTACGCGTCGGCCGCCTCGTCGGGCCGCACACGCTCGCGGTCAGGTTGAGCGCGGAGACGAACCCGGCGCGCGCGACCACGACCGTACGACTGGTCCGCTAGGTCCCGCCGCAGCGTCGGGTCACACGCCGCGCGGCCGCTGCGGCGGGCCAGACCTGGAACTGCAGTCGCTCGGGCGACGGATCCTCGCCGCCCAGGTCGTTGTCCGGGTGCGCCTCGGCGTCCGCCACGCCGAACCAACTCGCCCGTAGCCGACAGGGACCGTCGGGCAGATCGGCGGTCGCCACGGGCTCGTCGTCCCCCCAGCTCAGGACCGCCAGGGGCCCTTCGCCGAGCAGCGGCACCTCCGCCTCGTGGTCGGCGCCGTCGGGGGCCTCCGGCGCGGTGTCGTGGACCTCGACGCGTACCGCAGTCGGGTGGCCGTACGTACTCGTCCCCACGTACACGAACCCGTCCATCGCCTCGATCCGGACGTCGTAGCCCTCCGTCGTGACGCGGTCCGAGGCCCATTCGGCCGCACCGCGGCGGAGATAGAACTGCCGGTACCACGGGTGGACGACGGTCGAGATATGGGCTGTCAGCATCGAGGGCCCTCGTGGCCGGTCGCCGAGCCTAACGTCTTGACACCGAACACACGTTCTGTAAGACTGGGAACACGTGTTCGCATTCTCGTTGATCGGCCGCATCGTGCTCCTCGCGCTCGCCGTGCTGTTGCTGTGGGCGCTCTTCGCCGGCGAGTCGGGCGCGGGCGGGCCTGAGCGGAGCTACCGGGTGAAGCCGGGTGACACGCTCTGGTCGATCGCCGAGCGCACGTTCCCGGGCGACCCACGCGAGGGCGTCTGGGAGCTGCGCGAGCGGAACGGGCTCGGATCGACGACGATCGTGCCCGGTCAGGTGCTCGTCCTGCCGTAGAGGCTTGGTGTGGTCATGGGCATGCGCGGTTGGGGCCCTGCCCGCGGCGCGTCGCGGCCGTCTCGCTGCTCACCGACACCGGGTATCGGTGAGCACGGCCCGACCACGCTGCTCGGCGCCTTCCCGCGCTGCGACGCACCCCAACCCACATCGAGCCTCGAGGTGGCGCCGACGCGACCGGGGGAGATATATCTCGGCCGACAGCCGACCTGCCCCGAACGATCGGAGACCCATGGCGAGCGAACGCATTCTGGAGCTGCTGCGGCGGCCGTCCGACCCCGATGAGCACGAGGAGATCCGCGAGCTCTGGAAGGCCCACTCGATCGCGGAGGACAACCGCGACCTGCCCGGGCTGATCGCGACCCTCACCGAGGACTGCGTCTACACGGTCGCGGGCACGGGGGCGCGCTGGGAAGGGCACGACGGCGCCGCTCGCTTCTACACGGAGCTTCTGACGGCGTTCCCCGACATCCACTTCGATCTCGACTACATCGTCATCGGCCCGCAGGGCGTCTGCGAGGAGGCGATCGTGACCGCCACGCACGAGGGCCGCTGGCTCGACCACGAGCCCACCGGCGAGCGGCTCGAGTGGCGGAACGCGATCTTCTTCCCGTGGGATCCCGTCGCCCGCAAGTTCAAGGGCGAGATGGTCTACACCGACCTGGCCTTCCCCGCCCGAGCCTGAAGCCGGTGCTCGCCCTCCGGTCTCCGCTACCAGTCCGACCGGCGAGAACAACCACCCCCAGGGGCACCCCCCGTGCCCTGACTGCACGCTATCGGCAGAGGTGTGACGAATGGGACTCGTGATTGCGCCGGGAGTGTGACGGCCGTTCGAGACGAGCTCCAACCACGCACTCGACGTCCGCGTGGCCACCCACGTGCGCGCAGGACAGGCGGGCACGCCCGGCGTGTGGCTCGACCGACCGCCCCTCGCCGGAGCGCGAAACCGGGGCCACTCGGCAGTCCGGAGCAGGCGGGTGGGGCGTGCCTCCCCTCGGCCTGCCCCCCGGGCACGGCCCCCGCGCGCGCGACAAGGCCCTGGCGGCGGCCTGCGCGCCCGGGCGCGTCGAGCGGCCACGTGCGTCGCTCGGCGGCCGTCAGGCGACGCTCGACGGGCCCGCGACCGGGCTACGATCCGCGCCCGTGGACCTCGACCTGCTCTTCCTCGGGACGGCCGCCTCGGCGCCCACCGCCTCGCGTGGCACGTCCGCAGCGCTGCTGCGTCTGGGCGGAGACCGCTTGCTCGTCGACTGCGGCGAGGGGACACAGCGGCAGCTTCTGCGCTCGGACACCGGGCTGGTCGACCTCGAGGACGTCTTCCTGACGCACCTCCACGCAGACCACGTGCTCGGCCTGCCCGGAATGCTGAAGACCTTCGCCCTGCGCGGTCGCGAGCTCCCCGTCAGGGTGCACGGCCCACGCGGCACGCGGGCGCTCCTCGGGGCACTCGCCGTGGTGATCGGCAGGCTGACGTACACGCTCGAGGTGATCGAGCTCTCCCCGGGCGAGGCGGTGCCGCGCGACGGCTACCGAGTCGAGCCGTTTCGGGTCGCCCACGGGGCGGGGGCGCTCGGGTACGCGCTGCGGGAGGACGAACGTCCGGGTCGCTTCGACGTCGAGGCCGCGGACGCTCTCGGCGTGCCCGACGGCCCCGTGCGCGGGGCCCTGCAGCGGGGCGAGCCCGTGACGCTGCCCGACGGGCGGGCGGTGCTCCCCGAGCAGGTTGTCGGTCATGCCCGCCGCGGCCGCACGGTGGTGCTCACGGGAGACACGGCGCCGACGGCGTCGGTCGTCGAGGCGGCGGCCGGAGCCGACGTGCTGGTGCACGAGGCGACCTTTCTGGCGGAGGAGCGCGCGCGGGCCCGCGAGACCGAGCACTCGACGGCCGGGGAGGCGGCGCTCGCCGCGCGCGAGGCCGGAGTGGGGCTCCTCGCGCTGACGCACATCTCGGCCAGGTACCCGGCCTCGGACGTTGCGGAGGAGGCGAGCCAGCTCTTCCCGCGCACGGTCGTGCCGCGCGACTTCGACCTCGTCACGGTGCCGTTGCCGGAGCGCGGCGGGCCCGAGCTGGTGCCGCGTGGCGGCAGGCGCGGTCGCCCTCGAGAGGATGTAGGGTCCGAGACATGAGCGAGCTCGTCCAGGTGGCGGTCGCTGGGAGCGTGAACGAGGCCGAGGAGCTCCAGGCCTTGCTCACGCGCGCCGGGATCGAGGCCACGCTCGAGGGAGCGGTGGACGAGCATCCCGGGGCGCACGGAGACGTCCCGGTGCGCCTGCTCGTGGCCGCGGACGAGCTCGACGCTGCGCGTGACGCCATCGAGGCGCTCACCGAGCCGGACGACCAGCTCCCGGGCTGAGGCCCGTCGACAGCGTCAGGCGGGCGCGAAGGCAATCGTCGTCGAGCCCGCGTAGCCGTCGGTGGCGAGCTCGAAGACGCAGGGCTCCGTACCGTTCGCGTACGGCGGTGCGGGAATGCGGTGCGTGATCGCGCCCTCGTTCGGTGTCTCGAGCCGTGCGACGGTGATCCCGTTCACTCGTGCGTCGACGGGATGGCCGGTCTTGCCGAGGATCGTCACGTCGAGAGTCCCCTGACCGCAGCCGTAGACGGTCACGCGGGCGGAGCCGGTGAAGTCGCCGTTCGGCAGGAACCCGGCCGTCGAGAGGAGCACGCGTGCCGGCGGCTCCGGACGCCACGCCACTAGCCCGTACGTCTCGCTGTCCGCAGCCGGGCTCTCCGCGACTCGCTCTCCGGCGAGCACGAGCGTCGACGGGGTGACGAGGAGGCGCGAGTCGAGCGCCGTTCCGCCCGCCGAGCGCAGCACGCCCCTGGGATCCACTTCGATCGAGGAGGTGACGGGTGGGAACGGGATCGCCTCCGACCCGAGGCGGACGACGCGGTCGATTCCGCGATTCCAGAAGGTCGTCCTGGCCGTGGCCGTCCAGAGCCGGTCGCCGGTGGCCAGCAGGGTGGCCGCCTCGACGCCGGAGTCGTCGAGCCAGGCGCGAGGCCCCGACCCGATCGCTGCCCGCTGCTCGTGGGCCGAGGCGTCGTCGATCCGCCGACCGGCGTCGATCGTGACGAGCGCGAGCCCGATTCCCACGGCGACCGCAGCCACCCAGGCGCTCCGGCGCGGAACCAGCACGACGAGCAGCCCGGCTCCCAGCGCCGCCGCGACCAGCGCGTACCGCGCGTCACCGCTCGAGAGGGCGCCGAGAGAGGCGGGTGTGAGCGTGTTCGGGAGCGTCTCGGGAACGGCGATCTGCGATATCGGCACGAGTAGCGCGCCGACGACGATCGCGCCCCAGACGGGGAGGACGATAGCGAGCGCACGCGGTGCTCCCCGCGAGCCCCAGGCACAGAGCCCGATCACGAGCAGGGGCAGTGCGGTGATCAGGTAGCGCTCCGCCACTGCGCCCACGAACGACGCCGAGAAGAGCCCCACCTGCAGGACGAGCAGCACGACGTACGCGAGCGTCACCGAGACGAATGCCCGAAGCGCGGGGTCGCGGTCGCGTCCCGTGAGCACGCCGAATGCAAGCGCCGCGGTGGCGAGCACGGTGACGCCGAGCCCGATGACCGCGATGCCGAAGGCGTGCCACGCGATCTCGGCGAGCTGGTCGGACGCGACGGGCGTGGCCTGCCCGACGGGCGTGTAGGCGCCCAGCAGGCGCCGGGAGGAGAGCTCCCCTCCCGCCAGCGCGGTCACCACTCCGACGACGATCGTCACGCCCACCGCGAGAGCCCCCAGCCGGAGGACGGGGCGGAGCCGCGCGCGGTCGCGTGCGGCGAGAGCGTCGACCACGGCCGCGACGATGAACGCCGGGAGGAGCACGAGCGCCTGGAGCCGTACGGCGGCAGCCGCGGTCGCCCAGGCCACGAACACGCCGTAGCGCCAGAGCGACGGCCGCTCGAGCGCCCGGGCGAGCATCAGCAGCGCGACGGTGACCACAGTGAGGGTCAGCGGCTCCGTCATCAGGAATCCGGAGTAGTGCAGCGCAGGCGCCGTGAGGACGAGCGCCGCGGCGGCGAGCGCCCAGCCGGTCGACGCGACCCGCCGGGCCCAGATGTACGTCGGCACCGCGACGAGCGACATCGCGAGCGCCTGCAGGAGCCTCGCCCACTGGATCCCCTCGTCGAGGTCGAGCGCCGCGAGCGGTGCGCCGACGAGGGCCGGGGTGAGCAGGCTGTAGTAGGGCGACGGCAGCTCGCGCAGGCCGAGCGTCCCCTGCGACCAGAGGCTCTCGCCGATCATCCCGTACACCATCTCGTCCGGCGCGATCCACGGCGTCGTGAACGCCTGGGCCGCGGCGAAGCGGACCGCGGTCGACACGACGACGAGGCACGCGACGGCGAGCGCTGCGCGCGGAACGTGCCGGCCACGCGGCCCGTCCGGCGTGACCGTCTCCGAGCCGGGCACGGCGGGATCCTCGCGATCGTGGGTGAGCAAGGTGTGAAGACCGTACGACACGGGCCCAACGGACCTGTCTTCGTGCCTGCCACCAGCACGCGTCCGGAGTGGGTCTGTCGTCGTGCCTGGCACCGGACAGGTCCGTCTCGGCCACGGCCGCGGCTGCCCGTCGTGTGCCCGCGCTAGACTCGCCGCGTCCCCTTTAAGCCGGTCCAGTGAGGCCGGGAAGGAGCGAAGCGTGCAGATCGGCTCACCCCCGCGCGAAGCAGCGCGCGAGATCCTCGACGAAGACGCCCTCGCGCGAACCCTTGCGCGGCTGGCTCACGAGCTGATCGAGCGCAACGACGACCTTCCCGCACTCGCGCTCGTCGGGATCCACACGCGCGGCGTGCCGCTCGCGCACCGCCTGCGCGGGCTGGTCTCCGAGCGGAGCGGCGTCGAGCCCGCGATCGGGACGGTCGACATCTCGTTCCATCGCGACGACGTCCTCGTCCGCGGCCGCTCGGCGCCACTCCACGCCCAGCCGGTCGTCCGCGCGACCGAGCTCGACTTCGCGCTCGAGGGGCGAACCTGCGTGCTCGTCGATGACGTCCTCTTCACGGGGAGGACGATCCGGGCCGCGATCGACGCCCTGCTCGACTTCGGTCGTCCCGACCGCGTCCAGCTCGCCGTCCTCGTCGACAGGGGGCACCGCGAGCTGCCGATCCGCCCGGACTACGTCGGCAAGAACCTGCCCACGGCGCTCGGGGAGCGTGTTCGCGTCGAGCTCGAGGAGATCGACGGCCGCGACCGGGTGCTGCTCGAGCCCGATCCGACGGGAGGTCGCGATGAGTGAGCCGACGAGACGTCACCTGCTCGGCGTGGGGGACCTGACGCGGGCGGACGCAGAGCGTCTGCTCGACACCGCACGCGCCCTCGAGCGGTCGCTCGACCGCGAGGTGAAGAAGCTCCCGACCCTGCGCGGCAGGCTCGTCGTCAACCTGTTCTACGAGTCCTCGACCCGGACGCTGTCGAGCTTCGAGCTCGCCGCGAAGCGGCTTTCCGCGGACACGATGGTCCTGCGCGCGTCCGGATCCTCCGTCGACAAGGGAGAGTCGCTGCGCGATACGGCGCTGACGCTCGCCGCGTACGACCCCGACGTGATCGTCATCCGGCACCCGCACATCGGGGCACCGCACCTCGTGGCGGGCGCCACCGCAGCCCACGTGGTCAACGCCGGCGACGGCAAGCACCAGCACCCCACGCAGGCGTTACTCGACCTCTTCACGATCCGCGAGTCGCTGGGGCGACTCGAGGGCGTGACCGTCGCGATCGTCGGCGACGTGCTGCACTCGCGTGTCGCACGCTCGCTCGTAGAGGCGCTGCTCCTCGTCGGCGCAGAGCCCGTGCTCGTGGGGCCTCCGACGCTGCTGCCGCGCCGCATCGAGGCACTCGGTTGCGACGTCAGCCATTCGATCGACGCGCTCGGCGACGTCGAGGTCGTCTACGTGCTGCGCATGCAGGCGGAGCGGATGGAATCCGCGTACGTCCCCTCGTTGCGCGAGTACACGGCCCTCTACGGCGTGACGCCCGAGCGCGTGCGTCCCGGACAGGTGGTCATGCACCCCGGGCCGATGAACCGCGGCGTGGAGATCGACCCGCGCGTGGCGGACTCGGGAGCCTCGCTCGTGACCGCACAGGTGCGGTCCGGGCTGGTCGTGCGGATGGCGGTGCTCTACGACCTGCTCACCGCGCCCGGCCTCCGGGTCGCGGTGCCCGTGATGGAGGTCGCGTGATGCTCGCGCACCGGAACGGCAGGCTGGACTCGCTGACCGTCCGCGCACGCGTCGTCGACCCGGGTCAGGGCCTCGACGGTCCCGCCACGGTCACCGTCGAGGACGGGGTCGTGACGGCGGTCGAGAGCGCGGCGACGGCGCCCGACGGGCTCGTCCTCGCTCCTGCGTTCGTCGACCCCCACGTCCACCTGCGCACGCCCGGCAGGGAGGACGAGGAGACGATCGCGTCCGGCAGCGAGGCGGCCGCGGCGGGCGGCTACTGCGCGATCGTAGCGATGCCCAACACCGACCCGGTCGTCGACACGGCGGCCGTCCTCCAGTCGCTCGTCGAGCTCGCGCGCGAAGAGGCAGTGGTTCCCACCGGGTTCACCGCGGCGATCTCGAAGGGCCAGCGGGGGGAGGAGCTGACCGAGATGGCGGAGCTCGCCGCCGCGGGCGCGGTCGCGTTCACGGACGACGGACGGCCGGTCGCGTCGGCGGGGCTGATGCGGCGCGCCCTCGCCTACAGCGCCGTCGCGGACCGGCCGCTCGCGCTCCACTGCGAGGAGCCGACGCTCTCCCGCGGCGGGCAGATGCACGAGGGGGCCGTGTCGGCCGAGCTCGGGCTCACGGGCTGGCCCTCCGTCGCGGAGAGCGTCATGGTCGAGCGCGACCTCGCGCTCGCCGCCTACGAGGAGCGGCCCGTGCACATGCAGCACCTCTCGGCACGCGCGTCGGTGGAGGCCGTCCGCCGCGCCCGGGCTGCCGGGGTGAGAGTCAGCGCGGAGGCAAGCCCGCACCACCTCTGCGCGACGGACGAGCTGGTCCGTACGCTCGACGCCAACGTGAAGATGAATCCGCCGCTCCGCACCGAGGACGACCGGCTGGCGCTCGTCGAGGGCCTGCTCGACGGCACGATCGACTGCATCGCCACCGACCACGCGCCTCATGCACGGCACGAGAAGGACACGCCTTTCGAGGAGGCCCCGTTCGGCGTCACCGGGCTGGAGACCGCGTTCGGGGCGCTGCACACCTTCCTCGTGTGCGAGGGAGAAGTACCGCTCGCGACCCTGCTCGAGCGGCTCTCGGCCGGCCCGGCGCGCGCGCTCGGCCTGCCCGTACCGCGGATCGCCTTCGGCGAGCCTGCGAACCTCGTCCTCCTCGACCTCGACGCCGCATGGACGGTCCGCGCAGATGCCTTCCGCTCGCGCTCGGCCAACTCCTGGCTGCTCGGCCGGACGCTCGTCGGGGCGGTCGTCAAGACCGTGGCCGCGGGACGGGTGGTGTTCGCAGCGTGAGCGCGCCCGCGCAGGGCTACCTTCTGCTCGAGGACGGCACCGTGTTTCGGGGGCGCTCGGTGGCCGCCGCGGGGACGGCCTTCGGCGAGGTCGTGTTCACCACCGGCATGACCGGCTACCAGGAGACGGTGACCGATCCCAGCTACGCCGGGCAGCTCGTCTGCTTCACCGCGCCGATGATCGGCAACTACGGGGTGGACGACCGGCGCCTCGAGTCCGCGGCGCCGCACGCACGCGCGGTGCTGATGAGGCGGCTCGGCGGTGAGGACTGGGCGCTCTGGCTGGCAGAGCGGGGAATCGTGGCCCTCGACGAGATCGACACGCGCGGGCTCACGCTACGCCTGCGCGACGCCGGAGCGATGCGCGGGGTGACGGTCGCCGACGAGCGCGGGCTGGGCGTCCCGGACGCCCTCGAGCGGGTGCGCGCCCAGCCGACGATGGAGGGGTCCGCCCTCGTCGCCAACGTGTCGACGCCGGCGCCGTACGTCGTCGGGGAGGAGGGGCGGGTCAGCGTCGCGGTCGTGGACTACGGCCTCAAGCGCTCGATCCTCCGGCGGCTGGGCTCCGCCGGCGCAGCGGTGACCGTGTACCCCCACGTTTGCGACCCGGACGACCTCGCCGGCCACGACGGCGTCCTTCTCTCGAACGGCCCGGGCGACCCGGCGCCGCTCCTCGAGGAGACGCGCGTGGTGCGGGAGACGCTCGGACGAGTGCCGATGCTCGGGATCTGCCTCGGCCACCAGCTGATGGGGCTCGCGACCGGGCACGAGACGACGAAGCTCCCGTTCGGGCACCGCGGGGCCAACCACCCGGTGCTCGACCGGCGTGACGGGCGCGTGCTCGTCACGAGCCAGAACCACGGGTTCGCGGTCGTCCCCTCCGAGCAGGCGGAGGCGACGCACGTCTCGCTCTACGACGGGACCGTCGAGGGGTTCGACTTCCCCGACCTGCGCGCGCAGTCCGTGCAGTTCCATCCGGAGGCCGGCCCGGGGCCGCACGATGCCTGGCCGATCCTCGAGCGCTGGGTCGACGGGCTCGGCTAGCCCTCGATGCCCGCCAGGCGCGATCTCCGTTCGATCTGCGTGATCGGCTCCGGGCCGATCGTGATCGGACAGGCGTGCGAGTTCGACTACGCCGGCTGCCAGGCGCTCAAGGTGCTGCGCGAGGACGGCTACCGAACCGTCGTCGTCAACTCGAACCCGGCCACGATCATGACCGACCCGGGCTTCGCCGACCGGACCTACATCGAGCCGCTCGACCTCGAAGGGGTCGCCGACGTCCTGCGGCGGGAGCGGCCCGACGCGCTGCTGCCCACGCTCGGCGGCCAGACGGCCCTCAACCTCGCCGTCGAGCTCGAGACGGCAGGCGTGCTGGAGGAGGTCGGCGTCGAGCTCCTCGGGGCGCGGATCGACGTGATCCGGCGAGCGGAGGACCGCCAGCTCTTCCGTGACGCCGTGCAGAGCTGTGGGCTCGCGGTGCCCCTGTCGCGGATCGTGGAGTCGACGGACGACCTGGAGGGTGCCGCTGTCCCGGCCGTCGTCCGCCCGGCGTTCACGCTCGGCGGCCACGGCGGAGGCTTCGCCGACACCCCGGAGCAGCTACGCGCGCAGGTGGAGCGTGGCCTGGCCGAGAGCCCGATCGGGCAGGTGCTCGTCGAGGAGTCGATCCGCGGCTGGGACGAGTTCGAGCTCGAGGTGATCCGCGACCGCGCCGACAACGTCGTGATCGTCTGCTCGATCGAGAACCTCGACCCGATGGGTGTCCACACCGGCGACTCCGTCACCGTCGCCCCCCAGATGACCCTCTCCGACGAGGCGTACCAGGAGCTCCGCGACGCGGCCGCGGCCGTGATCCGCGCGGTCGGGGTCGAGACCGGAGGGTCGAACATCCAGTTCGCGCGTCACCGCGAGACGGGCGAGCTGCGCGTGATCGAGATGAACCCGCGCGTCTCCCGCTCGTCAGCGCTCGCCTCCAAGGCGACCGGCTATCCGATCGCGAAGGTCGCCGCGAAGCTCGCCGTCGGCTACACGCTCGACGAGATCCCGAACGACCTCACGAAGACGACGCCCGCGAGCTTCGAGCCGACGCTCGACTACGTGGTGGTGAAGTTCCCGCGGTTCGCGTTCGAGAAGTTCCCGGGAGCGGACCCGACCCTCGGCACCCAGATGAAGTCCGTCGGCGAGGCGATGGGCATCGGGCGCACGTTCACCGAGGCGTTCCTCAAGGCATTCGGCTCGCGCGAGCTCGATCCGGGGTCACCCACGCCGTGGGCGACCATCGACGACCTGCCCGAGGGCCTGCACCCCTGGTTCGTCGAGCAGCTCGAGGCTGCGAAGCGGGAGCTCCGCACGGGGGACATCCGCCGTGCGAAGCGCGCCGGGTGGGGGGACGACTCGATCGGAGCGGCCTGGGGGACGTCGGGGGACGACGTGCGCCGGACCAGGTACGCGCGCGGGATCCGCCCCGCGTACCGGCGTGTCGACTCCTGCGGCGGCGAGGTGGAGGCCGCGTCCAACTACCTCTACTCCACCTGGGGAGAGGACGACGAGGGGCCCCCGGCGGCCACGAAGCCGCGCGTCGTGATCCTCGGCTCCGGCCCGAACCGGATCGGACAGGGGATCGAGTTCGACTACTGCTGCGTGCATGCGGTGCAGACGTTCCGTGCGCTCGGCTACGAGGCGGTGATGGTCAACTGCAACCCGGAGACCGTCTCGACCGACTACGACACCTCCGACCGGCTCTACTTCGAGCCGCTCTCGCCCGAGGAGGTGCTGGCCGTGCTCGACCGGGAGCGCCCGCTCGGGGTCGTGACGCAGTTCGGAGGCCAGACGCCTCTGCGCCTCGCCCGGCACATCGAGGCGGCTGGATACAAGATCCTGGGGACGCCCCACGCAGCCATCGACCTCGCCGAGGACCGCGAGCTGTTCGGCGCGCTCGCCCGCGACCTCGGCGTGCGCTGCCCGCCGTGGTCGACGGTCGAGGACGTGGAGGAGGCGCTCGACGCCGCCAGGGAGATCGGCTACCCGGTGCTCGTGCGGCCGTCGTACGTGCTCGGCGGGCGTGCGATGCGCGTCTGCGACGACGAGGACGACCTGCGGGCGGCGATGGCGGCGGTCAGCGGCCCCGTGCTGATCGACCGGTTCGTCGAGAACGCGATCGAGATCGACGTCGACGCGCTCTGCGACGGGGGCGACGTGTTCATCGGCGCGGTGATGCAGCACGTCGAGGAGGCGGGCGTCCACTCGGGGGACTCCTCGTGCGTCCTTCCCGCCCAGTCCCTGACGCTGGCGAACGCGCTCGAGGTCGAGCACGTGGTCAAGCGGCTCGGGCCCGCGCTCGGCGTCGTCGGCCTGCTCAACGTCCAGCTCGCGATCGCCGACTCGACCGTGTACGTCCTCGAGGCGAATCCCCGTGCCTCGCGCACGGTGCCGTTCGCGAGCAAGGCGACCGGGGTCAACCTCGTCGAAGCGGCGTGCCGACTCGCCCACGGCGAGAAGCTCGCCGATCTCGCGTTGACGCCGCCGAGGCCCGCGCAGGTCAGCGTCAAGGCGGCGGTGCTGCCCTTCGCCCGCTTCCCGGGAGCAGATCCGGTGCTCGGCCCGGAGATGCGCTCGACGGGCGAGGTGATGGCGACGGCCTCCGACCTGCCCACCGCGTTCGCGAAGGCGGAGCGCGCCGCCGGCCGCCCCCTGCCGACGTCGGGGGTCGCCTTCCTCTCCGTGCGGGACGTGGACAAGCCCAGCATCGCTCCCATCGCCGCCGCACTGGCCGGCCTCGGCTTCGAGCTCGTCGCCACGAGCGGCACCGCGCGGACACTGAGGGCGGCGGGGCTCGACGTGGAGGAGGTGGGGAAGGTCTCGGACGCCGACCCCGGCGAGCCGACCGTGGTCGACCTGATCCGCGACCACCGCTGCAACGTCGTCGTCAACACGCCTCAGGGCTCCGGCGCCCGTGCGGACGGCTCCCTGATCCGCGAGGCGGCCCTCGTCGCCCGCATGCCGTGCATCACGACGATCTCGGGCGCCGCCGCCGCGGTGCACGCGATCGCGAACGCCCGCGCGGAGGCGACCCTGTCGCTGCAGGAGCGGATTGCCGTCTCCGCCGCCGGCGGAACCGGCTAGGGAATGCAGAGCGAGCACCTCCCCGTGGTCGCGAGCGAGGCCCTCGGCCCGTACCGGCTCCTCAGGCTCAGGCGTTCCGGGCTTCGGCCCGGAACGCCGGGTCAGTTCTTCATGCTCGAGGCGCCCGGACGGGTGCTGCCTCGGCCGTTCAGCCTCTGCCTGGCCCCCACCCGCGAGCTGGGGTTCCTCGTCGACCCGATCGGGCCCGGGACGCGCGCGATCGCGGGCCTGGAGCCGGGGGACGCGGTCAGGGTCACGGGCCCCCTCGGCAAGGGGTTCGACCTGGCCGTCTCGCGCCCGCTGCTGGTGGGCGGCGGGATCGGGATCGCTCCGTTTCCCTACCTCTCCGAACAACTCGGTCGACCGCCGGCCTTGCTGGGCTTTCGCACCGCCCACCACGCCGAGGCGGCCGCGCTCGTCCCGAACGCCGAGATCGTGCTCGACCCGACGCTCGTCACCGACGCCCTGCCCGCCGACCCCGGCGACGTGCTCGCCTGCGGCCCGGAGCCGATGCTCGACGCGGTCGAGGAGCGCGTGGCCGGCGCCCAGCTCGCGCGCGAGGCTCCCATGGCGTGCGGTTACGGCGCCTGCTACGGCTGCGTCGTCGAGCGTGACGGTGCGTACGCGAGGCTCTGTGTCGAGGGCCCGGTCTTGCGTTCCCCCACAAGCCCCCTTTTCAGCGTTCCAACATCCCGGGAGGCAGCGGCGGCTCCCGCCGGGCAAGCCCCGGCTCCGCCGATGGTCGCTCGCCCTTCCGAGGAGGGACGAGCCCCGTTGCCCCTGTCCAGCGCCGAGGACGGCACGAGCTGACCGTCCCCATCCTCAACGCCTCCGGATGCCTCGACGCCCTGACCGCGCCCGACGTGGCGCGCAGCCTCGACGTCTACGTCACGAAGACGATCCTGCCGCTCCCGAGGCGTGGCAACCCACCCGTGCGGATCGCCGAGACCGACCACGGGATGCTGAACTCGATCGGGCTCCAGGGACCGGGCATCGAAGCGTTCGTCACCGACCACCTGCCGCGGCTGGCAGGGCTCGGAGTCGAGCTCTGGGTGTCGGTCGGCGGCTTCTCGGCCGCGGACTTCGCTTCCTGCTGTGAGCGCCTCGACGGGGAGGGGCGGGTGTCCGCCATCGAGCTCAACCTCTCCTGCCCGAACGTGGAGGAGGCGCCGGAGACGGCGGCAGAGCTCGTCGCGGCGGCCCGCGCGTCGACGGAGAAGCCGCTGTACGCGAAGCTCTCGCCCGCGCAGTGGGACGTGGCCGCAGCAGCCCGTGCCGTGGTCGCCGCGGGGGCGGACGGGCTGTCGCTGGTCAACACGATCCGCGGGCTCGCGCTCGACCCGCGGACGCTCCGCCCCCGGCTCGCGCGAGCCGTCGGCGGCTACTCCGGGCCGGCTCTGAAGCCGATCGCGCTCGCCTGTGTCCATGCCTGCGCGTCGGCGGTCGAGGTGCCCATTGTCGGCATGGGCGGGGTATGGACGGGACACGACGCGCTCGAGCTCGTCGCCGCCGGAGCGGGCGCCGTCGGCCTGGGGACGGTGCTCTTCGCCGATCCGCTTGCGCCTGCACGGGTCAGAGCCGAGCTGGGGGCCGAAGCGGCCGCCCGGGGGCTCGCCGATCCCCTCGACGCGCGGGGAACCGCTGTTGTCGCAACGGAAAAAATCCTGCAAATAGCGGAAAACGGTACTGCTTGATTCACTGCCCGAGGGTGCTAGACTCGGCGCCTCAATGGTCACGTCGAAGACGCACGCCCAGGCGCCCGCTCGGTCGCTCGATCAGCGGATGGAAGCCCTCCAGCGTGCCAACGACATCCGCGTCAGGCGCGCCCAGCTGAAGAAGGACCTCAAGGAGGGGCGCGTCCAGATCGAGTCGATCCTGCTCGATCCCCCGGACTACGTCTCCACCGCGAAGGTCTTCGACATGCTGATGGCAGTCCCGAAGTTCGGCCGTGTGAAGGCTGCGCGGCTCCTGAACCACTGCCGCATCAGCCAGTCGAAGACGGTCGGAGGCCTCTCCGAGCGTCAGCGCGCCGAGCTCGTCAATCTGTTCAACCACAGGTGAGCTTCGGCCGACGAGGCCGGATCGAGTCGGTGCGACCCGTCTTCGTCGTCACGGGGCCCTCGGGGGCCGGCAAGGGCACGTTGATCCGGATGCTGCTCGAGCGGCTGCCGGGGGAGCTCGAGGTCGCGATCTCCGCGACGACGCGCCCGCTGCGCGCAGGCGAGGAGAACGGGCGCGAGTACTGGTTCCTGAGCGACGAGGAGTTCGCGGCGAAGATCGCGGAGGGCGCGTTTCTCGAGTGGGTCGAGTACGTCTCGCGCCGGCGGTACGGGACGCTTCGCTCGGAGATAGAGCGCATCGCGGGTCAGGGCCGCGTGTGCGTCCTCGAGCTCGAGCTGGACGGCGCGCTGCACGTCCAGGAGGAGGTTTCCGGCGCATGCACGATCTTCATCTCCGCGGACGTCGAGGAGCTCGAGCGGCGCCTGCGCGAGCGGGCGACCGAGTCGACCGGCGAGATCGAGGACCGGATCATGCTCGCCCGTTACCAGCTCGAGCAGGCGCACAAGTTCCGCTACATGGTCAGGAACGACGACATCGTCCGCGCGGGCGAGGTGCTGGCCGCGATCGTGGAGCGCGAGCTGGTGCTCGCGTCCGCGGGCTCGTCCGTCTTCCGCGGCTCCGAAGCCGAGGGCTCCTAGGCTTTCTCGGAAGGGCCGCCGGAGGTGCCTCCCCGCCCGTGAACCCGATCACGGGGGCTGCAGGTACCATGGCGCACCTATGATCGAGCCCCGGATCGACGAGCTTCTCTCGCACACGCGCACCAAGACGGATCCTGCGTCCAGGTACGCGCTCGTGATCATGGCCGCGAAGCGGGCGCGTCAGATCAACAACTACCACCACCAGCTCGGAGAAGGTCTCGGGCTGGAGGACGCACCGCCTCCGCTCGTCGAGTCGCGGTCAAAGAACTACCTGACGATGTCGATGGAAGAGATCGCGCGGGGCAAGCTCAGCTTCGCGTACGACACGCCGGCGCAGTAGCCCCGCTTTCGGCGGGCACAATGTGCCCGTGGCGCGGATCCTCGTCGGTGTGACGGGCGGCATCGCGGCCTACAAGGCCTGCGAGCTCGTGCGCCTGCTCGTCCGCGCCGGGCACGACGTCACGCCGATCACGACGCACGGCGCGGAGCGGTTCGTCGCCGCAGAGACCTTCTGGGCGCTCGCGCGCAAGGAGCCGCCGGCCGACTCCTACCCCCATCTGCAGGACGCCGACCTGCTCGTTGTCGCGCCGCTGACGGCGCACACGCTGGCGCGACTCGCCCTCGGGCTCGCCGACGACCTCCTCACCGAGACCGCTCTCGCGCACCGGGGCCCGCTTCTCCTCGCTCCTGCGATGAACACGGCCATGTGGGAGCACCCGGCCACGCAGGCCAACCTCGCGCTTCTCGTCGAGCGCGGCGCCGACGTGGTCGGCCCCGATCACGGGGAGCTGGCCGAAGGCCTCGTCGGCACCGGCCGCATGGCGGAGCCGGACGAGATCGCCCGACGTGCCGAGGCACTTCTCGGCCGTTCGGCGGAGAACGGGGCGCTCGCCGGTAAGCGCGTGGTCGTGACCGCCGGAGGGACGCGCGAGCCGCTCGACAACGTGCGCTTCATCGGCAACCGCTCGTCCGGACGCATGGGCGTCGCGCTCGCGGATGCCGCACGGGAACGCGGGGCGGTGGTGACGCTGCTGGCGGCCAACCTGCAGGTCGCGGCGCCGGAGGGCGTCGAGCTGGTGCCGACGCCGACGGCGGCCGACCTCCGTCGCGAGGCGCTCGCGCGCGCCGATGCGGACGTCGTGCTGATGGCTGCGGCGGTCGCGGACTATCGCCCGTCGGAGTCGCTCCCGACGAAGCGTCCGAAGAGCTCCGAGCCGTGGACGATCGACCTCGTGCCGACCGCGGACGTGGCCCGTGCGCTCGGTGCGAGCAGGCGCCAGGGGCAGGTGCTCGTCGCCTTCGGCGCGGAGAGCGGGTCGGACGGCCTTGCGCGCAAGCGGGCGATGCTCACGGACAAGAACGTCGATCTCGTCGTCTACAACGACGTGGGCAGGGGAGACATCGGCTTCGACAGCGCCGACAACGAGGTCGTGCTCGTCTCACGCGGTGGCGAGCGCATCGTCGCCAAGGCCTCGAAGCTCGCCATCGCCCATGCGATCCTGGACGAGGTGGAGAGCCTGCTCCCGGAGGCGTCGTGAGCGAGCGCGCCGGGCTCAGCCCCGCCGTGGGTGCGGAGCAGGCGGCGGCCGCGCTCGCCGACCGGGTCGTCGCGAACCTCGGCTCCGCGGTCCACGCCTCCCGTGAGACGCTGCGGCTGCCGCTGCTCTGCCTGTTTGCGGAGGGCCACGTCCTGGTCGAGGACGTCCCCGGCGTCGGGAAGACCGTGCTCGCGAAGGCGCTCGCCCGGTCGCTCGATCTGACGTTCCACCGCGTGCAGTTCACGCCGGACTTGCTGCCCGCGGACGTCACGGGGGTCAACGTCTTCGACCGCCAGAGCGCCACTTTCCGGTTCCGACCCGGTCCCGTGTTCGCGAACGTGCTGCTCGTGGACGAGATCAACCGGGCGTCCCCGAAGACCCAGTCGGCGCTGCTGGAGGCCATGCAGGAGACACAGGTGACGGTCGACGGTGCGACGCATGTCCTCGAGCGGCCGTTCCTGGTGGTCGCGACGCAGAACCCGATCGAGTACGAGGGCACGTACCCGCTCCCGGAGGCGCAGCTCGACCGCTTCGCGGTGCGGATGACGATCGGGTACCCCCCGCACGCCGAGGAGGCGCGCATGCTCGAGGAGCAGACGACGGAGCCGCCGCTCGATCATCTGAAGCCGGTCGCGAGCCATGACGAGCTGGTGCGAGCCGTGGAGGCGGCGCGGGGGATCCACGTCGAGGAGAGCCTGACCCGGTACGTCGTCGCCCTTCTGCGCCACACGCGCGGGTCGAGCAGGCTCGCCCTGGGCGCGAGCCCGCGCTCGGGCATCGCCCTGCTCAGCCTCGCCAAGGCTCGCGCGCTCGTGGAGCGCCGGGACTTCGTCGTGCCCGAGGACGTGCAGGCGCTCGCCGAGTCGGTGCTCGCCCACCGGCTGATCCTCGCGCCGGAAGCCCGTGCGACCGGGGTGACCGCGGAGGAGGTCGTCTCCGAGGCGCTCGCCGCAACCCCCGCGCCGGTGTGAGCTCACGCCGCGGCACGGCTCTGCTGGCTGCGGGCGTCCTCGTCGCTGCCTGGCTCGTCGGCTCGACGGCGCTCGCGGTGATGGGCGTCGGGCTCGCCTTCGCGGCGGCGATGACCCGCCTCTGGGCGGCACTCGTCGCGCGCGGGCTCGACGCAGAGCGAGCTGCGCCGGCGCATGCCCCCGTGGAGGGAGAGACGATGCGGCTCGCGGTCCAGCTCCGTGGACGTCGCTGGCTCGCGTCGCGGGTCGAGCTGCACGATCGACTCGGCCCGCTGGGCGAGCGGCTCATGCGCTTCGACGGGCGAGGGCACGCCCGTCTCGCCCTCGAGCGCGTGCCGCGTGGCCGCTATCGCCTCGGACCGGGCGTTCTCGTGGCGCACGATCCACTCGGCCTGACGAGCGTCGAGCTCGAGGTCGCCGGCGAGGCGACCGTCCTCGTGCGGCCGCGGGTCCCCGAGCTGCAAAGCCTCTTCACGGACTCCGGCAGGTGGGGGGAGGGCGGCCGCCGAGCCGCGCTGCGGCGCCCGAGCGGGCTCGATCCGCACGGCGTGCGCGACTACGTGGAGGGCGAGCCGCTGCGGGCCGTGCACTGGCCGACGTCCGCGAGGCGCGGCGAGCTGATGGTGCGCGAGCTCGAGGACGCCCCGCGCGACAGCGTGGCGGTCCTCCTCGACGTCGAGGCCGAGGCCGTCGCCGGGCCCGCAGGCGGGTCGAGCCTGGACGAGGCCGTCCGGGTCGCCGCCGGGCTGATACGCGCGCACGCGGCCCGCGCACGTCGTGCGGTCCTCGCGATCGGGGCGCCGACACCGCAGCTCCACAGGGTCAGCGGGCTTGCGCAGGACTGGGAGGCCGCGCTCGACGCCCTCGCGGGGGTGGAGCCCGCATCCGGGGCGCCGCTGCAGCAGCTCGTCGCGGCGCGCGGCGTCCTCGCGCACGTCCCCGAGCTCGTGGTCATCACCGCACGGCCGGAGGCCGTCGCCGACGCGCTGGTCGCGCGACGGGCCGTCGGCCGGTCGAGCGCGCTCGTTGCGATCGACGCGCCCACCTACGCGGGACGTCCCCCGTCCGCCGCCTCGCCGACGCTGCTCAGGCTCGCCGGCTCGGGTGTGCCGCTCGCCGTCGTCCGCGACGGCGAGCCGCTCGCCGAGGCACTCGCAGGGATACGGGCTCGGAATGTCGGCTAGCTGGACGATTCGGCCGGTCGTCGCCGCGGTTCCGGCCGTCGGCGTCGTGATGGTCGCGTGGACGATGCTGGAGGATCCGGTCTCCCGGTGGCAGTTCGCCGTCGCGGCGGCGCTCGCGCTCGTGCCCGCTGTGGCCCGCGACGGGCGTTGGCGCCTGGTTCTGACGGCGGTCGTCACCGCCGCCGCGCTCTCGATCGTGTTCGACACGTGGCCGCACACCGCGCTGGATCGCGCCTGGACGGCGTTGCACGACGCGCCGGCGGTCCGTGCTCCGTTCGACCCGGTCGAGCAGCCGTCGCTGCACGGCCTCGTGGTGCTCTGCGCCTTCGCCTCCGCGCTCGCCGCCTCGCTTGGCTCGGCGGCACGCCGGATCGCCCTCGTCGGCGCCGGCGTGGCCGTCGGCGTGGGCTTCCCGGCGGTGCTGCTCGAGGACCGCCACGCCCTTCTGCTCGGTGTGCTCGCCCTCGGGGCCTTTCTGTGGGCGTCAGTGGTGCTCAGCGCGCGCGACCTGCGTCGGGGCCTCGCCGGTCTCGGCCTCGCGGCTGTGATCGTCGGAGGATCGGGCGCGGTCGCGCTGGCCGGCGTCTCGCCGGGCGAGGGTCGCGTCGACTGGCGGGGCTGGGACCCGTTCGCGGGCAGCGGGCGAACGGCGGACGTCCGCTACGTCTGGGACGCCTCCTACGACGGAATCGACTTCCCGGCCCGCCCGACCGTCGTGCTCAAGGTGAGGGCGCCGAAACGCGCCGAGTACTGGCGCGTGTCGACGCTCGAGACGTTCGCCGCCGACCGCTGGATCGAGAACCTCTACCCGGTCGACATCGGAAGCGCACGTCGTACGTTGCCGGCCGACCCGCTCGTCCCTCGCCGGGACTCGGACCGCGGCGACTGGCTCAAACAGGAGGTGACCGTCGAGGGCATCGAGGAGACGCGCATTGCCGCGGCGTCCCAGCCCGCACGCGTCGAGGGGGGCTCGCTCGGCCGCCTCGTGTACCTCGACGGCGGCGTGATGCGCGCCACGCGACCGCTGCGCCGCGGGACGGAGTACACGGTCTGGAGCTACGCGCCCCGCCCGACGCCGAGGGCGCTCGCGGCCTCACCGCCACGCTACCCGACCGCCACCGACCGGTACCTCGAGCTGGGCCGCGCCCGGCTCCCGGGGTACGCCGCTGCGGGCCGGGAAGCACGGATCGACCGTCTGTTCGAGGACGACCGCTACCAGCCCCTCTGGTCGTACCGTCCGCTCTGGGAAGAGGCGCGCAGGCTCACGGCCAGGTCTCGCTCGCCCTACGAGGCGACGCTCGTCCTCGAGCGATGGTTCCGCGGCCGCGGTGGCTTCCGCTACGAGGAGAATCCGCCCCCGGCCGCCGGCGGGAACCCTCCGCTCGTCGACTTCGTCGAGGTGACGCGCGCCGGCTACTGCCAGCACTACGCGGGCGCGATGGCGGTGATGCTGCGGCTGCTGGGCGTTCCCGCCCGGATTGCGGTCGGCTTCACGGCGGGAACCTGGAAGGCCGGGGTCTGGACCGTCACCGACCAGCAAGCGCACGCCTGGGTCGAAGCCTGGTTCGCCGGGTACGGATGGCTCGCCTTCGACCCGACGCCGGGTCGCGGCACGCTGTCGGCGGTCTACACGCTCGCGTCGGACTCCGCCGATGCCGTGCGGGCCCTCGGAACGGGGCGGTTCCTCGACTTCACCCCGACGCTGCCGCAGCCGACCGGCCCGGTGACCCCGGCCGTCGAGCCCCCTGCACGTGACACCGGCTTCCCCTGGTGGCTCGTCGTGCTCGTGGGCCTCCCGCTCGCGGCCGCGGCGCTCGTGGTGCTCGCCAAACGGGCGCGCCGCTCGGTGCGGCTCCGCCGAGCCGATCCACGCGGCCTGGCCGCGGGCGTCCGGGCGGAGCTCGTCGCGGCGCTGGTCGACCGTGGGGCGGCGATCACGCCGAACGCGACCACGTCCGAGCTGCGCCGGGAGGTCGAACGGGTCCTCGCGACGCCCGCGGGGACGCTGACGGACTCGCTTGCCGAGGCCCGCTACGGCCCGGAGGCGAGAGCGAGCGTGTCCGCCGCTCGGGCCCGCGTGGAGCTCGACCGGGTGCTATCGGCCGTGTCGGCACGGGAGCGGCCCGCTGACAGGCTCCGCGCGGCCCTCTCGCTGCGCTCGCTGCGGGGCGGGTTGACACCGTCGGCACGATGATCGGATGAGCGCGGCGTACGACCTCTACCAGCAGGGTCGAAGCCACCTTCGGAGCGGCATGCCCGCCCAGGCGACCGTCGCGCTCGAGAAGGCGAAGCGGCTGGAGCCCGAGAAGGCCTCCATCCGCGAGGCGCTCGGGATCGCCTACTTCCGCATCATGCGTTGGACCGAGGCCGAGGCGGAGTTCCGCAAGGTGCTCGAGCTCTCGCCGGCGGACGACTACGCCCACTACGCCCTCGGACGCGCCCTGCGCAACCAGGGGCGTCACGACGAGGCGGAGACCTACCTGAAGCTCGCCCGCTCGCTGCGCCCGCGGCGGCCGGACGACGAGTTCGAGCTCGACGAGGCGTCGTAGCTCACGGCTCCAGGTCGGCGACGAGCGACGCGTATCGGCGAAAGCGACGCGCGGCGCCCGCGGCGAATGCGCGCCGGTACTCGTCCGCGGTGTCGCCGGTCAGCGTCGCGGCGTAGGCCTCGCGGATCTCCAGCAGTCGGTCGGCAAGGGCGTCGACGACGAGCTGGTAGTCGCCGTAGGCATCCTCGGCCGTGTCCCGTCCGGATCGAACCCACGCGTCCTCGGCCTCCGCGGCCTCCTGGAGAAGGTCCGTCTCGTCCCCGGCGAACAGTGAAAGCTGCCGAAGCACCAGCTCGTCGAACTGCCCGCCACGCCGCAGTCTCACAGGAGCTCCTCGTAGAGCTCGAGATGCGCGGCGGCGGCGGCGTCCCAGGTCAGCTCGGCACGTGCGCGGGCGGCCCCCGCACGTGCGGCCCGGAGCGCACGGGGGTCGTCGACCAGGTCGCGGATCGCGCGCGAGAGAGCCGCGACGTCCCCCGGAGGGACGACACGCCCGGCCTCGAAGCGGCGCACGACCTCGCCGAGGCCGCCCACGTCGTAGACGACGGCGGGAACCGCCGCGCCGAGAGCCTGCAGGAGCGCGCCCGACTGGTCGAGCTCCGCCCTGTACGGGAAGACGGCGACCGTGGACTCCGAAAGGGCGCGCTCGAGCTCCGCCGTTCCCAGGTAGCCGAGCCGCCACTCGGCACGGTCGCCCGCCGCGCGCCGCAGGTCGTCGAGCGGGATGCGCGGGTCGCCCGCCACGAGCAGCCTGGCGTCGGGCACGCCAAGGGTCGCGCGGACGGCGTCGGCCAGGCCCTTGTACGGCCTGATCACGCCCGGCGCCAGGATCGTGCGCCCGTCGTCGGCGCGCGGCGGGTCGCTCCGGAACACGGGGTGGGGGATCACCCTCAACGTGGACGGAGGCACACCGAGCCCGACGAGCGCGTCGCGACCGCGCTCGGAGTGGACGACGATCCGGTCGAAGCGGGCGAAGAGGCGCCGCCAGAGCCTGCTGCGGCGTGCCGTCCGGCGCGGGAGGAGGTCGTGCGCGGTGAAGACGAGCGGTGCGCGGCGACGGAGCAGGACGACGTCCAGCTCGGGCGCCGCGAGCCACTGGAGATGGAGGACGTCGGCGGGACGGGCGAGAAGACGCCGCATCTCGCGCGGATGCTCGAGCACCTTTGTTGCGACGCGGAGCCTGCTCCTCTCGATCCTGCTCGAGCGTGGATAGAACGCCTCGTCGAGCGCGTACCCGTCGGGTGAGGGCCGGTCGCCGAAGCGGAACTGCGACGTGACGAGCTCCACGTCGGCTCCAGAGCGCGCGAGCGCGGCAGCGAGCTCGTGGTCGTACGGGGGCGTGAAGGCGGGTGGATCGGCGAGGACGACGTGCATCGGCGCAGGCCGACGACGGTACCCGTAGCCTCGGAGCCCGGGACCATGGAGCTCCTCGTCCGCACCTGGAACGTGTTCCACGGCAACGCCCACCCACCACGCCGCAGCGGCTATCTCCGGAGCATGATCGAGCTGGTGACCGGAGACGGGCCCGACGTCGTGTGCCTACAGGAGGTGCCCGTCTGGGCGTTGCCCCGGATCGACGACTGGTCCGGGATGAAGCGCTTCGACGCGGTCACCCGTCCGCCGCTCTGGCCGGGGCCATTCTCGAAATGGCTCACCCGGGCGCACCAGGGGTTCTTCCGCTCGGGCCTCGCCGGTCAGGCGAACACGATCCTCGTGGCGCCCCGACACGCGGCGACGGGACTCGGGCACGAGCGCATCAGCGGCTCCGGCCGGGAGCGCCGGCTCGTCCACGCGGTGCGGATCGCGGGCACCGCGGGCGTCGTCGTCGCGAACCTCCACGCGTCGAACGACTTCGCGCACCCGGAGACGCCGCGCGAGGAGGCCGCTCGCGCGGCGACGTTCGCCGACGGTGTCTCGAGCCCGGGTGACGTCGTCGTGCTCGCGGGGGACTTCAACGTCGGGAATCCTCAGCTCGCCGGCTTCTCGGCGCCGGTCGAGGGCGGCATCGACCATGTCCTCGTGCGCGGGGCGCAGCCGGAGGCCGTCGCCACGTGGCCCCGGGAACGGCGGATGCACCATGGCGTCCTGCTCTCCGACCATCCCGTGGTGGAGGCTCGGATCGAGGTGCCGGCGTGACGTTCGAGCAGGCACGTCGGTGCTTCCCGGTGCTCGAATCGATCGCGTTCCTCAACGCAGGGACGTTCGGGCCGCTCGCTCGCCCGGTGGTCGAGGCGATGGAGGCCGCTCTCGATCGCGACCTCGCCGAGGGGCGGAGCGGCCGCGCGTACTTCGAGGAGACCATCGCCCTCCGCGACGAGGTGCGCCGCTCGTTCGCTTCGCTGGTCGGTGTGGAGCCGGAGCGCGTCGCCCTCACCGGGTCGACGACGGATGGGTGCGCGATCGTGCTGCGGGGGCTCGGGCTCGAGCCGGCGGACGAGGTCGTGACGACCACCGACGAGCACTTCGGGCTGCTCGGCCCGCTCGGTGCGACACCGGCGCAGGTCGTGGTCGTCCCGCCCGACGCGGAGTCGATTCTCGCGGCGGTGACGCCTCGCACGCGCCTGATCGCGACCTCCCAGGTGACCTGGACCACGGGCGCCGCGCTCCCGCTCGCAGAGCTTCGCGAGCAGAGCGGCGTGCCCGTGCTCGCTGACGGTGCCCAGTCCGTCGGGGCGATCCCGACCGACGCGGGCGGGCTCGACTTTCTCACGATCTCCGGGCAGAAGTGGCTCTGCGGGCCAGATTGCACCGGGGCGCTGGTCGTTGCGGATCCCGCGCGCGTCTCCGTCACCTCTCCGAGCTACTTCGCACAGCGGCGTCACGAGCCGAACGGCGCCTTCGACCCGCAGCCCGACGCGCGTCGCTTCGAGCCGGGCTGGTGGTCGCAGCCGACACTGCGGGGGATGCTCGCCGCCCTCGAGCTACGGCCCGAGTGGTGGTTCGAGCATGCGTGGGCCGCTGCCGAGCGGTGCCGTGCGCTGCTCGCCCCCCGCTTCGAGCTGGTCGTTCCTCCGGCCCGCTCGACTCTCGTCGCGTTCCGGCCGGGGGAGGAGGAGCCCGAGGCCGTCGTCGCGCGGCTGCACGAGGCCGGAGTGCACGTCCGGGAGATCCCCGGGCGCGGCCTCGTCCGCGTCTCCTGCGGCTGGTGGACGAGCGACGGCGACCTCGAGCGCCTCGTCGCCGCGCTCGACGGCTGACGCGCACGCGGTGCGGGCGTTACGGCGGTGAACTTCGTGCCAGGCACGTAGCCACGTCCGTATCCGACACGTCCGCGTCGGGCAGCCTCACGAGCCGACGAACAGAACGGCCCGCTCGCGAACGAAGGCCGCATAGAGCTCCGCGCCTCCGGTCCCTCGCCCGAAGAGACGCCGGACCCGCCCGGCCGCGAGGAATCGCGGACACGGCTCGAGCCCAGCAGTGGCGCGAAAACTGCTCCACGGCCAGTCGCCCGGGTCGTTGCATTCTCCGACTCGGACAGGGTTGAGCACCACGTAGCGGATCGCCTCGAGAAGGTGCTCCTCCGACTCGATGACGCGTGACGAGAAGCGCGCCTCGAATACATGCCCGGTGTGCCCATGGCGCTCGTTGAAGCGGCGTGCATAGAGCCCGTTGAGGCGGTGCATCCCCTTCGAAAGGCTCGGCGTGGAAAGGGAGATCAGCAGATGGAAATGGTTCGCCATCAGGCAGTAGGCCAGGCACGTCCAGCGGCAGCGATGGACCGTTTGCCCCAGAAACGCCATGAACATGCGCCTGTCCGCATCGTCCACGAAGATCGGCTCCCGCCTCACGCCGCGCGTGGTGAGGTGCACGATTTCGCCGACCGGCTGGACGCGAAGCGCTCGACCCATCCGAGCGAGAACGTAGACCTCCTGGCTGTGCGGATCCAGATGCCTGTCCCGGGCATGGCTCGAGCGAACGTGTCTACGTGCCTGGCACGTCGTTCGCCCACCACGGCGCCCAGCGGCGCTCGCGCCGGCCTTCGGGCGCACGCCGTTCAGGCGGCGTCGGCCGCGGTGCGGAGTCCAAGCTCGGCGGCGATGGGCTGCAGCGAGGCGATCACGTTCGCGATGTGCTCGTCCAGCTCGAGGCCGAGCAGCTCGGCGCCGGCGTAGACCTCGTCGCGATGCACGCCGGCCGCGAAGGAGGGCTGCTTGAGCTTCTTGCGCACCGACTTCGGCTCGAGCCCGTCGAGCCCGGTCGGTCGCACGAGCCCGCAGGCATGGACGAACCCGGAGAGCTCGTCGCATGCGAACAGCGTCCGCTCGAGCTGGGTCTCGCGCGGCAGCGCGAGGTGCTCCGCGTGCGAGAGCACCGCGCGGATCACGATCTCCGGATAGCCCTCGTCCCGGAGGATCGGCGCACCGTTCTGGGGGTGCTCGTCGAGCGTGGGGTGGATCTCGTAGTCGAAGTCGTGGAGCAGCGCGACGCAGCCCCAGAGCTCCTCGTCCTCGCCGTGGCGACGCGCGTAGCCACGCACGGATGCCTCGACCGCGAGGGCGTGACGCAGGAGCGACTCGCTCTTCGTGTAGCGGGTGAGCGTCTCCCAGGCCCTGTCGCGGGTGACCTCCACGGAGCCGGGTACGATACCGCCCCGCTATGCAGTCGTTCGTGATCGAGGGCGGACGTCCGCTGTCGGGGACAGTTCGCGCCGCCGGCAACAAGAACGGGGCGCTCCCGATCCTCGCGGCCACGGTGCTCGCGTCGGAGCCGGTCGTCCTCTCGAACGTCCCGCGGATCCGAGACGTCGAGACGATGGTCGAGCTGCTCGCCGACCTCGGCGCCTCGGCCGAGTGGACGGGCGCGAACGAGGTGACGGTCGACGCGTCCTCGGTGTCGAAGACCGAGCTCGACCCCGTGCTCGGCCGGGAGATCCGGGCGTCGTTCCTGCTCGCCGGGCCGCTGCTCGCCCGCTTCGGGCGAGCGACGGTGCCGCCCCCGGGCGGCGACGTGATCGGGAGGCGCCGCCTGGACACCCACATCCACGCGTTCATGGAGCTCGGCGTCGAGTTCGAGCTGAACGGCGCCTACGACCTGCGCACCGACGGGCTCCGCGGCAAGCGCATGTTCCTCGACGAGGCCTCGGTGATGGCCACGGAGAATGCGGTGATGGCCGCCGTGCTCGCGGACGGGGACACGATCGTCGGCCATGCGGCCTGCGAGCCCCACATCCAGGACCTCTGCCACTTCCTCGTCTCGCTCGGGGCCAGGATCGACGGGATCGGCTCGAACATCCTGAGGATCACGGGTGTCGACCGGCTCGGCGGCGGTTCGCACCGGATCCGGCCGGAGCACGTCGAGGTGGCGAGCTTCGCGGCGCTCGCCGCGACAACCGGCGGCGACGTGACGATCGAGGACGTCGAGCCGGACGACCTGATCTCGATCGTGCCGGCGTTCCGCAAGCTGGGCATCGCCCTCGAGGTCGGGGACACGACGGTCCGCGTCCCGCCCGGCCAGGAGCTTCATGTCGTCGACGACCTCGGCGACCAGATCCCGAAGATCGAGAGCGGGATCTGGCCGGCGTTCCCGGCCGACCTGACCTCGATCGCGGTCGTGGCGGCGACCCAGGCCCGCGGCACCGTGCTCGTGTTCGAGAAGATGTTCGAGAGCCGGCTGTTCTTCGTCGACAAGCTCGTGTCGATGGGAGCGAGGATCATCCTCTGCGACCCGCACCGCGTCGTCGTCACGGGCCCCGCCAGGCTCTACGGGCAACGCCTGGAGAGCCCCGACATCCGCGCCGGGATGGCGATGGTGATCGCGGCACTCTGCGCCGAAGGCGAGTCGTCGATCGGCAACATCGGGCAGATCGACCGGGGCTACGAGCGCATCGACGAGCGGCTGCGGGGGCTCGGCGCGGGGATCGAGCGGGCAGACCTGTGAGCGGTGCCCGGATCGCCGACGGCACGGGCGTCGCGAACGTCGCAACCGGGGTGCCCGTCCTCGACCACCTCCTCGCGGAACTCGCCCGCGCGGCGCACTTCGACCTGGCGCTCGAGATCGACCCGGACGACCCGGAGGCCGAGGTCGACGCGGCCGGCACGGCGCTCGGTCGCGCGATCGCTCCACGGCTCGTTTCCGGTGCGCACGGCGAGGCGACCGTCCCCGCGGACGAGGCGCTCGCGATGGTCGTCGTCGAGCGCTCGGAGCGCCCGCTGGTCGCGTCGAACGCCGACCTGACGGGGGCCGGCGGCCTGGGCACCGACCTGGCGGCGCGGTTCCTCGGCCGTCTCGCAGACGAGGCGGGGCTGACCGTGCACGTGCGCCTGATGGAGGGCGAGGACACAGGGCACGCGCTCGCCGCGATCTTCAAGGCGCTCGGGGTCGCGCTCGCGCGCGCAGGCGAGCCCGCCCGCTGACGACCGACGCACCAAGGAGGCAGGCATGCAGAAGACCGTGATCCGCACCGAGGCGGCGCCCGCGCCGTTCCAGGGGGCTCCGTACAACCAGGCGATCGTGGCGGGCGACCTCGTCTTCGTCGCGGGGCAGCTCGGCCTCAAGCCGGGCGACACCGCCGTCGAGGGGGACATCACGCAGCAGACCGAGCAGGCCCTCGCGAACCTCGAGGCGATCCTCGAGGCGGCAGGGAGCTCGATGGAGCAGCTCGTCAAGACGAGCGTGTTCCTGATGGACCTCGGCGACTTCCAGGCGATGAACGACGTCTACGCGGCCCGAGTCGGCGACCGGCCGCCGGCGCGGTCGACGTTCCAGGTCGCCCAGCTCCCGTCCGGCGCCCTGGTCGAGATCGAGGCGATCGCGCACCTCTGAGCGCAGGGCGAGATATATCTCGCCCTGCCGTGTCGACCGAGATCCGACGCTACGTCCGCTCGCTCGGCCTCGACGCGTATGTCGTCGGGGGAGCGGTGCGCGACGAGCTCCTCGGGATCGAGCATGCGGACGAAGACTTTCTCGTGCCGGGCGTCGACCACGCGGGCCTGCGCGCCGCGCTCGAGCCGCACGGGGCCGTCGAGGACATGGAGGTGCACGGCCAGCTCGTCGGTGTCCGCTTCTACCCGCGTGACCGTGCGATCCGAGCGCTGGCTCCCGCGGGGATCGAGCTGACGCCTCCGCGGAAGGAACGAAGCGTCGGGCCGGGCCATCGCGACTTCGAGATCGTCGCCGACCCGACGGTGTCGATCGCGGACGACATGGCGCGGCGCGACTTCACGGTCAACGCCATGGCCCGCCGGCTCGAGACCGGCGAGCTGGTCGACCCCTTCGGCGGGCTGGAGCACCTCGAGCGGCGTGAGCTCCACACCGTCGGCCGGGACAGCTTCCGGGAGGACCCGCTGCGCATTCTGCGCGGCCTGCGGCTCCTCTCCCAGCTGTCGTTCACGCTCACGGACGAGACGCTCGGGCAGATGCGGGCCGAGGCGCCCGGCTTGCGCCATGTCTCGGCCGAGCGGATCGGCGGCGGACTGGCCGCCGACGGGATGGGCGAGCTGTCGAAGCTCCTGCTCGGAACGCAGCCGGCGAAGGCTCTTCGGCTCGCGCGCGACACGGGCGCGCTCGTCCAGTTCCTTCCCGAGTACGAGGCGGCGATCGGCTACGAGCTCCGCACGGAGCGGCAGCCCGCGCCGCTCGACGAGCACCTCTTCGAGGTCGTGCAGAGCACCGCGGACGCAGAGGACGAGCTCTCCGTGCGCCTGGCGGCGCTGCTGCACGACCTCGGCAAGCCGGACGCCGACCGGTCCGGCGAAGACCACGCGCAACTCGGCGCGGTGATCGCGGGACGCGTGCTACGGCGTCTGCGCTACCCGAACGCCCTCCGCCAGGAGGTTGCCCGTCTCGTGGGCGGCCACGCGTTCCACCTCGACGGGACGATCGACGGGCTCTTCGCGCGGCGGTTCCTCGCCTCGCACGGCATCGAGCGCGCCCGGCGTCTCGTCGCCCACAAGCGCGCCGATCTCGCCGCGAAGGTGGTCGAGCCCTGGGAGCACGAGCACCTCGCCGTCCTCGAGCGACGGCTCGAGGAGGAGCGGGACAGCCCGCACCGGCTCGCACAGCTCGCCGTGGACGGCAACGACCTGATCGAGGTGGGCTACCGGGAGGGCCCGGCGCTCGGCGAGGAGCTCGCGCGCCTGCTGGACATCGTGATCGACGATCCTGTCGCGAACGACCGTGCCACACTCCTCGAGGAGGCCCGCCGATGCCTGGCCTGAGCGTCGAGGCGGTCCGGGACCGCTACCGCCGCATGCGGGTTGAAGCCGGCCCGGCCGTCACCGTCGTCGCCGCGACGAAGTACGTCTCCCTGGAAGAGCTCGCCACGCTCGCCGAGGCCGGCGTGGAGGTCGTGGGGGAGAACCGCGCGCAGGATCTCGCGGCGAAGCACGCGGCCTACGGAGATGCATTCCGCTGGCACTTCATCGGCCACCTGCAGTCGAACAAGGTGAAGATCGTCAATCCGATCTGCGAGCTCGTCCACTCGCTCGACTCGGAATCCACGGCGCGGCGGCTCACCGTGCCCGCGTTGCTCGAGGTGAACCTCTCCGGCGAGCCCTCGAAGTCCGGAGTCGCGCCCGAGGAGATCGCCGCCTGGCTCGAGCGCTTCCCGGCGATCCGCGGGCTGATGACGATGCCGCCGCTGGCCGACGACCCGGAGTCCTCGCGACCCTGGTTTCGGCGGCTCGCGGGGCTGGCTGCCGAGCACGGCCTCGCGGAGCTGTCGATGGGCACCTCGCAGGATTGGCGCGTCGCCGTCCAGGAGGGGGCGACGCTGATCCGCGTCGGCTCCACGCTCTTTCGCTGACCGGCGGGCGAAAGCGGGCGGCCGAGGGAGGTCAGCCGTCGTGGGCAGGGGTTACGATCCCGCCTGACATGGGCCTGGGCGACGTGTGGAACCGGACGCTCGTCTACTTCGGCATCGCCGAGGACGAGGAATGGGACGACGAGCTGACCACGACGAGCGAGGAGCTCGAGCGCGACTACCGCCGCCGTGACAGGGCGAACGTCCGGCGCCTTCCGCGCAGCCGCGAGGCGGAAGGCTGGTCCGAGCCCGACAGCGTCTCGGAGCCCGAGCTCGAGGCGACACCGGCCAGAGCGTCGTCCCGGCGCACCCGGCTGCGGGGTGTCGAGAGCTCCTCGTCGCAGGTGCGAGTCCATCTCGTCCTCCCCCGGAGCTTCAACGACGCCCAGCAGATCGCCGACCGCTTCAAGGACTCCGTGCCGGTGATCCTCAACCTCCAGTCCGCCGACACCGAGCTCTCGAAGCGGCTGATCGACTTCGCGAGCGGGCTCACGTACGCGCTCGACGGCAGCATGCAGCGCGTCGCCGACAAGGTGTTCCTGCTGACGCCGCGGAACGTCGAGGTGTCGGCCGAGGAGCGCGCCCGCGCGCTCGATCCGGCAGGCGCCTTCTTCAACCAGGCCTGACCCCCTGACGCCCCGGCGGCGGGCTCCGCCGGGCAGAGCCCGCCTCCGCCCGCCTCGTGCCGCTGACAGGGGAGGCGCAGCAGGATCGTCGGCGCCGGCGAGGACGCAGGAACGGCCGGTCTCGGCCAGAATCCCTCGTCGTGGGCGACGCACGCGTCGGCTCGATGCTGCTGGCCGACACGGCGACGTCGGTCCAGCGCTTCGTGTCCGTCTTCGTCGGCGTCTACGTCCTGCTGATCCTCGCCTACATCATCACGTCGTGGATCCCCGGCGGCGCGTCGCCCACCCTCGAGCGCGTGCGCCAGTTCCTCTACGACGTCTGCGAGCCGTACCTGCGCATCTTCAGACGCGTGATCCCGCCGCTCGGCCCCCTCGACCTGTCTCCGATCGCCGGCGTGTTCGCGCTCTACCTGCTCGGGATGCTCGTGAACACGCTGATCGACCGGATCCTCTGAGCAAGGGAGACGACATGCCGCTGACACCCGTTGAAGTGAGGCACCTCGACATGCGCCGCGGCCTCCTCGGCTACCGGCGCTCGAGTGTCGAGAAGGCGATCGAGGAGGTCGCCGACAGCTTCGAGGCCGTCTGGCGCGAGCGGGCAGAGCTCACGGAGCGTGTCCACGTGCTCGAGGCGGAAGTGGCCCGGCACGTGGAGCTCGAGACGCTCTTGCGCTCGACGCTCGTGTCGGCGGAGCGCGCCTCCCAGGACATGAAGGAGCAGGCCCGCCGCGAGGCCGAGCTGACGGTCTCCGAGGCGAGCGCCGAGGGTCGACGTCTCCTGCGCGACGCGATCGCGGAGAAGGAGCAGCTCCTCTCCGAGACGAAGCGCATCCGGACGATGCTGCGGGCGGCTCTCGAGGTGCTCTCCGACGAGGAAGACGTCGCCGACGTGCCGTCGGAAGCGGCGTCCGAGGTGCCCGCTCCGCGCGAGGATCCGGGCCCGAGGCGGCTCGCCGGATAGCCGGTCACTATCCTTGGGGCGTGCCTTCGGTCGAGCACCCGAGCAGGTCGAGCACGCCCGTGCGGCTCCGCTTCCGCGTCACGCCTGGAGCGCGGAGCTCGGAGGTGGTCGGACGGTACGGCGACGGGTGGAAGATCCGTGTTCACGCGGCCCCCGAGCGCGGCCGGGCCAACGAGGAGGTCGTGTCGCTCCTCGCCGAGACGCTCGGGGTCACACCGCGCGACCTCAGGGTCGTGGCCGGGCACACGGCTCGTGACAAGATCGTCGAGCTCGATCGGCTGACACGCGAGGAGGCGGAGCGCCGGCTCTCCTCCGGGGAGGAGCACGCATGAGCATCGACATCGAAGACCGCCGGGGGGAGCTCCTGGCGATGAGGGATCGTGTGCTCCGCGCCGCGCAGGACATCGTCGAGGACGACAAGGACGACGGCGAGCTGTCGAGCGCAGCAGGCGACCAGCACCTCGCCGACCACGCGAGCGAGATGTTCGATCGCGAGGTCGACGAATCCCTGGGGGAGAACGCTGACCAGCTCGTCCGCGACATCGACGCCGCGCTCGCCCGGCTGGACGAGGGGACGTACGGCACGTGCACGCGCTGCGGGCAGCCGATCCCCGAGGAGCGCCTGGACGCCGTGCCGTACGCCGTGCTCTGCGTCTCCTGCAAACGCGACGAGGAGCGCCGATGAGCGAGCCCGCCCGCGCCGAGCCGGCCCGCTCCCAGCTCGAGGTGCGTGTCGGCTCCGCCACCAACGCGCTGCAGCCGATTCCGGGCGCGTCACGGTCGCTGGCGGCGGGCGTCGGCCAGTGGGTCGGCCTGGGCCTCGTCGCGCTCGCGGCGGCGGGCGCCGATCAGCTGACGAAGTCGTTCGTCGCCGGGCGCCTGACGCTCGGAGACGCCGTCGAGATCGCGGGCCCGTTCGCGATCCACCACGTGCGCAACACGGGCATCGCGTTCGGGCTGTTCTCCGACTCGACCTCGATCGTGATCGTGCTCACGGCGGTTGCGATCGGGGCGATGGTGGCCTTCTTCGCCCGCTCCGGGCGGCGCCATCCGCTCCTACCGGTGGCGGTCGGTCTGGTGCTCGGTGGGAGCATCTCGAACCTCGTCGACCGGCTTCGGCTCGGCTACGTCACCGACTTCCTGGATCTCGACTACTGGCCCGCGTTCAACCTCGCGGATACGTTCATCGTCGTGGGGGTCGGTGTCCTCTTCGTCTCGTTCGTCGCGGCCGACCGTTCCAGCCCTGCTGTTGGCACGTCACCGCTCTCGCGTCTCTGACGCGGACGCGGGACGACGGCTGGACGCGGTCGTCGCCGAGCTTCCGGGCGTCGGTACACGCGCGCTCGCAGAGCGCCTCGTGGTGGGCAGGGCCGTGCTCGTGGACGGGATCGCCCGCCCGAAGAGCCACCGGCTCGCCGGCGGCGAAGAGCTCGAGGTGGACCTGCCCGGCGAGGTGGGGCTGGCTCCGATCGAGCTCCCGCTCGAGGTCGTGTTCGAGGACGCCCACCTGCTCGTGGTCGACAAGCCGGCCGGGCTCGTCGTGCATCCCTCGGGGCCCGAGGAGCGGGCGACGCTGGCCCACGGGCTGGTCGCGCTCGGGGCGGCGGGAGGCGATCCCGAGCGGCCGGGCATCGTGCACCGCCTCGACCGCGACACGTCGGGCCTGCTCGCCGTCGCTCGTTCCCCGGAGGCGCACGCGCGGCTCACCGAGGCGATCGGCGACCGTCGCGTCGAGCGGCGCTATCTCGCGCTCGTCCGCGGGCAGCCCCGCTCGCGCACCGGGAGAATCACGGCACCGATCGGCCGCGACCGGCGCGATCGCACCCGTCACTCGCTCGACACCGCGACGCCGCGGGAGGCGGTCACCTGGTTCGAGCTCCGCGAGCCCCTCGGCGAGCGCGCGCTGCTGGAGATCCGGCTCGAGACGGGCCGCACACACCAGATCCGGGTCCACCTCGAGGCCGTCGGGCTCCCTGTGTGCGGCGACCCGACGTACGGCGTCGCCGGCGACCTCGGGCTCGAGCGGCAGTTCCTGCACGCCCACCGGCTCCGGCTCGTGCACCCGTTCACGGGGGAGGAGCTCGACCTCACCTCCCCGCTGCCGCCCGACCTCGCGGCCGCGCTCGAGCGCGCCCGCGAGACGACCTGAGAGCCTCCCAGCTACCATTCGGCGGTTCAGACCCGCCTACCCGGCGACGCCTCCGGACGGGGGTGCCGGCGCTCTCAGCCCGGTTCCGTCCGCGCCCGCCGGCGCACCGCAACCGAACCGAAAGGATTCATCGTGGCAGTCGTCTCCATGAAGGAGCTGCTGGAGGCCGGAGTGCACTTCGGTCACCAGACCCGCCGCTGGAACCCGAAGATGAAGCGCTTCATCTTCGACGAGCGCGGCGGCATCTATATCATCGACCTCCAGCAGACGCAGGCGCTGCTCCAGGAGGCGCACGACTTCGCCCGGAACATCTCCGAGCGGGGAGGGACGATCCTCTTCGTCGGCACCAAGAAGCAGGCGCAGGAGGCGATCGTGCGCGAGGCGACGCGCGTCGGTCAGCCGTTCGTCGCGCATCGCTGGCTTGGTGGCCTGCTCACGAACTGGCGCACGATTGCCGACCGCATCGCGTACCTCCAGGAGCTGCGGCGCCTGAAGGAGGAGGGCCAGCTGGACCTGCTCCCGGCGAAGGAGCGGATCGCGATGACCGGTGAGCTCGAGAAGCTCGAGGCGAACCTCGGCGGCGTGTCGACCATGAAGCGCCAGCCCGACGCCGTGTTCATCGTCGACCTCCGCAAGGAGCAGCTCGCGCTGCGCGAGGCCCAGCGCCTGGGCCTGCCGGTGATCGCGCTCGTCGACACCAACTGCGACCCGGACGAGGTGACCTACGTCGTGCCGGGCAACGACGACGCGATTCGCTCGTGCTCGCTCGTGATCCGGGCGATCGCCGACGGCATCGCCGACGCGTCGACCAAGGTCACGGAGGCCGAGCTCACCCGCGACGCGGAGCAGGCGCCCGCCCGCGAGCCGGAGGGCGCGCCGGAGGCCGCAGAGACCGGGGCGCAGGCGACGCCCGCCACGGAGACGCAGGCGCAAGCCGTAGATCGGGCGGCGCCCACCGCCGAGACGGGCGAGGAGGGCGAGGAGCCCGCCGCAGCGGAGACTCCCGAAGCGGTCGGCGCGGAGACGAGGGAGCAGTCGTGAGCGGCGTGACCGAGATCAGCGCCTCCCTCGTCAAGCAGCTCCGCGACCAGACCGGTGCCGGGATGATGGCCTGCAAGCAGGCGCTCCAGGAGACCGGGGGAGACCTCGAGGCCGCCCGCACGCTCCTCCGCGAGAAGGGCATGGCCGCGGCCGGCAAGCGCGCCGACCGGGCCACCACCGAAGGGCTCGTCGGCGTGCTGGTCGAGCCGGGCGTCGTCACGATCGTCGGCCTGGGCTGCGAGACCGAGCCGGTCTCGAAGAACGACGCCTTCCAGGCTTTCGGCGAGAAGGTCCTCCGCGCGGTGCACGCCGACGGGCCCGCCGCCGTGGAGAGCTTCGACGGCGAGCGCACGGAGCTGATCGCCCAGCTGGGCGAGAACATCGTGATCGCCGGGGCCGAGCGCTTCGAGGGAGGGACCCTCGCGGCGTACGTGCACCCGCCCGCGAACAAGATCGGCGTCGTCGTCCAGCTCGAGGGCGGCACCGAGGAGCTGGCCCGCCAGGTCGCGATGCACATCTCCTTCGCGGCCCCGCACTACACCTCGAGGGAGGACGTCCCGGCCGACGTGGTCGCCGCGGAGCGGCAGATCTACCTCAACTCCGACGAGGTCTCCTCCAAGCCGGAGCAGGCACGTGACAAGATCGTCGACGGCATGCTCGCCAAGCGCTTCTTCGCCGCGGCCCCCGGAGGCGTCCTCCTCGAGCAGGCGTGGATCCACGACGCCTCGAAGACGGTCGGCGCCGCGCTCGACGAGGCAGGCGCGAAGGTCCAGGCATTCGCACGGGTGTCGGTCGCCGGCTCGTGAGCGCTCCGCCCGAGGAGCTCGCGGAGCGGGCCGCTGCGGACGCGCGGGTCGCTCCCGCGTTCCGGCGGGCGTTGCTCAAGCTCTCCGGCGAGAGCCTCATGGGCGATCGCGAGTACGGAGTCGACCCGGACACCGTCGAGTCGATCGCCCGCGAGGTCTTCGCGGTGCAGGATGCAGGAACCGAGATCGCCGTGGTCGTCGGCGGCGGCAACTTCTACCGCGGGATGAGCGCCGCGGCCGAGGGGATGGACCGGGCGACCGCCGACTACGCGGGGATGCTCGCGACGCTGCTGAACGCTCTCGCGCTGCAGGACGCGCTCGAGCGCCTCGGGGCGCAGACGCGGGTGCAGTCCGCCGT
>NZ_DASTCS010000022.1:0-51372 GCF_035710885.1 Gaiella sp. | reverse complement strand
GCCGCCGGGAATCTCCCGGCGGCCGCTCCTCCCTGTCCATCAGTGCTTCTTCCTGTTCTTCCCTCCTTGGATTGCGCGGAGCCATGCGCCTCCGCGCTGGTCGCTCCACGAGCCCTGCCCGGCGACCTGCAGGTACTCCGGGCTCTTGCCCGACTGCTCCTGCTCGAGCGCCTGGTGGGTCTTGTTCAGGTTCAAGGCCAGGGCGAGACCCGTGACCTCGTTGGACTGCTCGACCGAGCCACCGCCGCCCTTGCTCTTCACCCGGACGGGCTTGTGCTCGTTCGATGCGCCGAGCTGGATCGCCGCGGCGTCCGCGTCGGCGTCCTGCCGGTTCCAGGCACCCTGACCGGCGACTTGGAGGTAGGAGCCGCCGTGGCCTCCACCGGTCTGGTCCTGGTCGATCGACTGATCGGTCTTGTTGAGGTTCAGCGCCGCCGCGATCGCGGTGGTGCTGTTCGTCTGCGTGACGTCACCGTCGTCCCCACGGCTGAGCACTCGGGTGGACTTGTTCGTGTTCGACGGCTTCAGCTGGAGGGCGAACGCGTCGGCGTCCGCATCCTGGTGGCTGTCCGCCTCCTGTCCTGCGACCTGGAGGTAGTCCGAGCTACCGCCCGACTTCTTGCCGTCGGACTTCTCGTCCTCGCGGTACGGCGACTTCTTCGCACCGCCCTGGTCCTGGTCGATCGACTGATCGGTCTTGTTGGCGTTCGCCGCGATCCCGACTGCGGTCGCTGCGTTCGTCTGCTCGACGTCACCGTCGTCGCCCTTGCTGAGAACGCGGATCGAGGAGGCCGTGTTGCTCGGCTTGATCTGGATCGCCGTTGCATCCGCATCGGCGTCCTGATCGTTCTTGGCCGATTGGCCCGCGACCTGCGTGTAGCTCGAGCCGTCGTCCGACTTCTTGCCGTCGGACTTCTCGCTCTCGTACGGCGCCTTCATCTTCGCGCCGCCCTGGTCCTGGTCGATCGACTGATCCGTCTTGTTGGCGTTCAGCGCCGCCGCCAGAGCGGTGGTGCTGTTCGTCTGCTCGACGTCTCCGCCGTCGCCCGGGCTGAGAACGCGGATCGAGGAGGCCGTGTTGCTCGGCTTGATCTGGACGGCCTTCGCGTCGGCGTCGGCGTCCTGATCGTTCTTGGCCTCCTGGCCTGCAACCTGCGAGTAGTCGGAGCCCTGGCCATGGCCCGACTGGTCCTGATCGATCGACTGATCGGTCTTGTTGACGTTGGCAGCGATCCCGATCGAGGTCGCTGCGTTCGTCTGCTCGACGTCACCGTCGTCACCAGGGCTCAGGACACGGATCGAGGAGGCCGTGTTGCTCGGCTTGACCTGGACGGCCTTCGCGTCTGCGTCGGCGTCCTGATCGTTCTTGGCCTCCTGGCCCGCGACCTGCGAGTAGCTGGAGCCGCCGTCCGACTTCTTGCCGTCCGACTTCTCCTGCTCGTGGTACGGCGCCTGCTTGGCGCCGCTTTGGTCCTGATCGATCGACTGATCGGTCTTGTTGAGGTTCAGCGCCGCCGCGACCGCGGTGGTGCTGTTGGACTGGTCGACGTCTCCGCCGTCGCCCGGGCTGAGAACGCGGATCGAGGAAGCCGTGTTGCTCGGCTTGACCTGGACGGCCTTCGCGTCTGCGTCGGCGTCCTGATCGTTCTTGGCCTCCTGGCCCGCGACCTGCGAGTAGCTCGAGCCGCCGTCCGACTTCTTGCCGTCGGACTTCCCACCGGACATCCCGCCCGGCTGATCCTGGTCGATCGACTGATCCGTCTTGTTGACGTTCGCCGCGATCCCGACTGCGGTCGCTGCGTTCGTCTGCTCGACGTCACCGTCGTCACCAGGGCTCAGGACACGGATCGAGGAGGCCGTGTTGCTCGGCTTGACCTGGACGGCCTTCGCGTCTGCGTCGGCGTCCTGGTCACTCTTGGCCTCCTGGCCCGCGACCTGGGAGTAGCTCGAACCGCCGTCCGACATCTTGCCGTCGGACTTCTCGCTCTCGTACGGCGCCTTCTTCTCGCCGCCCTGATCCTGGTCGATGTCCTGGTCCGTCTTGTTGGCGTTCAGCGCCGCCGCCAGAGCGGTGGAGCTGTTCGTCTGCTCGACGTCACCGTCGTCGCCCGGGCTCAGGACACGGATCGAGGAGGCCGTGTTGCTCGGCTTGACCTGGACGGCCTTCGCGTCTGCGTCGGCGTCCTGGTCGTTCTCGGCCTCCTGACCTGCGACCTGCGAGTAGTCGGAGCCGTGACCCGAGCCAGCCTGTGACTGGTCGGTGTCCTGGTCGGTCTTGTTGTCGTTCAGGGCGGCCGCGCCGGCGGTCGCCGCGTTCGACTGGCTCAGATTGCCGTTGTCGCCAGGGCTGAGAACGCGGATCGACTGCGCCGTGTTGCTCGGTGCGATCTGCACCGCTTTCGCGTCGGCGTCAGCATCCTGGTCGTTCTCGGCCTCCTGGCCGGCGACCTGCGAGTACCCGGAGCCGTGACCCGAGCCAGCCTGTGACTGGTCGATGTCCTGGTCCGTCTTGTTTGCGTTTGCGGCAATGGCCGCCGCAGTCGTGGTGTTCGACTGCGAGACCGAGCCGTTGCTGCCGGGGCTGAGAACGCGAATCGACTGCGCGTTGTTCGTCGGCCCCGACTGGTAGGCGCTGCCGTTCCCGTCGGCGTCCTGCCCGCTGTCTGCGGACTGGCCGGCGGTCTGCTCAGCGCCTCCCGGATCCTCCTCGGCAGCGGCCTGCGCGACGCCGAACGACAGCGCGAGCATGAGCGCCCCGAGGAGTGTGGCAATGCGTTTCATCGATCGTTGCTCCTTCCGTAAACAGGTCCCGCGGAGCCGGCGCTCCACGGCATCGTCGAGACGGGAGGAGCGCTACCCAGGCGTATCGGGTATGCGGCTGCGATGCCCTGAGGGCGTGGCGATCCGGTCGATCGCGACACGCCTGGCCAGATCGAGCAGCGCGGCCAGGAACGGCAGAGCAAGGAAGATGGGGAGCCCACCGCTCGAAGAGCCGCCGCCCGACGAGGGCGCGGCGCTCGTGCCGGACGGTGCGGTCTCGGGCGCGGGTGACGCGGGTCCCTTGGTGCGCCAGCGGGGAGCCGTCTTCGCGCGCTTCGCTGCGGGCGTCACCTCCCGCGCCTCGGAACCCGCGCCGGAGGGGGCGGGGCGGAGCACCGGCGCGTCGAGCCCATGCCTGCCGAGTGCCGGGCGGCTGAGCTCAGGCTGCTGCCACGCGATACGGGGCGCGACGCCGAGGCGCGGTGCGAACCCGGAAGCGGGGGCGAGCGGGGCGGGCAGCTGGCGACCGAGGATCGGGGACGCCGTCGGCAGCTCGACGAAGCCCTCCATCCAGGGGAGTGCGGGCTCGGCGACGAGCCCGGAGAGGCCGCCTGCCTCGGCCATGGACGGTACGGACACAACCGGTGAGAGGACGGCTGGGAGGGACACGAACCCGGGAAGGGCCGAGGCGCCCGGGAAGCCGACGGGAAAGCCGGGGGCAGGGGCCGATCCCGGCGAAGCGGCGTTTCCGGAGGTCGTGCTGCGGGCTCCCCCTAGGCCGGCGCTGACCGCGACCGCAACGTTGGACTGGCTCACGGGCCCGTCGTTCCCGGAGCTTCCGACGCGAATGGAGACATTCACGTTGACGGGTTGATACTGACCGGTAGTTGCTCCCTGATACTGACCTGGATTCTCGCCGCAGTTCCAGATCCATGTCCAGTTTCTCGGCATGAATCCACCGCCGGATCCACTCGATGATATTCCAGAGAACGATGGCGCAGAGACGCAATCCCATTCCCAGTTCCACAGATCCGTGTCGTCGGTGGCCTGCGATACTGGGCTGACAGCGGAGGGCGATACTGCCCCCGCTTCCTGGCCGCCCTCGACGCTCTGCCCCGCCTTTGGCGAAGAGGTCGCGTTGGTCGTCGGAGCGGTGGCGGGAGCAGTGGACAACATCGCCGACGGGGCCGCCGCGGTCGAGACGGCTGCCGCCACATTCAGCTGCGTGACGGGGCCGTTGTCCCCTGGGCTCCCGACCCGGACGCTTACATTCACGTTGGTCGGGGAGGTCTGAACCGAGACCGCCGGCGGAGCCGTGGAGGCCGTCGGGCCGGGCGACGCAGTATCGGAGGTGGTATCGGCCACAACCGGCGTGGTATCGGGCGTTTCCGCCTCCTCAGGCTCCTCGGCGGCGTCCGGCAGGGGCGCCGAGCTGCCCGCTGCCTCGGGCTCTGCCACCTCCGGTGGCGGCACCTGGGTCGTCGAGTCGTCCGCCGGAGCCTCTTCGTCGAGAGCCACTGCGTCGAGGGCCTCGGCGACCTCCTCCGGGAGCCCGGCGGGCATCTCGGCAGCCGCGACGCCCGTCGCGTCGAGCGCCGGGGTGGATGTGGCGGCGTCGAGCGCGGAGGAGGCGGCCGCGACCGAGCCGTCGTCGGCCCGGCCGGGAGAGGGGAAGACCGAAGCCGCGCCCCCTACGAGCGCAGCGGCGACCACACAGGTCGCCACGCGCGCGCTGTCGATAGACGTCATCCTTTTTCATCTATGCATTGATTTCCATATTTCTATTCATCAGTTCGCCGAAATTCTCTAGACATGCCCACGCCGACGTTGTATGTTGGGTCCGGATGTGATCATCGATCAGGGTGGTGATCCGGGGGATGACGAACGAGGGCAGGAGACGGGGCTCGACGGCCGCGCTCCTTTCGGCATATCACCGTCGGGGAGATCGGAGCGCCCGTGCGCGCGTGATCGAGCAGAATCTTCCGCTCGTCCGCTCGCTCGCGCGGCGGTTCGCACGCCCGTCCGAGTCGATCGACGATCTCGTGCAGGTCGGGACGATTGGCCTGATCAAGGCCGTCGACGGTTACCGGGAGGATCGAGGCAGCGACCTCGGCGCCTACGCCGTCCCGACCATCGTGGGTGAGCTGCGCCGCCATGTCCACGACCGTCGCTGGCCGGTGCGCGTGGCGGGCAGGTCGGCGCCCGCTACGTCGCCGGTCGCAACGAGCCTGGACGAGCAGTCACTCGAGACCGCATCGGACTCGGAGCTCGAGCGGAGCGAGGACCGCCAGCTCGTCAGTGCGGGGCTCCGTGCCCTGAGTCCCCGCGAGCGCCGAATCGTCGCACTGCGCTTCTATCGAGATCTGAGCCAACAGAGCATCGCCGCCGAGGTCGGGCTCTCCCAGGTGCAGGTCTCACGCGTGCTGGCCTCCTCCCTGACGAAGATGCGCGAGCGCATCGAGGTCGGTTGAGATGGGCCGCGGCGTTGTGCGCACCGCCCGCAGGCCGTACACTCGCCGTTGGGTGAGCGCGCAACCATCCGCCTCCGAAGTCGACGAGGCGAGCCGCACGAAGACGCCGTCGCCGAGCGGACGCCTGCTGCTTCGCATGCCTCCGGACCTGCACGGCGAGCTCGCGCAGGCGGCGGAGCGAGAGGGGACCAGCCTGAACGGCTACATCATCGCGCGCCTCAGCGAGTCGGTGGGTCGCCCTGCGGGCGACGGCGAGTCCGGGACGCGGCACTCCTCCGTGTCACCCACGACGTTGACACGGCTCCTCGTGGCGAACGTCGTCGCCGTCACCGTGGCGGCCGCCGCTGCCGTCGTGATCCTGCTCGTGGCCTGGCTCGGTTAGCCGGCGGGTGCTCGTCGGCACGGCGTCGACCCTGGCGGCCGTCGCCGCCGCAGCGTGGGTTGCCGGGTCTCCCCTTCCGGAGCCGCGGACCGAGGTGGCCGCGGCGCCGCTCGGCGGGCGCATCGTGGTCGTCGGAGGATTCCTCTCCAGCGGCGGCAACTCGCGCCGGGTGGACGCATACGACCCCGACGAAGACAGCTGGGCGCGCCTACCCGACCTTCCCGTGTCGGTCGATCATGCGGCGGCGGCCTCGTGGCGCGGACGGTTGGTCGTGGTCGGCGGCTACGGTGCCGACCGGCAGCCGCTCCGAGCGGCGTTTCTCTTCGACGGCCGCCGGTGGCGCGAGCTCCCGCCGCCGCCCGAGGAGCGCGCCGCGGCTGCCGCCGCAGCGACCTCGAACGGGCGCGTGTGGGTCGTCGGCGGCCGCACGCGCAGCGGCCTGGCGTCGCGCGCGCTGACGCTCGACCTGAGGACGCTTCGCTGGCGCGTCGTTCGCGGACCCCGACCGCGCGAGCACCTGGCCGCGGCGGCGGTAGGCGGCCGTGTCCACGCGATCGGCGGCCGCCTGGCCGGCTACGACACGAATCTCCGCACCGTCGAGGCCTACGACCCGCGCGCAGGTCGCTGGACGCGCCTGCCGGACCTCCCCGACGCGCGTGGCGGGACCGGAGCGACGGCAATCGCCGGCCGGATCGTCTCGGTCGGCGGCGAGTCGCCCGGCGGCACGAACCGGACTGTGTGGGCGCTCCCGCGGCGAGCGGCCCGCTGGGCCCGACTCCCGGACCTCCCCACCCCACGCCACGGGCTCGGGGTGGTCGCGCTGAACGGCCGCGTCTGGGCGATCGCCGGCGGCCCGGAGCCCGGACTGACGGTCAGTGGCGCGGTCGAATCGCTCCCGATCCCCTGACGGGTCGGCGCCTTCGCCGCGATCGCTCCTGCTCTCCCGCGTGCGTCCGCGACGCCCGGCGGGCGAGGCACGAGAGGACCCGGGGCGCCGCTGAGCGTGCGGGCCGGAGGGGATAGTGCGACAGCACAGACCCGGAAGGCACGGTGCGCTCAGCGACGTCGGGCGCCCGGCGGAGGGCGGCCCCGCCGCCCGGGCGCCGGCGCCGTCCGGTCGCGTCAGAGGGGCGTCAGAGGCGGCCGCTGCGGAGAACGCCCCAGAGCAGCCACACGCCGAACACGCCCGAGAGCAGGAACCCGGCCACGGAGAGCAGGTGCAGCCCGAGAAGGTGGGGACCCGATTCGGCGAGCACGCCGATCAGCGAGGAGCCGACGAGCCCGCCGAGGATCACCAGCGCCACAGCGATCCGGTTCACCGACACGTCCATGTGATGAGCCAGGTCGTCGATGCCGGGATTCGAGATCTTCACGAGCATCTCGCCGTCGCGCAGCTCGTTGAGGATGTCGTGCAGCTGGCGCGGGACCTCGAGCGCGATCTCCGCGATGTCGCGTGCCTCGTGGCTCGTCCGGAGCGCGAGGCGCCGCGGCGAGAAGCGCTCGGAGATCAGCTGCCGCGCGTAGGGGCGCGCGACCTCGAACACGTTGAACTCCGGGTACACCTCGGCGGCCACGGAGCCGAGTGTCGCGATCGCCTTGTCGAGGATCACGAACCGGGTCGGCAGGCGCAGGTTCATCGCGTAGATCAGGGAGAGCCCCTCGCGGATCGCCTCGATCGGGTCGATGTCCGACAGCCTCGACCCGTAGTAGCGGTAGTAGAGCTCCTCGAGGCGCGAGCGGAGCTCCTCCTCCCGCTCGCGCGGGTACCGCACTCCGAGATCTGAGAGACGGCGCGGCAGCGCGGCGACGTTCTCCGTCGCGGCGTCGACGAAGAGGCGCGTGAGGCGCACCATGTCCGTCTCGGTCAACCGCCCTGCGAGCCCGAAGTCGACGAGTCCCAGCCGCCCGTCCTCGAGATGGAGGATGTTCGACGGATGCGGGTCGCCGTGGAAGAAGGCGTGGCGGAAGATCATCGTCATCCACGCGTCCGTCATCGTGGTGGCCAGCGCCCGCCGGTCCTCGGCCGTCCACGAGTCGAGGTCGAGATCGCGGATGTGCATGCCTTCGAGGCGGTCGAGGGTGAGGAGCCGACCGGTCGTGTACCGCCACCACACGCGCGGCACGGCGATCCGCTCGTCCCCGCCGAAGTTCCGCCGGAAGGTCTCCGCGTTGCGGGCCTCCTGCTGGTAGTCGAGCTCCAGGCGGATGGAGCGTCCGAACTCCTCGACGAGCTCGTTCGCGTCGATGAAGTCGAGCTGCCGCACGCGCTCGCGCGCGACGCGCGCCGCAGAGGCCATCAGCCTCAGGTCCGACTCGATCTGGCGCGGCGCGGACGGCCGCTGGACCTTGACGACGACCTCGGCGTCGTTCGGCAGCGTCGCTCGGTGCACCTGGCCGATCGAGGCGGCCGCGATCGGCTGCTCCTCGAAGTGGAGGAACGCCTGCTCGATCGAGAGGCCCAGCTCTGCCTGGACGACCCGCTCGACGTCGTCCATCGGGAACGGCGAGACTTCGTCCTGGAGCTTGCGAAGCTCGGTGATGATGTCCGGCGGCACGACGTCGGGTCGCGTCGAGAGCAGCTGGCCGAACTTGACGAACGTCGGCCCCAGCTCGTCGAACATCTCGCGGAGGCGCCTTCCCCGATCGCCGTCGGGCTCGCCGTCGGCCGCGCGGCGCCGGTCGAGGAGGTACCCGAAGCCGTGGCGGGTGGCGACACGGCCGATCTCGGTCGCGCGGCCGAGGCTGCGCTGCGGCCTGTCGTCCATCTGGGTCAGTGTCGCACGGCTAGGCGGCGCGGTCGCGCTCGAGCAACCGGAGCCGGTGCTCGAGCTGCGCGACGCGGAGTGCGAGATCCTCGACTTCCTCCCGCCGCGCGAGACCCGCGCGCGCGAGGGCACGCTCCACCGCCTCGTCCCGTCGTGCGCCCAGACGCTCGAACTCCGCTCGCCACGAGGCGGCCGTGTCCTGCACGGCGGCCCGCATCGACTCTACGTCGACCCCGACACGGCGCGCGAGATCGTCCGCCATCTCGTCTGCAGCCTCGAGCCCGAGGCTGGCCCACCCGATGCCGGCGAGGAGAAGCTCGGAGACCGAGCGATCGTCGTCCGCGGGCTCGCTCATCCCGGCCATTCTAGGGCCGCCGCGCGGCGATGCTCAGCGGGGGCGGCCGTGGGGCCGTCCGCTGCGGCGCTGCCGCCGGCGTTCGCGGCCTGCGGACGTCGCGGTCGCGGAGCCGTCGCCGGCTGGGGCAGCGGCCCGCGTCGGCGCGGGCGGCGCCGCGATCGGGGCTGCGGGAGCGGCGGCCGGCTCGGGAGCCGAGACCGGAGCGGTCTTGAACCCTCCGACCGAGGCTTCCTCGACGCCTGCGAGGCCGAGCTCCTTGCGGCGCTTGAACTCCGGCTGCTGCTCCTTGAGCACGACGAGGAACGGGGCGGCGATGAAGATCGTCGAGAAGGCGCTCACGCCGATCCCGATCAGGATCGCGAAGGCGAAGTCCTTGAGCGTGTCGCCCCCGAAGAAGAACAACGCGGCCACGGGGACGAGCGTCAGGAACGTCGTCACGAGCGAGCGGGGAATCGTCTCCCACAGCGAGACGTTCGTGATGTGCGCGAACGTCGAGCGCTTCATCAGCGGCATGTTCTCGCGAACGCGGTCGAAGATGATCATCGTGTCGTAGATCGAGTAGCCGATGATCGTCAGGAACGCGGCCACGGTCGCTGCGGTGACCTCCCGGCCGGTGAGCGAGTAGACGCCGATCGCGATCAGCCCGTCGTTCAGGATCGTGCGCAGGATCGGAACGGAGAATCGCCACTCGAACCGCGCTGCGACGTACAGCGAGATCAGCAGGAACGAGAGGATGATCGCGATGATCGCGCTGACCAGGATCTCCCGGCTGAAGCTCGCCGAGACGTTGCGGACACCGAACCGGTCGGCCTCGACCGAGCTCACGAGCGACGACTGCAGCTGCTGCACCTCGTTGATCGGCAGCGACTCCGTCCGGATCGCGAAGTTCTCGTACCGGCCATTCGTCGAGTCCCCTCGGCCCTGGATCACCGCGTTCGCCTGACCGACCTTCGCTGCCTGCTCGCGGACGGTCTCGAGCGACGTCGGAGTGGGCGTGGAGAAGGTGATCGCGGTGCCACCCTTGAAGTCGATGCCCAGGTTGAGCCCCTTGAACACGAGCGTGCCGAGCGAGAGCACGATCAGCACCCCGGCGATCGCGAACCAGACCCGCCGGAGACCGACGATGTCGAGGCGCTGCCAGCGCGGGATCTCCCGCTGCTTGGCTCCCATGAACCTGGGGTTGTCGAACCAGTCGAAGCCGGCGAGCAGGGCGAGGAGCGCACGGGTGACGAAGACGGCCGTGACGATCGAGATCCCGGTACCGAGCAGCAGGAGCAGCGCGAACCCGCGCACGCCCGACGTCGCGAGCACGAAGAGGATCATCGCCGTGATCGCGGTGACGACGTTCGCGTCGACGATCGTCGAAAAGCCCTTCGTGTACCCCTGGGAGATCGCGGCGCGGACCGATCGGCCGCCACGCGCCTCCTCTTTCACGCGTTCGAAGATGACCACGTTCGCGTCGGCGGCCACCCCCAGTGTGAGCACCAGACCGGCGACGCCCGGCAGCGTGAGCGTGACGTTGAAGAGCAGGATCGCCGCGTAGAGGAACGCGCCGTAGACACCGAGCCCGATCACGGCCACGACGCCGAGGAAGCGGTAGAAGAGGAGCAGGAAGATGCAGACGAGGATCAGGCCCGCGGCGAGCGCGACCTTCGCCTCCTCGAGCGAGTCCTTCCCGAGCGTGGCCGAGATCGCCGTCTGCTCGAGCGTGCGGAACTCCACGGGGAGCGCGCCCGTCTGGAGGACGAGCGCGAGGTCCTTCGCCTCGCCGATGTCGCCGAGGCCCGAGATCTGCGCGCCGTTCGACCCGGTGATCCCGCCCGGGTATTCCTCGAAGTCGACCGACGGCCACGACTTGATCTCGCGGTCGAGCACGATCGCGAAGTTCTGGAAGAACGGGCCCGGATCACCCTGACCGCCGCCGACCGTGTTGTAGAGGAGCTTCCCCCGCTGGGCGCCGTTCCTCGTGATCTCCTCGAAGGTGTCGGCACCCTCGCCGGTGAACTCCATCAGGACGATCGGCTCGCCCGTACGCGTGTCGAAGTCCTGGCGTGTCCCAGAGAGCTTCAGGTCCTCGCCCGTCATCTCCGGCACGTCCGGCGGCGTGAAGCGGAAGAGGTACCAGTAGTTCCTCGAGGGCTCCTCCTCGCCGACACCCGGGCACACCTCCTCCCCGACGCCGCACACCACGACGACGGTCTCGGGCGGGACGGCGAACAGCTTGTGCCCCGCAGGGAGCTTGCCGCCCCATTTCGCGAGCGCCGCGCGCTCGGATGCAACCGGGCCGCGGACGAGCTTCTTGCCCTTCGTCCGGAAGACTTAGTAGCTCTCGGGGTCGCCGCGCGCGGCGAGGGCCTGCTGGCCGGCGAGGAGGTCGTAGAGCTTCGGCGTGGCGATCGGCTGCCTCGTGCGCGCGTCGATCGACGGCGAGACGAGGTTCGCCTGGAGGTCGAACAGCTCCAGCTGCGCGGTCTTGCCGATGATCTCAGCCGCAGCGGCGGGGTCCCGCACCCCGGGGAGCTGGATCGAGATCCGATCGTCGCCCTCCGTTCGGATCTCGGGCTCGGCGACGCCGAGCTTGTCGACGCGGTTGCGCATGATCGACACCGAGCGGTCGAGGTCCGCCTGCGTCAGCTCGCCGTCGCGCGGCGGAACCGCCTGCAGCGTGACCTCGAGCCCGCCCTGGAGGTCGAGGCCGAGCGTCGGGCGCTTCTCGAGGGGTGAGCCGGGCACCGTGAGCAGCGCGATCCCGACCAGGGCCGCGACGACGAACGCGATGACGAGTGCTGCTGCCCGGCGGGTCATGTGCGGCCGTTCAGGTTAGCGGCGGTCGAGCGCAGCGGGGTGCTCCGCGCCCTCCGTGCTCACGGAATCCTCGGAGTCGACAACACCATCTTCACGAACCTCGGCCTCCTCGGAGGATTCGCCCAGCTCGTCGGCCTCCTCGTCCTCCTCCTCGGGCTTCACGACGCCCCCGACGGCGCGCCGCGCGATCCGCACCTGGATCCCGTCGGCGATCTCTACGATCAGGTCGTCCTCCTCGTCGACGTCCCGGACGATCCCGTAGAGCCCGCCGACGGTCAACACCTCGTCCCCGGGCTCGATCGAGGTGAGCAACTGCTGCTGCTTCAGCTGGCGCTGGCGCTGGGGCCGGATCAGGAGCACCCACAGCAGGACGAACATCGCGGCGAGCAGGATCAGGGTGGCCAAATTTCCTCCTCCGGGCCGGCGGCGAGGGCGGCGAGCGCGTCCGCGCGGTACGCCTCGAACGTGCCGCCGATGATCGCGTCCCGCGCGCCGGCGGTCAGTCGCAGTGTGAACCACAGATTATGCAGGGTGAGGAGGCGCAGGCCGAGGAGCTCTTGCTGATTCACGAGGTGGCGGACGAAGGCTCTCGAGAACCCGCATGCCGTGCAGGCGCACCCGGGCTCGAGCGGGCGCGGATCGCGCGCAAAGCGGGCGTTCCGCAGGTTGAGACGGCCGAGCGCGGTCAGGGCCGAGCCCGTGCGCGCGGTTCGCGTCGGCAGCACGCAGTCGAACATGTCGACGCCGCGTGCGATCACCTCCAGGATCCCCTCCGCGTCGCCGAGACCCATGAAGTACCGGGGCCGGTCGACCGGCAGCGCGGGAGCGGCCCAGGCCACGGTCTCGAGCATCCGGCTACGGCTCTCCCCCACCGCGAGCCCTCCGAGCGCGAAGCCCTCGAACGGGAGCCCGACGATTCCCTCGATCGAGCGTGTCCGCAGCTCCGTGTGGGTCCCGCCCTGGGCGATCCCGAATCTGAGCTGTCCCGGCGCCCGCGGGGCATCCACCTGGCGCTCGGCCCAGAGCTGGGTGCGCCGGACCGCCTCCTCGTGCTCGCGGACGGAGACGTTCGCGGGCGGGCAGATGTCGAGGCACATCGCTATGTCCGAGCCGAGGCGCCGCTGGATCTCGGCGACGCTCTCCGGGGTGAGTCTCTCGGTGCTCCCGTCGTAGACGGACCGGAACGTGACGCCCTCGTCGTCCACGCGGGCGAGGGTGTCCCTGAGCGAGAAGACCTGAAAGCCGCCGGAGTCGGTCAGGATCGGGCCGCCCCATCCGGTGAACGCGTGGAGCCCGCCCACCTCCTCGATCACGTCCTCGCCCGGGCGAAGATGGAGGTGGTAGGTGTTGCCGAGGATCACGTCGGCTCCGACCGACCTGACCTCGTCCGGCAGCAACGTCTTGACCGTGCCCTTCGTCCCCACCGGCATGAAGGCGGGCGTGCGGATCGCTCCGTGGGCTGTGTGGATCACCCCGGCGCGGGCTGCCCCGTCCGTCGCCTCGAGCGTGAAGCAGCCCACCCGCGCGAGCCTAGCCATCTAGAGCACGAGCATCGCGTCGCCGAAGGAGTAGAACCGGTACCGCTCGTGGATCGCGAGCGCGTAGAGCTCGCGCGTCAGCTCGACTCCGGCGAACGCCATCACGAGCGCCAGCAAGGTCGTGCCGGGAAGGTGGAAGTTCGTGAGCAGGGAGTCGACGCGCAGGAACTCGAACCCCGGTGTGATGAACAGCTCGGAGCGGCCCTCCAGCGGTCGTCCCCGCGCGATGGTCTCGAGCACCCGCGTCGTCGTCGTCCCCACCGCGAGGACGCGCTCCGCGGCGTGGATGCGCGCCCAGGCGGAGGGGTTCACGCGGTAGCGCTCGCCGTGGATCTCGTGCTCCTCGACAGTCCTCGTCGTGACCGGCCGGAACGTGTCCAGCCCGACGTGCAGCGTGACGCGCTCGTGGTCGAGCCGAGCGAGGAGCTCCGGCGTGAAGTGGAGGCCGGCCGTCGGCGCCGCCGCCGAGCCCGCGTCGTGGGCGTACACGGTCTGGTACCGCTCGGGGTCGTCCGGCTGCTCGCGGATGTACGGAGGGAGCGGGAGCTCGCCCGACGGCTCTCCCTCGAGCCGGATGCGCCACCTACCCTCTCCCAGCTCCTCCACGAGCTCGACGGGGGAGCCCTGTGACCCCCGGTCGCTCGCTTGCAGGCTCTCCCCCTGCCTCAGCCTCCGGGACGGACGGGCGAGCGCCTCCCAGGACCCCTCACCGAGCGGCTCGACGAGGAGCACCTCCACCTCCCCGCCCGTCTGCCGGCGCAGGTGCAGCCGCGCGGGCACGACGCGCGTGTCGTTGACGACGACGAGGTGGCGGTCGAGCTCACCGGGCAGCTCGGAGAACGTCCGGTGCCGGATCGCCCCCGTCGCCCGGTCGCAGACGAGGAGGCGCGAGGCGTCCCGCCGGTGCGCCGGATGCTGGGCGATCAGCTCGGTCGGGAGGTCGTAGTCGAGCTCGGAGGACCTCATCCTCCAGCGAGAGTATCCTTGGCAAATGGACGAACAGGTGCTGGAGAGAGCAAGACAGCGGGTCGCCGAGGCACGGACGGACGGCGTCGCACAGGCCCGGCTCGATGCGGCGTTGGAGCGCGCACGAGCAGAGGTGATGCGCCTCGCGCACGTCGCCGACGAGCTGGAGAGCGAGCTGCCGAGGCAGGTGGGGATCGCGGTGCGCGACGGGATCGCGCGGGAGGTCGTCCCGGTCAGCCGGAGCCTCGCGGAGATCCGTGGTGGGGTGAACCAGGCGCTGCGCAGGCTCGAGCGGCTCGAGCAGGAGCTGCTCGCGGAGCGGAACGCGCGGATCGACGATCTCGCGATCCTCGTCGACCTCGTCTCGGCTGGCTGGAGCGGCGTCGACCGCCGACTCCGGGTGCTGGAGGAGGGCCTCGAGGGCGCAGTGGTGCCGCTGCGGGCGGGCCGGGAGGCGCCGGCCGAGACCGACGCCGCCGCGGTCGCGTAGAGCTCAGTCGAAGGCGAGGATGACGGCGCAGGCGGCCGCCCACACGGCGACCGTCGCAAGCAACGGCAGGTCCTCGACGAGGAGCGCCTCGGGCTCCTCGCCGAGGCCCCGTCGGTGCAGCAGCAGCAGGTAGCGGAAGAGCCCGTGCACGACGAGCGGGAGGGTTGCGATCAGCCAGCGTGAGTCGTGGGCCGTCAGTGCGTAGCCCGCGTACGCGGCGATCGTGGCCGCCGCCACGATCGCGAGCAGCTGATCCACGAGCGCCGGCGTGTAGCCCGCGAGCGCGGGCCGTGCCCGGACGCCCTCCAGCCCGAGCTCCGCTCGTCGCTTGCCGAGCGCGACGAAGAGCGCCAGCAGGAAGGTGCAGAGCAGGAGCCAGTCGGAGATGGGGACGTCCACCGCGACCGCGCCCGCGGCGGCGCGAATGACGAAGAGGCCGGCGATGGCGAGCACGTCCACGAGCTCGACCGCCTTGAGGCCGAGCGAGTACGCGGCCTGCAGCGCTGCGAACCCGATCATGCACGCGACGGACGCCGGGCCCAGAGCCGTCGCGAGCGCGAGTGCGAGCACCGCGAGCGCGAGGGCGAGCGCGAGCGCGTGCCCGACCCCGAGCTCACCGCGAGCGATCGGGCGGAGGCGCTTGACCGGGTGCAATCGGTCCGATTCGACGTCGCGGATGTCGTTGACGAGGTAGGCGGCGCTCGAGGCCGCGCAGTACGCGACGAACGCGGCGAGCGCCGCGGCCCAGCGGCCCGCGTCGCCGAGCTGCGCCGCGAACACGATCCCCGCGAACAGCAGGAGGTTCTTCGTCCACTGCCGCGGCCGCAGCGACACGAACGCCGCGACCGCGGGCGTCCGCCACCGGGGGAGCTCGAGGACTGTCGCCTGAGCGGGCTCGCCCACGGCGAGACTCTACGGCGCGCGAGGCGGGCCCGTGCGCGGGACACGGTGTCAGACACCGAAACCTGTCAAGTGCCCGCTCCGGTCAGGGCTCGAAGGGACCCGCGGTGACACCGCGACGCCCGCCGCACCACGTCCGGTCGCGGAACCGAAGTCCCGTTCCGGCCGCACTCTTCCTGTGGATCAAGCGGCACACATTCGACACGGCTTGCCCTTGACACGGATCGGTGTCTGACACCGATCGCCGCCGGGCGCGCGCCCCGATCGCCGGCCGGGCCGGCGCGCCTACGCGACGCGCGCCGGCAACACGAGCCGGAACCGGCTGCCGCGGCCGGGCTCCGTGTCGAGCTCGATCCGGCCGCCCAGGGCCACCGCGAGCTCCCGGGCGATCGGGAGGCCGAGGCCCGTGCCCTGCGTGTCGTGAGAGACGAACGGGCTGAAGATCCGCTGGACGTCCTGCCGGGAGATGCCCGGCCCCGAGTCGGTCACGTCGACGCGTACCGCGCCGTTCGACGCCTCGAGCGCCACTCCGATGCTGCCGCCGTCGGGTGTCCATCGGAACGCGTTCTTCAAGAGGTTCGTGATCACCTGGAGGACGCGATCACCGTCCGTGATGATCGTCGGCGCCCGGTCCGCCCCCTCCAGCGCGTACACGATCTCGCGCCTTCGCGCTTCGTCCCCGAACGAGCCGAAGGCTTGCTCGACCAGGTGCCCCATGTCGACCTCCTCCGTCTGCACGGTGAACCGGTGGGCACGGAGCTTCGCGAGGTCGAGCACGTCGCCCACGAGCCGTTCGAGGCGGGTCGCCTCGTTCGCCACGACCTCGAGCGAGGCACTGACCAGCTCGGGGTCGTCGACGAGCCCGTCGCGCAGCGCGTCGACGTGGCCCTTGATCGCGGTGAGGGGCGTGCGGAGCTCGTGGGAGACCGACATCAGGAACTGCCGCTCCCGCTCCTCCGTGGCCGCGAGCCGAGCGGCCATCTCGTTGAACCGCTCGGAGAGATGCGAGATCTCGTCGCCGCCGCGCCCGACCGGGACCTGGACCGCATAGTTCCCGCGCGCGATCTCGTCGGATGCCCGTGCGAGCGCCTCCACGGGGCCGCTGATCCGCTGCGAGAGCCACAGCCCGAGGAGCCAGGCGAGCAGGCCGCCGATCGCGAACGCGGCTGCGAGCCGACCGACGAGCGGAGCCCACTGGTCGCGGACGACGTCCTGCGCCTTCGCCACCACGATCGAGCCGATCGCGGGCCCTTCGGGCTCGAGGCGAAGGGGCTGGGAGACGGCGATGAAACTGCGCGCGCGGCCGGGCGGCCGGAACTCGAACTGGCGAGGCTCCTCCGCGGCGACGACCTCCGGTGGCACCGACGCCTCGGGCAAGCGCGCGAGGCCGGACTCCTCGCCGGGGAACACCGGCGCGCCGACGTAGAAGAGCAGGTCTCCCGTCGCGAGCTCGAGCGCCTCGGGGGCGAAGTCCGGTGCCGGCGTCCCCTCCTCGGCGGCCCGCAGCGCAGCATCCCCGTACAGACGGGCGATGCCGCGCGCCTCCCGTCCCAGCTCCTCGTAGGACTGGTTGCGTGTGTAGGCCGAGAAGAGCTGCACCGCGATGATCGCGGAGACGACGCCGGCGATCACGATCCCGAGCAGGAACAGTGCCGGCAGCCGGAGGCGCAGCGAGCCGGGCATCAGGCTGAAGCGTACGTCGCGCCTCGGAGGCTGGGGCCGGAGCCGTGGCGCGGCCAAGTCGATGTCCCGGCGGATCTACGCCGTGGGGGCGGTCGTGCGCTCGGACGCGACCTTGTAGCCGACGCCCCACACGGTGACGATCGGCGAGGCGTCGCCGAGCTTGCGGCGGATCTGACGCACGTGGACGTCGACGGTGCGCGTATCGCCGGCGAAGGTGTAGCCCCAGACACGCTCGAGCAGCTGGTCGCGCGTGAGCACGATGCCGCGGTGGTCGAGCAGCTCCCAGAGGAGGTCGAACTCCTTCGGGGCAAGCTGGATCTCGTCGTCGCCGACGAGCACCTCGCGACGACCGGAGTTGATCAGCAGGTCGCCGTGGCGGATCTCGTCGCCTTCGTCGATCCGGCGGTCGGAGGTGGCCCGGCGGAGCACGCTCTTGACACGGGCGACGAGCTCGCGCGGGTTGAACGGCTTGGTGAGGTAGTCGTCGGCCCCGACCTCGAGGCCGATGATCTTGTCCACGTCCTCGTCGCGCGCGGTGAGCATGATGATCGGCACGTCCGAGCTCTTCCGGATCCGCCGGCAGATCTCGATCCCGTCCATGTCCGGGAGATTGAGGTCGAGCACGATCAGAGACGGCATCTCGGCCGCCACGGCATTGAGCGCTCCCGAACCCGTGCCGACCGCCCTGACCCCGTAGCCGGCGTTCTTCAGGTAGAGCGACACGAACGACGCGATCGACTGCTCGTCCTCGACGACGAGCACCGTCTGGGGCTGGCTCACGGTTGCACCGCCTTGGTGCCGATCACGGCCCCGACGAACGGAGGCGCGCCGAAGTCGGCAGATCCGGTGATCGCCGGCAGAGGCGCCGGTGCGGCGTCGCCGACGGCGTACGTCCCCGTCACCCCGGTGACGTCGGGCTTCCCCGTCATCGCCGCGTTCCCCTGGCCGCGGGCGGAGATCGAGAAGCCCTCGCCGCGGACCGTGATCCGGTAGCGGCCGCCCGGCACGTAGAAGTTGATCTCCTTGCCACGGGTCCACACCGTGCGGCCACGGGGGACTCCGTTCACGCGCGGGCTCCACTGGTCGAGCGGCGAGAGGTCGACGATCTGCACCTCTCCCCGCTCGAGCTTGCCGATCACGATGCCCTTGCCCCTGAGCACGACCGTGCCGCGGCCGTCCTCGATCGAGAGCGAGCCGGCCGGCCGCGCGGCGGCCCACCCCGCCGGGACGGCGAGTGCGAGAGCGAGCACGGTGAGAAGCGCGAGCCGCATGGGTGCCCGCAGTATCGGCACGGTGCGTGGGTTGGGGGTGAGACGGGCGTAAGGAAAGTGTAAGCCGCCGAGGCGACGTGACGGCCGGTCTCGGGAACGGAGCGCCGGGACGATGTGCAAGATCGCGCTCGTGGACGACCTCCTCGAGTTCGGCAAGCTGGTCCTCTTCGTCTCGGGCGCCCTCACCGTCGCGATCGCCGTGAGGGGGGTCGCCGGACGGTTGGCGATCCCGACGGCGGGTGCCCTGCTCGTGGCAGCCGCGGCGGCATCGGACCTCTTCGACCGCCTGTCGACCGTGCTCTCCTTCGAGGACGTCCAGCGCGTCGCGACGCTCGCACTGATCGTGATCCTCTTCGAGGGGGGCTCGAAGATCGGCCCCCGGCGCTTCCGGGAGGCGGCCGTGCCGATCGTCGCGCTCGGGGTGCTCGGCACGTTCGGCACGGCGGCGCTGATCGCGGTCGCCGCACACGTCGCGCTCGACCTGTCGTGGACCGTGTCCGGCCTGATCGGCGCCGCTCTCGCGCCGACCGACCCCGCCGTGACGTTCTCGGTCCTCGCGGGCAAGGAGGTGAGCGGCAGGTCGGGCACGATCCTCGAGGGCGAGTCGGGCTTCAACGACCCCGTCGGGATCGCCCTCATGGTCGGCATGGTCGAGCTCGCCACCCAGGACGACGGATCCTTCTCGACCGTCGTCGGCGAGTTCGCGGTGGAGATGACCATCGGTCTCGCGATCGGGATCGCGGGCGCGCTCGCGCTCGGTGCGGTGTCGCGCTACGACGTGCTTCCCGATCGGTCGCTCTATCCGATCGCCGTGATCCTCGCGGCGGGGGCGATCTACGGCACGGCCGCCGTCGCCCACGGCTCGGGCTTCCTCGCCGTGTTCGTGGCCGGGATCCTCGTGGGGGACGTCGAGTTCAGAGCCCGGGCCGACGTCCGCAGCTTCAACGCCGCTCTCTCCGATCTCGGTGAGCTCGCGGCGTTCGTCGCGCTCGGGTTGACGGTCGACCTGACGCTGATCGCCGACGAGGGTCTCTGGTGGCGGGGCCTGCTCCTCGCGGTCCTGCTCGGCTTCGTGATCAGGCCGCTGGTCGTCGGGCCGCTCCTCGCGGCGGTGCGACTCACCTGGGGCGAGCGCGGGTTCATCGTCTGGAGCGGGCTGAAGGGGGCGGTTCCCATCCTGCTCGCCTCGCTCGCCGTCGTCGGAGGCACGGACTACGCGCCCGAGCTGTACGGGATCGTGTTCGTCGTCGTCCTCTTCTCCGTCGTCGTCCAGGGCACGCTGGTCCCGACGGTCGCCGCGCGCCTCGGCGTGCCGATGGAGACGATCGAGCGGGATCAGTAGCCGTGGAAGCCACGGCCGGACTTGCGGCCGAGGAGTCCGGCGTTGCGCATGGCCACCAGTCGCGGCGGCGGAGCCATCCGCGTCTCCCGCAGCTTCTCGTAGAGCGCCTCGGAGGCATGGACGTGGACGTCGATGCCCACGAGGTCGAGGAGCGTGCACGGTCCCATCGGCCAGCCGGCGCCGTTCGTCATCGCCGCGTCGAGCGCCTCCGGGCTGACGCGGGCCTCGTCGAGGACGCGCACGCAGTCGTTGAGGAGCGGGATGAGGACCCGGTTGACGACGAAGCCCGGGGTGTCGTGGCAGGGGACGGCCACCTTCCCCAGGCGGTCGACGACGTCGAGCGCCGTCGCGACGGCGTCGTCCGAGGAGAGCTCGCCGCGGACGACCTCGACCAGCGGCATCAGCGGCGCGGGGTTGAAGAAATGCATCCCGACGACCCGCTCGGGCGAGGCGGTTGCGGCCGCGATCTCGGTGACGGAGAGCGCGGACGTGTTCGTGGCGAGGACGGTGTCCCGCCGGCAGAAGCGCTCGAGCTCGACGAACAGCGCGCGCTTTGCCTGGAGCTCCTCGACGATCGCCTCGACCACGAGGTCGCAGTCGACGAGCTCCGACACGTCGGTCGTCGTCCGCAGCCGCCCGAGCGCGGCGTCCCGCGCGTCCTGCGCGAGCCGGCCCTTCTCGACCTTGCGCGTGAGGAAGTGCCCGATGCGCTCGGTCGCGGCCGTGCCCAGCTCGTCGCTGACCTCTCTCCCGACGACGTCGAAGCCGGCCTCGATCGCGACCTGCGCGATCCCGGCCCCCATCGCCCCGAGACCGACGACACCGATCCGCCGTACGTCCACGGCCGGAGAATCTACAGGGAGGGCCGGGCTCGACCCGCGTGCTCTACGCGGCGGAGCGAAGCTGGCTCGAGCGGAGCCGCAGGAGCTCGGCGACGTCGAGGGTCACGCGGAACGGGTCGGAGATCACGGGGCCGCCCGTCGTGGGAGCGGCCGCCAGGAGATCACCGTCGACCTCCGCCACGATCAGCGGCACGTCCGGAAGCCGACGCTCGGCAAGAGCCTGGAGCCGATCGAGAGCCGGGCCGTCGTCAGCGCGGGCGCGTCGGATGACGATCGACCCACGCCCGCCCACCGCGGACGCGACGGTCGCCGGCACCCGCGAGCTCATCCCGGATACGTGCGGCGGGGGTCCTTCTCGTCGATCCGGGAGTCGCGCCCACCGACGAGCGCCAACGGGCCGACGAGGAGGAGGAAGAGAAGGAGTGCGATTTCCATGGCCGCATCATCGCTCGGCAGGTACTATTAGGGCAAGTCGAGGTTTTCATGGCAACGATTACAGAACCTGATCAATGGCTGGGGGTGGAGGTGCGGCATTTCGCCGCGCTCGACGCGGTCGCCCGCGAGGGCTCCTTCGGGCGTGCGGCCGAGCGGCTCGGCTACACGCAGTCGGCCGTCAGCCAGCAGATCGCGACGCTCGAGAAGATCGTCGGCGAGACGCTCGTCGAGCGTCCCGGCGGGCCCCGGGCCGTGTCACTCACCGAGGCCGGGAAGCTGCTCCTCCGGCACGCAGAGGCGATCGTCGCGCGGCTGGACGCGGCGCGGGCGGACATCACGGCCCTGCGCGCGGGTGAGACGGGAACGCTTCGCGTGGCGACCTACCAGTCGGTCGGCGCGCGCGTCCTCCCCGGTGTCATGCGGCGCTTCCTCGCCGACTGGCCGGGGATCGAGCTCGGGCTCTCGGAGCCGACGACCGACCCCGAGCTCTACGCCTCGATCGAGTCGGGAGCAGTCGACCTCGCGTTCGGGAGCCCTCCCCTCCCCGACGGGCCGTTCGAGGCACTGGAGCTGATGAGCGACCCGTTCGTGCTGCTCGTCCCGGTCGACAGCCCGCTCGCCGAGCGGTCGTCTGCATCGCTCGACGACCTCGGAGACCACGTGCTGATCGGGTCCAACACCTGCGCGAGCGGGCTCGTCGTCGAGGAGGCGCTCCGGGAGCGCGGCTACGACGTCGAGTACGCCTTCCGCTCCGATGACAACGGCACCGTCCAGGGGCTCGTCGCGGCGGGGTTCGGCGTCGCCCTCACACCCGTCCTGGCGGTTGCGCCCGGCGACGAGCGGGTTCGCGCGATCCGGCTCGTCCCGAAGGTTCCCCGCCGGAAGGTCGCGGTCATCTGGCACCGCGACCGGCACCGCTCCCCTGCCGCGCGTGCGTTCATCGAGATCGCCCGCGAGGTCAGCGCGGACGTCGAGCGGCAGCTCGTCGAGCCGTAACGCAGGCCGGGCCTGCTGCCGGTCGCTACAGGCGCTCGATGACGGCGGCGATCGCCTGGCCCTGACCGATGCACATCGAGGCGACGCCGTAGCGCGCCTCGCGCCGATCGAGCTCTGCGAGCAGCGTCGCCGTGATTCGCGCGCCGGTCGCGCCCAGCGGGTGCCCGAGCGAGATGCCGCTCCCGTTCGGGTTCACGTCGCCCGCCTCCCAGCGCTCGTGCAGGCCCGTGTCCTTCAGGAACTGGAGCACGACGGAGGCGAACGCCTCGTTGACCTCGATCACGGCGATGTCGTCCCAGTTCAGCCCCGCCTTCGCGAGCGCCCGCTCGCACGCAGGCGGGTTGCCGTGGAGCATGCGGTAGGGGTCGACGCCAGCGAGGCCGAAGGAGAGGAACCGGCCGCGCGGCTCGAGCCCGAGGCGGGACGCCGCGGCCTCGCTCGTCACGAGCATCGCGGCCGCGCCGTCGACGATCGCGCTCGAGTTGCCGGCGGTGACCTTGCCGTCCTCCTTGAAGGCCGGCTTGAGCGAGGCGAGCTTCTCGAGCGACGTGTCGCGGCGCGGGTTCTCGTCGACTCCGACGAGCACGGCCGCGCCCCCGGCGCCGACCTCCACAGGGACGATCTCGCGCTCGAAGCGGCCCTCGTCGATCGCCGCGATCGCGCGGCGGTGAGACTCGTACGAGTACTCGTCGAGGTCCTCGCGCGACAGCTCCCACTCGTCCGCGATCACCTCGGCCGAGATGCCCTGCGGGACGACCTCCCAGCGCTCGTAGAGCTTGGGAGAGAATCCCTCGAAGCCGTTCGCCGTGAGGTTCGAGCCCATGGGCACGCGCGACATCGACTCGACACCGGACGCGACGACGACGTCGAGGTGATCTGCCCGGATCGCTGCAGCCGCGTTGAACGCCGCCTGCATCGAGGAGCCGCACTGACGGTCGATCGACGTCCCGCACACGGTCTCGGGCCAGCCGGCGACGAGCGACGACATCCGCGCGACGTTCAGCGCCTGCTCGCCGACCTGGCTGACGCAGCCCATCTGCACGTCCTCGATCTCACCGGGATCGAGGTCGAGACGGGTCACGAGGCCGTTCAGGATCTGAGCGGCGAGCTCGTCTGCGCGCACGCCCGCGAGCGCGCCGTTGCGCCGCCCGATCGGGGTGCGGACGGCATCGACGATGAGGGCATCGGTCACGTGGCTCACGGTACCACCACGCCGCGCCGCACCGGCCCGCGCACGCCTCCTAGAATCCCCGTATGGCGGCAACCGCGACCGAGCGGAAGCTCCTCCTCGACGGCGAGTGGGTCGAGACCGGGGAATGGATCGACGTCGCCTCGCCGTACGACGGATCGGTCGTCGCGCGCGTCGCGAAGGCGGGCGCGGCCGAGACGCGGGCCGCGGTGGATGCCGCGGAGCGCGCGATGCGCGAGCCGCTCCCGGCCCACAAGCGTGCGGAGATCCTCGTGCGCGTCGCGGGCGCGCTCGGCAAGCGGGCGGACGAGGCGGCGCGGCTCGTCTCCGCAGAGGCGGGCAAGCCGCTCAAAGCCGCCCGCGTCGAGGTCGCACGCGCGATGTCCACGTACACGATGGCGGCGGTGGAGGCACGCAAGCTCGCCGGTGAGATGGTGCCGATGGACGCGTCGCAGGCAGGCGAGGGCAAGCTGGCCTTCACGCTGCGCGTTCCGGTGGGGGTCGTCGGCGCGATCAGCCCCTTCAACTTCCCGCTCAACCTCGTCGCGCACAAGATCGCTCCGGCGCTGGCCGCGGGCTGCGCCGTCGTGCTCAAGCCGGCCTCTCAGACCCCGCTGTCCGCGCTCCTCCTCGCCGAGCTCGAGCACGACGCGGGCCTGCCGCCCGGCTGGCTGAGCGTGCTCGTCGGCCCCTCGGGAGAGATCGGGGACGTGCTCGTGGAAGACGAGCGGGTGGCGCTGATCACGTTCACCGGATCCGGGTCGGTCGGCTGGGGTATCCGCGAGCGTGCTCCGAGGAAGCGCGTCAACCTCGAGCTCGGCAACGCGACGCCGGTCATCGTCGAGCCCGACGCCGACGTCGACGACGCCGCCGCGCGGTGCGCGGCGAACGCGTTCTCGTTCGCCGGGCAGAGCTGCATCTCCGTGCAGCGGATCTTCGTCCACGAGGAGGTCTACGACTCCTTCCGGGATGCGTTCGTCCCGCGCGTCGAGGCGCTTCGGCTCGGCGACCCGGCGGACGAGGAGACGGACGTCGGCCCGCTCATCAGCACGGCCGAGCGGGATCGCGTGCTGGCCTGGATCGAGGAGGCCCGCGCCGCGGGCGCGACGATCCTCACGGGCGGGACACGCGAGGGAGAGCTGATCGCCCCCACGGTCGTCGAGCGCCCGCCGGCCGAAACGCACCTCGCGTGCGACGAGGCGTTCGGGCCGGTCTGCACGCTCCAGCCCTACACCACGCTGGACGAGGCGATCGCGCTCGCGAACGGGACCCGCTACGGCCTGCAGGCGGGGATCTTCACGTCCAACCTCCGGGCCGCGCTCGCCGCCACACGCGCGCTCGAGTTCGGCGGCGTGACGGTCAACGAGGTGCCGACGTTCCGCGCCGACCAGATGCCCTACGGCGGCGTCAAGGATTCAGGCAACACGCGCGAGGGCCCGGCGTGGGCCGTGCGTGAGATGACCGAGGAGCGCCTCGTCGTCGTCCAGCTGTAGCGGAAGGGGGAACGGCCTCCGGGTCGGAGCCGTCTCCGAGGCGTCGCGTATCCTCAGCGCCCGATGCCGCTCTTCGAGAGGAAGCCGCCGTCGCCGGCGGCGAGCGAGCTCCGGCGCGAGCGTCGGGCGCTGCTCCTCCTGCGCGAGGAGCGCCTCCGTGACCTCGGGGGCCTGACGCTCGAGATGTACCGGCGTGACCACTTCAACGAGGCGCTCGTCGTCGAGCGCTGCGCGGAGCTCGTCGCCATCGAGGCGCGCGTCTCGGAGATCGACGCGCTCGTCAAGGGCGCCGGCCTCCGACGCCGGCAGCGGGCAATCTGCGCCTGCGGGGCCCCGCTGCTGATCGGCGCCCGCTTCTGCCCGAGCTGCGGCCGGCCGCTCGACATGGAGGCCGGCACCGGCGAGGACACCTCGGCGTGAGCGCCGAGCGATCGGCCTGCCCACGCTGCGCTGCGCTCGTCGCCGTCGGACAGGAGTACTGCCTCGAGTGCGGCCTACGGCTGCCGGGCAGACCCCGGCACGGCGCGCTGCCGACCGAGACGCGCGCCCTCCGGCTGAGGATCGGGGCTCTCGCGGGCATCGCAGCGGCCGGCGCCGCGATCGCGATCGCCGTCGTGGCCGACGACACCGGCGCCGAGAGCGTGCTCACCGCGACGGGGGGCAGCGTGACCGCCCCGACCCGGGCGGTCGAGCCGCGCACCCGCCTCGCCGTCTGGCCACGCACACGGAGCGGCTGGACGATCGTGTTGGCCTCGACCCCCAAGGCGAAGGGCCGTGACGGAGCGGTCGCGGTCGCGCAGCAGGCCCGGACACGCGGCCTCGGCCGCGTCGGAGTACTGGATTCGTCGCGCTTCGCCAGCCTCCGCCCCGGGTACTGGATGACGTTCGCCGGCCGCTTCCAGAGCGAGGCCGACGCGACCGGTTCGCTGCGGCAGGCACGAGCCGCGATCAAGGGCTCTCGTGTCCAGCGCATCGAGCCCTGATCTCTTGTCCGTCTGGACAACGATCGTGACTGAGTTTGTAACAGCGGCCGGAACTCGGTAGACTCGCCCCTGACAGGCCCGGGTCGCCCCTCGGAGGCCGCGACCGAAGGTGAACGACGGACGGGAGACGGAATCCGCATGGAGCCCAACCTCGCGCAATTGCAGTCGTGCATGTATCAGTACTCGCGGGCGATCTACCGCTCGATCAAGGATCAGATCGACCCGTACGTCGACCGACCGACGCGCCTCGAGTACCGTCGTGCCGTCCTCTGCGAGTGCGAGGAGACGATGTCGCGGCTGGCTCAGGACCCGCAGTACTTCGCCCGCCCCGACCGCGCGCTGTTCCAGGACATCCGCCGGTACTTCCCGATCACGTCGCAGGCGCACGTCGCCTGGGTGGTGAAGGAAGGGGTCTCGGCCGCGGTCGCGTTCATCGAGGCGCAGCTGGAGGCCGGGTTGCTCGACGGCGGAGTCAGCCGGTGCAAGGCGACCACCCGCAAGGGGAAGGCGTGCCAGCGGACGCCGCTCCCCGGCCGCGACTACTGCCCGTCGCACCAGCATCTCGAGCGGACGACGATCCCCGCCCGCGCGGCCGCGTAGCCACTCCGGCGCCCGCGGCCCGATAGTCTCGGCCTCGTGCACGTGGGCGAGATCGACCGGCACCACCTCGAACGGAACTGAGGACCGCCGTGTCGCACGACACCGACAAGCTCATCCGGCAGCTCTCGCTCGTGGCCTTCCTGATGGCCGAGCGCAGGCCGCTCACGGCGCGGGACGTCAAGGGGAACGTCGAGGGCTACTCGGAGATGTCCGACGAGGCCTTCGCCAGGCGCTTCTACTCCGATCGGGCCGAGCTGACCGCCCTCGGGGTCCCGCTCAACTCACAGCGCGACGAGTTCACCGGCGAGGAGCTCTACACCCTCCGCTCCGAGAACTACTTCCTCGACCACCTGGACCTCGAGGAAGACGAGCTCGCCGCCCTCCAGACCGCGCTCTACACGCTCGAGGGGAAGTTCGCCTACGCCGAGCCCCTGCGCCTCGCGCTCCAGAACCTCGCCCTCGGTAGGCCCGGGTTCCGACATGCCCCCACCGCGACGGCGGAGCGGGTGAGGGTCACCGCCCCCGACTACTCCCCGGAGCTCGGGGCCCGCCTGTCGAAGCTCGAGGCGGCGATCTCCAAGCAGCGGACGATCCAGTTCCGCTACTGGTCGCCCTCCCGGGACCGCGAGACCGAGCGGCGACTGAACCCGTACGCGCTGCGGCTGGACGAGGGCGTCTGGTACGTCGTCGGCCACGACCTCGACCGTGACGCGATTCGCACCTTTCGCGTCGCCCGCATCCGCTCCGACATCCGCTTCGCGACCCGGCGCGAGCGCGACTTCCGTCTTCCTGCCGAGTTCGACGTCGAGGCGCACCGCGTCCCGCGGCCGTGGCAGGTCGGCCCGAACGCGGGCACCGCGAGGATCGCGGTCCAGGGCGACACGGCCTGGTGGGTGCATCGCACGCTGGCCGATGCCGGGGACGTCGTCGACGGGGTCTTCGAGACTCCGTACTCGACGCTCGGGCCGCTCGCCTCGTGGATCCTCCGGCAGAACGGAAGGGCGGTGCCGCTCGAGCCGCCGGCGCTGTGTGACGAGGTCAAGGTTGCGCTTCGCCTCCTGCGCGAGCGCCACACCGGGGCCGCCCCCGCGCCTGCGCGCGAGCGCCGGGTGGAGGCTCGCCCCACCCCGGAACGACAGCCGGCGGGGCCGGTCGCGCCCGAGCGGTTCGGTGTGCTGCAGGCGCTCCTCGCCCATCTGCTTGCTGCCTGCGGCGACGCCCGCAGCGCCGACATCGAGGCCGGCGAGCTCGCCGAGCGCTTCTCGCTCCCGCGCGAGGAGCTGCAGGAGACGCTCTCCCTGCTCAACCTCGTGAACTTCGGCGGCGGCTGCTACACGGTCTACGCCGAGGTCGACGAGGAAACCGACCGGGTGCACATCGACAAGGAGCTCTACGGCGACGTCTTCCGCAAGGCCCCGAAGCTGACGCCGCTCGAGGCGCGAGCGATCCGGCTCGCGATCGAGTACATCGGGCCGACCATCGCCGCCGACGCCGACACGCCGCTCGAGCGCGTGCGGAAGAAGCTGGAGGAGACGTTCGGCCAGTTCGAGCTGGCTCCCGCCCCGGCGAGCCGCAGCGGCGACGACGAGGAGGCGCTCGTGCGCACGTTGTCGGACGGAGCCGAGAAGCGACGCGTCGTCGAGCTCGAGTACCTGAAGGAAGGCGAGGAGGAGCCCACGACGAGGCTCGTCGAGCCGTACACGATCGAGCGCGAGCTGCCCTACTGGCGCGTGCACACGTGGGATCGCACCGTGGGCGGCCCCCGCACCTACAGGCTCGACCGGATGCGGTCCGCCCGTCTCACGAAGGAGCGCTTCGAGCCGCGCCAGGGCTTCGACCCGAACTACCTCTTCGAGCCGGCCGTCGCGCGCCTCTGGCACGCTCCGCCGATCGCGCGCTGGAAGCTCGAGCGCGGGGCACGGGCCCTGACCGACAAGTCGGCGACCGCCCAGGTCACGTTCAAGACCGAGGAGTGGCTCCTCTCCGAGGTGCTCGCGGACCGCGGCGAGACCGTCGTGCTCGAGCCTGCCCCGATGCGCCGCGCCGTCGCCGCCCGCGCCCAGGCGCTCCAGACGGAGCTCGGCCTCACGGGGCGCCGGAAGCGGACGGCAGAGCCAGCCTGAACCGCGCCCGCGGTCCGGGCACCAGGACGAGCGAGCCGCCGTGCGCCTCCGCGATGCCGCGCGCGAGCCACAGCCCGACACCCGACGAGCCGGCTCCGCTCACTCCCAGCTCGAAGGGGTCGAGCGTCGGGTCGACGCCCGGCCCGTCGTCCTCCACGTCGACGACGACCCGCGCGTCCCGCTCCACCACCGCGATCGCGACGTGCGCTCCGTGCCGCAAGCCGTTGGCCACGAGGTTTGCGATCGCCTGACGGAGCCTGGTCGGGTCCGCCCGAGCCGTCGGGCGACCCTCGACCGACACCACGACGGTGTCCGTGGCGAGCGCGGACACGAGTAGACCGAGATCCACGAGCTCGATCCTCAGCGAGAGGAGTTCGGAGTCGGTCAGGAGCCGCTCGATGTCGCTCGCCGCCGCGGCGGCGAGCCCCACCAGGCGACGGCGTCCGCTCGGAGGCACGGTCGGCGCGGCCTCGGCCAGGGCGACGAGAGCCGCGACCGGGCTCCGCAGCTCGTGGGCCAGCAGGGCGAGGCCGGAGCTCTCCCCCGACACCCGGTCGGCTCCCGTCACGGGACGCGCTCGGCTCGGCGCGCGAGTGCTCGCTCCGCGGCGCTTCGCAGGACGGGATCGTCGTCGTGCACGAAGGGCTCCGCCAGCCGCTCGTGGCCCGGCCCCGGATGGTTGCCGAGGGCGACGAGCGCGTTCCGCCTCAGCCAGCGCGGGTCCTTGCGCGGGACGAACAGCCGCTCGTGCTCGGAGACGAGCTCGCGGCCGTCGCGCTGGAGCCAGTCGACGAGCGAGACGACGGGGTGGGCGTCCTCGGGCAGCTGCTCGGCGGCCCTCCGCTTCTCGACGCCGCGGTTCCAGGGGCAGACGTCCTGGCAGATGTCGCAGCCGTAGACCCGGTCCTCCAGCGCGTCCATCACGTCGTCGGGCATCTCCCCGGCCGTCTGTGTCCAGTACGCGAGGCACCTGGTCGCGTCGAGCACGCCGGGCTCGTCGAGCGCGCCCGTCGGGCAGGCGTCGATGCAGAGCGTGCAGCTGCCGCAGCCCGCGTCGAGCGGCGCCGTCGGCTCGAGCTCGACGGCGGTGATCAGCGTCCCGAGCACGACCCACGAGCCGTGCGTTCGCGTGATCAGCATCGTGTTCTTGCCGATGAAGCCGACACCGGAGCGCTCGGCGCCCGCCCGGTCGACATGATGGTTCGCGTCCACGAGCACGCGGTAGGAGCCGCCGAGACGCCGCCCGAGCTCCTCGAGCCGCTCGCGCAGCACGGCGTAGTGGTCGCGCCACGCGTAGCGCGGCAGTCGCCCCTCCCCCGGCCCGGGGCTCGGCCCCGGTGCGTAGTAGCAGAGCGCCGCCGAGACGACCGTGCGCGCGCCCTCGAGCAGGGTCTCCGGATGGCACGAGACGTCGGGTCGCGCCATCGTGAAGCGCATCGATCCGAACAGGCCGCGCTCGCGTCGCTCCCGGATGTAGCGCTCTGTTTCCTCGTACGGCGCCGCGACGGCCGCCCCGACGACGTCGAGGCCGAGCTCCTCGCCCAGCTGCCGCAGCTCGTCCGTCGTCATGCGGGAGCTTCTAACACAGCGATCACGCGCCGGCCGGCACGTGCCTCGTCGTGCTGGGAGCTCCCCTAGGATCGTGCCATGCTGGCGGCCCGGATCCACGAGGACGGCGGACCGGAGGTGCTCGTCGTCGAGGAAGTGCCGGACCCGGTCGCCGGTCCGGGCGAGGTGCTCGTGCGGCTCGAGGCGGCTTCGCTCAACCACCTGGACGTCTGGGTGCGGAAGGGGCTGCCGTCGGTGCCGAAGCCGCGAATCCTCGGAGCGGACGGCGCCGGCGTCGTCGAGGCCCTCGGCGACGGTGTCACCGGGCCGGCCGTGGGCGACCGGGTCGTGCTCAACCCCGGTGTCGAGCACGGCGACAGGATCACCGTCGTCGGCGAGCATTTCGACGGAACGCACGCGGAGCTGATCGCGATCGACGCCGCACAGGTCTTCCCGCTCGACGACGGGCTCTCGTTCGAGGTCGCGGCAGCGTTCCCGCTCGTCTTCGAGACGGCCCATCGGATGCTCGTCACGCGTGCGAGCGTGCGCGAGGGGGAGTGGGCGCTGATCTGGGGGATCGGGGGCGGCGTCGCCACGGCCGCCTTCGAGATCTGCCGGGCGCTCGGCCTGCGCACGATCGTCACCTCCGGCAGCGACGGCAAGCTCGAGCAGGCGCAGTCGTGGGGAGCGGACGTCGTCGTGAACCACCACGACGGCGACGTGGTGGCAGCCGTGAAGGAGGCCACCGGCAAGGGAGTGGACGTCGTCGTCGAGACCGTCGGGGACGCCACCTGGGCACGCACGCTCGCGGCCGTCCGCCCGACCGGCCGTGTGGTCGTGTGCGGCGCGACGAGCGGGCCCAACCCGCCGGCGCAGCTCCACCGCTTCTGGTGGAAGCAGCTGACCGTGCTCGGCTCGAGCATGGGCACCCGCGAGGACTTCCTCGGCGCGTACGAGATGGTGCGCACGGGACGCGTGCGCGTCCACGTCGACCGTGTCTTCCCGCTCTCGGAGATCCGCGCCGCCCACGAGCGCCTCGAGGCCGGCGAGCAGTTGGGGAAGATCGTGCTCGAGATCCCCGGCTGAGCGGCGGGCACGGGCGACCCGACGAGCGGGCCACCCGTGTCCGTGATCCGACCTACGAGCCCGCCGGTGCGTTCTCCGGTGCCGGAGGCTTGAAGTTGCCCTTGCCCTTCTTGCCGTTGACGAGCGACGTGTTCATCGCGTAGCTCAGCGTGGCCGTCGCGATCGCATCTGCGTTGACGTCGAGCGCGGACGGGTTCACGTTCGCGAACGTGTCGCACGCCGCGTGGTAGCAGGGGTCGTATTGCTGACCGGCCGTGCCGCCCCACAACGCGACCTCCGCTGCGGTCTTGATCCCCTCCGCACCGGTGAAGAGCCCACCGGCAGGGATCCCGTTCGCGATGAACGGGCCGTAGTCCGAGCGTCCGGTGAAGTCGGTGCCCTTGTACGGGAGGCCGCGACTCGTGTAGAACGCCTCGAAGGTCTCCTCGATCTGCGCCGAGCCTTCCGGCCCGGGCCCGGCTCCGACCGCGTCTGAGTCGTCGCCGTCGTAGATGAAGAAGACGTGGTTCGGCGAGCCGACCATGTCGAAGTTCAGGTACAGCGCGATCTTGTCGCGCTCCGCCTGCGAGAGGTTGTTCACGTAGTGCGTCGAGCCGACCAGGTTGGCCTCCTCAGCGCCCCACCAGGCGAACCGCACCGTGTTCCGCGGCTTCACCTTTGCCATCTGCAGCGCCGTCTCGAGGATCGCGGAGCTGCCGGAGCCGTTGTCGTTGATACCCGGTCCGGCATTGACCGAGTCCAGGTGGGCGCCGACCATCACCACGTTGTTCGGGTCCCCGCCCGGCGTCTCCGCGAGGACGTTCGACGTGGTCGCGATGCCCCGGAACGTGTCCGTCTTCAGGTGCAGCACGAGACCCGGTGTCACTGCGAGCGCCTGGCCCACGGCCTGGGTCACCGACGTCACTGCGATGTCCAGCGTGAAGGCGTTCCCGAGCGTGCCGTTCACGGGTCCGGGCGCGTTGTTGTAGATCACCACGCCGGAGGCACCCGCGTCGCTCGCGTTCGTCGCCTTGATCGCAAAGGTGCACCCGCCCCGGCTGATCAGGGCGATGTTCCCGGCAGGGAAGCCGGCGAAGTCCGCGGCTTCGCAGCCGGGTGTCGCGTCACCCGGAGGTGCGGCCAGATGCGTTACCGGCGCCGTAACGTCGCCGCTGCCGGAGTACGACAGGATCATGTTGGCGATCGGCCCGGTCGGTGGCGGAGCGACCTGCTCGAGCACGGCGGGCGACACCTCGATGAACGTCTGGAACTGGAAATCCTGCACCGTGACCGCGTACCCCGCCGCCCGCAAGGCGCCGGCCACGTACTCGGCCGAGGCGTCGTAACCGGGTGTGCCGGAGGTCCTGTGGCCCCCGTTGTCGTTCGCGATCTCCTGGAGCGCGGACTGGTGGGCGCGCACACCCTCGAGGGTGACGCACTCGGTCAGCTTGTCGACGGTGTTGTTGGTTCGGTTGGCGCAGGCTGCGGGGGCGGCGCCGGCAGCGGCCGACACGCTCAGCGCGGCGAGCGTCGCGAGCGCGGCGACGAGAGCCAGCGTCCTTGGCGTCGTTCGTGTCACAACATCTCCCCTTTCTCTGCACTACGGACAAAGCCGCAGGAGCGGCGGATCATGCGGGCCTACCCCGTCTGTGTCAAACAGGAACCCGCGACGCCGTGCGGGCGGCCCTGCGGTCGGATCGTGCGAGGCCCGTCAGCCGCTACCGTAGGGCCATGGTCACGAAGGACGACGTCGTCGAGGTGCTGCACGGAGTCGAGGACCCGGAGCTCGGGATGGACATCGTCGAGCTCGGTCTCTACTACGACGCGGAGATCGAGGGAGAGAACGTGAAGATCATCCACTCGCTCACGTCGATGGGGTGCCCTGCGGGGCCGATGATCCAGGAGTCGATCCACGACGCCGTTGCCTCACTGCCCGGGGTCGAGCAGGTCGAAGTCGAGTTGACGTTCGACCCGCCCTGGACGCCCGACCGCATGTCGGACGACGCGAAGTTCATCCTCGGGTTCGGCTAGCGCGTCACAGGCTCTCAGCCGATCGGGCAGGCAGGAGCACGAAATCGCTTGCACTCGCCTGCGCGATGGTCGACACTTACCGCAGAGGGCGCGGGCGTCACGCCTTCTCTCGGCCGCGGCCCAGCCTCGAGTCCCCACTGCCCCCCGCTCGAGGGAGACCGGGACCTGTGACACCCGCGCCCTCTTCAGTGTGACGCGGCAGAGCGCGTTTGCCTAGTCATCCATATCACTGATTCGAGGGAGCCTCCGGGCGGCGCGGTCACGCTCGTCTGCCGGATCGGGGGATCAGCCGAGCAGCCGCACTTCCTCGCGCCGCTCGCGGGCGAAGAAGTGGATGCCGTCCGTGAAGCGCACCCAGTTGCAGCGCATGCACATGATGAGCGAATGGGTGCGCGCGGAGTCCGCCATGAAGCGGACGCCGCGAAGCAGGTCGCCGTTCGTCACACCCGTGGCGACGAAGATCACGTCGCCCTGCGCGAGCTCCTCCTCCGTGAACACGTGGGCGACGTCCTCCACGCCCACGCCGTGGGCCCCTTCGATCTGGGAGCGGGTGGTCGGCCAGAGCTGCGCCTGCATCCCTCCCCCGAGGCAGCGGAGCGCAGCGGCCGTGAGCACCGCCTGGCGGGTCCCGCCGATGCCGATCGCGAGATGGTCGTTCGTGCCTCGGATCGCGGCGGAGATCGATGCCGTCACGGTCCCGTCCCCGACGAGCTTGATCCGGGTGCCGGCGCTGCGCAGCTCCTCGATCAGGTCGTGGTGGCGCGGCCGGTCGAGCACCAGGGCGGTGATGTCGAGTGGCTGGCGACCAAAGCTCTCCGCGACCTTCTGCACGTTCTCCGCGACGGGGCGATCGAGGTCGATCACTCCACGCGCCCGCGGGCCGACGGCGATCGTGCGCATGTACATGTCGGGCAGCTGCAGGAGCGCGCCCTCGTCTGCGACCGCGAGCATCGCCATCGCCCCGACGCCGCCTCGCGCCACGACGCCGCGACCTTCGATCGGGTCGAGGGCGAGGTCGACGCGTGCTCCGCCGGATCCGACCGTTCCGCCCGGCAGGACGAACTCGCCCGTCCGTGCGCCGATCACGATCCTCCCTTCGATCGGGAGCTCGTCCAGCGCTGCCTTCATGCCGCTCGCGGCCGCGTCCTCCGCCGCCTCCTCGTCCGCCCGGCCGAGCCAGCGGGCGCCGGCGAGCGCCGCCCACTCCGTGGCACGCGCGTACTGGGTGCACAGGCACTTGGCCACGCAGCGAGACTACGCGCTGACGAGCCGATCCGCGGTCGACAGCACAAGGTCCAGGACCTCGCCCATCGCCTGGTCGAGCGTGGCGTTCATGATCACGGGCACGTCGCAGCGACGTGCACGCTCGATCAGCGCGTCCTGGATGAGCCGGATCTCCGGCATGCCGTCGATGTACTTCTCGAGCGGGCGGAGCCCCTCGGTTGCATGGTCACGCACCCAGAAGTGGCTGCGGTGGAGGTCTTCGTCCTCGATCGCGACGAGGCACTGGACGACGATCGCCCCGTTCCGGTCGACGTCGAGCATCCCGGGCACGAGGTGCACGCCCTCCAGCACCATCGACCATCCCTCGGCCAGCGAGCGGTCGATCGCGGCCTCGACGCCGACCAGCACGTTGCGCGTCTGGTCGAGGAAGCCCAGCAGGCGTGCGTCGCCGGCCTCGTCCTCCTCTGCCTTCGTGAGCGCCAGGCCGGCCTCGAAGCTCGAGTAGTGCACCGACGGCATGAACGCGGGCGAGAAGAAGGCGCGCATCGTCTGGCGGATGAAGTCGGTCGATGTGACGCGCGTGATCCCGAGTCTGTGGGCGGCCTCGGTCGCGATGGTGGACTTGCCCGTGCCCGTTGCTCCGCCGACGAGGAGGATGATCGGGGCGTCGAGCTGACGCAGCGCGTGGAGGCGGCGGAGCCTTCGCATCGTGCGCGTCCCCTCGGCTTCGCCGAGGACGTCGCTCGCGAGCTCCGCCAGCCGGTCGAGGTCCAGCCGGTCGGTCCCGCGCTCGGCCATGTCGGCGTCCGCGCGCCGTGCCAGCTCGTAGGCGCGGGTGATGGTCAGCCCAGTCGCCGCGAGCGCGCGCGACATGAGCCCCTTCGACCACGGTGGCCCCTCGTCACCTCCGAGGGGAAGCGGTGCCAAGTAGCGGCGCTCGCTCACACCGTCTCCGGCACGAGCGCGACCGCCTCTGCCGCCAGACGGTCGAGCTCCTCGTCCAGCGGAGCCTCGCCCGGCAACGGCACGACGTCGTTCGCAGCGATCACGACGCGCACGCCGCGCCTCGTTGCCTCCTCCACGACCACGTCGACCGCTGCAGCCTTGAGCTCGACGACGAACACGTCCGCATCGGCGGCCGCGAGATCCTCGCGCAGGCGACCACGGTCGGCGAGGTTGCCCGACACGAGACTGACGCTCGCGCCGTGCGCCTCCTCGAGATGCGAGGCGAGCCGGGCGTGGTGCGTGGCCGGAGCCGTGCCGAAGAACGCCACCCGCTCGCCCGACACGGTCTCGAGCGGCCGCGGGCGGAGCACGGTGCGGATCAGCGGCGTCCACGGCCGGAGGTGCGAGCGCAGGGCGTCGGCGAGCTGCCCGTGCGGCGCATCCTCCTCTGCCATCGTGACGACGACGAGGTCGGAGATCCGCGCGCGATAGGTGTTCAGGTAGCCGGCCGCGACATCGACCGGCTGCGACGCGGAGACGACGAGCAGCCGCCGTCCGGCCGCGACCGGGGGCAGCGCCGCACCGCTCCCGTCGAGCACCACGAGCTCAGCGCCGAGCCCGCTCGCGACCGAGACGCCCTCGAGCACGTTCGACACGGGAACGGCGCCCGCGAGCCCACCGCCACACCTGCGGGCCCCTACCGTCGTCACGCCGGCGACGACCGCAGTCTCGAGGTGGTCGGACGCTGCGTGCCGTCCGTCCCGCGAGAGCTCGAGGAGTGCGTCGACGGTTGGCCTGACGAAGACGACCTCCGGGTCGGGCGGTCCTCCCCGGCCCATCGCGACGACGACCACCCGGTGCGTCCCCGCGAGACGGCGTGCCACGTGCCCCGTCACCGCGGTCTTGCCGACGCGCTTACCGGTGCCGATCACCGCGAGCGTCGGCACGCTCACGTGCTCGGCGGGCGGCGGATCGAAGCGGAAGTCCGGCCCCTCGTACGGGACGCCGAGCGCCAGAACGCGACCCGCGAGCGCGAAACGCTCCCGCGGCCCGAGCACCGGCTCGTCCGAGAGATCGAGCACGACGTCGGGCTGGTACCGCTCGACCGCGACCTCGACCGAGCGCTCGAGCGGAACCCCATACCCCTGATCGTCGCCTCGGAGCTTCTCGATGCCACCGACGAGCACCGCAGCCAGGACGACGTCCTCGATCTCCTCCAGGGCGGCACGGACCACGGGTGGGTAGTGCTCGCCGTCCACGATCGCGACCACTCGCCTCATCCTCTGGTCGTCACCTCCCGCTCGATCCGGCCGGTGTACTTCTCGTATTCGAACGTCTCGGTGGAGAACTGGATGATCCGTTCTTCACCGTGGAACGGATGCCTTCGGGAGATCGACACGTGGTGGCCGTTGACCTCCACCACGTTGTAACAGGGCCGCGTGTTTCCCCGGAGGCGGAGCGACGAAACCGTGCCCGTGGTGACGACGAACAAGTGCTCGAGCCGCCAGGCGTACGGGACGTGCTTGTGCCCGGAGAGCACGAGCTGCACGCCGGCGCGCAGGAGGCACTCGATCGCGTCGCCGGCGTCGTAGACGACGTTGCGCTCGCGGCCCGTTCCCGGCACCGGCAGCAAATGGTGGTGGAGGACGAAGATCCTCAGCTTCGAGGGCTCCGCGGCGAACTGCTCCTCGATCCACGAGTAGCGCCCGCGTCCGATCTGGCCGTGGTCGAGATCCGGCTCGGTCGAGTCGACCGCGACCACCGTGACGTCGTCCTTGCGCAGGACGGACCCCCGGCTCCCGAACAGGTCCTCGAAGTGGACATAGCCCACGTTCCGGGCGTCATGGTTTCCCGGTACGACCACGAAGGAGTCGCAGTCGATCGTGTCGAGGTACTGCCGGGCCAGCTGGTACTCGTGCTTGAAGCCGAACGTGGTCAGGTCGCCCGAGCAGACGACGATGTCGGGCTGCAGCTCGTTGATCTCCGAGATCGCGCGGTCGAGCAGCGCGGCTTCGAAGTACGGCCCTCCGCAGTGGAGGTCGGACAGGTGGGCGATCCGGAACGGGCGCTCGCCGACGGCCATCGCCCCGCAGTCTACGGGCCGCGGCGCGACCTCCGATAGGGCCGTCCGAGGCCGTCGCTACCCTCGACACGGTGCCCGAATCGCCCAAGGAAGCGGCTCCGTTCCAGGCATATCGCGGCACAGAGCCGCCGCGCTTCGTCAACGGCGCGGAGCGAGAGTGCGCCCGGATCCTCGACTGGTATGGGGTCCCCTGGGAGTACGAGCCCCGCTCCTTCGTGCTCGAGCGAGACCCGGAGGGCCGCGTCACGAGCGCGTTCACGCCCGACTTCTACCTCCCCGAGCAGGATCTCTACATCGAGGTCACGGTGATGAAGCAGTCGCTCGTGACCCGCAAGAACCGGAAGCTCCGGGAGGTCAGGCGGCTGTACCCCGACGTCCGGGTGAAGCTCTTCTACCGGCGCGACATCGAGCGCCTCGCACAGCGCTATCGGCTGAGGATCGCCTCGTGACTCCGTTGAGCGCCGCGGAGCGGCTCCGCGGCGAGGGGCAGCCGATCGGCGACGTCTACCTGCGTCGCGACGAGATCGCGGCACGGGTCACCGAGCTCGGTCGGGAGATCGGTGCCGCATACGCTCACTCGCTCCCCCTGCTCGTCGCCCCGCTCAAGTCGAGCACCGTGTTCCTCGCGGACCTCTCGCGAGCGCTCGAGCTCGACCACGAGTTCGACGTGATCGAGCTCGCGCCGTACGGCAGCGGCCGTACGGGAGGGGGCGTGCGGCTGCTGAAGGACCTCGACCGCCCGATCGAGGGTCGCGAGGTGCTGCTCGTCGAGGACGTGGTCGACACGGGGCTGACGCTCGGCTTTCTCACGCGCTGCTTCGCGGAGCGGCGGCCGGCGAGCCTCGCCGCCGTCACCCTGCTCGACCGCCCCTACCGTCGCCTCGTCGACGACATACCGCTCCGCCATGTCGGCTTCACGGTTCCCGACGAGCTGTTCGCCGGCTACGGCCTCGGGCTCGACGAGCGGTGGCGGGCGCTCCCCGACCTCCATCTCGTGGCCGTCGACGAGCTCCCCGCCGCGATCGACGCAGCCTGATTCCGCCCTCCTCGGGGCTACGTGCGGGTCGGGCCGTGCGGTGTCAGACACCGGTTTGTGTCAAGGGCAAACCCGTGCCGATTCTGCGCCAATCGCTCCACAGGCCGAACGGTAGGCACCGCCTCGCTTCGCGGGCCGGCCAGCTCCCGGAACGACGTGGCCGGGCGGGCCGACTTGACAAGGAGCAGTGTCTGACACCGACACGCCCCGCGCAGCGCGCCGCCCGCGACGGCGTTTCGCGAGCGGCGCCGAGGCTACGGCCGCGCGGCCCTCACAGGTACCCGAGCGGGTCGGTGGCGGAGCCGTTCACGCGCACCTCGAAGTGGACGTGCGGGCCGCTGGAGTTGCCCGTGTTGCCCGAGTACGAGACGACCTGGCCTGCCGCGACCGACTGCCCCATCGAGGACGCGAACGACGAGTTGTGGGCATAAGCAGTCGAGAGGCCGTTTCCGTGGTCGACCACGACGAGGTTGCCGTATCCGCCGAGCCATCCCGCGTGGATCACCGTGCCGGCGGCGGCTGCACGAACCGGCGTCCCCTGTGCGACGGCGATGTCGATCCCCTCGTGCATCCGCCCCCAGCGCCACCCGTAGCCGCTGGTGACCGGCCCGGACACCGGCCAGCCCAATACGCCGCTCCCCGAGGGCGCCACGATCGCGGGTACCGACGACTGCTGTTGCGCCTGGCGGATCCGCTCTGCGAGCGCCGCACTCTGCTGCTCGAGCGCGTCGATCTCCTCGAGCACCGACTCGCGATCCGCCTGGATCGAGGCCAGCGTCGCAGACTTGTCGCGTCTGGCCGCCACGAGGGCGTCGCGGCTCACGACCAGCCGCGTGACGACGCCGCGCTGCTCCGTCGTCGCGACCGCCACGACCGCCTCGACGCGGGCAGCCTCGACGCGTGCGATCCGCGTGCGCCGACGCGCGTCGGCGACCCCGTCCCGAGACACCTTCACGCGAGCCGCGATCCGCTCGTCCTGGCGTCCGATCCTGCCCAGCAGCTCGAGGTTGTCGAGGATGTCCGTGAAGCTCGACGTCCCCAGCACGAAGGAGAGCGCGTCGGGGCTGTCCGTCATGTAGAGCTCGCGCACGCGCAGCTCGAGCCGCCTGAGCGCGATCCGGTACTCCCCGCGCAGTCGCTCGAGACGCGCGGTCTGATCTGCGATCGTGCGGTCGAGGGCGGCGAGCTTCTCCCTGGCTCCGGCGAGCTGTCCCTCGAGCACTGCCAGACGCGCCTGCTGCGCGTCGACACCTGCCTGCAGCTCACGCACCCGACCCGCGACGGCGCTCAGCTCCTCGGTGAGGACGCCTGCCCGCCGCCCGGCATCCTCCGCCTCGCCGCGCAGTCGGCCGAGCTCACTGTCGACGCGGGCCTTCTCCGCGCCCGGGTCGCCCGCCGCGGTGCCCGCCGTGAGGAGCAGGCAGAGGGCCGCGAGGCCGGCGACAGCTGCCTCGAGGCCGGCTCGACGACCCATCACGCGCTCTTCGCGCTCCCCGCCGAAGTCCCTTCCCGGCCCGCGTCGAGCCGGTCGAGCGCCCGAAGCGCCTCGGCCGCGTCCCGCCGCAGCACGCCCACGACCCCGCGATAGTCGTCGTCCGAGATCCGCCCCGCCCTGTGGTCGGCCTCGAGCTCTCTCAGAGCCGACAGTGCCCGATCACGCTCCTCCTCGGCCGCGAGGCGCTCGCGCTCGGCGGCGCCGAGCTCGAGGAGCGAGTCGGACTCGGGCGCAGGCTCGCGCAGGAACGGGAGTGCGACCACGACGACGACCGCGACGACGAGCGCCGCGCCCAGCAGGAGCCACACGCTCACGTCGTGGCCGGCGTGTCCCGGGTCTCGCCCACGGGGGCGTAGCGCGTCGCGAGCCGGCGCTCCTCCCGCGCGTCCGGCCAGAGAGCGATCACCGACCCGAGCACGAAAACGAGCCCCGCGAGCCAGATCAGGTTGACGAGCGGCTTGACGAACACGCGGAAGAACACCGTGCCGTCCTCGTTCACCTGCTCCGCGATCACGAACAGGTCCTCGCCGGTGAGCAGGTCCGAGCGGATCCCGACCTCGTTGGAGACCTGCTGCTCGACGCTGTAGGCGTTCTTCCCCGCCGCGAGCGTCCCGAGCTCGTCACCCCCGCGCCGCACGTCGAGCACCGCCCTGATCTCCGTCGCGTTGGGGCCGTCCCGTTCGGTCAGCTCGCGGTAGGTGAGCGTGTAGCCGCCGACGCCGAGCGAGTCGCCCCGTGCCAGCCGGCCCTCGACAACCGAGTCGTACGCGCTCGACCCTGCGATGCCGATCGCGAGGAGCACGACCGAGGCGTGGACGACGTAGCCCCCGTACCGACGCCGGTTCCTCGCCACGAGACGGCCGAACGACGTCGCGACGCCCTCGCCCGTCAACGCCCGGCGCGCGGTGGTGCCGCGGACGAACTCGAGCGCGATCGTGGCGAGGACGAACACGGAGAAGGTGTATGCGATCAGGCCCGGGATCGACGACCCGGCGCCGAGGCCGATCAGGAGCACGCCGGTCGCGAGCGCGAACCCGGCGGGCCAGGCGAAGACCCGCAGGAGGCCCCCGAGCGACGCCCGCCGCCAGGCGACGAGCGGCCCGATCCCCATCAGCAGGAGGAGCGGCAGCCCGAAGATCCGCAGGAAGAAGTCGTAGTAGGGCCGCCCGACGACGACCGCCTCGCCGCGCACGGCCTCGGAGACCATCGGCCATGCGGTACCCCACAGGATCGTCAGGCAGAGCGCGACCAGCAGCAGGTTGTTGTAGAGGAACGTCGCCTCACGCGAGACGAGCGACTCGAGCCGCGCCGTCGTGCGGAGCTGCGGCAACCGAAGCCAGATCATCGCGGCCGAGAACACGACCGTGATCACGATGAAGCCGAGGAACCACGGCCCGATCGAGCTCTGGGTGAAGGAGTGGATCGAGCTCACGACTCCCGAGCGGGTGAGGAACGTCCCGAACAAGGAAAGACAGAAGGCGAGGCTGACGAGCGTCACGTTCCAGACACGGAGCATCCCGCGCTTCTCCTGGATCATCACCGAGTGCAGGAACGCGGTCGCGGCGAGCCACGGCATCAGCGCGGCGTTCTCGACGGGGTCCCAGGCGTAGTATCCGCCCCACCCGACCTCCTGGTATGCCCAGTGGGCGCCCAGCAGCTGTCCGACGCCGAGCGTCGTCCAGGCGACGATCGTCCATCGCCTCGTTGCGACGATCCAGCGCTCGTCCGTCCGCCGCGCGAGGAGGGCACCCATGGCGAACGCGAACGGCACGGCCAGGCCCACGTACCCGAGGTACAGGAACACCGGGTGGATCACCATGTACGGGTTCTGGAGGCTCGGGTTGAGCCCGGCCCCGTCGGCCGGGGCGGCGATCGTGTCGAACGGGCTCGAGACCGCCACGAGGAGCCAGGCGAAGCCGACCGCGATCCCTCCGAGCACGGGGGTCACCCAGACGACGAGGTCGCGGGCCCGCCGCCGCGCGAACCAGACGGCGAGCGCGGAGTACGCCGTCAGGACGAGCAGCCAGAGCAGGAGCGATCCCTCCTGCCCACCCCAGAACGCCGAGATCTTGTACTGCAGCGGCAGCGCTCGGCTGGAGTGGCCGGCGACGTACGCGAGCGAGAAGTCGTCGCGCACGAACCCCGCGACCAGCACGCAAGCGGCAACCAGCGTCGAGAAGAACGACGCGAGGAGCGCGTTCCGGGCCGAGAGCGCGAGACGGCGGCGGCCCAGTGCGGCCGCCGCGCCGCCTGCGACGAGCGCGTAGAGCGACAGGCCGAGCGTGACGAGAAGAGCGGCGCGGCCGAGCTCCGCCATGTCCTAGGAGGAGTCGGCGGCCTGGTACTTCGACGGGCACTTCGTGATCATCGACCCCGGGGTCGTCACGAACGTGCCGTCGGCTCGCTGCGTCCCGGTCACGACGACGTCGCGGCCGGGGCGGAAGAGGTCGGGCACCGAGCCCTTGTAGATCACCTTCACCCGTTGCTTGTCCGCGCCCTCGATGTCCTCGAGCGCGAACCGGAGACCCGCTCCGTGCGGGTCGCCGGTCGGGGCGCCCACGACCCGCCCTGCGAGCGAGACCTCGCCCGTCTTGGTGGCGAGCTCGCTCGGCGAGACGGACGGCGTGCCGCCGCCGGCGAGCGAGGTGTAGAGCAGGAAGACGGCGAGCACCGCCGCGACGGAGAGGGCGATGACCAGCCTGGCCGGGGACGTCGACCGCGCCATGCCGACAGTCTAGAGACGACGCGCCGAACGCTGCCCGGACGTGCGCCTACGCTTCGGCGGCGTCGCGCTCGCGGCGGCGCGGCACCTCGTAACCGTGGTCGACGCAGAGCGAGCCGGGCGCGTCCTCGGTCAGCGCATCGCAGTACCCCTTGCCGTACGCAGCCCGCATGAACGCAGAGGCGACCTCGAGGTTCCATTCGCTGATGTCGGCCGCCTCGCGCCAGAGGTCGGTCAGGCGGAGGTCGATGTCGAGCTCGAGAAGGTCGATCCGTGTGGGCTGAGCCATGCCCGCGAGGGTACGGGACCGATCGGACGACATCCGCGCAGTGCAGGCGAATCCGTTGGGTACGCGGATCCGGGCCCTGGCCCGGCCGGCGCGACTCCCCGCGATCGCCCGGGTGCCGGGGATAGAGTCGGCGGATGGGCAGGATCCGGGTGGGACCGGCGCGCGTGCCGGAGCGAGAGAGCCCCGAGCAAGCGGTCGAGCTCTTGCTCGAGCGCGGCTACGAGGCGTGCGAGATCGACTTCGAGTCCGGCTTCTGGATGGACTACCCCTGGGCCGAGCGACTCGGCGAGCTCGCCCGAGAGCACGACATCGCCCTCTCGGTGCACGCCCCGCTCTTCGGCTGGGTCGGTCACCTCGAGGCGAGCGGCCGGAAATGGGCGTCGGCGGTCGGGGGCCTCGACCGCAGTGCCGGGATCGCGGCCGCCTGCGGCGCCGAGGTGGTCGTCTTCCATCCCGGCTTTCTGCTCGGCCGGAGTCGAAAGGACGCGATCGACGCCGTCGTCGAGCAGCTCGCGATCGTCCGGGAGCGGCTGGAGGGAAAGGGCCGCGGGGTGCCGTTCGGTGTCGAGGTGATGGGCCGCGTCCGCGAGCTCGGCACGCTCGAGGACTGCCTCGAGATCAGCGTGCGCACGGGCTGGGTGCGCCCGGTGATCGACTTCGCTCACATGCACGCGACGAGCGACGGCGCTTTCGTCGAGCCCGAGCCGTTCCGGGAGGCGCTGGAGCTCGCCGACGCGGTGCTCGCTCCCGGGGCGCCGTTCCACATCCACTTCTCGGACATCGCCTTCGCGAACCGCAACGAGACGAAGCACCTGCGCTACGGCGAGGGAACGCTGCGCGCGGATCCGCTCAACGACGCGCTCGAAGGGTTCGAGCGGACGGCAACGGTGATCTCGGAATCGCCCGACGAGGCGTCGAGCCAGCTGATCCGAGCGGCGCTCACCACCTGACCTCAGGTCTGGCGCAGGGCCCCCTCCAGGTGTAGCTGAGCGAGATCAGGAGCTCCATCCCGAGGATCGGCGCCCACCGGGCGGCGACGCGACGATGACCCGTACAGGACCGAGCTCGAGACGACAGGCGAATGCACCATGCTTCGCCCGACGCGCTAGATGATCCGCGCCGCCCTCTCCGGCCGGAGGAGCGCGTCGAGCCGCTCCTCGAGGTCGACCGCCTCCTCCTCGCGTCCCTGTGCGCGCAGGAACCCCGCGAGCGCGGCGAGCGGCTCGGGCTCGCCGTTCCGGTAGTCCGTCTCCGCCAGCACGTCGAGGGCCTCCCGGAGAAGGAGCTCCGCCTCTGCTGCGCGACCCTGAGCCGCACGAACGAGGCCGAGCACCATCCGGACGTTCGACCGCGACATCATGTCCTGCATCCCGACGGTCTCCACCGCAGACAGGGCCCAGCGCTCGGCCTCCTCGACGTGACCTTGCGCGAGCACGATCTCCGCCAGCGTGCGCTGCGCCTCCACGATCTTCCCCCGCTCCTGGACGGAGAGGAGGATCCGCACGGCCTCCCGCACGAGTTGCTCGGCCCGGTCGAGGTCACCTTCCCGCCAGACGGCCACGCCCTCGAGCTGCCGTGCCCGAGCGGCATCGGGTGCCGCCCCCGTCTCGTCGAACAGGTCGTAGGCCGTGTGGAAGGCCTCCGCCGCCTCTGCGGAGCGTCCCCGGCGTAGCAGGATCGACCCACGGACGCGTGCCGCCCACGCGCGAGCCGAGAGACTGCCGCTCGAGTCTGCGAGCGTCGTGCCCGCGGCCAGGAGCTCCTCCGCCTGCGAGACGTCGAGCCGCGCATGCGCGGCCGCGGCCAGCTCCGTCAGCGCGAGGCTCTCCAGGTCGGCCCGGTCGGCAGCTCGGGCGAGCTCGAGCGTCTCGCCCGTGTACAGCTCGACGCTCGTGATGTCTCCCTCCCACCAGCCAATCGCGCTCAGCAGCGTGAGCACCTCGTACCGTGCGTCGCCGGGAGCCTCCGCGAGCAGCTCGTGCGCCTCCAGGCCGAGTCGGCGGGCGGTCGGCACGTCCGCGTTCCGGTTGAGGACGATCTCGGCGAGCTGGGTGAGGGCCAGCCCCTCGCAGGTGCGCTCCCCGGCCTCCCGAGCCAGCTCTCGGACCTCCTCCATCTCCACCGACGCCGCGGGCAGCTCCCACAGCCGCCACGCGGCGCGGGCGGCCTGGAACCTCCGCTGGAGGCTGGGCTCGAGCTCGATCGAACGGAGCAGCAGCCGCCGCGCGGTGCGGTTTGCCTCGCGCGCGAGAGCACGGCGGCCGGCACGCTCGAGCGCGTCGGCAGCCTCGGCACGGAGGTCGGCCGGAACCTGGCCCTCCAGCTCCGCGAGCAGCGCGGCAGCGCGCTCGAGGTGGTAGGCCTGCGCCTCCACGAGCTCGTCCGGGGAGCGCGACTGCAGCCACCCGGCGAACGTCCGGTGGAGCCGCGCCCGCTGGCCCTTGGCGAGGCCGCCGTATGCGACGTCGCGGATCAGGACGTGGCGGAAGCGGAACGCGACCTCGCCCGGGACGGTCGAGATCGGCTCCCTCGTGAGCAGCTGCCGGTCGACGAGGTCGGCCAGCGCGGCATCGACATCGAGCTCGGGGTCGAGCTCCGCGACCGCGCCTCTCCAGAACACGCGACCGACGAGGGCCCCGTGGCGCACGACCGACCGCGACGCCGGGGGAAGCCGGTCGATCCGGGACGCGATCAGCGCCTGCACGGTGTCGGGAATCCGCACGGCCGTGGCGTCGTGGCCCTGCTCGGCGAGCATCCGGATGGTCTCCTCGATGAAGAGCGGGTTGCCCTCCGTCTTGTCCAGGAGCGCCTTCCGCAGGCCGCCCGGCAGCGCCGCGTCCGCGACGAGCGCGTCGACGAGAAGCGCGGTGTCCTCCTCCGGGAGCGGCCCCAGGTCGATCGTGATGGAGCGGCGTCGGCCTCCTCCCCACCCGGGTCGCAGCTCGAGGAGCTCGGGGCGCGCGAGGCAGACGATCAGCACCGGCGCATCGTCCACCCGGTCGGCGAGATGCTCGATGAGATCGAGGAGCGGCTCCTCCGCCCAGTGGACGTCCTCGAAGCCGAGCACGAGCGGCTGGGCCTCGGCGAGCGACGTCGCCCATTCCTGCGCGGCCCAGGAGATCTCCTGCCCGCGTCGGCTGCCCGAGACGGTGTCGAGCACGCCCGAGGCGAGCCCGAGCAGGTCCGCGACGGCGTCGCTCGAGCAGGCCTCCCTGAGTTTCTCGAACGCCTCTTCCGGGGAGTCCTCGGGCGAGATCCCCGCTGCGGCCTGGACCATCTCTGCCAGCGGCCTGTAGGCGAGCCCTTCCCCGAAGGGAAGCGAGCGCCCCGTGAGCACGGTCGTGCGCTCGAGCCCCGCGAAGAACTCGCGGACGAGCCGGCTCTTGCCGATGCCCGGCTCGCCGAAGATCGTCACGAGCTGTGCCCGCCGGTCGCGAACGGCGCGAGAGAACGCGTTCTGCAGCAGGTCGAGCTCCTCCTCTCTGCCGACGTAGGGCGCCACGACGCTCACGGGGCGGCCGATCGGTCGCTCGGCACAGACGACCCGTCGGACCTCCATGCCCTCGCGCAGCCCCCTGAGCGGCGGCCCGTCTCTCGGCTCGGTCACCACGCGGCCGGCAGTAAGGCCGTGTGCCGTGGGCCCGATCAGGATCTCGCCCGGATCGGCCGACTGCTGGAGCCGGGCCGCGACGTTCAGCGCCTCGCCGGTCGCGAAGGTCGAGTCACCGTCCTCGACGACGACCTCTCCCGCCTCGATGCCGATCCGCACGGGGAGCTCGCCGTCGCCGGTCTCGACGATCGCCACGGCTGCGCGCACCGCGCGCTCGGCGTCGTCCTCGTGCGCCGTCGGGACGCCGAAGACCGCCAGCACGGCATCTCCTGCGAACTTCTCGATCGTGCCGCCGTACGTGTCGATGTGGGCTCTGACGCGGTCGAAGAACCCGGTCACCTTCCGCCGCGCGACCTCCGGGTCGCTCGCGGAGACCAGGGCCGTGGAGTCGACGAGATCGACGAACATCGCCGTCGCCAGCTTGCGCTCCATACCATGAGTCTAGGGTCGGCGGAGGGTGTCAGGCAGGGCGGCTAACCGCCCGTTTCGACGCCTCGCGGGAGCGTCCGCCGCCTCGACGCCTGTGGAGCACGACCCCGATCCCGCCGAGCAGGGCGGCCACCGCGACCGCGCCGGCGAGGACGGGGACGCTCGTCCCGCCGGCAGCGCTCGTCGGCTCTGACGGCTGCGCGACGCTTCCCAGGCCGCGTCGCGCGAGGATGCGCCCGACCGTGGCAGGGTCGAGCCGGGAGAAGCTGAAGCCGTCCTGGAGGACGCCCGTCGACGGCGAGAGCAGGAGCCGCACGCCCTCCGTCCACGGGCTCGCGATGCGCGAGCGAAGCTCGATCCCGACCCAGTCCTCCGCGCTCACGGGCGCCTCGAGCTCGCTCGGGCGCCCACGGAGCGACAGGTACGACGTCGGGTCTGCGGCGGGCCGGCCGTCGACGAGCGCAGCAGTCACCACCGGCGCGGGGTACGGCTCCAGGTCACGGGTCACTGCGGCGAACGCGGCGCGCGCCGCGTGGTCGAGGCGGTGGAGCTCTCTCTCCCCCGCATTGCCGGCGAAGGCGCTCGAGCCGTCGACCGGGACGTACCAGACGCGCCAGCCCGGGTCGTGCGGCGAGACGTGGAACGTGATCCGGTAGAACGAGCCCGGGGCCGGCGGCGCATCCGGTGCCTCGCCACCCCACGCCAGCAGCGTGTGCGGCGGCTCGTGGAGGCTGACACAACCCGATGCGCCGCAGACGGTGGCGCTCGCGATCCCCTTGGCGTCCGCCGTCGGGGCGCCGAGCAGGGCGAGCAGAAACGCCGCGAACAGCCTCATGCCCGCTTCTACCCCGCCGCCCGGGGCGGGGTTCCCTACGATGCCCCTCGTGCTCGACCCCAAGGTCTTCAAGGCGTACGACATCCGAGGAATCCACCCCACGGAGCTCGACGAGGACGGCGCGTACCGGGTCGGGCGGGCCTACGTCGAGCACTTCGAGCCGCGCACGATTGCGGTGGGGCGCGACATGCGGCTGTCGTCCCCCTCGATGGCCGCGGCGCTGATCGAGGGCGCCGCGGACGGCGGGGCCGACGTCCTCGACGTCGGGTTGATCGGCACCGAGATGCTCTACTACGCCGTCGGCGAGCTGGGGCTGGAGGGCGGCGTCTGCGTCACCGCCTCGCACAACCCCAAGGAGTACTCGGGCATGAAGATCGTCCGCCGCGGCGCGCTTCCCGTCGGCGGTGACTCCGGTCTCGAGGACGTGCGCCGCCGTGCCGACGGGGCGTTCGGCGAAGTGGAGCACCGCGGCGAGGTCCGCTCCGAGGACATCTGGGACGGGTTCGTCGACAAGGTGCTGTCCTTCGTCGACCCGCAGGCGATCCGGCCGCTCAAGGTGGTGATCGACGCGGCGAACGGCATGGCGGGGGCGATGCTGCCTCCGGTGCTCGCACAGCTCCCCCAGCTGGACGTGGTGAGGTGCTACTTCGACCCGGACGGGTCGTTCCCGAACCACGAGCCGAATCCGCTGCTCCCCGAGAACCGCGCGTTCGTGGTCGAGAAGACGCAGTCGGAGGGCGCCGATCTCGGAGTGGCCTACGACGGCGACGCCGACCGCTGCTTCTTCGTCGACGACACGGGGGAGTTCGTGCCCGGCGACTTCGTCACGGGCCTGCTCGCCCGGGCGATGCTCGCCAAGGAGCCGGGCGCGAAGATCCTCTACGACGTGCGCGCGAGCTGGGCGGTGCCCCGCGCGATCGAGGAAGCCGGCGGGATCCCGCTCGTGAACCGGGTCGGGCACGCCTTCATCAAGCACCGGATGCGCAAGGAGAACGCCCTTTTCGCCGGCGAGGTCTCGGCCCACTACTACTTCCGGGACTTCTCGCAGGCCGACACCGGCGTCGTCCCGTTCCTCGTGATGCTGGAGATCCTGTCGGAGGGCGGGCAATCGCTCTCGGAGCTCCTCGCGCCGTTCCGCGATCGGTATTTCATCACCGGTGAGATCAACACGCCCGTCGCGGACGTCGCGCTCAAGCTCCAGGAGCTGAAGGAGCGATACACCGCCGAGGGCGGGCGCGTCAGCCACCTCGACGGCATCTCTGTCGACTTCGACGACTGGCATTTCAACGTCCGTCCCTCCAATACCGAGCCGCTGCTGCGCCTGAACCTCGAGGCCCTCGATCCGGGGACCATGGAGCGGCGGCGCGACGAGGTGCTCGAGCTCATCCGCAGCTGACCGCATCCGACAGAGGCCGATCCGCGACCGAAAGGACGACATGCCCACTGTGCTGCAGTTCGACTTCTCGATGGCCGGGCCCTGGGGGGAGGAGATGGCGACCGCGTTCAAGGACCTCGCAGCGATCATCGAGCGCGCGCCGGGGCTCCGCTGGAAGATCTGGACCGAGAACGAGGACGAGGGAGTCGGCGGCGGCATCTACCTGTTCGAGGACGACGGGAGCGCGCTCGCGTACCTCGAGGAGCACACGGCGAGGCTCGAAGGGTTCGGTGTCAAGGACATCCGTGCGAAGCTCCTGCACGTCAACGAGCCCCTCACGGAGCTCACCCGCGGCCCGGTCTGAGCGTGGCGGCCGCGCCAGAGCTGGGCAGGCTGACCGATCGTCGGCCACCGTTCAAGTACTCGGCCCTGACGCGCGTGTGGTTCTCCGACACGGACGCGCAGGGGGTCGTCTACTACGGCCGCTATCTCCCGTACTTCGATCACGCGCGCACGGAGTACCACCGGCACCTCGGCGGCCTCGGGATGCACGGGGTCACCGGAGCCGAGCTCGTGATGCGCGCCTCGAACGTCGAGTACCACGCCCCGGCCCGGTTCGACGACCTGCTCGAGTGCTTCATGCGGATCAGCCGCCTGGGGCGGACGAGCGTCACCTACGAGGGCGTCGCGCTCCGGCTCCCCGACGACGCCCTCATGGTCACCGCGACGCAGACGCTCGTCCTCGTCGACCGCGAGACCCGGCGGCCGGTGCCCATCCCAGAAGGCGCGCGCACGCCGATCCGGGCGTTCGAGGGAAACGACCTGGTCGAGTGACGCGGCGCGCGGTCGACGTCATCGAAGAGGCCCTCGCGCGGCCGAACGACGCCGACGAGGCGCTGCGGGAGGTCGTGCGCGTCCTCGCCGACGAGCCGGGCATCGGGTGGGCCGGGATCGCGTTCGTCGAGGCGGGCGCGCTCGTGCTCGGGCCGTCTGCAGGGGTCGAGGACCCGTCGCGTCGGAAGCGCGCGACGATCAGCTTCAAGGGCGAGCCGGTGGGCGAGCTCCGCGTCGACGGCGACGCCGACGAGGCGCTCCTCGCACGGATCGCCCGGCTCCTCTCCGCCCATGTCCTCCTCGGCTGGGACACCGCCGGGGAGGCGTGGGAGCCCTGAGCGCCCCGGTCATCGAAACGAGGGTGCGCCCCATGGGGAAGCTGCCCCGGGGGGGCGGATCCGCCGGCGCGCCCGCCCGGGCAAGCCGGGCGGGCGCGGCGCGGCTTCCCCTCCCCCACACGCCTTGTATTCGGGGTCCTGCGGGCCGTCATCCCTCGTTTCAGGGATTGCCTCCCCCGAACGGGGTACCCTCACCCTTCCGCACTTGATCCCTCGAACGAGGATCTGCTCCTATCGCACGGCCGAGGCCAGCTGCACGGCCTCGTCGCGCTCGAGAGCTCCTTCGATCCTGAGCGTGACGCCGTCCCGGTCGACCAGCAGCGTGTTCCCGGCGAGCCATCCCTGGTCGTACTGGACGTCCCCGTCGGGCGCGACGAAGTACACGACGTGCGGCCCTCCCTCGAGCCAGATGCCCCGATCGCCGTCCACGGCGAGCTCCTCGACCGACGTCGAGGAGCCGACGAGCTTCTTCAGGAGCGCCGGGTCGTCGACGCTCCCGGGGAACTGTGTGAGCAGGAGCCTCACCCGCTCGCCCTCGCGCCAGATGTAGCTCACGCGGATGCCGGGGGCGACGCGGATGACGTCCGGAGCCGGCTCGTCGCGAGGAGGGTCGGCGAACGGGAAGCCGGCTCGCGAGCGGGCTGTCTCGAGCGGCATCTCGTCGCCGAGGATCTCCAAGCCGGGAGACGGCTCGATCGCCGGCAGCTGGTCGACCCTGACGATCCTGGCACCGCCGATCCCCAGCCAGTCGAGGATCGCCGTGCGCGCCGGCGGCACCGCGAGGACCGCGAGCAACGCGGCGAGCAGGACGACGAGCGCCACGGCGAGTCGCGGCCGATGCATCGTGGGCCGGGGGGCCGGCTCGGCGATCCGGCCGGCGACCGCCGCGGTCACGTCCGGCGCCTCCGGCCATTCGACTGACGCCGCGAGCGAGGTCAGCTCCCGCTCGAGGCTCATCGGGCGTCCTCGCCCACGACGGCGCGCAGTCGCTCGAGCGCGCGCGACGTCCGTGACTTGACCGTGCCCCTCCGGATGCCGAGCGCTGCGGCGGTCTCTTCCTCGCCCAGCTCGAGCAGGAAGCGGTGGATCAGCACCTCTCGGTCGCGCTCGTCGAGGCGGCC
>NZ_DASTCS010000021.1:0-27011 GCF_035710885.1 Gaiella sp. | reverse complement strand
GATCGCAGGCGCCGACGCCGTGATCGACGGGAAGGCGAAGTCGATCTCGGGCGTCCGCGTGCTCGGCCGCCATCGCCTCCAGGTTCGGCTCACGAGGCCGCTCGGCGACTTCACCGCCCGGCTGACGATGCCGTTCTTCTGTCCGATCCTCCCGAACACACCTGTCGATCCCGAGGGGATCGACAAGCCGGCCGGCTCGGGCCCGTACTACGTCGCCGAACGGGTCACAAACCAGCGCACCCTGCTCCGGCGGAACCGCTTCTACCGCGGGGATCGACCCGCCAACGTCGACGAGATCGTCTGGACGGGGGGCGTCAGCATCCAGGCCTGCGAACTCGCCGTCGCAGAGGACCGGGCTGACTTCTGCGGTGAGCCCGGTGCGCCGCGGTCGGCGTATCGCGCGCTCGCCGAGGCATACGGGATCAACCGTCCGGGTGGCCAGCTGTTCGTGCGGCCGAGCCCCGCGACCTGGATGTTCGTCTTCAACCACGACCGACCCGCATTCGAGGGTGCCGGCCAGATCCCGCTCAAGAAGGCGATCAACTTCGCGATCGACCGGCCGGAGCTGACCCGCGCGGCCGGCTACCTCGGCGGCAAGCGCACCGACCAGCTGCTGCCGCCCGCGCTCGGACGTGCGGGGAGCGTCTACCCACTCGCCGGCGCGGATCCGGTCGCCGCACGTCGCTGGTATGCGCGAGCGAAACACAAGCCGACCACGCTCGTGCTGTACGCCTGGACGATCCCCCCGGCCCTGATCTTTGCGCAGGTCCTCGCCCACAACCTCAGGCAGATCGGCATCGAGCTCGACGTTCGGTACTTCGCGCCACTCGTCGCGCTGGACAAGGCCGCAACGCCGGGCGAGCCGTTCGACATCGTCATGATCGGCTGGGCCGCCGACTACGCCGATGGAGCGGGCTTCTTCGTGCCGTTGCTCGAGCTCAGCGGTGTTCGCCTCGACGTGCGCCTCCAGCGCCGCCTCGAAGCGGTGAACCGGCTCACCGGAGAGGCCCGCCGGCGCGCCTGGGCCGACCTCGACGTCGACATGATGCGCGACAACCCGCCCTGGGCACCCTTCTTCCACATCAACAACCGCGCGTTCGTCTCGAAGAGCCTCGGCTGCTTCCTCCGCCATCCCATCTACCGCGTCGACATCGCAGCAGTGTGCAAGAAGCGATGACGCGCATGCTCTCGCTCTCTCTCGGGATGCTGGCCGCCGGCGTGGGGCTGTTCGTCGCTGCTGGTCTTGCACGGTCCGCCACGGAGGAACGGAAGGGCGGGACGCTCCGCCTGAGCGCACCCGCGGACGTCGACTCGGTCGACCCGGCGGTCGGCTACTTCCCGCGGTCATGGATGCTCAGCTACGCGACGTGCGCGAAGCTGTTCAACTACCCGGACGCTCAGGGCGCTGCTGGGACGCGACTCGTGCCGGAGGTCGTCGAGCGGTACACGATCTCGCGGGACCAGCGGACGTACACCTTCGAGTTGAGGCAGACGTTCCGCTTCCACACCGGCGCTCCGGTCACTGCGCACAGCTTCGTCGCTGCGATCAACCGGGTCGCGCAACCCAAGCTCGAGTCGCCGGCAACCGCCTACATGCGCGAGATCGACGGCGTCGCGGCGGTGAGCGATGGCAAGGCGCAGACGATCTCCGGCGTCCGCGCGCTCGGTCGCTACCGGCTGCAGATCCGGCTCACCAGGCCGGTTGGGGATCTCACGGCGAGGCTGACGATGCCGTTCTTCTGCCCGATCCTGCCCGGCACACCGATCGCCGAGATCGACACGCCCGCCGGTTCGGGGCCCTATTACGTCGCCGAGCGCATCGTCAACCAGCGCATCGTCCTGAAGCGCAACCGGTACTACCGCGGGAACCGCCCCGCCAACGTCGACGAGGTCGTCGTGACCATCGACGAGCTGAAGGACTGCCTGCTCGCCATCGAGCAGGTCACGATCGACTACTGCTACCTCGGCGGCGGCCTCCCGGCCGGGGCGTTGTTCCGGGAGCTGGAGGAGAGGCACGGCATCAACCGACCGGGTGGGCGGTTCTTCGTCAGTCCGTCCCTGACGACCTCGTTCGTCGCCTTCAACCACGACCGGCCCGCGTTCGCCGGCCCCGGCCAGATCCCGCTCAAGCAGGCGATCAACCACGCCATCGACCGACCCGAGCTCACCCGTCAGCTCGGTTATCTCTCGGCCAACCGGGCCGACCAGATGCTCCCACGCGGGCTCGCCCGCCCGACGAGTATCTACCCGCTCAGGGGCTCCGACTACGCCACCGCAAGGAGAATGCTGGCTCGTGCGAGGAACCAGCCGAAACGGCTCGTTCTCTACGCGAACAGCTTCTCCGTGACCGTCGCACAGGCCGAGATCCTCGCCTTCAATCTCAAGCAGATCGGCATCGACCTCCAGGTGAAGTACTTCGACATCGGTGCGCTGCCCGGGAAGCTCGCAACCCGCGGGGAGCCGTACGACCTCGCGCTGGCTGGCTGGTTTGCCGACTACGCTGACCCGGCTGCGTTCTTCGTCCCGATCCTCAACCGCGGAAGCGGCCAGGGCGTCAACCTCGACGATCCGCGGATCGACGCGCGGATCGAGGCGGCGAACCGCCTGACGGGCGAGGCACGGCGCAGAGCCGCCTGGGCCGACCTCGACGTCGACCTCATGCGCGACAACCCGCCGTGGGCGCCGTACGTGCACACTCAGACCCGCACCCTCGTGTCGAAAGGCGTCGGCTGCGTCGTTGTCCACCCCCTCTACGGCTTCGACATCGCCGCCGTGTGCAAGAAGCGATGACGCGCAGGTTCTCACTGTCGTTCGGGATGCTGGCCGCCGGAGTCGCACTGCTCGCCGCGACGTTTGCGCACCCGGCCGGCTCGACGAACGACGCGACCGAGGCGCGGAAGGGCGGCACGCTGCGCCTGAGCAGGCACACCGACATCGACTTCGTCGATCCCGGCCTCGCGTACTACTCGACCTCGACGTCGCTCATGTACGCGACCTGCGCCAACCTGTTCACCTACCCGGACGCGCCGGGCGCGGCCGGCCTGCGGCTGATCCCGGAGGTGGTGAGGACGTACACCGTCTCCCGCGACGGACGAACCTACACCTTCGATCTGCGGAGGACGTTTCGCTTCCACTCGGGAGCGCAGGTGACCGCGCGCAGCTACGTCGACGCCTTCAACCGCGTCGCCAACCCGAAGCTCGGCTCCCCGGCCACGCCCTACATGCGCGAGATCGTCGGCGCGGAGGCCGTGATCGCGGGCAGAGCGAAGACGATCTCGGGCGTTCGCGCCCTGGGGGCCTACCGGCTGCAGATTCGGCTGACCCAACCGGTCGGCGACTTCACCGCGCGGCTGACGATGGCCTTCTTCTGCCCCATTCTCCCGAATACGCCGGTAGACCCGAAAGGGATCGACGACCCCGCCGGCTCCGGGCCTTACTACGTCGCCGAGCGCGTCGTCAACCAGCGCGTGATCCTGAAGCGCAACCCGTACTACCGCGGCAACCGCCCGGCGAACGTCGACGAGATCGTCTGGACCTTTGGCATGAGCCAGGCGGACTGCCTGGCCGCCACCGAGGAGGACCGGATCGACCTCTGCGTCGAGTTCGGGATCCCGCAGACGGCGTACCGGCGACTGGCCGACACGTACGGCGTCAACCGGCCGGGCGGCCGGTTCTTCGTCGGCCAGCGGCTCGACGTGTGGTACTTCGCCTTCAACCACGAGCGGCCGACGTTCAGAGGGCCAGGGCAGATCCCGCTCAAGAAGGCGATCAACTACGCGCTCGACCGGCAGGCCCTCGGCGAGACCTTCGGCTACCTGGGAGGCACGCCCGACGACCAGCTGCTGACAGCCCCGCTCGGACGGGACGAGGCTATCTACCCGGTCGCGGGCGACGTGGCGAGGGCCCAGCGCTGGCTCGCCCGAGCGGCGCGCAAGCCGGCCGGGCTCGTCCTCTACGCGTTCACCGACCGGCCCGGCAACGTCGCGGCCGCCCAGGTGTTTGCGTCGAGCATGAAGCGAATCGGCATCGGCGTCGAGGTGAAGTACTTCGAGCAGCTGACGCAGGTCCGGAAGGTCGGCACGCGCGGAGAGCCGTTCGACGTCGCAATGCTCGCCTGGACGACCGATTACGCCGACCCCGCCGGGTACTTCGAGCCGCTCCTGAACGGCGCGAACATCGGGCCGACGGGCAACCTGAATGCCGCTTACTTCGACGACCCCCGGGTCAACGCGAGGATCGCGGCGGCCGGCCGCCTGCGTGGCGCCGTGCGGCGAAAGGCCTGGGCCGACCTCGACGTCGACCTGATGCGCACCAACCCACCCTGGGCGCCGTACTTCCACACGACGCGCCCGAACTTCGTGTCGCAGAGCTACGGCTGCTTCCTCTACCACCCCTTCTACGGCGTCGATCTCGCGGCGGCCTGCAAGAAATGAGGCGCCGGCGCTCGCTCGCTCTCACGCTGCTCGTCGCCGGACTGGCGATGTTCGCGGCCGCGGGAGCGCACCCCGCCGGCGGCGCCGACGAGGCGCGCAAGGGCGGCATACTCCGGATGGGGTCGTTCGAGGACGTCGGCCAGCTCGACACGGCGCTCGGCTACGGCGGGCCGTCGTGGGCGATCACCTTCGCGACCTGCGCGAAGCTCTTCAACCACCCTGACGAGGATGGGGCTGCGGGCGCGCGCGTGATCCCGGAGGTCGTTCGGTCGTACACCGTCTCTCGCGACCGACGCACGTACGACTTCGAGCTCCGGCGGACGTTCCGCTTCCATACCGGCGTGCAGGTGACGGCGCAGAGCTTCGCCGCCGCCTTCAATCGCAATGCCCACCCGGGACAGAAGGCGACCGACGCCACGGGCTTCATGCGTGAGATCGAGGGCGCCCAGGCGATGATCGATGGCAACGCGCAGTCGATCTCGGGAGTCCGCGTGGTCGGCCGGTACCGACTGCAGATCCGCCTGACGAAGCCGCTCGGGGACTTCCCCCAACGACTGACGCTGCCGTTCTTCTGTCCCGTCCTTCCAGGCACTCCGGTCGACTCCCGGGGAGTCGACCCCGCCGGTTCGGGCCCCTACTACGTCGCGGAGCATGTCGTCAACCAGCGGGTCGTCCTGAAGCGCAACCCGTTCTACCGCGGGGACCGCCCGGCGAACGTCGGCCAGGTCGTGTGGACGGTCGGCGAGACCCGGGAGGCCTGCCTGGTCGCCATAGAGGCGGATCGGATCGACCACTGCTTTCCGTTCGGTGTCCCGAGCGCGGCATACGGAGCCCTTGCCGAGAGGTACGGCGTCAACCGGCCCGGCGGGCAGTTCTTCGTCAGCCCCGCGCCGGTGACCTGGTACCTCGCCTTCAACCACGACCGGCCAGCCTTCAAGGGACCAGGACAGATACCGCTCAAGAAGGCGATCAACTTCGCGCTGGATCGAGCAGCGCTCGTCCGCCCCCTCGGCTACCTAGCGGGCAAGCGCACCGACCAGATCCTCCCACCCGCGCTGGGACGAGCAGTGGGCATCTACCCGCTCGGAGGGCCGAATCTCGCGGCTGCGAAGCGCTGGCTTGCACGGGCACGCATCAAGCCGACAAAGCTCATGTTCTACACGACCAGCGCCCCCTCGAGCGTCGCCCAGTCCCTGGCGCTCGAGTTCCAGCTCAAGCAGATCGGGATCGACCTGGACGTGAAGTACTTCGACGCGGCAACGCTCGTCGAGAAGATCCAAACCCGTGGCGAGCCCTTCGACATCGCCCGGGACGGCTGGGCGGCCGACTACGCCGACGGAGGGTCGTTCCTCGAGACGCTGCTGGACGGCAGGAGGATCCGGCCGACGGGCAGTCTGAACGTCGCGTACTTCGACGACCCGCCTACGAACGCCAGAATCGATGCGGCGAAGCAGCTTACGGGTGATGCGCGCCGAAAAGCGTCGGAAGACCTCGACGTCGAGCTGATGCGCACGAACCCGCCCTGGGCGCCGCTCTACAACACGTTCAACAGGTCGTTCGTCTCCAAGAGCTTCGGCTGCTTCCTGTACCACCCGTTCTACGGCGTCGACCTCGCGGCCGCATGCAAGCGGTAGGGGCGAGACATGTCTCCCTTACGACCCGGACGCGCCACCCCCCTCGGTTTCGAGGCGAGCTGCGCGACCCCGCAGATCTTCCGCCCGCGAGCCTGCGCCGAGCGCGTCCGCCCGTTCTGCGGCACGCCCGAGATAGTCCCGCGCCGTCGCGATGTCCCCGCTCTGCGCGTGGTAGTGGGCGAGTCGCTCCAGGTGGTCGTCGAGCGCCCCTTCGTAGACCTCCTCGACGGCCGACGCCACCGCGCCGTAGAGCTCTCGCCGCCGGGCGGGCGTGAGCGAGGAGAGCACCGCCTCCTGGAGCAGCCCGTGGCGGAAGGCGCAGACGAGCTCGGGATAGCGCCGCAGCTCGCGGACGATCTCGGCGCGTAACAGCGCAGCGAGGTCGTCCTGAGTGTCGTCCCCCGCGACGCGCTCGAGGATCGACACTGGAAACTCGCGCCCGAGCACCGCTGCGACCTGGGCCAGCCTGCGCGGCCCGTCGGCCAGCCGGTCGATCCGGGCGACCAGGAGGTTCTCGAGCGCGGGCGGGAGCAGGAGCGAGGGCCGCACTGTGGTGGTCCAGGTCCGATGGCGTCGCTCGAGGCCACCCGACTCGAGGAGCGCCCGCAGCAGCTCCTCGAGGTAGAGCGGGTTCCCCTCGGCCCGAGCGACGAGCTCCTCGCCAATCGCCTCGTCGACGACGCCTGGGAGCAACGCACCGAGGATCTCCTGGGCCGCGGCCGGCGAAAGCGGGTCGAGGGCGAGTTCGGTTGTGCGGTGCGAGAACTCCGTGAGGACTCGGGTACGGAATCGCCACCCCTCCGAGTCGGGGTCGCGACGGAGCGTGGCGACGAGCAGGAGCGGAGCGCGTTCGGTCACCTCGAGGAGATCCTCGGCGAGCTCGCGCGTCGAGGAGTGTGCCCAGTGGAGGTCCTCGACTGCGAGGACCGCCGGTCCCTGCCCGGCGAGCGCCTCGATCCATGCGACGTACGCGCGACGCGCCTCACTTCCTTCGGCGCCCCCTGCACCCTGGCCGAGCTCGATCCTCAGCAACCGGCCGAGGCCCGGCAGAGCTCGTCTGGGGTCGTCCCCGAACAGCGGGCCGAGCCGTGCCCGGGCACGCGTGCGCACCACGATCTCCGCGTCTCCCTGCTCGATGCCGAGCCAGCGCCGGAGAACGTCGATGAACGGCCAGGACGGGAGCCCCCCGTAGGAGAGGCTGTTGCCCTCGAGCCAGGTGACGTGCCCCGGCAGGGTCGAGCGCAGCTCGGCGAGCATGCGCGTCTTGCCGATGCCGGGCTCGCCGAGGAGCAGCAGCACCTGGCCACGGCCGGCCTCGAGATCGTTCACGACCGCTCGCAGGCGGGCGAGCTCGCTCTCGCGGCCGACGAGCGCCCGCAGCCGCAGTCTCGTAGCAGCGCGGATCGGACCGACGAGCCTCGACGCACGAACCGGCTCGTCCCGCCCCTTGAGGGAGAGCTCGTGGAGCGGTTCGAACGCGAACCTGTGGGCGAGGCGCCGTGCCGTCTCCTCGCCCACGACGATCGTCCCTGGGCTTGCCGTCGACTGGAGCCGTGCCGCAACGTTCACGGTGTCGCCGAGCGCGACGGTCTGGGGGCTTCCGACGCCGACCGGCCCGACGCCGGCGCGGCCCGTGTTGATCCCCACGCGCACGGCGAAGTCGGGGATCGCCCACGCCTGGGCGATGTCATGCGCGTACTGGCCCACGACCTCGTGGATCCGGAGCGCGGTCCGCGCCGCCCGCTCGGGGTCGTCCTCGTGTGCCTGCGGGACGCCGAAGTACGCGCAGATGCCGTCCCCCTCGTACGCCTGGACGGTGCCGCCGTACTCCTCGACGGCGTGGCTCATCTGAGTCACACACTCGCCGACGAGCGCCTTCACGTCTTCCGGTGAGAGGCGCTCGCCGAGCGCGGTCGAGCCGACGATGTCGGCGAACAGCGCGGTCACCGGACGGAGCTCGTCTCCGCGAGCGGGTGGCGTCGCGGGCTCCGCCGATACCGATGCGCCCGGATCCCGAGCCGTCGACCTGGAGGCCCCCGCCGACAGGGCGTCATCCTGTCGCAGGATCGCCGCCTCGAGCTCACGCAGAGCCTGCCCGGGCTCGAGACCGAGCTCCTCGCTCAGCATCCTGCGGGCGGCCTTGTAAGCCTGCAGCGCCTCCGCCTGCCGACCCGAGCGGTACAGGGCGAGCATCAGCAGTTCGCGGAGGCGCTCCTGGTAGGGATGGGCGGCGACGAGCATCTCGAGCTCACCGACGAGCCGGGGGTGGTGGCCTAGCTCGAGCTCGGCCTCGAGCAGCTCGATCTGCGTCGCGAGGTGCAGCTCGCTCAGCTGCGCGACCTCGTGACGGGCGGGCCCTTCGAAGACGACGTCCGCGAGCGGCGGCCCGCGCCAAAGCTCGAGCGCCTCGCGCCGGAGCTCGGCCGCGCGCGCGGCCGGAGCGACGCGTGCCTCTCGGGTCAGGCGCTGGAACTCGAGGAGGTCGAGCGCCTCCGGGTCGACGCGCAGCAGGTAGCCGGGCGCCTGCGTGACGAGGGTGTCGGGGTCGAGCTGCTTGCGGAGAGCGTGGACGTAGCCCTGCACCAGCTTGGCCGCCGTGGCCGGGGGCTGTTCGCCCCAGAGCTCGTCCATCAGGCGCGTCGTCGACACGACCTCGTTCGCATGGAGGAGGAGCGCGCCGAGGAGCGCGCGAGGCTTGGATGCCCCGAGCCGCACCGAGCGGACACCGTCGAGCGCTTCGAGTGGGCCGAGGATCCGGAACCTCATCCGTGCCTTTCTGCCGAGAGGTCGGCGCGAACGTACACCACGCCGGAACGGCGCTCCACCGGCCCTCAACCGGGGCTCAACCCGCTTCTCGAACGCTTGGTCATCCGACCGACGAAGGAGGCGGAACGTGCACAGCACCCATCAGTCCGGACGACGGCTTGCGGCGCTCGCCGGGCTCTTCCTGGCCCTGCTCGTCACCGCGGCGCCTGTGGCCGCATACCCGATCACGCCCGACGGCGACCCCCTGCACCTCGAGAGTGCAGCGCCGAAGTCCTCCATGCCGCCCGAAGGCATCGCTTCGCCGAACGGCGTCGGAGCGACGACCCAGCCCTCGCCGGCCACCGACCCTCTGCCCGCGACCCACTTCGCGTCGACCGGGACCGACTGGAGCGGTGCGATCTCCATCGCCGCCGTGTCGGTCGTTGCGGCGCTGGCACTCATCGCCGTCGCATTCGCCCTGACCGGCCGCCGCCGTCGCTCGGCGGGGGCCCACTGAGGAGGTCATCGTGATCTATCCCGACAATCAGACCCTGCGCATGCTTGTGCGGGAACGCCATGCCGACCTCGCACGCGACGCGCTCCAGCCTGACTCGCGTGACACCGTCCTGAGTGCGATCCGGATCCGCAGACGGCGGCGCCGTGCGCAGCTGTCACCTGTCCGGTTCCGGTTTCGCTTCCGCCCGGCACGAGGGCGGGCGTGAAGCTTTCCGACCCCGCCGCGATCGCCGAGCGCCTGGGCCTGCCGCAGGAAGCCGTGCGTCGCTTGCAGCGCCGAGGCTTCCTGCGGCAACTCGAGCTCGAAGACGCCGAGATCGCGGAGCGGCTGTTCCGTGCCCACATCGCGTCCGTACGTGGTCGCGGTAACGCACGGCTCGAGATCGCTACTTCGGCGGCCTTCGAGGAGGCTCAGACGGAGCCGTAGAGCTGGAGGATCACGGACACGTATTGCTTCGTGTCGTCGAAGAGGCCGCGCTCGCGTACGGCGCGGGCGCCCTGGTAGTAGCCCGCCAGGGCGAGCCTGACGTTGCCGTCGAACTCGTCGAGCTGCCAGCGGAGGAAGCGGACACCGGCGCGGACGTTGCCCTCGTACGTCCTGGGGGTCGCCTCGCCCAGCAACACCGTGTCCACGAACTCCCACGTCTCGGGGAGCAGCTGCATCACGCCGATCGCGCCCGCGCTCGAGACGACGTCCTGCTGGAAGCCCGACTCCATCCAGGCCAGCGCGCGTGCCAGCTTCGGGTCGACGCCGTACGCCCCCGCCCAGCGGTCGATCGCCGCCGCCACGGTGGAGCGGTCGACGGGCACGGAGGCGGAGCCGACGTGCGCGCCGGGGGGCAGCGCCAGGCGCTGACCGGGGACGATCGTGGCCATCAGCGAGAGCCGGTTCGCGCGGGCGAGCCGCCAGGGGCTGACGTGGTAGCGCTGCGCGATCGAGTAGAAGCTCTCCCCGGCTCCGACCGTGTGACGGAGGCGTGTCGAGACATCCCGCGGCTTCGGGGCGGGGGCGGCGGCACGCCCGGGAATCCGCAGGCGCTGGCCGGGTGTGATGACGCTCGCCAGCGTGAGACCGTTCGCGCCCGCGAGCCCGTCCGCCCGAACCCCGTAGCGCTGCGCGATCGCGACGAACCCTTCGCCCGGTCGTACGGTGTGGACGAGCCTCGGCGTGGGCGCGCGCGGAGCAGTCTTCTTCTTCCGCCCGGCGACGACCCGACCCGGCACCCGCAGGCGCTGGCCGGGGGTGAGCACGCTCGTGAGGCGAAGCCCGTTGGCGCGAGCAAGCCTCGTCGGCTGCACCCGATAGCGGCGCGCGATCACGACGAACCCCTCTCCCGGCTCGACCGTATGGACGAGCCGCCGCGTGGCGACGGGCTTCTTGGAGGCAGCCTTCTTCCCGCGCGCCAGCGCGCGAAAGGTCCACGCGCCCGCGATCCCGTCGGCCCTCAGGCCCCGCGATCGCTGGAACCGTCGCAGCGCCGCGGCCGTGGCGGCATCGAAACGGCCGTCGATCCGCGTCGCGGCGAGGCCGAAGCGACGGAGCCTGAACTCGAGCGAGGCGACGTCCCAGCCGACGCGACCGCGCGAGAGCTGCCGCTGCCCGAGCAACGGGACGCCGAGCTTGCCCAGCTTGCAGCGCGTCGCGTGCCCGACCTTCCCCGTCGCGCGGATCCCGTTGCGCCGCTGGAAGCTCAGCACCGCCCGGCGAGTCATCGGGCCGGAGATGCCGTCGACCGCTCCCGTGTAGAGCCCGTGCGAGCGCAGCGCGACCTGGAGCGCCGCGATCTTGGCGCTTTGTCCACCGACGGCGGGCCCGGCGAGTGCCAGGGCGACAGCCGCCGCAGCAACGATCACGACGGTTCGGCGCACGGGAACTTCCCGACTTCGCCGCCCCGCGCGCAGATCCTCCCGACGCGCGAACTAGGCCGCGGCGTCCGCGGGCCAGCGACCCGCCGGCGCTACACTTTTCGATCGCTGCCTTCCCCGGTAGCTCAATTGGCAGAGCATCCGGCTGTTAACCGGAGGGTTGTTGGTTCGAGTCCAACCCGGGGAGCTGCAAGCCGCCTGCATCTCCGCCAAGAGGCGAGGGCGGGCCGGGCCGAGCGCCTTCTTGGTACCGGGTTTGGCACCTCGCCGAAGGGCGACAAGCCGTTCCTCGGCAGGCTCGGCCGCGTCGGGGTCGAGCCGGCTTCACTCTTTCGAGTGAACTTCACGCGACCGCGCAAGTATTGCTCCGTTCGCGCGTCATTCCAGGAAGAGGATCCGGGCGTGGCGGTGGTCGACCTGGCGGCGTCGGCACACCGCCCCCGGCGCCTTCCTCCACGACCTTTGTCATGGGTACAGCAGAGGCCTAGCCGAACCTCCGGGGTCGCGCGGTGCCGCCTGATCGGATACTGGCGCCGCGGGGCCCGCCGGGCAGCCGGGGGGTTGCTGGTTTCCGAGCGAGCCCACGCGGCAGGCGGTCAGCCACCTCTGGTCGGGGGAAGGGCCAAGAGGTGGTGGCGCCGCCTGCCTGGTCTTGCATGTCTCCCCAGGAAAGACACGCTCCGCATCCCTGAGCACCCCTGGCTCGTCCGCAATGAGGCATGAGCGCCCACGACAGCGCATTGACCTCTCCTCGGGCTCGCACTCGACCTCATCGCTCTTGGCCGGAACCGAAGGCTCGTCGAACGGCAAGCAGCCGTGCCTCCTCCACAACCCTGAGCTGACTCTCGGCTCGCTCGACCAGACGCTCGAGATCCGCCGTCGGTACGGACGATCCGGCACGAAGGCTCAGCCAGAGCGCTTTCTTGCCTGTGATGCCGACGACAAGGGCTTCGAGCTCCAATACGTCGCTGAGTGGAGAGCGCTCTCGAAGCCGTCCGTTGGGTTTCAGCCGACCAAGTCGTTCGCCGATGCGCGCGAGCACATCCTTCCCCCGATCGCGCTCGACTCCGAGGCTCCGCATGATTCCCTCCAGCGCACTCAGATCCTGTTCGATCTCCGACGCGACCGCCAAAAGGTCGCTCGTGGCGGTCTGGGCCTGGGCTGCGCGTCTCGCGAGTCGTGTCCCCGCGACGCCCGCGGCGTGATGATCTCGTAGGTAGATGGCGAGGAAAGATCGCTGCATGCGCTAGCGCGGCGGTTGCCGCGGAATACGACTCCGATGAGGGCCGGCCGGCAAGGGGCTTCCTGTATGCCCGTAGCCCCGGCCGTCAAACAATGCTGACGGCGATCAGCGCGACGGCTAGCCGTGTTGCGTACGAAAGGAGGTGCGGCGGAGCAGCCGTCGAGTGAGCGGCGTGCCGGTGATGCCGTGCGCTGTGACCGAAATCAGGATGGCGACCGCCACGGTCCAGAAGACGACGTTCTCCTCGTCGGTGCGAAGGACGCCGTATGAGAGCGCGGCTGCGACGTAGTAGAGGGAGCCGATGCCGCGGACGCCGAACCACCCGAGGAAAAGGCGCTCACGCGGACCGAGGCCGGACCTCACGAACGCGACCGCGACCGCCAGCGGCCGGATCACCAACAGGAGCAGGGCGCAGAGCAGCCAGCCGCGCCAACCGGGCTGGCCGAGCCCGGAGAGCGTGACCATGCTGCCGAGCAACAGGATGACGGCGAGCTCCCCGAACTTCTCGGCGACCTCGGAGCCACGATGGACGGCCTGATGAGCTTCGTGGTCGTGCTCATAGCGCCGGAAGGCGATGCCCGCAGCGAAAGCGGCCAGGAAGCCGTAGGAGCTCGCGAGCTCGGCGACGGCGTAGACGACGAGCACGGAGGCGATCGGGATCCAGCCGTCGAACTCCTCGCGCACGAGACGCCGGTCCCGCAGCGGAAGGAGCACGGCGGCGATCCCGTAGCCGCCTACAGCCCCGATCCCGACGCCCGCGAGAACGGCGTAGACGACGTCCGCGAGCACCCACTCGGGAAGCCAGCCTGCGCCGGGGCGGCCCGAAATGAACAGCGCGAGCACGACGAAGGGGAAGGCGAGGCCGTCGTTGAGACCGGCCTCCGCGGTGACGGCGAACTTCGGCTCGGTCTCGTCCGCCTCGCCCGGCGGGCCGACGCCGATGTCACCCGCAAGAACCGGGTCGGTCGGAGCGAGCGCGCTCGCGAGCAGGATCGCCGCGGCCACCGGCAGCCCCATCACCCAGACGCCGTACGCCGCGACCGCGGCGATCGTGAGCGGCATCGTGACCGCCAGAAGCCGCGTGACCGATCCCCACGCGCGGAGCTGCAACGGCCGGTCGAGCTTCAGTCCCGTCGAGAAGAGCGCGATCACGACGGCCAGCTCGCTGAGGCGCTCGATCAGCTCGGCGTCCTCGCGCGGGACGAGCCAGTCGATTCCGCTCAGCCCGATCACGACCGCTGCGGCGAGCCCGAGTGCCAGGTAGATGAGGCTGGCCGAGAACGCGCGATCGTCCTCGTGCGAGAGCGCGCCGATCGCAGCGAACACCGCGAGCCCGACAACGAGGAGGCCGGCGGCGTACGGGTCGGCCCAATCGAAGCCGGGGCCGGCCCCGAGTGGCCCGTCGAGCGTCATCGCCGCGGCATACCCCGTTTTCCCCCTCGGTTACGCAAGCCGCTGCGAGAGCCGAACGGGAGAGCTTGAGGTTTCACCCTGGCAGGCGTAGCCTCGCGATCCACACCAACCGTCGTGCGAAGGGAGAACCATGCGGCAGGTAATCCTCTTCACGTTCCTCTCTGCGGTGGCTGCCGTCGTACTCGCCTCGGGTGCGGCAGCAGACGGGCACCGGTCGAGTTGCCCCAACGGCTACAGCGGCCACTCGGTACCGCAGACCGAAGTAGAGATGCGGCTGCTCCCACGGATCGCGGCGGGCCTCGACGCCGATCCCGCGCCGTACACCGTGCAAGAGCTCGTCGACCTGGGGAACCTGATCGACGAGAACCAGGACGGCACCTTCTGTCTCAAGGCCGTTTCCAACCTGCGCGGCGCCAGCGTCGTGCAATGGGGGTTCTTCTACGCGGCACGGGACAACGACACGGCAGCCAGTTAGGACGCGAGACGGCGGGGCGACCGACTCCGCGGCTCGCCCCGCCGCGATGCCTCGAGCCTGGCTGACCCGCCGCGGCTCGCCACCGCGCTTCAGCCGCCGCAGAACGCAGCGTGCTGGAGACGGCGGACGGCATCCTCGAGCTCACCCGAGAGCGGATAGCTGTTGATGACGAGAACGACCTGGCGTGACGCGTCATGCGTGTTCCACGCGACTGCAACCGTGCCGCCGACGTTCCCCGTGTGACCCCACGCGGGGCCGCATGGTGTCGGGAAGGTGGCGATTCCGAGGCCGTAGCGTTGCCGCCCCGCGGGAACGAGCGTCTCCATCTCCCGCAGGGACGCCGCACCGAGCACGCGCCCACGCAGCAGCGCCGAGAAGAACCGCTGCACGTCGTCCGCGGTCGAGACGATCCCACCCGCTCCCCACGTCCACCACGCGGGCTCGTCGCTCGTGTCGACCGGAGGGCCGGTCACGACTCCCTGGTGCGACGGGGACCGATGGCCGTGGATGTGAGCGCCGGTCACGACGCCGGGCACGAAGCTCGTCTCGTCGAGCCCGAGCGGCTCGAAGAGACGATGCCTGAGCTGGCTCCCGAGAGGTGCCCCGCCGACCTCCTCGGCGAGCAACCCGAGCACGATGTAGTTCGTGCTCGAGTAGGCGAAGCGACCCAGATGCCCGGGGCGCAGATCGGGCGCGAGCGCGAGCGCGACGAGCTCGGTCGGCCGCCATCGGCGGTGGGGATCGGCGAGCACCCGCGGATCAGCGACGTAGTCGGGGAGGCCGGACGTGTGCGAGAGCACGTGACGCACGGTGGTCTCCCGACCTCTCGGGATCAGCCCCGGCAGCCATCGCTCGATCGGATCGCCGAGTCGCAGCCTGCCGTCCTCGACGAGGAGGAGCACCAACGCCGCGACGAACGTCTTCGTGACGCTGCCGATGCGAAACCGCTCGTCGGTGCGCATCGCTGCCGCCCGCCCGGTGTCCGCGAAGCCTCGAGCCTCGCCGTGCAACTTCCCCTCCTCGCGCACCACGACGAAGGCGCCCGGCGCCCCGGCGGAGACGACCCGGTCGAGCAGCGATCCCAGCTCGGGCTGGTCGTCGCTGCGCGTCGCGACCCATCCTCCGAGGATCGCCAGAACCGCCAGCGCGACCACGCTCGCGGCCAGCACGCGTCGCATCCGCTGTGGCCTCTACCCGTCCGGCTCGCGAGGGCCAGCAGCCCGGCGATCGTGGTCGTGTGCCCACTCGCGCTGGAGCACGGCGCGCGCCGCCTCGACCTGTGACGGATCGACGAGCTTCTCGTCGAGCAGCGTTCGCTCGAGGGCCGCGAGCCAGCGCTCGTAGTAGCGGTAGCCGGAGGCCGCGGGATCGTGCTCGGCCTGCCAGGCGCCGATCTCCTCGATCAGCCGCGCCCTGAACGTCTCGAAGTCCACCACGCCTGCGTCGTGCAAGGCGACGGCGATGCCGAACGCGCGGCTCTCCCACGGCTCGTCGAACACGAGCTCGCCGTTCGAGCGCGGCGGAGCCGCCGGGGCGCCCGGGTCGGCGACGACAGGATCCGCCGGGTTGCTCAGGCGCCGGGCTCCAAGGCGAGGCCGGTCCCGATCATGCTGTCGCGCGTCACGAGGGCAGCCAGCTCGTCCTCGCTCAAGCCGTCCGCGCCCTCGGGGCGCTGTGGGACGACGAGGTAGCGCACCTCGCTCGTGGAGTCCCAGACACGGATCTCGGTCTCGGCAGGAAGCTCGACACCGAACTCGCGGAGCACCGCCCGCGGCTCCGCGACCGCCCGCGCGCGGTAGGCCGGGCTCTTGTACCAGCTCGGCGGCAGGCCGAGCACGGGCCACGGGTAGCACGAGCAGAGCGTGCAGACGACGACGTTGTGGACGTCCGGTGTGTTCTCGACGACGACCATCGTGCCGCCCTCGAAGCCGCCGTATCCGAGCTCGCGGATCGCGGCCGCGCCGTCGGACCGGAGCCGCTGCCGGTAGGCGGGGTCGACCCACGCCCGAGCGACGACACGGGCGCCGTTCTGCGGGCCGAGGTCCCGCTCGTAGTGCTCCACGATCGCGTCGACCTGATCCGTGGTCAGGAGGCCCTTCTCGACGAGCACGGCCTCGAGCGCAGCGGCGCGCAGAGCGAGCTCGTCGTCGTGGTCGTGATGGTGGTCGCCGCTCACGCCGGCTCGAGGTAGCTCTCGAAGAGGTCGAGCAGCACCGTCCACTCGCCCTCGTCCGAGGGGCCGAACAGGTCGCTCGATGCGAATGCCACGGCATAGACCGGCTCCTCGGGCCCCTCGTACGGGCCGATGTCCGGAAAGGCATCGACTCCCCGCACCGCCTCGACCACACCCGCGACCCCGCGCACGTAGCGGGGGCAGCGCGTGTGCCCCGCCGGTCGCATCCGGCGGGCTCGCGCGCGGTCTCCGACCGCGAAGCGAGCGCTGAGGGCCTGGGGCAGCGGCGACCCCTGGCCGGTCGCCTCGACGGCGAGGCGAGCAGCCTGCGGGTCCTCGCGTCGAGGTGCCGCATCCCCCCGGCGCAGACGCTCCACCCACCCGTCGACGTCGCGCTCGCCGACCGTTCCCCTGCGCACGAGCCGCTGCTCGGTGCTCCAGAGCCAGCGCTCGTAGTACCCGGCCGCGAGGTAGTCAGCGGGTGGCATCTCCTCCCGGATCGCGCGTCCCGAGCCGGCGCCGATCCCGTGGATGCCGACCAGCGTCGAGAGCGCGAAGACGCGGAGCTCCCACGGGTGCTCGGCGGCACGGTCGGAGCCCGGAGTCACGACGGCTCCGAAGCCGTGCATCCCGCCCATGTCGTGCACACCGTCCGTGCCCGCAGACTACTCCGAGACCGGCTCGAGGACGAAGACGCGGATCTCTCGCCCCGCTCTGGCACGGTAGTCGTCGTAGCCCGGCCAGAAACGAAGCGCCTGCGCCCAGTAGCGGCTGCGTTCCTCGGCCGACGCACGCCGCGCGCGATACCGGCGCCCGACTCCGTCGATCGTGACCCGCGCCTCGGGGCTCGCCTCGAGGTTGAGGGCCCATGCCGGGTGGTTCCGTCGCCCCCAGTTCGAGGCGATCAGGACAACCCTCGCGCCGTCCGCGACATGGAGGAGTGGAACGGTCCGCAGCTCACCCGTGCGCCGGCCCACGGTCGTCAGGAAGCAGAGCGGGAACCCCGAGCCGAGGCTCGTGAGCGACCGTCGGCGTCGCGAGAACCGCGCATCCACGGGCGGCAGCGCCCTCGACGCGATCCAGGAGAACGCCCGCGTTCGGCCGAGCTCGCCGACGACGCGAGCGTAGAGGTTCACACGAGCTCGGCGAGGGCGTTGTGCACCTTCGCCAGCCGCGCCTGGAGCTCGGTCGCGCGCACGAGGTCGGCACCCTGGAGCTCGCGGCGGAGCCGCCTCTCGTGCAGCCGGAGCAGAAGCTCCTTGCCGGCCCGCTCGTCGAGCTCGTCCCGGTCGGCGCGGGCACCGAGCTCGGCGCGCAGCGCGACCAGCTCCTCGTCCTCGGGCGCCCCATTGACGAGCACCTCGCGAAAACGCCGGTGGAGCGGATCGTCGAAATGGTCCGGCGTGAGCGCCGCGAGCTCCGGGACGAGCAACGGATGGCGCACGACGGCCGCGAGGAGATCCCGCTCTCGCTGCAGGCCGGCCTCGAGCAGGCGAGGCGTGGCCGCGACCGGTGCCCCGGCTACCGAGCGCGTGGTCGGCGGCGCGAGCCCCGCGAGGGTCTCGCGCGGCAGGTCGAGCCGGTCGGCGAGCAGGCGCAACGCCTCCTGGCGCTCGGGGGAGTCCTCCACCGTCGCGAGGATCTCGCGGGCCCTCACGAACGCCTCCTGGCGGTCGGCCGTGCGTTCGAGCGTGATGCGCACGCGGTAGTGGAGGTAGCTCTCGGCCGCGCCAAGCCGCGCCGCGAACGTATCCGGTGCGTCCGCGGGGTCCTCGCCCTTCGGCAGCACGACGACACGGACGTCGAAGCCCTGCCTCACAGCGAGCTCCATCCCACGCAGCGTCGCCTCCTGTCCGGCCGCGTCCGCGTCGAAGCAGAGGAAGAGCCGCTTCGTGAGCCTACCCAGCTCCCGCACCTGGCTCTCGGTCAGCGCCGTTCCCATCGAGGCGACCACCGGCTCGACCCCGGCCTGGCGGAGCGCGATCACGTCGGTGTTGCCCTCGACCACGATCGCCCGGTCCTGCTTCGCGATCGAGGGCCGCGCGAGGTGGAGCCCGTACAGGACGTTCCCCTTCTTGAACAGCTCGCTCTCCGGCGTGTTGACGTACTTCCCCTTGAGCGGGTCGTCGTCGCGCAGGCGCCGCGCCTGGAACCCGATCACGCGGCCGCGCGCGTCCGTCAGGGGGAACATCAGCCTGAAGGGGAAGTAGTCGTTGCCGCGCTGGTTCGCGAGGCCGGCCGCGCGGATCTCCTCCACGGAGAAGCCGCTCTCACACGCCTTGGCAACGAGGCCCGAGCCGCGCGAGAGCCCGAGCCGGAACTCCTTGGCGATCTCCTCCCCGAGCCCCCGCGAGGCGAGGTACTCGCGCACGGGCGCGCCGCTCTCCGTCTCCCAGAGCACGCGCGCGAAGTACGCGGCCGCCTGGTCGAGCAGGGCGGTCAGCCGCTCCTTGCGCCGGCGCGCCGCGTCCTGCTGCGGCGAGGATTCCTCGTACTCCAGCGGGACGCGAAACCGCTCGGCGAGCCATTCGATCGCAGCCGCGAAGTCGAGGTTCTCGCTCTCCTGCACGAACCGCACGACGTCGCCGCCCTTCCCGCAGCCGAAGCAGTAATAGAGCTTGTCGACCGGGTCGACCGAGAAGCTCGGCGTCCGCTCTTCGTGGAACGGGCAGCGTCCGGTGAAGCGCGAGCTCGATGCGCGCCGGAGCGACGTCCTCGCCGAGACGACCTCCACGATGTCCGCCGCCACCTTGACCTCCGCGACGCAGCTGTCCTTGATCCGCGCCATCGCGCGACCCTACAACCGCTCGGCGTACGCGAGCGCGAACCGGTCGGTCATGCCCGCTAGGTAGTCGGTGATCCTGGTCGCGAGCCCGCCGTCGCCCGGCGGAAGCCGCTCCGGCTCCTCGACCAGCCGGTCGAAGATCGCCCGCACGACCCGCCTCGCGCGCTCGTGCTCCGGCCCGACCTGGGGCCCGAGGTACACGCGCTCGAACATGAACGAGCGCAACGACAGCATCGCCTCCCCCACCTCGGCGCCCTGGGCGATCCCTCCGTCGGCCTCGGACGTCTCGACGAGGTCGTGCACCAGCGTGTCGATGCGATCGGATCCCGTCGCCCCGAGAAGCGCGATCTCGTCGGCGGGTAGGTCCGCCTCGGTGAGCAGGCCGTAGCGGAGCGCGTCGTCGATGTCGTGGTTGACGTACGCGATCCGGTCGACGATCCGGACGATCCGTCCCTCGAGGGTCTCGGGCTCCAGATCCCCGGTGTGCGTCAGGATCCCGTCGCAGACCTCATACGTGAGATTGAGCTGCTTGGCGATCCGGAACGACTGCTCGTTGTGACGAAAACGACTGCCGAAGCGCTCGCGCAACACCTCGTCGAGCGCGTCCTCGCCGGCGTGCCCGAAGGGCGTGTGGCCCGTGTCGTGCCCCAGCCCGATCGCCTCGACGAGATCCTCGTTCAACCGCAGCGCCCGCGCGACGACGCGCGAGATCGCGGTCGTCTCGAGCGTGTGCGTCATGCGTGTGCGGTAGTGGTCGCCCTGCGGGTCGATGAAGACCTGCGTCTTTCCCTTGAGCCGCCGGAACGGTTTCGAGTGAACGAGGCGGTCCCGGTCGCGCTGGAAAGGCGTGCGGACGCGACACGGCTCCTCGGGCCTGTCGCGGCCGCGCGTCTCGTACGAGCGCACCGCATGCTGGGACAGGGTCGTCTCTTCGAGCGCCCGCACCCGCGCGGCGAACGTGTCACCGATCCGTCCCGCGACCTCCATCGTCCCAGCGTAGTCGCCGTCTCGGCCCGCTCCTCGTACGCCGTGTGTCGCTCAGAAGGCGCGCGACTGGCCGCCGTCGACCGTCACGCAGGCCCCTACGACCCACGACGCTCTGGGCGAGACGAGGAACGTGACGACGTCGGCGATCTCGTCGACCGTGCCGAAGCGACCCCAGGGCAGCTCGCGCTCCACGAAGTCCGCCATCCCGTTGGGGTCGTCGCGCATGCGGCGCTCCCAGCTTCCGCCGGGGAACAGCGTCGAGCCGGGTGCGACGCTGAAGACGCGGATCCCGTCCCTTGCGAGGTCGCGCGCCATCGCCTTCGCGAGGCTGATCTCCGCCGCTTTGGCGACGTTGTAGCTCGGGCTGCCGCCCGCCTCTCGGCCCCAGATCGACGCGATCAGGGAGATCACCCCGCCGCCGCGCTCCCGTAACCGCGGTAGCGCCGCTCTCGAGACGGCGAGCGCCGGGATCACGTTGCGGCCGAGGACGGTCTCGAGGTCGTCGACGTCCGTCTCGTCGACCGTCCGCGCGCCCGACCCACCGACGTTGTTGACGACGATGTCGAGCCCGCCGAAGGCCTCGACGGCGGCGTCGACGACCTGCGTCGCCGCCCTCGGATCGGTCACGTCCGCGACCACGCCGTGCGCACGACCTGGCCCGGCCGCGGCCGCCACGGCATCCTCGAGCGCGTCCGCACCCCGCGCGCAGAAGACGACGTCGGCGCCCTCCTGGACGAGCCTCGTCCCGATACCAAGGCCGATTCCCCGGCTCGAGCCGGTGACGACAGCGATCTTTCCGGCGAGGTCGAGGTCCATCTCCGACTAGCCTAGTCGCGTGAGCCGCCTCCTCCTTGCGCGCCACGGCGAGACCGACTGGAACCGCGTCGGGAGGTGGCAGGGCCAGGCCGATCCGCCGCTCAACGAGAAGGGCCGACGTCAGGCAGCCGAGCTGGCGGACGGCCTCGCAGGCTCCGACATCGCCGCCGTCTACTCGAGCGACCTCCGCCGGGCGACCGAGACCGCACGCACGATCGGCGAACGGCTCGGCCTGGAGGTTGTCGAAGACCCGGCGCTGCGCGAGATCGACGTTGGCTCGTGGTCGGGCCTCACGAGCGCCGAGGTGGAGCAGCGCTTCCCCGCCGGCTACACGCGCTGGCGGCAGGGTGAGATCGGGCACGACGGGGAGACGCGGGAGGATCTGACGCAACGCGTCGTCCCGGCGGCCCTCCGGATCGCGGCTGCGCACCCGTGTGAGCGCGTCCTCGTCGTCACGCACGGCGGCGTCATCCGCGCGTTGCGGGCGCATGCCGCCGGAGATCCGGGGACGGCGGTCGTGAACGGCGGCACGGTCGCGTTCACGCTTGTCGAGGGCGTGCTCGTCGTCGACGAGACGTAGTGCTCGGCGCGGCAGAGGCGCGGACGCTCGGGCGGCCCGAATGACGGGGCGGGGGAGGCATCCCCGAACGGCCGCCCGGCCCTCGGAATAGCCCGCTCGACCCGACGGCTCTACCCGCAACGGCGCCGCAGCAAACCCCCCGGGGCAACTTCGGGTCGGCTCGGCTCGAGTTTCGCGCGCCCCCACGCGGGGAACGATCGCTCTCCACTCTCCGGACGAAAGGAAAGGCATGGGCATCATCGCGTTCATCATCCTGGGCCTGCTCGCCGGGGCAATCGCGAAGGCGATCATGCCCGGTAGCGATCCTGGCGGGTTCATCATCACGGCGATCATCGGAGTCATCGGCGCATTGCTCGGCGGCTTCATCGCCGGTGCATTGTTCGACGCCGATCCGCTCGACGAGTTCTTCGACATCTCCACGTGGCTGACGGCGATCATCGGTGCGATCGTCCTGCTCGTGATCTACCGCCTCGTCGTGGACAGGCGGGACGGCCCTGTTCGTGCCTGACGATTGACCGGTCGGACGCCCCGGGCTACGAGAGCGCGGGGCGTCTGATCCCACGGTTCGGACTCGCCGCCGAGGGGACGCCTCCACGAACGGCGGGTGGAGCGACCGCCGGCCCGGGCCGGCCGAACGCGGGCGCGGGCCGTTAGCCGATGGTTGGCAAGTCCGGCGATCCTCGGGCGGCATCCAACGAAAGGAGCGTGGGTAATGCCCACAGTTCGCGTCCGAATGATGATCGGCCTGGCCGTCTCGGCCGTCACGTTGGCGCTCGCAGGGACCGCCCAGGCGATGACTGTCGCCGTCGGGTCGCCGGAGCTTACTGCCCGCATCGCGGTCACCGTCCCGGTCACGGTCACGTGCAACCCGTTCGGTCCGAGCTTGACGGTCTTCTCGCAGTCGATCACCGTCCGCATCGAGCAGGCGGCCGGGCGTGAGATCGCGCGGGGCGCGGGGACATTGTTCAGCTCATTTCCGTCACCCCTCTTGTTTCCGTGCGACGGGATTGCTCACGAACTTCCGGTCACCGTCCTCGCCGATCCGGTTGGTCCGCCCTTCCACGGAGGAAAGGCGATCGTGAGCGTCAACGGTTCGGCCGAGGCGGGCACACCGAGCCCCTTCGGCTCGGGGTTCGTTGCGCCGTTCGACAGACAGACCGTTTCGGTGCCGGCCGTGGAGGTCCGCCTGCGTTGAGCGGGCAGACTTGGGGAGACGAACCCGTCGTCTCCCCAGCGAGGTAGAGGCCGCGGGAACGAGCCGGACCACTGTTTCGAGCGGCAACCGCTAGCCTGCGCCTGGAGGACTACACGAACAAGTACAACATTCGTGTGGTCATGCTCGTTCGTGGCGTGTTCTGAGCGCGCGGGGTCTCACCGGGACCTCACCAGGACAACGAGGCGGGCAGGCGGGCGGGGTGCCGCTGCTGGGGAGCCACACTGACGGCGTTCAGCTAGCCGCCCGGCCCTGAGCGCGGACACGACCTCGCTCCGCTCGCGGGTGGCGACCCCGCCGCCCACGCGGTCTTCGTTCGAGCGACGCCGCCCGGTGACGCGCGAACTGGCTGGAAGACGTCGATTCCGTGAATGCTCACGGCATTCAAGCTGACGACGCTCAGCCGTACCACGGCTTCTCGTCCGGCTCGACCCGCAGGCCGTCCAGGAGCTTGTTGAACCCGGCGAACAGGTCGACGACGGCCATCAACTCGAGAACGCCCTGGTCGGAGAGGCCCAACCTCTGCACCGCAGAGGTGTGGACTTGCAGTCAGTAGTCGCAGCTATTCACCGCGGATACGGCGACTGCGATGATCTCCTTGGTCATGCGATCGAGGTTGTCCGACTCGATCATGACCGCCTTGACCTTGTTCCGGTTGGCCTCCAGATATGCCGGGTTGGGAGCCATCAGCTTGTACATGTTTGGGACGAAGTCGATCTCGAACGTGTCTTTGATCTGTCGGTCGCTTCCTCTTCTTCGATCATCTTGATCGCTGCCACTTCCGCCCCTTTCGCCGCAGCTCGCGACTCCCCGGTGATCCATTTCGCTTCGGACCTATCGCGATGAGTTGGCAATGACTTGCCGTCGCTCGCGGTAGTCCTCCGCGGAAATCTCGCCCTCGGCGAAGCGGCGGTCGAGGATCTCCGTCGGCGTCTCTCTTCGCCCGCCCCGCCAGCCATCAAAGCCTCCACGGGCGAGCCAGACAATCCCGAGGATGACGGCTGCCCAGAAAAGCACCATCACGAGCATCATCCCGATCCACCATCCTCCGCCGCCATCGTGCATGCCCCAGCCGTCTGCGATTGGAAAAGTCAATGCGAGGTTCACTTTTCACCTCCTCCGTGTCGCGCGGAGGCGCGATGGGACGCCTCGCCTCAGACGCGTGCCTCCCGTTCGTCCGCCGTCGCCCAGGAAGGATCGCCAGGCGGCTCGGCCTCCCCTGCCTGCGTGCGCTCCCCTAGTAGTTCGAGCGTCCGCGCAGTGTTCGCGCGGATTTCCTCGATGCCGCCCATCATCACCTTGGGCGGGAAGTCGTCGGGCATCTGCTCGAGCATCCCCTTGCACGCCTCCAACATCCGCGCGTGCAGTCTGGGTGCCACTCGGCGCGCCACCAGCAAACCAACGCCGATGACCGCCACCCCAGCAATCGCCATCCTCCGCATGAGCAACTCGCCTCCTAACTTCGGTCTGTCTGGCCGTCGTCAGGCTAGGCGTGGCCGTGGCGGAACCCATGGCCGACGCGATGCACACCGCGCGGCTGCGTCGAGATGCCCAGGAGGGTGTACGTCGGGCAAAACGCCGTGACGGCTGTGGCCAGCATGATCCCGGCGACGACGAAGAGGATGATCCCAGCCACCGTGCCCGCCCCCAGGATCACCGCGACCCCAATCGCCACCGGCGCGACAACGAAGATCCGAATACTGCGATCAAGTGTCCCCATGTTCTTGATCATCACGATCTCCTCCACTCGTTACGTTTGTCACTAACTTTGCCACTAGCCTGCCACGACGCGTGCATTTCGACATCGGGGGCATTTCTGATGCACCATCGGTATTTCCCCGAAGGCCCGGGCCGACATCGAGTCGCCCGGCTAGCACAGGGCGGCCGAGCAGGATCGAGCGCGCAATGTCGATGCTCGTCGTCAACATGACGACGGCCCAGAAGCGACAGTCGACGACGCGTTCGCCTTCCCGCCTGCGGTCGGCTCAAACATCGCGCGTGGGCGCCCACGCCATGCCTCGATGCGGGCGTGCTCGGCGGGTTTAAGCCGGGAGGAGGCTAGCTCGACTCTAGGTTTTCGGTCCGCGCAGTAGTCGGGTCCATAGTTCTGGACTCGCCACACCGCGACCACCACCCCGGTCGCCGGAGACGCGTTATGCGACAGCACCGCATACACGGCTGGTACGTCAAGGACGACCCACAGTTTCAAGCCGTAACCGCTAGCCTGCTGGCCGTGGAGGACTACACGAACAAGTACAAGGGCGAGCAGGTGGAGCTCGCGTTGTTCGGCGGCGAATACCAGGAGGGGACCCTGACCGCTTACTGCTCGATCGAGGACGTCCCTCACGTCGAGCTCAACGGTCACATCCTCGTCCCTCTCCAGAACGTCGCCAGCCTCCACTGCTCGAGCCGCTGCGATGCGCCCGAGCCGGACTGGCCGCCGCGAGGGCTCGAGGAGCTCGACCGCGACGACCGACCGGACGACGAGGAAGACGAAGGCTGATCGCGGCGGCGTGCGCGGGGCGGCCGCACGCAACATCTCGAAGGCCTGGCTCCTCGTCGCGCTGCTCGCAGCGGTGTTCGCGGGTTTCGGCTGGCTGCTCGCCGACCTGCGCGGCGCGGTCCTGTTCGCGTTCTGCTCGCTGCTCGCCGCGAGCGCCGCGTACGCGGTCGGCGATCGTGCGCTGCTAGGCATGCTCGGCGCCCGGCCGTTCGCGCTGGCAGAGGATCCGATCCTCCGATCGACGACGGACCGGATCGCGGCGCAGCTCCGGATCACGCCCCCGAAGCTCCAGCTGATCGACGACACGTTCCCGCGTGCGTTCGTCGTCGGACGCGGGCCGCGAAGCTCGACGCTCGCCGTCAGCACCGGCCTTCTGACGGCCCTGCCGATGCCCGAGGTCGAGGCAGTGATCGCCCACGAGCTCGCACACGTGCGCTCTCGCGACGTGCTCACCCAGACGTATGCCGTCCTGCTCTCGACGACGCTCCTCGAGCTGACGCGCATCGGCGGGTTCCTCTCCCGGTTCCTGCTCACGGTGCTCGCTCCGATCGGCGCGGCGTTCACCCACCTGCTGCTCTCGCCGAGGCGCGAGCACGCAGCGGACGCCGCGGCCGCGGGGCTCGTCGACCCCCACGACCTCGCCGACGCGTTGCTCCGCCTCGATCGCGCGGCCGAGCTGGTCGAGTTCCACGCCGCGCCGTCGACCGAGCCGCTCTACACCGTGAGCCCGTTCGACCACACGGAACGCATTGCCCGCATGTTCGTCACGCATCCTCCGGTCGCCGAGCGCGTCGCGCGGTTGCGGGTCCCACGCGGATAGCGCACCGCCGCCGTCTCGTCGATCCTAGGAAAACGCCGTTCGCGCCGCTTTTCACCGCGCTCGAGCTCGTCCCCCGGCGGAGCACGGGCTGCGGAACAGCCTCACCAGAATGCAGAAAGGCCGCCTGGTGGCGGCCTTCCTGTGGCACGGAGATAACCGGCGGCATCCTACTCTCCCGGGGGCTTGCGCCCCAAGTACCATCGGCGCGAGCGGGCTTGACTTCTCTGTTCGGAATGGGAAGAGGTATTTCCCCGTCGCTATGACCGCCGAACTGTCAAAGGCTCGCGCTCGCCGGCTCTGAGACCGGGGCCCGCGTCACCCTCAAAACTCCATAGCAACCCAACGTGTTCAAAATCAAGACCTCGGGCAATTAGTACGGGTCAGCTGAACGCATTGCTGCGCTTGCACCGCCCGCCTATCGACGTGGTGGTCTTCCACGGCCCTTACTCACTCGAAGTGATGGGGAACCTCATCTCGAGGTGGGCTTCCCGCTTAGATGCTTTCAGCGGTTATCCCATCCAGACGTGGCTAATCAGCAGTGCCCTTGGCAGGACAACTGATACACCAGAGGTCTGTTCATCTCGGTCCTCTCGTACTAGAGACGACTCCTCTCAAGTTCCCAACGCCCATGGCGGATAGGGACCGAACTGTCTCACGACGTTCTGAACCCAGCTCGCGTGCCGCTTTAATGGGCGAACAGCCCAACCCTTGGGACCTGCTTCAGCCCCAGGATGCGACGAGCCGACATCGAGGTGCCAAACCCTCCCGTCGATGTGGACTCTTGGGGAGGATAAGCCTGTTATCCCCGG
>NZ_DASTCS010000020.1:0-50842 GCF_035710885.1 Gaiella sp. | reverse complement strand
GCGGCGAGGAGGACGTAGCTGTGGAACCAGAGGTCGGCGAGCTCCTCGACGAGCCGCTCGTCGGGCTCGGTGACGGCGGCAAGCGCCGCCTCGACACCTTCCTCCCCGACCTTGCGGGCGACAGCCGCGGGGCCGGCGTCGAGCAGCCCGCCGACGTACGACCCCTCAGGCCGGGTCGCCGCCCGTTCGGCGACGACGCGCCAGAGCCACGGCGCGAAGCACGACTCGGCCCCTGTGTGGCAGGCCGGCCCGCGCGGGTGCACCCGGTAGAGAAGCGCGTCCCCGTCGCAGTCGTCGCGGATCTCCTCGACGGCCATGGTGTTCCCCGACGTCGCGCCCTTGTGCCAGAGCTCCTCGCGCGAGCGGCTCCAGAACCACGCCTCGCCGGTCTCCCGTGTGCGGTTCAGCGCCTCCTCGTTCGCGTAGGCGAGCATCAGGACGCGATCGGTCTCCGCGTGCTGGACGATCACCGGGATCAGCGCCTGATCGCCCATCCCGCCTCCTCCAGCTCAACCTTGAGCTCGGGTAGCCGCTCGGGCCGCTCGTGCACGATGGACGCGATCAGGGCGGCCTCCGCACCGACCTCGAACGCCTCGGCGAGATGGCGCGCCTGTCCGGCGCCGCCCGAGGCGATCACCGGCACCTCGACCGCCGCGACGACCGCGCCGGTCAGCTCCAGGTCGTATCCCTCGCGCGTCCCGTCGGCATCGATCGACGTGAGCAGGATCTCACCGGCCCCGCGCTCGACGGCCTCGCGCGCCCAGTCGACCGCGTCGCGCCCGCGCGGCTCTCGCCCGGCGTGGGTGACGACCTCTCCCCCGCGCGCGTCGATCGCGCAGACGACGGCCTGGGCGCCGAACTCCCCGGCGAGCGCCGTGAGGATCTCCGGATCCTCGAACGCAGCGCGGTTGATCGCGACCTTGTCGGCGCCTGCGAGCAGCAGGTCGCGGGCGTCGCCCACGCTGGTGATCCCACCGCCGGCGGTGAACGGGATCGTGAGCTCCTCCGCCGCCCGGCCGATGACGTCGAGGATCGGCCCGCGGCCCTCGAGCGTGGCCGTGATGTCGAGGAAGACCAGCTCGTCGGCGCCGAGCTCGGAGTAGCGGCGCGCAAGCTCGACCGGCTCCCCCATCTCCCGCAGGTTCCGGAAGTTGACGCCCTTCACAACGCGGCCGTCGGCGACGTCGAGGCACGGGATCACGCGCTTCTTGACCATCGCACGAGGTTCTCGAGGACACGCGCGCCCGCCGGGCCGCTCCGCTCGGGATGGAACTGCGCGCCGGCGAGCGGCCCCGCTTCGACCGCCGCCACGATCGGGCCGTCGTGGTCGACGATCGCCGCGACGACGGCGGCGTCCGCCGGCTCGGCCGCGAAGCTGTGGGCGAAGTAGACGTCGGCGCCCTCCACGCCGTCGAGGAGCTCGCTCGGGCGCGTGGCCACCAGCGTGTTCCAGCCCATGTGCGGGACGCGCGGCGCACGCACGCGGCGGACGGGCCCACCGAGCAGGCCCAGCCCCTCACCGCCTTCCTCGCTCTCCCCGAAGAGAAGCTGCATGCCGACGCAGATCCCCGCGACGGGTCGGCCGTCGGCGACCCGCTCGCGGAGGGCGTCGTCGAGGCCGTGCCGGGCCAGGCCGGCGGCGGCGCTCTCGACGTGGCCGACGCCCGCGATCAGCGCCAGCGGGGCCTCCACGACGAGGTCGGGATCGGTCGTGACGATCGGGTGGACGCCCGCGCGGGCGAGCGCGGAGGAGAGCGAGCGGAGGTTCCCGGCCCCGTAGTCGGCGATCGCGACCCTCATGCGACGCTGGTGGTTGGCCGGGAAGCCGGTGTCAGACACCGTGCGCTGTCAAGAGCGAGCTGTGTCGAGGTCGTGCCGGTCGCTCCACAGGCCCCGGAGCAAGCGTCCCTGTTCGTTCGCCCGACGTGGTCACCATTCCCGCTGCCCCGACCAACTCCCGGTGACACCGGCGAGCCCATGGCCCACGCCGACGTGCGCCCTGTGGATCGATTGGAACGAAACCGGCACGCTTTGGGGTTGACAGAGAACGGTGTCTGACACCGTTCGGCCGCGCGCCCGCTCATGCCATGCCTTTTGTCGAGCGGATGCCGGCGGCCCCGGCAGCGACGGCCTGGCGCAGCGCCTGGCCGAGGGCTTTGTACGCCGCTTCCGCGACATGGTGGTCGTCCACTCCTGCGGACTCCACATGCACGGTGCAGCCGGCCTCGATCGCGAAGCGCTCGAGCGCGTGGCACACGAGCGACACCGCGAGCTCTCCCACCCGCTCGCCCCCGAACGCGAGGTCGATCTCCGCGTGGGCACGTCGGACGAGGTCGACGGCTGCGGTCGCGCGCGCCTCGTCCATCGGAACGACGGCCGACCCGTAGCGGGCAACGCCCTCCCGCGAGCCCAGCGCCTGGGACACCGCAGCTCCGAGACCGGCGTGGACGTCCTCGACCGTGTGGTGGTGGTCGACCGTGAGGTCGCCACCCGCCAGGAGGTCGAGGTCGAACCCGGCATGGAACGCGCAGAGGGTCAGCAGATGATCGAGGAAACCGATCCCCGTCTCGACGCGCGTACGGCCGGCGCCGTCCAGCGACAGAGTGAGGCGTATCGAGGTCTCGGTGGTCGTCCGCACGACCGTCGCCTCCCGACCAGGAGCGAGACCCGGCTCCGCCCCGAGTGCGCGCAGGAGCACGTCGTTCTCGGACGGTCGTCGGACGGTGATCCTGATCGCCCCCGGAAACGAGCGCACGACGATCCCCTGCGCCTCGAGGCGCTCGGCGAGCGGCTCGTCCGTCGGGACGTAGACGAAGTTCGTCGCCGTGGGCTCGCAGGTGTACCCGGCGGCTACGAGCTCGCCGCGGAGTCGCTCGCGTTCGACGATCGTCGCCTCGACGTCGCTGAGGCGAGGATCGCGGAGCGCGGCGGCGGCGATCACGGCCGCCGGACCCGCGATCGGAGCCGGCGCGCGGCGCTCCGTGAGGAGCCCGGCCGTCGCCGGGTGGGCGAGCGCATACCCGACGCGGAGAGCAGCAAAGCCGAACGCCTTCGACATCGTCCGCAGGACGACGAGGTTCTCCAGCTCGTCCACCCAGGGCGCGCACGAGCGGGCCCCGTATTCGACGTAGGCCTCGTCCACAACGACGATCGCGTCCACCCGGCTCCGCGCGAGCTCGACGATCTCCTCCGGCTCGACCCAGGTGCCGGTCGGGTTGTTCGGGTTGCAGACCCAGTGCAGATCGGCGTCGTCGAGCCGACCGACGACCTCCGCGCCGTGGAGCGTGGTGGCTATCCGGTAGAGCGCGTAGGTCGGCGGCTCGATCGCCGCGCGGGCCCCGGAACCGAGGAACGTCTGGGCCGCCAGCAGGATCAGGTCGTCCGCCCCCGCTCCCACGACGACATTCTCCGCAGAGAGCCCGACGTAGGAGGCCGCCGCCTCCCGCAGCTCACGATACGTCCCGTCGGGATACGCCTCGAGCCGTCCCATGCTCTGGGCGAGGGGCACCTGAGGCACGCCCGGGAGCGGCGGCGTGTTCTGGTCGAACTTGAGCACGGCCTCGCGCGGCACGCCGTGTCGCGCCGCGACCTCGTCCACACCCGGCGCCCACACGTACGGCGCGAAACCGGTCCCGACGGGCTGCGCCTTCACGCGCGCGGCGTTCACGCCCTCACCGCCGCGGCGTGCAGCGGGAGGCCCTCGACCCTCGCGAGAGGCGCGACGACCTCGGCGGCCAGGCGCGATCCGTCCTCGGTGGCGGTCACGACCTGGAGCGGCTTGAGAAACGCCTCGATGCCCAGGCCGCCCGTTGAGCGGGCGAGGCCGCCGGTCGGGAGCACATGCGTGGCCCCGGCTGCATAGTCGCCGACCACCGACGAGCAGCCGACGAACACCGAGCCGGCGTTCCGGATCCGCGGAAGCAAGGCAGCGGGGTCGGCGACGTGCAGCTCCAGGTGCTCGGGCGCGTACGCCTCCGACCGGGCCAGCGCCTCGTCGAGCGATGCCACACGCTCGACGCGGACGTTCGCGTGGGTCGAGACGAGCTCCGCGACGGCGCCCGCCAGCGCGGCGTCGTCGGTGAGGAGCAGCGCGTCGCTGTCATCGCCGTGCTCCGCCTGGGCGAGCAAATCGGCGGCCACCCGGCTCGGCTCGGCGCTCGAGTCCGCAATCACCACGACCTCGCTCGGCCCGGCAGGGAGATCGATTCTGACGCGGCTCGACACGAGCAGCTTGGCCGCCGTGACGTAATGGTTGCCCGGGCCGACGATCGCGTCGACGGGAGCGATGGAGTCGGTCCCGTAGGCGAGGGCGGCGACGGCCTGCGCACCCCCGACTGCATGGATCTCCTCGATCCCGAGCTCTCGCGCCGCGACGAGGGTGGCCTCCGCAGGGCTGGGCGTCACCACCACGATGCGGCGGACTCCCGCGACCCGTGCCGGCACGGCGGTCATCACGAGCGAGGAAGGAAGCGGTGTGCGCCCACTCGGCACACAGAGGCCAACCGCGTCGAGCGGCAGCCAGCGGCGCTCGGAGACGATGCCAGGCGCCGCTTCGACAGAAGTGTCGGCCGGTCGCTGCGCTTCGCTGAAGAGGCGGACCGCGTCGATCATCCGGCGCAGCGCGGCGAGAACGTCCTCGTCCACCTCGGCTGCGTCGATCTGTGCCCGCGGCACGCGGGGGCCGGTGGGCCGGGGCCCGTCGTAGCGCTCGGTCCATTCGAGCAGGGCGGCATCCCCGCGCCGACGCACGTCGGACACGATCGGCGCGACCGCGTCGAGAGCCTCGTCGAGCGATCTCCTCACGGGACGAGCCTTTCGATCGGCAGCACCAGGATCGAGGTCGCCCCCGCCTCGCGCAGGACGGGTAGGAGGGTCCAGACCTCGTCCGCGTCGACGGCCGCATGAACCGCGATCTCCCCTTCCTCGGCGAGCTGGAGCACGGACGGCGCACCCATCCCGGGAAGCACGTCGCGAATCGCCGGGAGGTCGTCGACGTGCGCGTTCATCATCAGGTAGCGCCGCCGGCGGGCGGCGACGACGCCCGAGAGCATCAGCTCGAGCCGGTCGACGAGGTCGCGCTGCGCCTCGATCGCGGCACGACCACCGACGAGCACGGCCTGCGAGGACAGCAGCTTGCCGACCGGGCGTAGCCCGTTGGCGCTCATCGTCGATCCGGTCGAGACGAGATCGACGATCGCGTCCGCCAGCCCGAGCCGGGGTGTCGCCTCGACGGATCCCGACACGGGGACGAGCTCGCACACGACGCCGGCCTCCTCGAGCAGCCGCTTGGTCGAGACCGGATAGGCAGTCGCGACGCGCAGCCCGACGAGGTCTGCGACCTCGCGCTGCGGCGCGTCGACCGGTACCGCCGCCTCGAGCGAGCAGCGCGCGAAGCCCAGCTCGGCGAGCGTCACGACGTCGGCGTCAGCCTCCACGACGAGGTTCGCGCCGGTGATCCCGAGATCGACGACCCCGTCCTGGGCGTACTCGGGGATGTCACTCGGCCGTACGAGAAGCAGGTCGACCGGCGCGTTCACGCACGGAACGACGAGCGAGCGCTCGGTCACCTCGAACGAGAGCCCCGCGTCGGCGCACAGGCGCATTGCGGGCTCCGCCATCCGCCCCTTCGCCGGGACTGCGAGCGTCAGCCGTCCGTTCTCGCCGGCACGCGTGAAGGGCACCGTCATCGGCGCCTCTGCGCGCGGCGACGCGTTCGCTCGAGCGCGATGCGGTAGCCGCCCGTCCCGTGGCGCAGCCACTGAGCGACGCGCGTGACCGTCGCGGTCGACGTCGGCACCCGCTGCGCGATCTCGACGTACGGAACGCCCTGCTCGAGCAGGAGCACCGTCTGCCAGCGATGCGCGAGCGCCTCGAGCTCCGGGAGCGTGCAGAGATCGCGCAGGAAGCGTGTGACCTCATCCTTTGTCCGCAAGGTCGTGACGGCGTCCGCCAGCGCAACGAGGCCCGGGACTTCCTCGATGTCCTGTACGCGAATCGTCGGCACGTCGGATCGTGTGCGGCGCATACTTTCATGTTATCATGCTAACGTGTTAGCACGCAAGCAGATGGAGGTCGTCCCCGCCGTCGACGTCCTCGAGGGTCGTGTCGTTCGGCTCTTCGAAGGCAGGCGCGACGCGGTCACGCTGGAAGGGGGCGACCCGCTCGAGCTCGCGAGGCGCTTCGCGGGCGACGGTGCGACGAGACTCCATCTCGTCGACCTCGACGGTGCGTTTTCCGGGCGTCCGTCGCTCGACCTCGTGACGGCGGTCGCCGACGCGAGCGCACTTCCGCTCCAGGTGGGTGGCGGCTACCGCACCCTCGAGGCGCTCGAAGCGGCGCTGGCTGCGGGTGCGGATCGCGTGATGGTGGGCACGGCGGCGCTGTCCCCGGCGTTCGTCGCGTCGGCGACGTCGAGTGTCGGCCCGGCACTCGTCGTGGCCGTCGACGTCCAGGAGGGCAAGGTCGCGGTCGAGGGCTGGACGCGCTCGTCGGAGCTCACCGCGGTCGAGCTCGCGAGTCGCTGTGCGGAGGCCGGAGTGGCCCGGCTGCTCGTGACTGCGACGTCGCGCGACGGGTCGCTGGCGGGGCCGGATCTCGACCTGCTCGCCCAGGTGCTGGCCGTGGGCCTCCCGGTCATGGCGGCGGGCGGGATCGCGTCGACGGCAGACCTGGTCGCGTTGCAGGAGCTGGGCTGTGAGGCTGCGATCACCGGCAGCGCGCTCCTCGCCGGTCGGTTCACGCTGCCAGGCGCGCGTTCGGCGCTCGTCTCGGGCTAGGCGCCACCGGCGATCGGCGGATCGGCGGCGAGGATCTTCTCGGGGCCTCGGACGAGCTCCGCCCGCTCCGCGTCGGAGAGCCACGCGCCGGCATGCAGCGGCTCGTACTGGAGCGGCGGCATCGACCCGTCCCGGACCGCCTCGACGATGTCGCCCGCCTCTCACTGCGGCCTGTCCCACTCCGAGAAGTCGACGTGCTCTCTGCCCCCTTCGACGACGCCGTACACGAGCCAGGAGACGGGCGCCACGTTCGTGTACCACGTCCAGTCCGTCAGGTTCGAGTGGCAGTCGACCACGCGCGCCTGCGGCGAGCTCGCGAGTGCGCGGCGAGCCCAGCGCACTTCTCGCCTAACGGGCGGATTCGTGTGATCGCGTCCGTAGGGCACGGCCTGGGCGACGACGAACAGCGACACGATCAGGACAACAGCGCCGATCAGCCGCTTCCGCACGTGCCGTGGCTCGACGTCGTCGGCGGTCCCGGCATCCGGAGTTCGACCGATCACGCGCGTGGTGAACTCCCGAGCCCTCGGGAGTCGGCCCCCGGACGAAACGACGCCGAATCAGCGCTCGTTGGCGCAGGCGCGGTCGTCCGTCCCGACGAGCCTGTCGAAGAGCGCGTCGTAGACGTCGTCTTGCGACCGGTCGTATTGGCCGAGGGGCGGACCCTCCCACGACACGTCGGGCGTCACGCCCGGCCCCATGACCGTCACCCGGTGCAGGTCGCCGACCGCAGGCCCCCGAGCAGCAGTGTCCGGGTAGCCGGGCGGCGGCGCCTGAGGGACGAAGCTGTAACAGAAGGCGCCGTTGCGGAGATGCAGCACCTTGCCCGCGTCGTGCTTCCAGCCGGGCCCGTAGACCGAGTTGCGCGTGTCGATGTAGACGTAGCGTCCGTACGTGTCGCGCTTGCTGGCGGTCGGCGTCCGCGTTCCGAAGACCGGCGCCCCCGAGTAGGTCAGCCGCCCGAAGAGCCCCTGCCACAGGCCACCGTAGGTCCAGTTCGGCGACACCTCGAGCAACGCCACTGGCCCTGACCAGTGCGACAGATGGAACTCCATCACCGCCTGACCCGCCCTCCAGGGGTCGAAGCCGCGCATCGGCAGCAGCCGCTGCCACGCCTGGACCGCCCAGTGCGTGCCGTCGGGCGCCGTGCACGCCACGACGAGGAACGGCAGCGGCGGTCCGGTGTACGGGCCACACCGATTCGGGAATGTGGCCCAGACGGCTTTCCCGCGCGACTTCCAGCCGCCGCTGTAGTCACGCCGAAAGGACGTCTGCGGGGTCGGCGATCCCGGCCCGAGCGCGTTGATCGCCCCCCACACGAGCAGGTGTCGACGCTTGCCCTTCGCGGTGTACGAGATGAGAGCGGTGGCGCCGTTGACCCGGAGCGTCACGTCAGTGGCATCGACGGCGAAGATCTCCGAGGCCGCAGCCGGCGATACGAGGATCAGCGCGGCCGCGACTACCACGAGCAGTCTCAAGTCGGCAAGAAGCGTAGCGCCCCTCGCAGACCTCTCGGCCGGCGCGAGCCGTGCGGATCTCGGCGCGAAGTCGGCACACACCCGTGACGAGATCACCGCTAGCGTGATACCAGGGACACCGGGGTGCCCCTGGGGGTGGTTGGGGCCGTTCACACCCGAAGCAGTCGGCCGCGTAGCCTTTCGTGATGGGCATTCGCTTCTGCGACGACCGGGGCGCGCGCGGGTTCTCGTGGATCGTCGACGAGCCCGCAACCCGCACCTCACACGCGCTTGCCGCCGACGGGCGCGTGTGGGTCGTCGACCCTGTCCGCCACGAGCCGGCGCTCGAGCGGGTGCGCGGGCTCGGCCAGCCGGCCGGCGTCATCCAGCTCCTCGACCGACACAACCGCGACTGCGCCGCCGTCGCGGCGGAGCTCGAGGTGCCACATCTCCTCGTCCCGGGCACGGTCCCGGGCAGCCCGTTCGAGACGATCCCGGTCCGGCACACGAGACGCTGGCACGAGGTCGCGCTCTGGTGGCGCGCCGAGCGGACGCTCGTGGTCGCGGAGGCGGTCGGCACGAACCGGTTCTTCCGGAGCGGGGACGATCCGGTGGGCGTGCACCTCCTGCTTCGGCTGAGCCCGCCGCGACAGGCGCTGGCTTCCCATGAGCCCGAGCACCTGCTCGTCGGCCACGGCGAAGGGCTTCACGGCCCGTCTGCGGCGACGGCGCTTCGCCACGCGCTCGACGACGCACGTCGCGGGCTGCCGTCGGTCGCGCTCCGGCTCCCCGCCCTCGGGGTCGACGCGGTGCGCCGACGGACCGGCCGCTGACGCGACCCACCCTCGCCGGCGCGGCAGCGCCGTGCCCCTGATCGGCCTCAGCCGGTGAGCGCGGCCGGCCGGAGCAACCGGGCGGGACGCCGCAGCCCTGCCTCCCGCACCGGAGGGTTGAGCGGCTCCGCGAGCGGCGCGGCGCCGAACGAGCGGCGGACCTGCTCCTCCGGCGGCGCGCCGTAGGTGGTCGTGCGCTGGCGCGGCACGCGCCCGGCGGAGCGGATCAGCTCCTCCATCTGCTCCGGCGGCAGCTCCTGCCCCCACTCCGACCCGGCCGCACGTGAGATCGACTCGTTCATCAGAGTCCCACCGAGGTCGTTGACGCCCGCGGCGAGGGCCTGGCGCACGCCGTCCGGCCCGAGCTTCACCCAGCTCGCCTGGACGTTCGTGATCAGAGGATGGAGTGCGAGCCGCGCAACGGCGTGCAGGAGCAGCGCCTCGCCGAAGGTCGGCCCACGCCGCGCGCGTCCCTGCAGGTAGATCGGCGCCTCCATCGGCACGAACGGCAGCGGCACCAGCTCGGTGAAGCCGCCGGTGCGCGCCTGCTGCTCGCGCGCCCGCAGCAGGTGCCGGGCCCAGTGCACCGGCCGCTCGACGTGGCCGAACATGAGCGTCACGTTGGAGTGGAGCCCGACGCTGTGCGCAGTCCCGTGCACCTCGAGCCACTGGGCGGTCGTGACCTTGTCCGGGCAGATGACCGCGCGCACCTCGTCGTCGAGGATCTCCGCCGCCGTCCCCGGGAGCGACCCGAGCCCGAGGTCGCGGAGCCGCGCAAGGTAGGTCTCGAGGTCGAGACCGAGCGTCGCCGCGCCCTGCCACACCTCGAGCGCGGAGAAGGCGTGGACGTGCATCCGCGGCACGGCCTCCCGGATCGCCGACACGACACCGGCGTAGTAGTCGCCCGTGAACGCCGGGTGGATGCCGCCCTGCAGGCAGACCTCCGTCGCGCCGCGCTCCCACGCCTCCTCCACGCGCCGGACGATCTCCCCCTCGGAGACGAGGTACGCAGGCCCACGGAGGTTCGCGGCGAGCTTGCCCTTCGAGAAGGCGCAGAACCCGCAGCGGAAGTAGCAGACGTTCGTGTACTGGATGTTCCGCGTCACCACGTACGTGACCGCGTCGCCACAGGTCTCGCGCCGGAGCCGGTCTGCCGACGCGAAGACGCGCTCGCGCTCCACTCCCCGGGCCGAGAAGAGCCGCACGAGCTCGGTCTCGCCGAGCTCGTCGCCCACGAGCCCGACGGGTGCGGGGTCGCGCGCGACGATGAACGGGACCTCGACGGGCGCGCCCGGGGCCCAGCAATCCTCCCGGGCGAGCCCCTGCGCGTCGGACGCCCGCCGGATGGCGGGCGCCACCGCGGGGTCGGCCCAGCGGTCGAGGTCGGCGACGTGCTCGGGGTAGAGGGGCAACCGCGGTGCGAGCTCGAGCCCGCGCGAGCGGCACGCCTCCCGGAGCCGCTCGACCTGTGGCCACGGTGCCTCCGGGTTGACATGGTCGACGGTCACGGGCGAGACGCCGCCCCAGTCGTCGATCCCCGCGTCGAGCAGCTGCGGGAAGTCGTCGTAGGCGAGGTTCGGCGGAGCCTGCACGTGGACGTCGGGCCCGAGGACGATCCGCGCGGCGGCGATCGACCACAGGTGCTCCTCCGTCGGGGCGTCGGGATGGCCGGCCATGCGCGTCCCGGGCTTGGCGCGGAAGTTCTGGACGATCACCTCGCGCAGGTTCCCGTGCTCGCGGGCGAGTGCCCGGAGGACGAGCAGCGCGTCGATCCGCTCCTCGCGCGTCTCGCCGATCCCGACCAGGATCCCGCTCGTGAACGGGATCGCGAGCTCGCCTGCGAGGCGCATCGTCTCGAGCCGCCGCGCCGGCACCTTGTCGGGCGATGCCCAGTGCGGGCCGCCCCGGGTGGCCAGCCGCTCCGCGGTCGTCTCGAGCATGATCCCCATCGAGGCCGCGACCGGTCGCAGGGCGACGAGCTCGTCGCGCGTCATCACCCCGGGGTTCAGGTGCGGCAGCAGGCCGGTCTCCTCGAGCACGCGCCTCGCGCACCGTGCGAGGTACTCGAGCGTCGTCGCGCAGCCGTGCGCCGCGAGCTCCTCCCGGGCGACCCGGTAGCGGGCCTCGGGACGGTCGCCGAGCGTGAACAGCGCCTCCGTACAGCCTGCCTCCACCCCCGCACGCGCGATTGCCAGCACCTCCTCCTCGGAGAGGTACGCCCGCTCGCCGCGACGTGGTGGCCGGGCGAACGTGCAGTAGCCGCAGACGTCGCGACACAGGGTCGTCAGCGGGACGAAGACCTTTGGCGAGTACGTCACGAGCGTGCCCGTGCCGAGCCCCCGCAGGCGCCGGGCCTCGGCCATCAGGTCGTCCAGCGGGACGGTGAGGAGCTCTGAGGAGAGGTCTGCCATCGGCGTGAGTTGTGTCGCCGGGCGGTCTCCTCGCGCCGGAGTGAAGAGCATACGCAAAGCCCTCGATGCAGAATCGCCGGGTGGCGGCACTCGGCGAGATCCTCGAGCTTCTCCACGACGCCGCCGAGCGAGCGCGCCCGGCACGGCTGACGGTGGTCGAGTGGCGTCATGGGCCGCGAAGCAGCGCGGCGTTCGAGCGCTACATGGCGGCTCGCCAGGGCAGCGCTGCGATGCAGGTCGCGTCGTCCCGCGGAGAGCCCGCCCCGGACGAGACGAGCTGGACGACGACGCTCGTGCTCGAGAGCGCCACGCGCTTTCGCGAGGAGGCAGCGGGCGTGCAGGCGGGGAGGCGCTCCCTGGTTCGCGACGGCGAGCGCTGGGCCTCGTGGGACTCGGACTGGGGTGCCGTGACGAGCGAGAGCGAGCAGAGCACCGCCTCGCCCTCGTCGACCTACGCGTTCCTCCTCGACCCCGTCGGCGTCCTCGGCTCCTTTCTGCTCGAGCCCTTCGGGCAGGCCGAGGTCGCGGGCAGGGACGCGTGGCGCGTGCGGGCGAGGGCACGCCCGGAGCCCGAAGGGTCGGGCTCGGTGGTCTTTCGGCTCGGCCCCGGCGCCGACCGCGTCGAACTGGCGATCGACGCCGAGCGCGGAGCGCTGCTGCGGACCGAGGCGTTCCTCGGGGGCGAGCCGTTTCACCGGCTCGAGGTGACAGAGATCACCTACGGCCAGCGCCCCTCGGAGGACTTCGACCTCACGCTGCCGGAAGGGGTGGTCGCGTCGCGCGGATGGGCCCGGCCCGAGAGGCTTCCGCTCCACGAGCTCGCGGGGGCCGCACCGTTCGCGGTCTTCGTGCCCGAGCGCGTGCCCGACGGCTGGCGGCTCTTCGAGCGCCTGTTCACAGCGGGGCGGGAGCGACCGCCCGTCGAGCCGGAGGTCTTCCTCGGCTACACGAGCCGCGAGGGAGCGTACGAGGTGGGTGTCCGCCAGCGCTCCTCGAGCTCGACACGGGCCGAGTGGCTCGACTGGCAGCCCGGCGACGACGGGCTGGAGGTCGCCGACGCCGGCGAGAACGTCGAGCCGCGCCACCACGTGCGCGTCGTGCGTGGCGGCACGCTCGTCGAGCTCTCCGGCGCTGACCGGACGCTCCTCACCGAGCTGGCACGCTCGCTCGTCCCGGCGCCCGCGGAGGCGCCGCGCCTCCAGTAGGCGAGGAGAACGAAAGCCGCGGTGCTACGACGCGCCGCGGTACCCCCACAGCCCGCCGAAGCTCTTCCAGGCGCCCTTGTGCCAGCGCTGCAGCAGCATCTGCTCGATCGGGAAGTGGTCGCCGGGCCCCGTCTTGAGCGCGATGCCGGGCAGCAGGAACGGGTTCCCCGAGAGGTTCATCCGCTCCGTCACCTCGACGAGCCCTTCCCGCGTCAGGTTCTTGCCGACCTTGCGGATCGCCTCGACGGCCGTCCACGCTGCGGACATGCCGTACACGTGGTAGACGTCGTTGACGTTCGCCCCCGGCGCGTAGCGCTTCATCACGCTGCGGTACAGCTTGATCGCCGCGTCGTTCTTCCAGCGCGGGTCGGTGGGGTCCTTGAGGAAGACGATCGAGACCGCTCCCTCCACGGCCTTGTTCGTGCCACCCTCGGAGGCGAGCTGCATGATGTTCGAGGCGGACGAGACCGCGTTGGCGAGCGACAGCTTCGGCTTCCAGCCCAGCTTGCTCGCGTACACGTAGGCCTGGATCGCGAACTTGGGTGTCGCGAACACCGCGAACGTGTTCGCGCCCGACCCGCGGAGCTTCACGACCTGCGTCTGGACGTCGCTCGCCGTCACCTCGTAGGGCTGTGCGGCAACGATTTTCACGCGCGAGCGCTGGATCCCCTTCTTCAGGCCGTTGAGGAGATCCTTGCCGTAGTCGTCGTTCTGGAACAGCACCGCCACCTTCGCGGCGCCCTGGGTGCGCGCCAGGTACTTGCCGAGCACCCAGCCCTCCGCCTGGTAGCTGGGCTGGAAGCCGATCGTGTACGGGTACTTGCCGGCCTCGGTGCCGAAGACGGTCGCGCCGGAGGCGGCGAACAGCTGCGGCACCTTCTGCGAGTTCAGGTACTCCCGGACGGCGAGGTTGTGCTCGGTGCCCAGCGCGTTGAAGATCGCGAAGACACCCTCCTGCTCCACGAGCTTGCGCGTCGCCTGGACCGTCTGCGCCGGGTTGTAGGCGTCGTCGACGATCTCGTACCCGATCTTCCGGCCGTTCACGCCACCCCGCGCGTTGACGTGCTCGAAGTACGCGTTCGCGCCGCGCGCAACCGAGGCGTACGCCGACGCGGTCCCCGAGAGCGGCGACGTCGCGCCGAGCAGGATCGACGTCGGCGTCACGCCCGGATCGGCCCCCGTGCGACTCGTGCCTGCGAACGCGGCCGTCACGCCGACGGCGAGTGTCAGTGCGAGCGCCGCGAGCGCGAACGCGAGCTTCCTGGTCATCGAAGAGGTGCTCCTTGGGGTCGGGATCGTCTCGGGACTGCGCGTGCCGCCCGATGGTAGCCGCGTGTTGTCAGCGCTTTGTGAGCGCTCGGAGACGAGCGACCAGCCCGGCGACGCCCATCGGCAGGACGAACATCAGCGCGATCAGGAGCACGCCCGAGACGACGGACGGAGCGCCCGGGGACTGCGACACGCGCTGCGACCAGTCCGGCAGGAACTGGATGAAGACCGCCCCGGCGATCAGGCCGACGAGCGAGCCGAGACCGCCGACGACGACGCCGACCAGGAGCAGGATCGAGAGCGCGATCGGGAAGGTGTCCGGGTTGACGAACGTCGTCGCGATCGCGAACAACGAGCCGGCGACGCCGGCGTAGGCGGCGCTCAGGCCGAAGGCGAGCGTCTTGTACCTGGGCAGGCTGACCCCGGAGGACTGCGCAGCGGTCTCGCTGTCGCGCACGGAGCGGAGAGCCAGCCCCGTCCGTCCGCGCAGCAGGAGCCACGCGAGGACGTAGCCGACGAGCGCCACGGTCCACGAGAGGTAGTACAGCCAGTCGTTGAACACGAGCTCCTTGCCGAGGACGGTGACGGGCGTGATCGACGCCGTCAGCTCCGGCGTCCCGAACAGGTTGATGCCGCTGCCCCCGCCGGTGAAGCCCTCGAACCGCTTGATGATCCCCGGTGTGGACACCGCGATCGCGAAGGTCGCGAGCGCGAGGTACAGACCCGACAGCCGGAGCGCCGGGATGCCGAAGAGGAAGCCGACGACGCCGGTGAGGACCGCGGCGATCGGGATCGTCCAGACGTCCTTCACGCCGTGGTCGGTCATCAGGATCGCCGTCGTGTACCCCCCGACCGCCATGAACGCGCCGTGGCCCAGCGAGATCTGGCCCGTGTAGCCCGTGAGGATGTTGAGGCCGATCAGCGCGACGAGGTAGATGCCGACGTAGGCCAGTTGCTGGGCGCGGAACGAGGAGACGAACGACGGCAGGACGGCCACGACGACGACGAGCACGACGAACGCGGCGGCAGCGGGGACCCAGCGGGGCAGCCTCATACCCGCTTCACCTCGCTTCGACCGAAGATCCCGGACGGCTTGACGAGGAGCACGACGAGGATCACGAGGAGCGCGACGGGGAGCCTGAGGTCGGCCCCCACGAAGTCGACGTACGTCCCGATCAGGTTGAGCCCGACGCCGAGGATCAGGCCGCCCACGATCGCGCCGACCGGCGAGTCGATCCCGCCCAGCACTGCCGCCGCGAACGCGTAGATGAGCAGCGCGGCCATGAGGTTCGGGTCCAGGAAGATGCTCGGCGCGGCGAGCATCCCCGCGACGGCGCCGAGCACCGCGGCGAGCCCCCAGCCGAGGGACAGCATCCAGGTCACGCGGACGCCGACGAGGCGGGCCTCGGCCGGGTTGACGGCGGCGGCACGCATCGCCAGGCCGATCTTCGTGTACTGGAACATCAGCCAGAGAACGACGACCGTTCCGAGCACGACGGCGATGGTGCCGATGTCCTGGAGCGAGACGACCACGCCCCCGAGCTCGATCGTCCCTGACGGGAACGGGCTCTGCACCGCCCGCACCTCGCCCGACCAGATCAGGATGACGAGCCCGTTGATCGCGAGCAGCAGCCCGATCGTGACGATCACGACCCGGAGCACCGAGCCCTTCTCGTTCGGGCGGATGATGCCCTGGTGGATCGCGGCCCCGCCCACGAAGGAGGCGCCGAGCGTGAAGGCGAAGGCGGGCCAGTATGCCCACCCGTGGTTCGTCGTCAGCGTCCAGGCAATGTAGGTCGAGAGCGTCGCCATCTCGCCCTGGGCGAAGTTGATCACCCCGGTCGCGCGGTGGATCAGCACGAGGGCGAGCGCGAGCGACGCGTAGATCGACCCGGAGGCGAGGCCCGCGACCACCTGCTGCATGAAGTCGGCCATCAGTAGCCCAGGTAGCTCCGCCGCACGGACTCGTTCTCCGTGAGCTCGAGGCTGGGCCCGGAGACCGCGACGCGGCCGACCTCGAGCACGTACGCGCTCGACGCCGACTGGAGCGCGATCCGCGCGTCCTGCTCGACCACGAGCACGGTGAGGCCCTCCTGCTGGTTCAGCTCGCGCACGATCCGGAAGATCTCGCGCACGACCATCGGAGCGAGGCCGAGCGAGGGCTCGTCGAGCATCAGCAGGCGCGGGCGGGCCATGAGCGCGCGCGCCACGGCCAGCATCTGCTGCTCCCCGCCGGAGAGCGTTCCCGCCGCCTGGTCCGCACGATCCGGGATCCACGGGAACCACTGCGAGACACGCTCGATGTCCGGACCGAGGTTTCGCTCGCGACGGACGTACGCACCGAGACGCAGGTTCTCGGTGACGGTCAGCTCGGTGAACGTGCCGCGCCCCTCCGGGACGTGCGCGATGCCCGCGCGCGCGACCGCCTCCGGCCCACCGCGCAGCGGCTTGCCCGCGAACGTGATCCGGCCCGAGTGGCGGACGGTGCCCGATACCGCGCGGAGCGTGGTCGTCTTCCCGGCCCCGTTCGCGCCGAGGACGGCGACGATCTCCCCCTCCGGCACCTGCAGCGAGATGCCGTGCAGCGCCTGCACCGGGCCGTAGCGCGCTTCCACCCCCTCCAGCTCCAGGAATGCGGTCACACGCGGCCCTCTCCACGCGGCCGGATCATTCCTGCACCCCGAGGTAGGCCTCGATCACCGCGGGATCGGCCTGCACCTGGGCGGGCGGGCCCGACGCGATCTTGCGCCCGAAGCTCAGGACGTTCACGTGATCCGAGACCCGCATCACCAGGCTCATGTGGTGCTCCACGAGCAGGATCGTCAGCGCGCGCTCGTCGCGGAGGCGGAGGATGAAGTCCCCGAGCGCCTCCACCTCCTCGTGGTTGAGCCCGCCGGCCGGCTCGTCGAGCAGCAGCAGCGTCGGCTGCGCCATCAGGGCGCGGGCGATCTCGACCCGCTTCTGGGTCCCGTAGGGGAGCGCCGCCGCCGGCTTGCCCGCCAGTGGCGCGAGGCCGACGACGTCCAGCGCCTCGAGCGCCTCCCGCTCGCCGGCGCTCCGCCCGAGCGAGTGGCCGCCGACGAGGACGTTCTCGAGCACGCTCATCGACCTGAAGAGGTTGATGTTCTGGAAGGTCCGGGCGATCCCGCGTCGTACGATCCCGTGGGCCGGCGTGCGGAGCAGGGACTTTCCGTCGAGCTCCACCTCGCCGGCGTCGGGCGCGTAGAGCCGCGTGATCACGTTGAAGACCGTCGTCTTCCCCGCGCCGTTGGGCCCGATCAGCCCCGAGACGACCCCGCGCGAGACGTCGAACGAGACCCCGTCGAGGGCGACGATACCCCCGAACCGAAGCGTGACATCGCGGACCGAGAGGAGCATCAAGGTGGGTGATCGTCTGTCGGGTGCGGTCGAACGCGGCCGCGGTGGGGCGCTGGTCGCGTGATCCTACGCGTGCCCGCGGCGGGGGTCTACGGCAGCCGGGGGGCGCTCAGCAGCGCGAGGCCCGCACCGCCCGCGAGCAGCAGCGCCGCCGCCGCGACGAACATCGCGGTCACCTCGCGCGGGCGGTCCTCGCGGCCGACCCGCGAGCCCAGCCCCGCGTAGACCTTCTCCAGTGCGTCCGCGCTCTCCGCGTCGAACGCCTGGGCACCGGTGTACTCGGCGATCGCGGCGAGCGTCTCGCGGTCGGGCGGGACGGGGATCAGCTGCTCCTGGCCCGGTGGGCCGGCGAGGATCGTGCCGCCCTCCGTTCCGAGCGCGATCGTGAAGACGGGGATCCCGGCCACCTGGGCGCGCTGCGCCCCCTGACCGGGGCTCAGCAGCCCGCGGGTCTGCGCTCCATCCGAGAGCAGGAGGATCGAGGCGAGCGAGCGCCCGTCGGCGTCCTTCAGCGCTGCCCCCTGGCCATCGCCCTCCGCGGCGGCACCGGTGGCCGAGCGCGCGAGGTCGACCGCGCGGGCCAGGCCGTCGCCGATCGCGGTCCCGAAGCCTGGCCCGAGCACGTCGATCCCCTGGTCGAGCATGGCGCGGTCGACCGTCGGCGAGACGACGACGTGCGGCTCGTCCGAGAACGAGACGACGCCGACGCGAAGGGAGTCGGGCGCCGAGTCCAGGAAGGAGCGCATCGCGTTCTTCGCCGCGGCCAGCCTCGTCGGCTTCACGTCCGTGGCGCGCATCGAGCCCGAGGTGTCTACGACCAGCACGACGCTCGCCCGCTCGTTCGGCGCCTTCACGGTGACCGTGGGTCGGGCGAACGCCACCGCGAGCGCGGCGAGCGCGAGGAGCAGCAACGCGGCGGGGACGTGGCGCTTCCAGGCACGGCGCCGGCCCGCAACCGCTGCGAGCACGTCGAGGTTCGTGTAGCGCACCGCGAAGCGAGGAGGTCGGCGCTGCAGGAGCCAGTAGCCGAGCGCGGCGAGCGGTACGACGGCGAGGCCGACGAGCAGCGCGGGCGCCTCGAAGCTCACCGTGTGCCCCGCGTGCAGAGGGCGTGGAGCTGCAGCTCGATCCGGAGCGACTGCGGCACGGAGGCGGCCACGGTCGCGACGGCGCTGACCGTGCGCCCCGACGTGGTGCGCCGGATGCGAACGGCGCGCAGGAGCGTCGAGCCGGGCTCGTCCGGGATGTGGAAGCCGTAGGCGTGTGTCGTCCCCAGCAGCCGCGTCCCCGCGGGACAACGTCCCACGGCCCGTACCGACGCACCGGAGACGAGCCGCTTGCGGGTCACGCGCCTGTCGATCGGCTTCGCCGGAACGTACGCGGCAGGTCGTCTCACCGCGGTCTCGCCCCGTGCCCCGCCCCCCGAGGTCGGGACGCAGCCGATGAACGGCTGGAACGACGTCGGACGCGGCAGGCCGCCCGTGTAGACGGCCGTGAACACGACCTCGCGCCCGGTCGTCACCCCCGGGCCCACCGGGGCGCCGTTCTCGCCGCGGATGCTCACGTCGGTCGCGCGGTCGGCGACCCGGGCATCGATGCCGGCGACGATGTAGCCCCGCAGGGGGCAGCGCATCTCCCAGACGACGGTGGAGACACCGCCGCGCGTCGGCGCCGGGATCACGACCCACGGCCCGGGGACCGGGAGGCACGTCTGCAGGCCGCGGCACTCGTCGGCCGCTCGGGCTGTTCCCGGGCGGGCGAGCCCCACGGCACACGCCAGCACCACGACGGCCACGATCGAGACCCGCTTCACAGCGCCCGCCTGAACCAGAGAGACGAGAGCGCGCCGCCGAGGAGCAGCAGCACCGCGCCACCCGCGGCGAAGGCGGAGGTGACCTCGACGCGCTTCCGGTCGCGGGCGAGCCGGGTGCCGAGCTCGCGATAGACGGCCTCGAGGCGTGCCGCGCTCGGCGCCTCGGAGAAGGTCCCGCCCGTCGTGCTCGCGATCAGGCGCAGGGTCGGCACGTCCGGGGCCACGACCACGCGCTCCTTGAGCCCGCCGGGCCGTGGCACCTCGACGACCGCCTCCCCCGTGCCGAGCGCGACCGTGGAGACCGGCACGCCGAGCCGCCGCGCCCGCTGGGCCGCCGGCCCCGGCCGGATGTCCCCGGCCGTCTGCGCGCCGTCGGAGAGGAGCAGCACCGCCGCAGGGGAGGCCTCGCCCGCCTGCGGCACGGGATCGGGCTCCTCGCCCGGCCGGCGCGCGAGAGCGAGGTCGACGGACCTGCTGATCGCAGTCCCGATCGCAGTCCCGGAGCCGAGGCGGAGCTCGGCGATCGCGGCTCGCGCCGCCTCGCGGTCGGCCGTCGGCGGGAGCACCGGGTCGGCCGAGGTCGAGAACGAGACGATTCCCACGCTGTAGTCATCGGGAACCTCGTCGATGAACGCGAGCGCGGCCTGCTTCGCAGCGTCGAAGCGGGTCGGCTGCACGTCCTGCGCCTCCATGGAGCGCGACGTGTCGATCGCGAGGACGATCGTCGCCTCGTCGCGGGTCACGTCCTGGACGAGGTGCGGTCTCGCGACACCGACGATCAGCAGCGCGAGCGCACCCAGGGCGAGAACCGCCGGGACGTGGCGCCGCCATCCGGGGGAGGCGGCGACGAGGTTCGGCACGAGCGCGGGATTGGCGAAGCGCTCGGCGCCGCGCCGTCTCCTGCGGTTGGCCAGCACGTGGAGGCCCGCCATGACCGGGATCGCCAGGAGGCCGACGAGCGCGATCGGCCAGGCGAAGCTCATCTGCGCTTCCTCCGGAGGAAGACGGCCAGGTCCCGCAACCAGTCTCGGTCGGTCGAGAGGGCGACGTGTGCCACGCCGGCGCTCGTGAGCTCTCGCGCGACCGCCGTGCGCTCCTCCGCCGCCGCCTCTGCGAACCGGGCGCGCAGCTTCCCGTCGTTCGTGTCGACCTGCAGCTCGTGCCCGCTCTCGGGGTCGACGAGCCACAGCGTCCCGACCGGCTCGAGTGCCTGCTCCCGCGGGTCGCGCACCTCCATCGCGACGACCTGATGCCTGCCCGCGAGCCGCAGCAGCGGCCGTCGCCAGTCGCGCGGCCCGCGGAAGTCGGAGACGACGACGACGAGCGCACGCTGTCGAGCGGCGCCGGCAACGCGCGTGAGCGCCTCGGCCAGGGGCATGCCCGAGCTCCCATCCGGCTCGTACCCGTCACGGAGCGCGAGCAGCAGGCCGACGAGCCCGGCCCGCCCCTGCGTCGGCGGCAGGACGCGCTCGGTTGCGCCGCCGAAGCCGACGAGCCCGACCCGGTTGCCGCGGACGGTCGCCGCATGCCCGATCGCGAGGGTCACCCCGAGCGCGACGTCCGCCTTGCGGCGGGCGGCGGTGCCGAACGCCATCGACGGCGACAGGTCGAGCACGATCCACGTGACGAGGACACGCTCGGCGAGGTGGACGCGGACGTGCGGCTCCGTCGTCCGGGCGGTGACGTTCCAGTCGATCAGCCGCACGTCGTCCCCCGGCACATACGGGCGGACCTGAGCGAGCTCGGTCCCGCGCCCGAGCAGCGCAGAGCGGTGGTCGCCCGCGAGCAGGCCGTCGACGCGGCGGGCGATCGTCAGCTCGAGCGCCTTCAGCAGGCCCTCGGGGACGGGACCGGGGCCGGGGCGGGACGGAGTCGGCTCCGCCCCGAGTGCCTTGAGGACGCGGATCACGCGGCCGCGGGTCTCCCGAGCTCGAGCCGCGGCTGCGGCACGGCCGCGATCACCGCGTCGAGGACGTCGTCGGCGGTCCGCTCCTCGGCGAGCGCCTGATAGGTCAGGACGAGCCGGTGGCGGAACGCGTCCTTGACGAGCGCGCGGAGGTCTGCCGGGATGACGTAGTCACGTCCGTGCACGAGGGCGAGCGCGCGCGCGCTCTGGACGAGGGCGATCGGGCCGCGCGGGCTCGCGCCGTAGGCGACGAACTCGGCGATGCCGTCGAGGCCGAACGTGGCGGGCTCGCGTGTCGCGGCGGCCAGACTGACCGCGTAGCTCACGAGACCGGGGTCGACGTAGATGTCCTTGACGCTGCTCTGGAGCGCCGAGAGCTCCGAGAGCGGCAGCACCTGGCGCACCTCGACGGGGTCCTCGAGGGAGCGGTTCACAACCGTCAGCTCCTCGTCGCGCTCCGGATAGCCGACGAGGATCTTGAGCATGAACCGGTCGACCTGCGCCTCGGGCAGCGGGTACGTCCCCTCGGACTCGATCGGGTTCTGGGTCGCCATCACGAGGAACGGCTGCGGCACGAAATGGGTGTCGTGGCCGATCGTGACCTGGCGCTCCTGCATCACCTCGAGCAGCGCGGACTGCACCTTGGCGGGTGCGCGGTTGATCTCGTCGGCGAGCAGGAAGTTGCAGAACACGGGACCGAGGTCGGTCTCGAAGTTCGCCTGGTCGGGGCGGTAGACTCGCGTCCCGACGAGGTCGGAGGGCACGAGGTCCGGCGTGAACTGGATCCGGCGGAACGAGCCGCCCAGAACCGCTGCGGTCGTCTTGATGGTGAGGGTCTTGGCCAGGCCGGGCACGCCCTCGATCAGCAGGTGGCCCCCTGCGACCAGGCACACGAGCACGCGCTCGAGCATCTCGTCCTGGCCGGCGATGACGCGCTTGACCTCGACGAGCGCCTCCTCCAGGAGGGCGCGCGGCGCGTCGGGGTCGCGTGCGGGCGGCGGGGACTCTGCTGCCGGGATGGTGGGCTCGCTCTCCGGTGCGGACATGTGCGCTCCTCGCGTCGACGTCGGACGGCGAGCGGCCGGCGGGCGGCGCGCCCGTCGCCCGATGGTAGACCGCCGCCCCCATCTCCATGTTGCGGGGCGGTTATTTCTCGCTGTGAGCAGGAAATGCGCCTCGGCGTGAAACGCGCGCCTCGAGGCTCTAGCATCGCCGCATGGACTTCCGCGACACGCCCGAGGAGGCGCGCTTCCGCGACGAGGTCCGTGCCTGGCTCGAGACCAACCTCCCGGACGAGCTCCGGGGCCATCGGGGCGGCGCGGCGAGGTTCGACGGGCCCGAGGTTCGTGCGTGGAGCCGCGCCCTCTACGACGGCGGCTGGGTCGGCATCTCCTGGCCGAAGGAGTACGGCGGCCGCGGGCTCGCGCCCCGCTTCCAGGCGATCTACCTCGAGGAGGAGGCGCGCGCGGAGGGGCCGCCGCACATCGGCGTGATCGGGCTCGGGATGGCAGGCCCGACGATCATCACCCGGGGCACGGAGGCACAGAAGGCCCGGTACCTGCAGCCCCTGCTGGCCGCGGAGGAGATCTGGTGTCAGGGGTTCTCGGAACCGGGAGCCGGCTCCGATCTGGCGGGCGTCCGCACGTCCGCGCGCCTCGAGGGCGACCGGTTCGTGCTCGACGGGCAGAAGGTCTGGTCCTCGTACGCGCATATCGCCGACTTCTGCATCCTCCTCGCCCGCTCGGACCCGACCTCGGAGCGTCACGCGGGGCTGACGTACGTGATCGTCGACATGCACGCGCCCGGGGTCGAGGTTCGGCCGCTCCGGCAGATCACGGGCGAGGCCGAGTTCAACGAGATCTTCCTGAGCGGCGTCGAGGTGCCGGTCGAGAACGTGATCGGCGACGTCGGCGGCGGCTGGGACGTCGCCATGACGACCCTCCTGCACGAGCGGGGGACGCTCGGGTTCGCCCTCGTGGCGCGGCTCGAGGTCCAGGTGCAGAAGCTCATCGGGCTCGCCGTCGACCGGGGTGCCACTCCGACGCAGCGCGAGGCGATCGCCCGCGAGTGGATCCACCTCCAGGCGCTGCGCGTCACCGCGAACCGGTCGCTGTCCGCACTCGAGCGAACCGGGATCCCCGGTCCCGAGGGCTCGATCCTCAAGCTCCAGTGGTCCGAGGGGAACCAGCGCGTGACGAAGCTGGCGCTCGAGCTGCTCGGGCCGGACGCGCTGCTGCTCGCGCCCAACGCGCCGTACGGTGGCTACTGGCCGACCCAGCAGCTCCGCAGCCGCGGGAACACGATCGAGGCCGGGACGTCGGAGATCCTGCGCAACATCGTCGCCGAGCGCGTGCTCGGGCTGCCGAGGTCGAGGTAGCCGAGGGTGGACCTCTCGTTCACCCCCCTCCAGGAGGAGCTCCGCGGGCAGGCGCGCGCGTTTCTCGAGGCGACGTCCGGGCCGACCTGGGCGCAGCTCGCCGAGCTCGGCTGGACCGGCGCGGGCGTGCCGGAGGAGCACGGCGGGGCGGGCCTCACGTTCGTCGAGGAGGCCGTCCTCCACGAGGAGGCCGGCCGCGCGCTGCTGCACGCGCCCCTCTGGTCGACGTCCTCCCTCCTCCCGTTCCTGCCCGGGAGCGACCAGGCGGCCGTCGCCGCGGGCGACGCGAGCTGGACGCTCGCACTCGGCCCGCTCGTCCCGGACCTCGACACCGCCACGAACGTGGCGGTCGTCGGCGGGGACACGATCTGGGAGCTCGACGGTGCCGACCGCGAGATGCTCCCGACGAGCGACGAGAGCCGACCGCTCGGCGTGGTCTCGGGCGGCGAGGCCGGGCGGGAGCTCTGCTCGTCCGACGTGCTCCCGACGCTGCGCTCGCGCTCGCTCGCGATCCTGGCGCTCGAGGCCGTCGGCGTCGGCGCCAGGGCGGTCGAGCTGACCGTCGGATACGTCGCAGACCGCGAGCAGTTCGGCAGGCGCATCGGCACGTACCAGGCCGTCTCGCACCCGCTCGCCAGCTCGCACGCGGAGATCGAGCTGGCACGCTCGCTCGCGTGGTGGGCGGCGTGGTGCGTCGCGCACGACGAGGAGGACGCGCCGGTCGCGGCCGCGGCGGCGAAGGCCGACGCCGCCGACGCGGCGGTGCTCGCGTGTGAGCGCGCGATCCAGGCGCACGGCGGAATCGGCTTCACCTGGGAGCACGTGCTGCACCGGCTGTACAAGCGCGCGCTCTGGATCCAGTCGTGGGAGGCTTCACCGGCGCAGCTCCGAGCCGAGGTCGCCGGCCATCTGCTCGACCGAGGAGGGACGTGATGCAGGGCCTGATGATGGACTACCAGCTCAACGTCCCGGCGATCCTCCGCCGCGGTGACGAGCTCTACGGCGATCGCGAGATCGTCTCGCGGCTCCCCGACAAGAGCTGGCATCGCTACGGGTACGGCGACTTCGCGTCCCGGGCGAAGCGCCTCGCGGTGGCGTTGCGCGGCCTCGGCCTGCAGGACGGCGACCGCGTCGGCACGCTCATGTGGAACCACCACGAGCATCTCGAGACGTACATCGGCGCTCCGGTCGGCGGGTTCGTCACGCACACGCTGAACCTCCGGCTCCACCCCGACGACAACACGTACATCGCGTCCCACGCGGGCGACCGCGTGCTGGTCGTGGACAAGGTGCTGTGGCCCCTCGCCGCGCAGTTCGTCGACCGGGTGGGGTTCGAGCACGTGATCGCCGTCGGCGCCGGCGACACACCCGACGGCGCGCTCGACTACGAGGAGCTGATCGCCGCCGCCGACGAGAGCGCCTTCTCCTACCGGGACATCGACGAGGGGCTCGCTGCTGCGATGTGCTTCACGAGCGGGACCACGGGCAAGCCCAAAGGTGTCGTCTACTCGCACCGCGCGATCGCGATCCACGCCCTGACGGCCGTCTCCCTGCTCGGGATCACCGAGGGCGACACCGTCCTCCCGGTCGTGCCGATGTTCCACGCGAATGCGTGGTGCTTCCCGTTCAGCTGTACGCTCGTCGGCGCGAAACAGGTCTTCCCCGGGCCTCACCTCGACCCGCAGAGCCTGCTCGAGGCCTTCGACTCCGAGAAGGTCACGGTCTCCGCCGGGGTGCCCACCATCTGGATGGGGATCCTCCAGGCGTTGGACGCCGACCCGGGCGGCTGGGACCTCTCCCGCATGCGGACGATGACGGTCGGCGGCTCTGCGCCGCCCCGCGCGATGATCGAGGCGTTCGGCGACCGCCACGGCCTGCACATCACGCACGGCTGGGGCATGACCGAGATGTCTCCGATCGGCACGATCTCGGGGGCGCCGGGACAGGAGCAGGACCTGGAGGGCGCCGCCGCCTACGACAAGCGCGCGCAGCAAGGCCCCCCGATCCCCTTCGTCGAGATCCGCGCGCGCGGCGTCGAGGGCCTCGTGCCGTGGGACGGCGAGAGCATGGGCGAGCTCGAGGTGCGAGGACCGTCGGTCGCATCGTCCTACTTCGAGGCGCCGGACGCGGCCGACCGCTGGACCGACGACGGGTGGTTCAGGACGGGGGACATCGTCACGATCGGGCGTGACGGCTACGTCGAGATCCAGGACCGTGCGAAGGACCTCGTCAAGTCCGGCGGCGAGTGGATCTCCACCGTGGCCCTCGAGAACGCCCTGATGGGGCACCCCGCCGTCGCCGAGGCGGCCGTGATCGCGGTGCCGGACGACAAGTGGTCGGAGCGGCCGCTCGCCGTCGTCGTCCTCCGCGAGGGAGCGACGGCGACCGACGAGGAGCTCCGCGACCACCTGGCGCCGTCCTTCGCGAAGTTCTGGCTCCCCGACCGGTTCGAGTACGTGGACGAGATCCCGAAGACCGCGGTCGGCAAGTTCCGCAAGACCGCGCTGCGCGAGCGGTTCTCGTCCGCCGTCGCAGCCGAGAATCGTTAGAACCCCCGCATGGGCACCTACGTCTCCACGGAGCGGCGCGACGCCGTCTCGCTCGTCACGATCGACAATCCGCCGATGAACGCGCTGTCGTCGGCCCTCCTCGACGAGCTCGAGGCCGAGGTCGACGCGCTCGACGCGGACGACGCCGTCCGCGCGATCGTCCTCCGCGGCGCCGGCGAGCGCGCGTTCGTCGCGGGTGCGGACATCAAGGAGTTCCCCGCGCTCCGCGAGTCCGCCTCGGAGGGCGGCTCGGCGCGCGGGATCCAGCGCCTCGGCCACCGGATGGACGCTGCCCGGACTCCCTTCGTCGCCGCGATCCGCGGGTTCTGCCTCGGCGGCGGGCTCGAGCTGGCGCTCTGCTGCGACGTGCGCGTCTGCTCGGACGACGCGCGGCTCGGGCAACCGGAGATCAAGCTGGGGCTGATCCCCGGCGGGGGCGGCACGCAGCGGCTGCCCCGCGTCGTCGGGATCGGCCGCGCGATGCTCCTCAACCTGACGGGCGAGTTCGTGGACGCAGAGACGGCGTACGCCTGGGGCCTGGTCGAGAAGGTCGTCTCGGTGGCCGAGCTCGAGGAGGCGGCACTCACGATCGCCGGGCAGATCGCCGCCCAGTCGCCGCACGCGGTCGCCGTGCTCCGCGAGCTCGCGAGGACGACGCGCGACCTCCCGCTCGAGGAGGGCCTGCGGCGCGAGGCGGACGGGTTCGTCCGCTGCCTCCGCTCCGAGGACGGCGCGGAGGGCGTCGCCGCGTTCATCGAGAAGCGGGCCCCCGTCTTCACGGGGCGCTGAGCCGCTCGTGTTGATCCGACACACGCGGTGTGGAGGCCCGCGATGAAGGCGGTCGTGCTCGACGAGGAGCGGCGGCTCGCGCTGCAGGAGGTGCCCGATCCGACCCCGGGGAAGGGCCAGACACTGGTCGAGGTGCGGGCCGCAGGCGTCAACTACGCGGACGTCCTCATCCGCGAGGGCCGCTATCCGCAGGCGCCGCCGCTCCCGTTCGTCCCGGGATCGGAGATCGCCGGCGAGACGCCGGAGGGACGCCGCGTGATCGCATTCGTGCGGGCCGACGGCGGCGGCTACGCCGAGAAGGCGGTCGCGGACGCCGACTGGCTGTTCGATCTGCCCGAACGCGCGTCGTTCGAGGAAGGCGCCGCGTTCCTGCTGGCGTTTCTCACCGCGTGGATCCCGCTCACGAGGCAGGTGCGGATCGCGCCCGGGGCGCGGGTGCTGGTGACCGCGGCGGCCGGAGGCGTCGGCAGCGCGGGCGTGCAGGTCGCACGCGCGCTGGGCGCCGAGGTCGTCGGCGCCGTCGGATCGGCCGACAAGGCAGAGCGCGTGCGCGCCCTCGGCGCGTCCGGCGCCGTCACGTACGAGGAGGTCGGCGGGCTGGAGCCGTTCGACGTGATCCTCGACCAGGTCGGCGGCGAGCTGTTCTCGGCCGGGGTCAAGCTGCTCCGTCCGCTCGGGACGATCATCGGGATCGGCTTCGCGGGCGGTGCGTGGCAGCCACTCGACCCGGCGCTGCTCGTCGGCCGGAACGTGTCCGTGGCCGGGTTCTACCTCGCTCGCTTCATGAAGCTCCGGCCCGAGGTCGTCCACGAAGCCGCGACCGAGCTCCTCGGGCGGTGGGCGAACGACGAGATCACCCCCGTCGTCGGCGCGACGTACCCGCTGGCGGAGGCGGACGAGGCCCTTCGGCTCGTGGCGGAGCGCCGCTCGACGGGGAAGGTCGTGCTCCTCCCGTGAGCCGTGCGCTGGTCACCGGCGGCGCGTCGGGCATCGGCGCTGCGCTCGTCTCCCGCCTCCGCTCGGAGGGCTTCGACGTCGACTCGCTCGACCTCGTGACCGGGTTCGACGTCAGCGACCCCGACCACTGGGATGCGGTCGGCCCGGTCGAGGTCGCGTGCCTCAACGCAGGCGTCCTGGGCGGCCCGGCCGACCCCGCGGCGCTGACCGTCGACGGCTATCGCCGCGCGATGGCCGTCAACGTCGACGGTGTCGTCCTCGGAGTCCGCCGGCTCGCCACCGTGATGCCGTCGCGTGGGCGGATCGTGTGCACTGCGTCGCTGGCCGGGCTGACCGCGGTACCCGACGACCCGGTCTACGCCGCGACGAAGCACGCGGTCGTCGGCTTCGTGCGAAGCGTCGCCGCTTCCCTCTCCGAGCGCGGGATCTCGGTCAACGCCGTGTGCCCCGGGTTCGCGGACACGCCCATGGTCGCGGGGTCGGCCCGCGAGCGCCTGACGGCGGCCGGTTTCCCTCTCATCTCGGCGGCTGACGTGGCCGAGGCCGCCTGGGTCGCTTTGCAGTCGGGCGAGACGGGGCACGCCTGGGTCGTCCAGCCCGGCCGCCCGCCGCTCGACTTCCGCTTCCCGACGCTCCCCGGCCCGCGGCGTGCGCACGAATCCGTCGGGCCGCCGCCGTCGCTGTCCTGAGCCGGCTCCCGGGACGTGCGCCTGCCCTCGCGCGACGCGACCCGGGCCGGGCGCCGGCCGTATGCCGAGGCGGTGCGTGAGGCGCGCGCCGGCGGGTCAGCGCGGGGCGAAGGGACGGTGTCAGACACCGATCCTCGTCAAGGCGGACGTGTGCCACGTGTGTGCCAATCGCTCCACACGACACCTGGAAGCGGCTGTTGCCTATACATTGAACGGATGGCGAGGCAGCCACGAGAGTGGATCGAGGGGTCGATCTACCACGTGTTCTCACGCGGGAGCAACCGGCAGGCGATCTTCCTGAACGAGGGTGACTACGTCGAGTTCGACATGCTCCTCGCCGCCGCCATTCGCAAGCACCGGCTCGAGAGCTTCGGCTGGTCGCTCATGCCCAACCACTGGCACGGGATCTTCCGCTGCCCGGCGGAAGGGCTCTCGCGGTTCATGCAACGCCTGAACCATCGGTATGCCCTGCGGTTCGACCGGCGCTGGGGTCGAACCGCGCACGTCTTCGACAATCGCTTCGGCGCCGTGCTCCAGCAGACGGAGGAGCAGTTTCTCTGGACGCTCCGTTACGTCGCGCGCAACCCCGTCGATGCCGGTCTACACGCGTCGCCGTTCGACGCTCGATGGACGAGCTTCGCGGCCACCGCCGGCCTCGTCCGCGCGCCCGAGTACCTGCGCGTGGGCGAGATCCTCGAGCACTTCGGACACGACCCCGCAACTGCTCGCCAGCGCTATGTCGAATTCATCCTCAGATCGCCCGCGGGCCAGATGGATACGGCGTTCGACACGGCAGCCGAGGCGGCGATGCACGCGGCGATCGCCGTCTGACCCAGCTCGGCAGGCGTTGTGGAGAGACTGGCACGGACTCGGCACGCTTCGGGCTTGACGGAAATCGGTGTCTGACACCGCTCGTCCGCCCCACGCCGACGCCCGGCGAGCGCGACCAGCCGCCTACGAGAACTGCCAGCCCTCGCCGTCGCGGAACGAGCGCAGGATGCGCCGCGCGACGACCATCCGGTGCACCTCGTCGGGCCCGTCGTAGATGCGGGCCCCGCGCGCCATCATCGCCATCACCGCGAGCGGCGTCTCGTCCGTCAGACCGCGCGCGCCGTGCACCTGGATCGCGCGGTCGATCACGTCACAGAGCGCCCGCGCGGCGTAGAACTTCAGGAGTGAGACCTCGACCCGCGCGTCCGAGCCCTCGTCGATCTTCCGCGCGGCATCCATGGTCAGCAGGCGACAGGCCTGGATCTCGGCGGCGGAGTCGGCGACCCAGTTCTGGACGGTCTGCTTGTCGGCGAGCGGGCCGCCGAACGCCTCGCGCTCGTTCGCGTACCGGCACATCAGCCCGAACGCGCGCTGCATCTGCCCGAGCCAGCGCATCACGTGGTGGATCCGCCCCGGCCCGAGACGCTTCTGCGCGAGCATGAAGGCGTCCCCCTCCCCACCGAGCGTGTTCGTCACCGGGACACGAGCGCCCGTGTATCGGACCTCGCAGTGCGTGCTCCAGCCGCGGCCCGAATGCCCCATCACCGGAACGGCTCGAACGACGTCGACGCCCGGCGTGTCGACGGGCACGAGGATCATCGACCCCCGCCGATGCGGCTCGGCCTCGGGGTCCGAGATCGCGAACACGATCGCGAAGGCGGCCCCGTCCGCCCCGCTGGAGAACCACTTGTGCCCGTCGATCACCCACTCGTCGCCGTCGCGCGTCGCCCGCGTCCTGAGCAGCGTCGGGTCCGAGCCGGAGACCTCGGGCTCGGTCATCGAGAAGAACGACCGCACCTCGCCCGCGACGAGCGGGCGCAGGAAGCGCTCCTTCTGCTCGCCCGTGCCGAACAGGTGGAGGATCTCGGCGTTTCCCGCGTCCGGCGCCTGGCAGCCGAACACGAGCTGCGCGTACGTCGACCGCCCGATCTCCTCGTTGAGGCAGGCGTAGTAGAGGAACCCGAGACCGGTGCCGCCGGCCTCCGACGGGACGTGGGGCGCCCACAGGCCCTCGTCGCGGGCACGGGCGCGCAGATCCTCGAGCAGCGCCATCGCCGCGTCGTCCTCGCGTCCGATCGCGGCCTCGTTCGGGTAGACGTGCTGCTCCATGAACGCGCGGTAGCGGGCACGCGCCTCGAGGTACTCCGCGGGGAAGAGGGTCTCGGTCATGGGACTAGGATCCTGCAGATGCGCCTCGGCCTGCAACTGGGATACGACGATCCGGGCTTCTGGGTCGGCCTCGCGGAGGAGGCGGAGCGGTGCGGATTCCACTCGGTGTGGACCTCGGAGGCGTACGGCTCGGACGCGGTCTCGCCGCTCGCCTGGATCGGAGGGCGCACGAGGGAGCTCAGGCTCGGCACCGCGATCATGCAGATGCCGGCGCGGACGCCGGCGACGACCGCTGCGACCGTCGCCACGCTCGACCTCCTCTCCGGCGGGCGGGTGCTCCTCGGTCTCGGGACCAGCGGCCCCCAGGTAGCGGAGGGCTGGCACGGGCAGGCCTGGGGGAAGCCGCTCACGCGCACGCGCGAGTACCTCCAGATCGTGCGCACGATCCTCCGGCGGGAGGAGCCGCTGGAGCACCATGGCGAGCACTACGACATCCCCTACTCCGGCCCCGGCGCGACAGGGCTCGGCAAGCCGCTCAAGCTGATCGTGCACCCCCCGCGCGCCGACGTGCCGATCTACCTCGCGGCGATCGGCCCCAAGAACGTCGCGCTGGCGGCGGAGATCGCGGACGGCTGGCTGCCGATCTTCTTCTCGCCCGAGCGGTTCGGCGAGACGCACGAGCCGATGCTCGCCGAGGGGTTCGCACGTCGGGGCGGCCGTCCGGACGGCTGGGACCTGGCCGCGCACGTGCCGGTCGTCGTGACCGACGACGTCCAGGCGGCGCGAGACTTCCTCAAGCCGCTGCTCGCGCTGTACGTCGGCGGGATGGGCGCGAAGGGGCAGAACTTCTACACACGCCTCGCCGAGCGGTACGGCTACGCCGAGGCCGCCGCGACGATCCAGGATCTCTACCTCGCCGGGAAGAAGAACGAGGCGATCGCCTCCGTCCCCGACGCGCTCGTGGACGAGGTCGCGCTCGTCGGCGACCGCGAGCGGATCGCCGACCGGGTGGCGGCCTTCAGCGAGTGCGGCGTGACGACCCTCGTGCTGCAGGCGCGCCAGCCGGAGGCACTTCGGCTCCTCGCCGACCTCGTGTGACCGCCCACGCGGTCGAGATCGAGGCGTTGCGCGTCATCCGCGGCGAGCGCGCCGTCCTGGACGGGCTCTCGCTGCGCGTGCCCGCCCGGATGGTGACCGGCCTCCTAGGGCCGTCGGGCTGCGGCAAGACGACGCTGCTGCGCTCGATCGTCGGCGTCCAGGTCGTCGCCGGGGGCTCCGTCCGCGTGCTCGGACTCCCGGCCGGCTCGGCCGGCCTGCGCTCGCGCGTTGCCTACGCGACCCAGGCCGCGTCGGTCTACGACGACCTCAGCGTCCGGGAGAACCTCCGGTACTTCGCCGCTGTGCTCGGCGCCCCGTCGGGCGACGTCGCGCGGGTGGTGAGCGAGGTGGGGCTCGAATCCCACGCCGACGAGGTCGTCGACCGCCTCTCGGGCGGGCAGCGGTCACGCGCCTCGCTGGCGGTCGCTCTCCTCGGCGCTCCGGAGCTGATCGTGCTCGACGAGCCCACCGTCGGGCTCGACCCCGTCCTTCGCGGGGAGCTCTGGGACCACTTCCACCGGCTCGCCGAGGGTGGCCGGACGTTGCTGGTCTCGAGCCACGTGATGGACGAGGCCGCGCGCTGCGACGAGCTCGTCCTGATGCGGGACGGCGCCGTGCTGGCGCAGGAGACACCCGAGGCACTCCTCGCGCGCACGGGAGCGGCCGACACCGAAAAGGCGTTCCTCGCGCTCGTCCGGGGCGCCGACCAGGCGGCCGTGACCCCGTGAGCCCCGCGAGGACGCTCGCGACGACCCGCCGCGTCCTGACGCAGCTCCGCCGCGATCCACGCACGATCGCGATGTTGCTGGTCGTCCCGATGGTGCTCCTCTGGCTGCTCGACCTCGTGTTCGACGGGCAGCCGGGGACGTTCGACCGCATCGGGCCGGCGCTGCTCGCGCTCTTCCCGTTCGTCGTCATGTTCCTCGTCACCTCCGTGACGACGCTCCGGGAGCGGACGTCGGGCACGCTCGAACGCCTGCTCTCGATGCCGCTCGGCAAGCTGGATCTGCTGCTCGGCTACCTGCTCGCCTTCGGCCTCGTCGCCGTCGTGCAGGCGCTGCTCGCCTCGGGGCTGATGCTGTGGCTGCTCGATCTCGACGTCGCGGGGCCCGCGTGGCTGCTCGTCCTCGTCGCAGTCGTCGACGCCGTGCTCGGCTGCGCCCTCGGCCTGTTCGTGAGCGCCTTCGCGCGCACCGAGTTCCAGGCCGTCCAGTTCATGCCCGCGATCGTGCTGCCCCAGTTCCTGCTCTGCGGGCTGCTCGTCCCGCGCAACGAGATGGCCGGCTGGCTCGAGGCGATCTCCGCCGTGCTGCCGCTCTCGTACGCGGTGGACGCGATGCAGCGGATCACCGTCGAGCCCGACGTCTCGGGCCGGATCGTCGCGGACCTCGCGATCGTGCTGGCCGCGATCGTGCTCGCGCTCGCACTGGGCGCAGCGACGCTGCGACGCCGCACCGCCTGAACGGCAGGGCTATCGTCCGGGCGTGAGGATCGCGCGCAAGAGGTGAGACGGCGGCTCTACCTGATGCGCCACGGAGCGGTGGCGTACTTCGACGACGACGGCCGCCCGGTCGCGCCCGACGACGTGCCGCTGACGGACGAGGGGCGTGAGCAGGCCGAGGCCACCCGCGAGCTGCTCCAGGAGGAGCGAATCGACCGCGTGCTCTCGAGCGGCCTGCCCCGGACGGCCGAGACGGCCGCGCTCGTCGCACCCGGGCACGAGGTCGAGACCTGGCCGGACCTGCGCGAGATCATGGGCGCGAGGTTCTCCTCGATCCCGCCCGCCGAGCTGGAAGAGGCGTTCGTCCACGCGTTCCGTGGGGTCGTCCCCAACGACAAGCGCTTCATCGGAGGCGAGACGATCGGCGAGCTCTTCGACCGCGTGCTCCCGGCGCTGGAGCGCCTCGTGGAGGACGAGACGTGGGACACGGCCCTCGTCGTCGCACACGGAGCCGTGAACCGGGCGATCCTCTCCTACGCGCTCACCGGCGAGCGCATGTTCCTCGGCCGCTTCGAGCAGGCGCCGGGCTGCCTCAACGTCCTCGACGTCGGCGACGAGTGGGTCGTCCGCGCGGTCAACGTCGCCCCCGGTGACCTGGTCCACCGCTCCACTCGCCTCACGCAGATGGAGCAGTACTGGCTGCAGTACCGACCGCACGAGCTCATGGAATGAGCGAGGGGCGGGATCGCTCCCGCCCCTCGTATTTTCTTCAGCTTCCGACTCGGGTCGGACGCCGGGTTGCCTACGCGGCCGCCCCCGGGCACTTCAGCTTCGAGACGGTCGTGAACGTGCCGTTCGTGAACTTGACGATGCGCTCGCACGCGACCGCTTGCTGGTCGTTGCCCGACGTGCGCTGCCGATTGCCGGGCAGCAGGAACGGGTTCGTCTCGTCCCAGTTGCGGAACGCGCGCATCAGCGCGGCCCGCGTCGGGTTCCGGCCGGCCTTGTACATCAGCTGCACGAATGCGTGCGCGACGGCGACACCGTAGTAGTTGAGCCCGTCCGTCACGCGACCGCCGGGTCGGTACTTCGCCATCACCTGCTTGTACAGCTTCATCGCCGCGTCGTTGTCCCAGGTCGGGCTCGCGGGGTCCTTCAGGTACTGGACGGTGAACGTCTTGTCCACGAGGTCGCCACCGCCCGAGCTCCTCGAGAGCGTCAGGAAGGTGTCGGTCGCCGCGACCGAGGACGTGTAGATCACGGCCGGCGACCACCGCAGCGCGTTCGCGATCGGGTACGCGGGGATCGCGTACGTCGGGATCGCGAAGATCACGAGGATCGTGGCACCGGTCGCGCGGAGCTTTGCCATCTGCTGGCGAACGTCCACGGCGCCGAGCTCGTACGACTCGAGGCCGACGATGTTGGAGGCCTTGGCGCCGAGCCCCGCCCGGAATCCCCGGAGGTTGTCCGCGCCGAAGCTGTCGTTTTGGTACAGCACCGCGATCTTCGCGTTGGGGCTGTTGCGCGCGATCGCCGTGCCGTAGATCCGTCCCTCCCACTCGTAGTCGGGCTGCCAGCCGCCCGTCCAGGGGTACTGCTTCGCGTCACGCGCCCACGTCGAGGCGCCGGTAGCGTTCAGAAGCTGCGGGACCTTGCCCTGGTTGAGGTATGGCCGGATCGCCTCGTTGTGCTCCGTCCCCAGCGAGCCGACGACCGCGAAGACCTTGTCCTCCTCGACGAGCTTCCTGGTCTGCTGGACGGTGTTTGCGGGGTTGTAGCCGTCGTCGTAGATCTTGAAGACGATCTGACGGCCGAAGACGCCACGCCGTCCGTCGGGGCCCTTGCGCGAGTTGATGTACGAGAAGTACGCCTTCATCGCGGCCGGAATCGGGGCGTAGACGGATGCACGGCCGGTGAGCGGGAACGTTCCGCCGATGGTGATCGTTCGGGCGGTGATCCCGTTCTCGCTCGACGCCGACGTCGCGCTCGACGCCATGGTTCCGAGCACGACGACGAGCGCCGCCGCCAAGAGCACGACCTTCCTCATTCGAACTCCTTTTGGTGGTGGTGCGATGGCGGCGAGCCTACCCCCGCCGCAGCGTGTTTGCCAATACTCAGACGCCCGGCGGGGTCGCCTGGTTAGGTGAGGCCGATCTCCACGGCGAGGCGCTCGGCCTCGTCCATCTCCTCGGACAGGGCGTCGATCCCGCTCGCCCAGATCGCGGGATCGGTGAGATCGAGCCCGACGAGCTGCGCCAGCTCCTCCGGCGAGCGGGACCCGCCGGCGCGCAGCAGGTCGAGGTAGGGCTCGATCATCGACTCGCCCTCCTTGACGTACCGCCGGTAGATCGCCAGCGAGAAGAGGTAGCCGTAGGCGTACGCGTAGACGTAGCCGGGCGTCCCGGTGAAGTGCGGGATGTAGCTCCACCACGGCGTATACCCCTCGGTCGAGACGGAGTCGCCGAAGAGGGCGTTCTGGGCCCCGAGCCAGAGCTCGCCGATGCGCTCCGACGAGATCTCTCCGTGCTCCCTCCGCTCCGTGTGCACCGCATGCTCGAAGCGGTTCATCGCGATCTGCCTGAACGTCGTGGCGATCGCGTCCTCGATGCGGCCGGTGAGGAGGTCGAGGCGGCGCCGCGGATCGTCCTCTTCGGCCAGGAGCACGTCGAACGTGAGCGCCTCGCCGAAGACCGAGGCCGTCTCGGCGGTCGTCAGCGGCGTCGAGGAGTTGAACAGGCCGAGGGGCTGCGCGAGGACGCCGTGGAGCCCGTGGCCGAGCTCGTGGGCGAGGGTGAGGACCGAGCGCCGGTCGCCCGTGTAGTTCATCAGCACGAAGGGGTGCACGCCCGGGACGGTGGTGGCGCAGAACGCGCCCGTCCGCTTGTCGGGTCGCACGGGCCCGTCGATCCACTGGTCGTCGAAGAACTGCGCGACGATGCCGCCCGCCTCCCCGGAGAACTGGGTGTACGCGTCGACGACGATCCGCCGCGCCTCGTCCCAGGAGACCTTGACCGTGTCGGTCGAGACCGGCGCGAAGCGGTCGTAGTGGTCGAGCCGGTCGAGCCCCAGGAGCTTCGCCTTGAGGCGGTAGTACCGCTGCGCCACGTCGTAGCGCGACGTCGTGGCCTCGACGAGCGCCTCGACGGCCTCGTCGGTCGTCTCGTTCGCGAGGTTGCGCGAGGAGATCCAGGTCGGGTAGCCGCGGAGCCGGTCGTCGATCGACTTGTCCTGCAGGATCGTGTTGAAGACGAACGTCCGCGTGCGAAGCCCGGGGCCGAGCGCGTCGGTGACCGCCTCGGCGGCCGCACGACGGACGTCCCGGTCGGCGTCGTAGAGCCGTGCCATCGCCGTCTCCAGCGACAGCTCCTCGCCGTCGAGCTGGACACGGAGCGCGCCGAGCAGCTCCTCGTAGAGGCGCGACCACGCCGACACGCCGGAGACGGTCTTCTCGGTGACGATCCGCTCCTCCGGCTCGGACAGGAGGTACGGGCGGAACTTGCGCAGCGACTGCAGGTGATGGCGCCAGTCGTCGAGCGCGGGATCGACGAGCAGCGCCTCGGCGACGTCGTCCGGGGCGCCCGCCCACTCGAGCGCGAAGAAGAGGAGCTGCGTCTCGAGCGCCGCGGCCTTCTCGCCCAGCCGCGCGACGAGCGCCCCGTGCGCGGGCTCCGCCATGTTGGCCGCGAAGACGAGGTGCGCGTAGGTCAGCGGGCGGACGACCCTCGACTCGATCCGCTCGTGCTCTGCGACGGCCTCCGCGAGGCTCGCTGCATCGAGCCCGGCAACCCTCCCGTGGTAGCGCTCGCGGAACGCGGCGGAGTCGGCCTCGGCCTGTGCGACGTCCGCGTCGATGCGTGGATCGTCGATCGCCTCGTAGAGGTCGGTGAGGTCCCACGCGACCTCTTCCGCCCCCGTGATCTCCGTGATCGCCATTCGGGAGAATCTAGCGATCGAGCTCGTCCGGCCGCGTCATGGGCGCGCGGCATGCGAAGCGCTCGCACACGTAGACGGCAGGCGCCCCGTCGACGAGCCCCTTGCCGGCGAGCAGAGGGACGTCCTCGGAGGGTCCGACGGCCACGACCGTCTCGGGCGCGAACGTCCGGAGCGCGGCCCGGGAGACCTCGGAGCGGACGTCCCCGACGATCGCGACCTCGCGCGGCGGGGACAGGTGGAGGTGGAGCGCGCAGAGTGCCCAGGAGAAGGCGCGTGGGACACGCTCCATCGCCGGGGCGAGGAGGCGGAAGACGCCCTCGCCGCGCTCGACCAGCGCGTCGTCGCCCCAGATCCGGCCGAGGCGGACGAGCAGCGACGCCATCATCGAGTTCCCGGACGGGATCGGCTCGTCGTCGAGGTCCTTGGAGCGCGCGGCGAGCACCTCCCCGTCCCGCGCGGCGAGGAAGAACCCTCCCCGCTCGTCGTCGGCGAACAGATCGACGGCGACGTCCACGATCCGCCGGGCCTCGAGCAGCCAGCGGACGTCGCCGGTGGCGAGGTGGAGCTCGAGCAGCCCGTGCGCGACGTTGGCGTGGTCGTCGAGGAAGCCGCCCCCGCTGACCTTCCCCGCCCGGATGCTCCTGAGGACGCGCCCGTCGTCTCCGCGGAGAGGGCCGAGCAGGAACTCGCCGAGCGCCACGGCCGCCGAGAGCCAGTCAGCGCGGTCGAGCCGCCGGGCCGCTTCCGCGAGAGCCGCCAGCGTGAGGCCGTTCCAGGAGGCGATCGCCTTGTCGTCCCGGAACGGCTGCGGCCGCTCTGCGCGGACCGTCAGCAGGCGGGCCTTCGTGTCGGCGTCGAGCTCGCCGCGCACGATCTCGCGTCCGTGCTCGAACGGCTCCAGGAGCGAGCCGTCGAGCCCGAGCGCCTCCCACTCGGACCGCGTCCAGGTGTAGGTGAGCCCTTCGACTCCGTCCGTGTCCGCATCCTGCGCCGACGCGAGGCCGCCGCTTTCGAGCAGCATCTCCCGGAGGAGGTAGGCAACGGTCTCCTCGACGACGGCGCGGTATCGCTTCCCGCCCGTCACGACCCAGGCGTGGAGGTACGCCGCGGTGAGGAGCGCGTTGTCGTAGAGCATCTTCTCGAAGTGCGGGACGACCCAGCGGGCGTCGACCGAGTACCGGTGGAAGCCGCCGCCCACGACGTCGTAGAGGCCGCCGGCCGCCATCCCGTCGAGCGTGCGCCGCACCATCCCCAGCGCCTCCGGGGAGCCGCGGCGGAGGAGGAGCTCGATCGCCGACGAGGGCGGGAACTTCGGCGCGGTCCCGAAGCCGCCGAACGCGGGCTCGTAGTCGCGCGCGAGGGCGCGCTCGGCCGCGTCGAGCAGCGCGGGTGAGAGCTCCGCGTCGGTGGCCTCGAGCCTCGCGGCGCCCCCGAGGGCGGACGCGAGCCGGGACGACTGCGCCTCGAGGTCGTCGCGACGCTCGTGCCAGGTCTCCGAGATCGCCTGTAACAGCTGCCGGAACCCCGGAAGCCCGTGTCGTGGCTCCGGCGGGAAGTACGTGCCCGCATAGAACGGCCTCCCGTCGGGGGTCATGAAGACGGTCGTCGGCCACCCTCCCTGGCCGGTCATCGTCACGCAGGCCTCCATCGTGAGCGCGTCGACGTCGGGCCGCTCCTCACGGTCGACCTTGACGTTGACGAAGCGCTCGTTCATCAGGGCCGCGGTCGCGGGGTCGGAGAACGACTCGTGCTCCATCACGTGGCACCAGTGGCACGAGCTGTAGCCCACCGAGACGAGCAGCGGGAGATCTCGCTCGCGCGCCCGGGCGGCGGCCTCTTCCCCCCAGGGGAACCAGTCGACCGGGTTGCCCGCGTGCTGCAGGAGATACGGGCTCGATGCGTCGGCGAGGCGGTTCACGACGCGTTCTTACCCCGAGCGCGAGGTCGCGACCCACACGTCCTCCCTCCGGCCGACCGGTGTCGTATGTTCGCCCGCATGAGACGAACACCGTTGTGGGTGGTGCTGGCCGGTGGCGCGATCACGGTCGTCGGCGTGTTGATCCAGGCCTTCACGATCGCCGCATACGTGCGCGGCGCAGGCGAAGGCGCGCTCGACGCGCACGGCGGCTTCTCGATGCTCGTCCACGTCGGCGAGCTGCTGATCGTGATCGGCGCGATCTGGGCGTGGTGGGGCAACTGGAACGCGGTCGGGCTCGCGGTCGCATTCCTGATCCTGTCCGTCGCACAGCTCGCGTTCCTCGGCGACACGGAGGAGGAAGGCGGCTGGATCAACGGCCTGCACGGCTTCCTCGCTCTGGTGATCCTGCTCACGGGCGCCTGGTACTTCAGCCGGGCGCGGCGCGAGCTCGGGCTCGGGACAGCCGGCACCGTCGGCACCTAGGGCGAATCGGCGTCGGCGGGGGCCGTCTCGGCGGTCCCCTCGCGCCGCCGCTGCCTGCGGTGGCGGACGAGCTCGACGGCTCCGGCGACCGCCGCGGCCACCACGAAGGCGAGGATCAGCCCCTTCCACGGCTGGTCCTCGAACGTCTTGCCGCCGAAGTACCCGAGGCACGCCGCGTACGTCCCCCAGATGAACCCCGCAAGGACGTCCGCCATCAGGAACTTGCGGTAGGGGAACGAGTGGACGTACCCGGCCGAGAAGGTCACCGCCGTCCTCCCCCCGGGGATGAAGCGGGCCACGATGATGAGGTACGTCCCGCGCTCGGCGAGCTGGCGCTCGGCCCACTCGAAGCCCCGGTGGCTCCTGTCCCCCGTGAAGACGCGTTTGACCGTGTGCTCGCCGAGCCAGGTGCCGAGCCCGTAGGAGATGTTGTCGCCGAGGATCGCACCCGTCGAGGCGCAGAGGATCACGAGCGGCAGGCTCAGGTCGCCGGAGCCCGCCAGCACGCCGGCGCTGATCACGACCGTCTCGCTGGGCACCACCGGGAAGAACGCGTCGATCGCCGCCACCGCGAAGATCGCGAGGTAGGCCCAGTCGCTCGTCACCCATTCCTCGAACTGGTCGAACACGGCGAGGAGGTCGGGGAGGAACGCGAGGAGCGCCACGCGGCCATCCTCGCAGAGACGCCTCCCGCCACGGCTGCCGGCAGGCGCAGCGATGATGCGCGGCGTGACCCGCCTGCCGCTTCGGGGAATGCGCGTGCTCGACGTGACGACGTCGATCGCGGGCCCGTACTGCGCGCAGATCCTGGCGGCTCTCGGCGCGGACGTCGTGAAGGTCGAGCGACCGGATACCGGCGACGACGGCCGCGCCTGGGGCCCGCCGTTCTGGGACGGCGAGGGCACGATCTTCCTCTCCGCCAACGCCGGCAAGCGGTCGCTTGCGCTCTCGCTGCGCGACCCGCGGGGCGCCGAGGCGCTGCTCCGGCTCGCCGACGGCGCCGACGTGTTCCTCCAGAGCCTCCGGCCGGGGCTCGCTGAGGAGCTCGGGCTCGGCGCCGAGGCGCTGCGCGCCCGCAACCCACGCTTGGTCTACTGCTCCTTCGGCGCCTACGGCCACACGGGGCCGCTCTCGCGGGAGCCGGGGTACGACGCGCTGATGCAGGCCGCGGGAGGGCTGATCTCGCTCACCGGCGAGCCGGGGCGGCCGGGCGTCCGGGTCGGCGCCTCGCTGATCGACCAGGGAACCGGCACGTGGGGAGCGCTCGGCGTGCTCGCCGCGCTGCTCGAGCGGGAGCGCACGGGCGAAGGCTGCGTCGTGGACGTGTCGCTGTACGAGACCGCGATCGGCTACATCGGCTACCACCTCGCCGGCTACCTCGCCGACGGCACGATCCCGTCAGGTGAGGGGACGCGCTTCCCGATGGTCGCACCGTACGAGGTGCTCCCCACCCGCGACGGCGCGTTGATGATCGGCGGCGGGAACGACCGCCTGTTCCGTGCGATCTGCGGCGTGCTGGGCATACCCGGGCTCGCCGACGACGCGCGGTTCCGCACGAACCCCGACCGTGTCCGCAACCGCGACGAGCTCGCCGCGCTGCTCGTCGAGCGCCTCCGCGAGCGCGACACGGAGACGTGGCAACGCCTGCTGACCGGGGCCGGGGTGCCGGTCGCCCCGGTCGCAGACGTTCGGGACGTGGCGCAGTCCGAGCAGACGACGGCCCTGGGGATCCTCCAGCCCGTCCCCCACCCCCGGATCCCCGACCTCACGCTCCCCGCCCTCCCGCTGTCGTTCGACCGTGAGCGGCCGGCCTATCCGAGCGCCCCCCCGGGCGTCGGCGAGCACTCGGCCGAGGTGCTCCGCGAGGCCGGCTACGGTGAGGACGAGATCGCGGCCCTAGCGGCCGAAGGGGTGGTGGGCGCGTGAGCTCTCCGCACCTCTCTCCGTCGTTCAGCGCCACCCTCCGGGTGCACCTCCCGGATACGCCCGGCTCCTTCGCGCGTCTCGCACAGGCGATCGGCGAGGCGGGCGGCCTGCTCGGGGCGATCGACATCGTCCGCGTCGAGCCCGGGTTCAAGGTGCGGGACGTCACCGTCGAGGCGGCCGACGCCGACCACCTCCATCGCATCGCGGACGCCGTCCGGAGCCTGCACGGCGTCGAGGTCGAGCGCGTCTCCGACCGCACCTTCCTGCTCCACCTCGGCGGCAAGATCGAGATGCGCGCCAAGAGCCCGATCCGCACGCGCGACGACCTGTCGATGGCCTACACGCCCGGCGTCGCCCGCATCTGCGCCGCGATCGCCGACGACCCGAGCGCTGCCTGGACGCTGACGACGAAGCAGAACACCGTCGCGGTCGTGACCGACGGTACCGCGGTCCTCGGGCTCGGCGACATCGGGCCCGCGGCCGCGCTGCCGGTGATGGAGGGCAAGGCGGCCCTGTTCAAGGAGTTCGGCGGCGTCGACGCGTGGCCGATCTGCCTCGCGACGACCGAGACCGACGAGATCGTCGCCGCCGTGAAGGCGATCGCACCGGGCTTCGGCGGCATCAACCTGGAGGACATCTCCTCGCCACGCTGCTTCGAGATCGAGCGCCGGCTGCGGGAGGAGCTCGACGTGCCCGTGTTCCACGACGACCAGCACGGCACCGCGATCGTGGTGCTGGCGGCGCTCCTCAACGCCCTGCGCGTCGTCGGCAAGGAGCTCGCGGACGTCCGGATCGTCACGACCGGGGTCGGTGCCGCAGGGATCGCGGTGACCGACATCCTGCTCGCGGCCGGGGCGCGCACCGTGATCGGGTGCGACGAGGGCGGTGCCGTCTGCCGCGGGCGCGCTGGGCTGTCGGCCGCGAAGGCGGCCTACGCCGAGCGGACGAACCCCGACGGCGAGCAGGGCACCGCGGACGAGCTGCTCGCAGGCGCCGACGTCTTCCTCGGGCTCTCGGTTCCCGGCGCGATCTCCGAGAAGGGCGTCGCCCGCATGGCGGACGACGCGATCGTCTTCGCGCTCGCCAATCCGATGCCCGAGATCGCCCCCGAGGACCTGCCGCCGGGCAAGGTCGCCGTCGTGGCCACGGGCCGCTCGGACTACCCGAACCAGATCAACAACGTGCTGGTCTTCCCGGGGCTCTTCCGGGGCGCGCTCGACGTGCGCGCGTCCACGATCACCGACCGCATGAAGCTGGCGGCATCGAGCGCCCTCGCAGGCGTCATCCCGGCCGAGGAGCTGGGCGCCGAATACGTCGTCCCCAGCGTGTTCAACCGCGACGTCTCACCGGTCGTCGCTGCAGCGGTCGCGGAGGCGGCGGAGCTCGACGGCGTCGCGCGCAGGTCCCGCACGTAGGCGACCCCTTTTTCCCTACGAACAGCGGGCGCGCCGCACGCTACTCGTAGTGCAGCGCCTCGAGCGGGTTGAGCTTGGACGCGCGACGTGCCGGGAAGATCGCCGCGAGGATCCCCACGACGATCGCGGCGACGGCGAAGATTACGACCTGCGTGGTGGGGAACGTGAACTCGATGAAGTCGACGCGCGCGATCAGCAGCGCGGCCAGCACGATCCCGAGGATGATCCCGAGCGCCGCGCCGATCAGGGCCGTGATCACGCTCTCGTGGCGGATCATCCGGCGGACCTGGCGGCGGGTCATCCCGATCGCGCGCAGCATCCCGATCTCCCGCGTCCGCTCGAAGACGGTGAGGACGAGCGTGTTGATGATCCCGAACAGGCTCACGACGATCGAGAGCGCCAGCAGCACGTAGAGGATGTTGAGGATCGAGCTGAGCGCACCGATCTGGTTGTCGATGAAGGTCTCGCGATCCTGCGCCTTGGCGTTCGGGAAGTCGGCGAGCGCCTCGTCGAGCTTCGCCTGGTTCGCGTCGGTCGCTCCGCCCGTCATCTTCACGAACGAGTAGAGGTTCTTCGGCCGGGGCACCTCCGCGTCCCAGGCCTCCGCGGAGAGCGTGACCGGGCCGAACGGAGACCCTCCGCTCGGCGGGTCGAAGATGCCCCGGATCATGAACGTCCGTGTCTCGCCGCTGGGGAAGGTGACCCGTACGGGCGATCCGAGACGCAGGTCGTGGTCCTTCGCGAAGCCGTCGTCGGTGAAGGCGCCGTCGTCGCCGAGCGTCGCCAGCACCTCCGGTGAGCCTTCGACCCAGTCCATCGAGATGACGTCCTTCATGCCGGGGTCGACCGCGGTCGTGAACTGGGTCTCGCCGAAGACTCGCGTCTCCCCGGTGCGCACGTTCCCCACCGATGTGACGCCGGGGACGCGCGCCGCGGCCTCCGCGGCGGCAGTCGGGATCGGCGAGAAGTTGTTCTGCGCCGTGATCGCGTAGTCGCCCGTGAACAGGTCGTTGACCGCGTCCCTGAAGGAGTTGACGATCCCGGCGGCGAGCGTCGCCACGAGGGTGACGAGCGCCAGGCCGATCATCAGCGCGGCGGCGGTCGAAGCCGTGCGCTGCGGGTTGCGTTGCGCGTTGTCCCGCGCGAGGAGCCCGGCGGCGCCGCCGATCCTCGTCGCCGGCCAGCCGAGCACGTGCGCCAGAGGCCGGACGAGGCGCGAGGAGAAGAGCGCGACGCCGAGGAAGATGAGGAGCGCCCCGAGGCCCATCCAGATCAGCACCTGCGTCGTCCCCAGGTCGTTGCCGAAGAGGCCGTACAGGAGCGCCGCGAACCCGAGGACCGCAGTCAGCGCCGCACCGACCGAGCGCAGCCGCGCGAAGCGTCCCGGCGGCAGGGTGGCGCCTTCGCGCACCGCCGCGATCGGCGGCACGCGCGTCGCACGCAGCGCCGGCCGCAGGCTCGCGAGGAGCGTGACGAGGATGCCGACGAGCAACGCGACGACCACCGTGCGCGGCTCGAGTGTGAGCCCGGTGTTGGGGAGCGTGAAGCCGACGGCGTCGAACAGCCAGAACAGACCCGAGGCGAGCGCGAGGCCGAGAAGGAGCCCCACGACCGATGCGACGATCCCCACGATCAGCGCCTCGATGATCACGGAGACGAGCACCTGGCGGCGCGACGCTCCGAGGGTGCGCAGGGTCGCGAACTCGCGGATGCGCTGCGCAATCGTGATCGCGAGCGAGTTCGCAATCACGAAGGAGCCGACGAAGAGCGCGATCCCTGCGAACGCGAGCAGGAACCCACGGAGGAAGGAGATGAACTCGTTCGTCTCGGCCGCGTCCTCGGTGGCCTGCTGCTGGCCGGAGAGCGCCTGCGCGTTGGGAGGCAGGATCTCGCGAACCTGTGCGAGGAGCTCCTGGTCGCTCACGCCCGGCCTCGAGGCCACGGCGATCTCGTCGAGGCGCCCTTCCTTCTGGAACAGCCGCTGCGCGGTCGCGAGATCGAAGCCGGCGAGGGTGGCGCCTCCGATCGAGAGATCGGTGCCGAACTCCACGATCCCGGAGATCCGGAGCCGCTCGACCGGGCCCTCCACCTGCACGCCGATCTCGTCTCCGATCGCGAAGTCCTCCTTGTCCGCGACGCCGGAGTCGATCACGATCTCGTCCGATCCCGGCCAGGAGCCGGCAACGAGCCGGAGCGGGTTGAAAGGAGAGTCGCCCTCCTCGATCGAGAAGCCCAGGTTGGGCGCCCCGCCGTAGACGATCGCCTTGCCGTCCTTGCCGATCAGCGACGTCGAGTCGCTGTTCACGCCGCCCTCGGCCTGGGCGACGCCCGGCAGCTGCCGCACCTCCTCCACCAGCGACTCGTCGAGCGTCGGCTCGGAGACGCCGCTGCCCTCGGACAGGTCGAACGCCGACTTGCCGGTGATGACGACGTTCGAGCCCTCGCGGACGTCCGTGAAGATCTGGTCGAACGCGCTGTCGATCGAGTCCGTGAGGACGTACGTGCCGCTGATCATCGCGACGCCGAGGACGATCGCGAGGGCCGTCAGCGCGGTGCGGAGCTTCCGCGTGAAGAGGCCCTTGATCGCAAAGCGTGTCATCTACCCATCAGCCTTGTGGACGTCGTGGTCCAGCGCATCTCGGGCTCGCGAGTGTGGCGGCCGGAGGCCGGCTGCGCAGGCCGGGAGGCCCGACAATGGCTCGGCGCTGCCGGCCGCTGGAGAAGGGGGCTCGTGGGGGAAACATGGTTTCCCCCACGTCATTCGTAGTGGAGTGCTTCGAGCGGGTTCAGCCTGGCCGCACGGCGGGCGGGCGTGATCGCCGCGAGCAGGCCGACGATCACCGAGAGCACGACGAGGAAGACGAGCTGGCCGGTGGGCACCTCGAAGCGGATGTCGAACTCGCCGAGCGCCCGGGTCACGAGCACGGCGAGGAAGATCCCGAGCGGGAGCCCGAGGGCCGCGCCGATCAGCGCGGTGATCACGCTCTCGTGACGGATCATCCGCCGGGTCTGGCGGCGCGTCATGCCGACGGCCCGCAGCATCCCCACCTCGCGCGTCCGCTCGAACACGGAGAGCACGAGCGTGTTGACCATCCCGAACAGGCTGATGATCACCGACAGCGCCAGCAGGACGTAGAGCATCGTCAGGAACTGGTCGAACTCGCGGTCCTCCTTGTCGATCCACTCCTCGCGCGTCTGCACCCTCGCGTCGGGGTACCCGTCGGTCGCCTGCTCGAGCTGGGCGCGACTCGCCTCGCTCGGCCCGCCCGCCACGTTGACGAACGTGTACTGGTTGCGCGGGCGCTCGATCAGGTCGTCGAACGCCGCGATCGTGATGCTCGCGTTCCCGAGCAGCGGGTAGAAGGGCGGCGGCTCGTAGATGCCCTTGACCACCGCCTGCATGGAGGTGGTCTCGCCCGTTCGGACGGTCACCTGCTGCCCGACGGCGAGGTCGTGGTCCTCGGCGAAGTTCTCGTCGACGATCATCCCGTTCTCGCCCATCTCCGCGAGGGTCGCGTCCGAGCCCTCCGTCCAGTCGAACGAGTACCCGCTCGTGATCAGCTCGGGGTCGATCCCCGTGAGGTAGCCGCCGTGACCTGCGATCTCCGCCACCTCGGAGCGGACGTGTGTGACGGTCTCCGCCGAGGACGCGTCGGCCGCCGCGTCACCCGCCGCCGCCACGAACGGCGTGTACCCGTCCTGCGAGGTGATGATGAAGTTCGCTGTGATCTGATCCTCGATCGCCTTGCGGTTCGAGGCCTTCATCCCGTTGGCGAGCGTGGCGACGAAGGCCACGAGGGCGACGCCGATCATCAGCGCCGCAGCGGTCGCCGCCGTGCGTCCCGGGTTGCGGATCGAGTTGCGTCGCGCGAGCCCTCCCGCGGCGCCGCCGACCCAGCGGGCGGGCAGGCCGACGACGGCGGCGAGCGGCCGCACGAGCTTCGACGAGATCATCGCGACCCCGACGAACAGGAGCAGGACGCCGCCTGCGATCGCGAGCAGCCGCTCGGCGGTGCCGACGTCGTCGACGAACATCGCGTACCCGAGCAGGCAGAGCGCGAGCGCGATGAGGGCGACCGCGACGAAGGGCGTGAACCGGGAGAACCGCGAGCGGGGCAGCTCGGCACCCTCGCGGACGGCGGCGATCGGCGGCACGCGGGTGGCCCGGATCGCCGGGAACAGGCCGGCGACGACGGTGATCACCGTGCCGACGATCAGGGAGACGACGATCGTGCGCGTGGCGAAGACGGTGTCGGCGAGCGGGAGCTCGAGGTTGAGAGCCCGGAACAGCGCCTCGAGGCCCTTCGCGAGCCCGAGCCCGAGGAAGAGGCCGACGACCGACGCGAGGAGCCCGACCACGAAGGCCTCCAGCAGCACCGAGCGCAGCACCTGGCGGCGCGACGCACCGAGCGTCCGGAGCGTCGCGAACTCGCGTGTCCGCTGAGCCACCGTGATCGACAGGGTGTTGAAGATCACGAACGACCCCACGAACAGCGCGATTCCGGCGAAGGCGAGGAGGAAGTAGCGGATGAAGTTCGTGAACTCGCTGAGGTCGTCCTTGTCCTCCTGCGCCTCCTGGACACCGGTCTTCACCTGCGCGTCGGCCGGGAGCAGGGGCCGGATCTCGTCGATCAGCTGCTGCGGCGTGGTGCCTTCCTTGCCTGCCACCGAGATCGCGTCGAACTGCCCGCGCCGCTCGAACAGCGTCTGCGCGGTCGCGACGTCGAAGATCGCGAAGGTCGTGGTGCCCAGCGACTTGACGTCGCCGTAGCGTGCGATACCGACGACCTCGAAGTCTCGCTTCGGCTCGAGCGTCGAGATCTCGATCGTCTGGCCGACGACGAAGTCCTCGCGGTCGGCGGTGCCGGCGTCGACCACGACCTCGCTGCCCGTCCTGGGCCAGCGGCCCTCGAGGAGGTTGAGCGGGTTGAAGACCGAGTAGGCGGGCGTCGTGTCGATCCCGAACCCGAAGCTCGGTGCGCCCTGCGTGTCGACCGCCTTTCCGTCGTCCCCGATGATCTTCGTGTTCAGCTCGTCGTAGATCCCGCCCATCGCGAGGTCGACCGACTCGAGGCCGCGGATCTCCTCGAGCAGCGAGGCGTCGACGGGGGGCGCGTCGGGCGTGTCCCCGAAGATGTCGATGTCGGCGGTCTTGCCGCTCACGACCACGTCCGTGCCGGCGTACGACTCGTCGAAGATGCTCGAGAACGCCTTGTCGATCGTGTCCGTGAGGACGTAGGTGCCGCTGATCATCGCCACGCCGAGCACGATGGCGAGCGCGGTGAGGGCGGACCGGAGCTTGCGCCCGGCGAGGCTCTTGAGCGAGAAGCGGGTCAAGCCGCGGAGATCTCCTCCATCGCCTCCGTGATCTCGTGCTGGCTCGCTCCGGAGAGCTCCTTCACGATCACGCCGTCCGCGAGGTACAGCACGCGGTCGCCGATCGCAGCGGCACGCGACTCGTGGGTGACCATCACGATCGTCTGGCCCAGCTGCTCGACGGAGTGGCGCAGGAGCTCCAGGATCTCGTTCCCCGTGTGCGAGTCGAGGTTGCCCGTCGGCTCGTCGGCGAACACGACGTCCGGCTGGGAGACGAGTGCGCGCGCGATCGCGACCCGCTGCTGCTGGCCGCCGGAGAGCTCGGACGGGCGGTGCGAGAGGCGGTCCTTGAGGCCCACGGAGGAGACGAGCTCGTCGAAGAACGCCTGATCCGGCTTCTCACCCGCGATCGCGAGCGGCAGGGTGATGTTCTCCTCGGCGTTCAGCATCGGGAGGAGGTTGAAGAACTGGAAGACGAACCCGATGTGCTCCCGCCTGAGCTTCGTCAGGTCGGAGTCCTTGAGGGTCGTGATCTCCTTGCCGGCGATCGTGACCGAGCCGGAGGTCGGCTTGTCGAGCCCGGCGAGGATGTGCATCAGGGTCGACTTGCCCGACCCGGACGGGCCCATCACTGACGTGAGCCTCCCTCGCGGAACCTCGACGGAGATGCCCCGGAGCGCGTCGACGGCGGTCTCGCCCTCGCCGTAGCGCCGCGTCACGTCGCGCGCGACGACGACGGTCCCGTTCTCAGTGCTCATCTGTCGTCTCTCCTCGATGTCGGTGTACACGCATCCAGCGTGCCCGCCCTCGGGACGGGCCAGGGTGCGGGAAACCCTACTCCTGCCTCGGTGCCAACGGTGGCCCGGACGGGGGCCCAGCGCCGCCTAGCGACCCATCCGCCGCTGGGCCTCGGTCAGTACCTCGCCGAGGATCCCGACGATCTCGTCCATCTCCTTCTCGGTCGCCACCAGGGGCGGCGAGATCTGCACCACGGGGTCGCCGCGGTCGTCGGCGCGGCAGATGAGGCCCGCCTCGAAGAACGCGGGCGAGAGGTACCCGCGGAGCAGCGCCTCGCACTCGTCGTCGTCGAAGGTCTGCTTCGTTCCGGCGTCCTTCACGAGCTCCAGCGCATAGAAGAACCCTGCGCCGCGGACGTCGCCGACGATCTCGAGGTCGAGCAGCGTCTCGAGCTTGGCCCGGAACGTGCTCTCCTGGTCGCGGACGTGCTCGACGACCCGCTCTCGCTTCATGATCTCGATGTTCTTGAGCGCGATCGCGGCCTGCACGGGATGGCCGCCGAACGTGATCCCGTGGGTGTACATCGACGCGTCCTCGAGGAACGGCTCCGCCACGCGGTCGGTCGCGAGCACCGCGCCGATCGCCGCGTACGAGGACGAGAGCCCCTTGGCGCAGGTGACGATGTCCGGGCGGATGTCGTAGCGCGCCGAGGCGAACCAGGCGCCGATCCGCCCGAAGCCGGTGATCACCTCGTCGGCCGAGAGGAGAATGTCGTAGCGGTCGCAGAGCTCGCGGACACCCTTCCAGTACCCGATCGGCGCCGTGAACGCGCCGCCCGAGTTCTGCACCGGCTCCATGTGCACGAGGCAGACGGTCTCGGGCCCCATCGCCTCGATCGTCCGCTCCAGCTCGTCGAGCAGGTCGGCGGTGAACTCCTCCTCGGTCTCGCCCTCGGGCCGGCGATAGCGGTTGGTGTTGCGGACGTTTCGCACCTCGGGCACGAGCGGCTCGAACGGGACGCGGATCGCGGGGATCCCGGTCAGCGAGAGCGCGCCGAACGTCGTCCCGTGGTAGGCGGTCTGCCGCGTGATCGCCTTGTAGCGGCGGGGCGGCGTGCGGAGGTTCGCCGCGATCGCGTCGTGCTCCCGCTCGGGGGCGGATCCGACCCGTGAGCGCAGCCGCTTCTCGCCGCGGGCGAGGTAGAACTGGCGCGCGAGCTTCCAGGCCGACTCCACGGCCTCGGAGCCACCGGAGACGAAGAACGCGCGGTTCAGGTCGCCGGGCGCGAGCGAGGTCACCTCGGCGGCGAGCTCGATCGCTCGCGGATGGGCGTACGTCCAGTTGGTGTAGAACGGCAGCTCGCGCATCTGCTCGAGCGCCGCCTGGCCCATCTCCTCCCCGTACGAGTAGCCGAGGTTGACCGAGAAGAGGCCGGCGAGCGCGTCGAGGTAGCGCCGTCCGTTCGTGTCCTCGAGGTAACAGCCGTCGCCGCGCACGATGATCGGCACGTCCGCCTGGGCGTAGCCGCCCATGCGCGTGAAGTGCATCCACAGGTGCTCGCGCGCCGCGCGCTGAAGCTCTTCGTGGGAGAGCGCGGTGGAGGTGATGCTCATGCGGGCGACTCCTTTCGGCGCTGGAGCAGGACGTTGGCGAGCATCAGGACGATCGCGACGGCGAAGATCGCCGTCCCGATCACGTTCACCTGGGGCGGGACGCCGACCCTGGCCGCGCCCCACACGTAGAGCGGGAAGGTCACGGTGGCGCCGGCGTTGAAGTTCGTGATCACGAAGTCGTCGACGGAGAGTGCGAACGCGATCAGCGCGCCGGCGACGATCCCGGGCGCGATCAGCGGCAGGGTCACGCGCCAGAAGGTCGTCCACTCGTTCGCGCCGAGGTCCATCGCGGCCTCCTCGAGGTTCCGGTCGAAGCCGGCCATCCGGGCCCGGACCGTCACGACGACGAAGCTGATGCAGAACATGATGTGGGCGAGCACGATCGTCCAGAACCCGAGCACCGTGCCGAGGTTGAGAAAGAGCGTGAGAAGCGATGCGCCGAGCACGATCTC
>NZ_DASTCS010000019.1:0-43051 GCF_035710885.1 Gaiella sp. | reverse complement strand
CCACGCGCGGCGCCCCGGAGGTCGTGACCGGTTCGGCGACGCAGCTCGGGCCGACGTCCGCCACCCTCGGCGGGAGCGTCGACCCGAACGGCCGCTCGACCGGCTGGTGGATCGAGTACGGGACGACGACGCGCTACGGCGCGCGCACCGACACGCGGTCGGCCGGCTCGGGGGCGAGCCCCGTCGCGGTCTCCCTCCGCGTCGGTGGGCTGCGCCCGGGCGTGACCTACCACTTCCGCGTCGTCGGCTCCAGCGACCTCGGGACGACGCGTGGCTCCGACCGGTCGTTCCGCACCGACCGGGCGCCGTCCGTCTCGACGGGCGGTGCCGACACGATCACGGTCTCGTCCGCGCGCGTCAACGGGGCCGTCGACCCGCAGGGCAGGGGCACGGTCGCCTGGTTCGAGTACGGCACGACGGCCGCGCTGGGAAGCCGGACAGGGGAGATCGACGCCGGCTTCGCGACCCGCGCCACCAGGCACTACGCGCAGCTCACCGGCCTCCAGCCGGGGACGCGCTACCACTACCGCGTCGTCGCGAGAAGCGACGCCGGCACGACCGCCGGTGCGACGCGGGCTTTCACGACGAGCGCCGGCCCGCTCGTCGTCACCGGGGCGCCCCGGCCCTCCGGGCTGTCGGTCGTCCTGACCGGGAGCGTCGACCCGGTCGGGCGGTCGACGAGCTGGTGGTTCGAGCTCGGTCCGACGACGTCGTACGGCATGACGACCGTGGTTCGAAGCGCCGGGGCAGGCCGCGGCGCAGTCGCGGTCTCGGAGCCCGTCGCCGGTCTCGCCGCGGGCACGGAGTACCACGCCCGGCTCGTCGCGCGAAGCTCGGCCGGCACGACGCGCGGTACAGACGTGGTCTTCCGCACGTCCGGCGTCCCGGTCGTCGGCAGCGCCGCCGTGTCGGCGATCTCCCTCCACCGCGCGCGGATCACGGCGGACATCGGCACGAGCGGGCTCGAGACGCGGGCCTGGGTCGAGGTGACCCGGCGCGGCGTGCTCGTCTCTCGCACCGCCGAGACACTCGTTCCGGCAAACGCGAGCACGCGCCGCATTCCCTTCCGGATCGCGGGTCTCGGGCCGGGGGCCCGCTACACCTTCCGCATCGTCGCCGTCAACGGCGTCGGTACGGCGACCGGGGCGACGGCCTCCTTCGGGACGGCCGCCCGCCCGCGCGACGAGCGCGGCCGGCTCCTCCGCTGCACGATCGTCGGCACGAACGGCCCCGACCGCCTCGTGGGGACTCGGCGGCGGGACGTGATCTGCGGGCTCGGCGGGGCCGACGTGCTCGTCGGGCGGGCGGGTGAGGACGTCCTCGTCGGGGGGCCTGGCGCCGACTACCTCCTACCGGGTACGGGTCGCGACAGGGTCGTCGCGGGGCCGGGCAACGACTTCGTGGTCGCCCGCGACGCCAGGACGGACATGATCTTCGGCGGCCTCGGCTTCGACCGCGCCCGCTCCGACCGCCGTCTCGACTTCACGCAGTCCGCCACGCGGGTTCGCTAGCACCTCGACAAGGCGGTGTCGGCCCTGCGCCGTCCAGGCGGGGTGTCCTGGTGCCGGGCACGTCGACATGTCCGGACGGGCCGGTCGGCTCCCGCCTTCCCTGCGAGTAGCATCAGACCCGTGGCAGTCGCCGCCGACCACCTCGAGCGCTTGCGGATCGGGGGCCTCGCGGAGCACGACCCCGAGATCGCGGCCCTGATCGGTCGGGAGGCCGAGCGCCAGCGGGGCCAGATCGAGCTGATCGCCTCCGAGAACTTCACGTGGCCCGCCGTGCTGGAGGCGACGGGCTCGGTGCTCACGAACAAGTACGCGGAGGGGTACCCGGGCCGGCGGTACTACGGTGGCTGCGAGGTCGTCGACGAGGTCGAGCAGCTCGCGATCGACCGCGCGAAGTCGCTGTTCGGTGCCGAGCACGCCAACGTCCAGCCCCACGCGGGGGCGCAGGCGAACATGGCCGTGTACCTCGGGCTCCTCCAGCCGGGGGACACCGTCCTCTCGCTGCGGCTCGACCACGGCGGGCACCTGACCCACGGGCTCAAGGTCAACTTCTCCGGGCGGCTCTACACGATCGTCCACTACGGCGTCTCGCGCGAGACCGGCGTCGTCGACGAGGCGGAGGTGACGGCGCTCGCCCGCGAGCATCGGCCGAAGATCGTCATCTGCGGCGGCTCCGCCTACCCGCGCACGGTCGACACGGCGATGTTCCGCCGCGTGGCCGACGAGGTCGGCGCCCTCCTCTGGTGCGACATGGCCCACTTCGCGGGCCTCGTCGCCGCCGGGCTGCACCCCAACCCGGTCGAGGACTGCGACGTCGTGACGTCCACGACGCACAAGACGCTCGCGGGCCCCCGCGCCGGGCTCGTCCTCTGCCGCGAGGAGCACGCGCAGGCGATCGACCGCGCGGTGTTCCCCGGGATGCAGGGCGGTCCGCTCGAGCACGTGATCGCGGCCAAGGCGACCTGCTTCAGGATCGCCGCGACGGAAGGCTTCCGCGCGTACCAGCACCAGGTGCGCGTCAACGCCGACGCGCTCGCGGAGACCCTGCTCGCCGGTGGCGTGGACCTGCTGACCGGCGGGACCGACACGCACCTGCTGCAGCTCGACCTGCGGTCGACGGAGTGGTCGGGGAAGGACGCCGAGGAGCGTCTCGACGAGGTCGGCCTGACGACGAACCGGAACACGGTCCCCTTCGACGAGCGGCCCCCGACGATCGCCTCCGGCGTGCGGGTCGGCACGCAGGCCGCGACGATGCGCGGCTTCGACGACGAGGACTTCCGCGAGGTGGGGAGGATCGTCGTCGACGCGCTCGCCGCCGACGCGGAGCCGGGCGCGCTCGCCGCGCGGACGGCGGCCCTGTGCGAGCGGCGCCCGCTCTATCCCGGGTTCCGCGGGTACCCGGCCTACCTCACGGACGCCTGAGTGACCGGCACCGAGACCGAGATCGAGCTCGGAACCGTCACCGAGGTGACGCATCCCCTCGTCCAGCACAAGCTGGGGCTCCTCCGCGACGTCACGACCACGACGCAGATGTTCCGCCAGCTCGTGAACGAGCTGACGCTCCTCCTCACCTACGAGGCGACGAAGGGCCTCGCCGACGAGGCGGTCGAGATCGAGACGCCCCTCGAGCGCATGACCGCGCGGCGGATCTCCGGGAAGAAGGTCGCCGTCTGTCCGATCCTGCGGGCCGGGATCGGGATGCTCGACGCGGTCCTGTCCCTCGTCCCGGGCGCGCGAGTCGGCTTCATCGGCCTGTACCGGAACGAGGAGACGCTCCAGCCCGTCGAGTACTACGTGAAGCTTCCGGGCGACATCGCCGACCGCGACGTGATCCTGCTCGACCCGATGCTGGCGACCGGCAACTCCACGGCGGCCGCGGTCGAGACCGTGAAGCGGGCCGGCGCCACCTCGGTCCGGCTGATCGCCCTGATCGCGGCCCCGGAGGGGATCGAGCGGATCCACCGCGACCACCCCGACGTCTCGATCGTCGTCGCCGCGGTCGACCGCGCCCTCAACGAGCAGGGCTTCATCGTCCCGGGCCTCGGCGACGCAGGCGATCGCCTGTACGGCACGAAGTAGGGCGGGGTGCCTGGGACACGCTGCCGGGGGACAGACGTCTGATGTTCCACGACCTTCGAGCCAACCCGGAGGTCCTCTGGGGCGCGCTGATCGCCTTCGGGGTCGTCGTGCTGCTGACACCCGCCGTCGGCGGCATGGCCCGCCTGCTCGGCGTCGTCGACGAGCCGGGCACCAGGCGCCTGAACAAGCGGCCGATCCCGCGCCTGGGAGGGCTCGCGATCTTCCTGGGGATCCTCGTCCCGTCCCTCGCGTTCCTCGACCTCTCCGGCGAGATGCGCGGGATCGTGCTCGGAGCGGCCGTCGCGTGCGTCGTCGGCGCGATCGACGACTTCCGCGGCCTCGAGCCGCTTCCCAAGCTCGCGGGTCAGGTGGCGGCGGCGGCCATCCCATGCGCGTTCGGCGTCTGGATCGACCACTTCACGTTCCCGTTCCTCGGTGTCGTGGACCTGCCGGCGTGGGTCGGGATGCCGCTCACCGTCGTCTGGATCGTCGCCGTCATGAACATGGTCAACTTCCTCGACGGGATGGACGGGCTCGCCTCCGGCGTCTGCGCGATCGCCGGCCTGACCTTCGCGACCCTCGCGCTCTCGCTCGGGAAGATCGACGCGGCGGTCCTCTCGGCGGTCGTCGCGGGCGCGTGCATCGGGTTCCTGCGCCACAACTTCTTCCCCGCGCGCATCTTCATGGGCGACTCCGGCGCGCTCGTCCTGGGGTTCACGCTGGCGACGGTCTCGGTGGCGGGGCTCCTGAAGACCGCGTCGACGGTCGTGCTCGTCCTGCCGCTGCTCGTGCTCGCGGTGCCGATCATCGACACGTCGTTCGTCGTCGCCAAGCGGCTCAAGTACGGGCGGCCGATCTCCTCGCCGGACCGTTCGCACCTGCACCACCGGTTCATGGCGATCGGGTTCTCGCAGCGGCGTGCCGCAGCGACGATGTGGGCGTGGACCGCGAGCCTCGGCGCGGCCGCGCTCGCGACCCGGTTCATCCCCTTCCGTGCCGGAGGCGAGTGGCATCCCTGGGAGACGCTCGCAGTCGTCGCGATCGCGCTCGCGGCGATCGCGTTCTCGCTGTACGTCGTCTACCTGCTCGAGATCGTGAAGCTGGCGAACCCGCGGGTGCGCCGACGGCGGTCGCAGGCCGCGGAAGAGGAGAGGCTGAGCGCGTGACCGCGCTCCGCGGCGGCACCGTCACGTTCGTCTTCACCGACATCGAGGGCTCGACGAAGCTCCTCGAGCGGCTCGGCGAGCGCTACGCGGGTGCCCTGGCCGAGCACCGGCGCCTGATCCGCGAGGCGTTCGCCGCACGAGGTGGCCAGGAGATCGACACCCAGGGCGACGCGTTCTTCTACTGCTTCGAGCGGGCACGCGACGCCGTCGCCGCGGCCGTCTCCGGCCAGCGCGCGCTCGCCTCGCACGAGTGGCCCGAGGGGACCGCCCTGCGGGTCCGGATGAGCCTCCACACCGGCGAGCCGATCGTGGGGGAGGAGGGGTACGTCGGGATCGACGTGCACCGCGCGGCTCGGATCTGCTCGGCGGGACACGGCGGACAGGTGCTGCTCTCCGCGACGACGGCCGCCCTCGTCTCCGGGGCGATGCCGGAGGGCGTCTCGAAGCTCGATCTCGGCGAGGTGCGCCTCAAGGACATGGAGGAGCCCGAGCACGTCACCCAGCTCCTGATCGACGGCCTCCCGCAGAGCTTCCCGCCGCTCCGCGTCGAAGAGGAGGAGCCGATGGACTTCGGCGAGCGGCTCGCCCGGAAGATCACGGCGGACGTCGAGCGGCAGATCGAGGCAAGCCTGACGGGGGGCACGCACGTGGGCGAGGGGCGCAAGGCCGGCACGGCCCTGACCGGCCTCGCGCTGGTGGGCCTCGTCGGGCTCGTGCTGCTCGTCGCCGCGGTCGTGGCGATCGTCCTGCTCCTCCTGGCCCTGCTGTAGGGCCCACCGGGCCCCGCGAGCTCAGTCGGTTCCGCGAGCTTTCTCGGCGCGACCGACGAAGTCGAGCAGCGCCCCGGTGAAGGCGGGGTCGAGCTGGGGGTTGTGTCCGTGGCCGGGGACGACGACCCTCTCGGCGCGGAGCTCGCGCTCGAGGACGTCGCAGATCGCCTCGAACGCCGGGTGGTGGTCACCCGAGACGACGAGCGTCGGGAGGTCGAGCGCGGCGAGCTCCTCGAGCGGGATCTCCGCCTCCCATGGGCCTCGCTCGACTGCCAGCGCCCGCGCGCCCTGCTCGAGCGCGGGCGGGAGCGGGGTGGGCGGATCGAAGTCCGAGCCGACGGCCCCGAGGAACGTACGCAGGAACGTCTCCGGTTCGAGGTGTGCGCCGCTCGCGTAGAGCTCGGCTCCAGCGCGGGCGAACGCGGCCACCCCGGGGACGTCGAGCGCGACACGCGTGCAGGGCGGCTCGATCACGGTCAACGACCCGAGCCGCTCCCCGACCGTCGCCGCCGCGAGCAGGGCGATCACGCCTCCGTAGGAGTGACCGACGAGGTGATCCCCCGCGACGACGCGCTCCGCGACCCACTCGGCGTGCCGCTCGAAGTCGACCTCCTCGACGGGGCCCGGTGGGAAACCGGGCCGCTCGAGCACGACCAGCCGGGCCTCACAGGTGATCGATCGCCGTTGCTCTCGCCATGTCGGGCGGCCTCCGACGACGCTTCCGTGGACGAGGACGAGCCTCGGAGCACCGGCCGAAGGCATGTGACGAACCTAGCCGATTTTCGGCTTTGCATGGGCGATCGGGCTGTTACAAGCAGGGTGGTATGCTCCGGCCGGATGGCCGCCGCGACCGCCTCTTCGCCGCACTCGCTCGCGACTGCGTCCGGGCTCCTGCTCGGGACCACCGGCCTCGCGATGGGGGTCGGCGCGCTCCTCGGCTGGCTGTTCGATGCGCCGGGGATCGGGCTCCTGATCGGCGCGATCGCGGGCATCCCGCTCGCGGTCGCGGTCGTCTACGCCGTCTACTCGCGCGCGGGGGCATGAGCGCACGCGTGTTCGAGACGCCGCGCCCGGTCCCCGGGCGCCTCGTTCCCGCGCTGGCGGGGACCGCGGTCGTCGTGCTCGCACTGCCGGTCTTCGCCGCCGCCGGCTGGCCGCTCCGCGGCTGGCTCCTCGCAGCGACCCTGTGGGCGGCGGGCCAGCTGTTCGCGCTGCTGCTGGCGCGACTCCCGCTCGGCACGGGTAACCTCGCCGCCGCAGGCATGCGGGGCATCGGCACGAGCTTCAGGGCAATGGCCATCGGGATCCCGCTCGTCGTGGCCACGGTCGCGGACGAGAGCGTGGGGCTGGCTGCGGCCCTCGTCTACGCGATCGCGTTCACGGTCGAGCTGGCCGTCTCGCTGCTCGAGTACTTCGGCGCCGAGGCCCGGGCGTGAGCCGCCTCCTGACGCTGGCCACCGCGCTCCTCCTCGCGCTTCCGTCCCTGGCGCTCGCGTCCACCACGGAGGTCGCCGAGGAGGAGTTCGACCCGGCGCACGAGTGGGAGTTCAAGACCTGGATCGACCTCCCGTTCGGCCTCGACATCACCAAGCCGGTCGCGTACCTCATCCTCGGGACGATCGTCACCTGCCTGCTGGGCATCGTGCTGATGCGCGTCAAGGTCGGTCGCGATCCGACGAAGCGGCAGGCGGTCGGCGAGATGATCTACGAGATCGCCCAGGTGCAGGTCGCCGAGCAGGGCCTGCCCACGAAGGCGATCGGTCGTTGGTTCCCGTACGTCGCGTCCCTGATGCTCTTCATCTGGACGATCAACATGCTCGGGTTCATCCCGCTCCCGCTCTCCGACGAGACGGTGGACGTCGGCGGCATCGAGCTGCCGACGCTCGCGATCTTCGCCGCGACCTCGACCCTCTCCGTGACCCTCGCCCTGGCGCTGATGACGTGGGTCTTCACGCACGTCGAGGGCATCCGTGCCAACGGCGTCCGGGGGTACTTCAAGAGCTGGATCCCCGAGGTGCCCAAGGCGCTCCTGCCCATGATCATCCCGCTCGAGATCCTCGGCCAGTTCATGCGCCTGATCAGCCTCTCGGTCCGGCTCTACGCGAACATGCTCGCCGGCCACCTGCTGATCCTGACCTTCATCGGCCTCATCTTCCTCACCCACTGGGCCGTGTTCCCGCTCTCCGTCGTCGCCGGCACGGCCTTCTACCTGTTCGAGGTCGTGATCGTCGTCTCGATCCAGGCCTATATCTTCGCCGCCCTGTCCGCCATCTACATCGGCTCGGCGATCGAGCCGGACCATTGAAGTCCTAGCCCACCAAAGGAGGAGCCCTACCCATGCTGTCCTCGTTCTTCTTCCTCGCCGCCGCCGAAGACGGCGCCGATGCGGGCAAGGCGATCGCCCTCGCGCTCGGCATCGGCCTCGGCGCCCTCGGCGCCGGTGTCGGCCTCGGCAACATCTTCGGATCCATGATCCAGGCGGTCGCCCGGCAGCCGGAGCTCCGTGGCGAGCTGACGGGCATCCAGTGGCTCGGCTTCGCGCTCGTCGAGGCAGTCGTGTTCTATGGCCTGATCGGCGGCCTGCTCGCCTTCGTGCTGATCTGAGGCCCTGGACCCGATGCTGACCCTGCTCGCACAGACTGCGGATTCGGACGAGGGCGGAAGCGGCCTGATCGAGGTCGTCCCCGGCCTCATGATCTGGACGCTCATCTGCTTCGGGATCGCGTTCTTCGTCCTCAGGAAGTACGCCTTCGGCCCCATCCAGAAGACGATCGACGACCGCCGCGAACGCATCCGCCAGGCGGTCGAGGAGGCGGACAACGCACGCAACGAGGCCCGGCAGCTGCTGGAGCAGAACCGCGCGATCCTCGCGCAGGCACGCTCGGAGTCCGCCGACATCCTCGCCGAGACCCGCAAGGTCGCCGATGCGCAGATCGAGCGGGCGAAGAAGGAGGCGGAGACCGAGCGCCAGCGCCGGCTGGAGGACACGCGCAAGCAGATCGAGGCAGAGACGGCTCGCGCGATCGGGCAGATCCGCGCCGAGGTCGCCGACCTGACGATCGAGGCGACCGAACGTGTCGTCGGCAAGGTGCTCGACGCCGAGGACCAGCGCCGGCTCGTGCAGGAGGCCGTGCAGAGCCTCGACTTCTCCGCTCTCGAGGGCCGGAAGAGCTGAGCCCGTAGAGATGGCCGTCGCCCACCGCATGTACGCACGCGCCCTCTACGGGGCCGCGCAGGAGCAGGGACGCGTCGACATCGTGCGCGACCAGCTCGACGAGCTCGCGTCGGCGCTCGAGGCGACGCCCGAGCTCGAGGCGTTCCTCGTGAACCCACAGCTCGATCCGGCCGCGAAGGCGAGCGTGCTCGACGAGGTGGCGACCGGCGCCGATCCCATCGTCACGAACTTCCTTCGGGTCGTGGCGTCGAAGGGGCGCGCGGGCCAGCTCCGCGCGATCGCCGAGGAGTTCGAGGAGATCGTCGATCGCGAGCAGGGCCGTCTCAAGGTGGAGCTGACCACGGCCTACGAGCTCGACGAGGGCGAAGCCCAGGCGATCGTCCGCAGGATCGAGCAGTCGTCCGGGCAGAGCGTCGAGGCAAGCCGCTCCGTCGACCCCGACCTGATCGGCGGGATGATCCTCCAGGCAGGCTCGCTCCGCGTCGACGCGAGCGTGCGCGGCCGCCTCGCCCGCCTCCGCCGCGAGCTCGTCCAGCGTGGGTGAGCCCATGGTCCTCCACGAGCCCTCTCCGTTCGAGTCGTGCAACACAAAGGACTGCAGATCGGCCTCCCGCCGGGCATCTCTCGGGGCCTCCGGGAGGCGCGCAGCACTCCCTCGGGCTGAAAGCCCGGCTCCGCCCGCCAACCGCGCCGCACAGGTGTAGCGCAGAGACCAGGAGCGTTTTCCCTTGAAGCTACGGCCAGAAGAAATCACCTCGATCCTCAAGCAGCGGATCGAGCAGTACGACGTCGAGACCGATCTCTCCGAGGTCGGCACCGTGCTCCAGATCGGCGACGGCATCGCGCGCGTGTACGGGCTCGAGAACTGCGTCGCCCTCGAGCGGCTCGAGTTCGAGCACGGCGTCGTGGGCATCGCGTTCAACCTCGAGGAGGACAACGTCGGCGTCGCGCTCTTCGGCGAGTGGCAGCACGTCAAGGAGGGCGAGCCGGTGCGGCGCACCGGCGAGGTGATGAGCGTCCCGGTCGGCGAGGCCCTGCTCGGCCGCGTGGTCGACCCGTTGGGCAACCCGCTCGACGGGCAGGGGCCGATCGAGGCGGCCGAGAGGCGCCCCCTCGAGTTCAAGGCGCCCGGCGTGATTCAGCGGCAGCCCGTGCACGAGCCGCTCTCCACCGGGCTCAAGGCGATCGACTCGATGATCCCCATCGGGCGCGGGCAGCGCGAGCTGATCATCGGCGACCGCGGCACCGGCAAGACGGCGATCGGGGTCGACGCGATCATCAACCAGCGCGGCGCCGATGTGATCTGCATCTACGTCGCGGTCGGCCAGAAGGCGTCCACCGTGGCCCAGGTGGTCGAGCGGCTTCGCGACACGGGCGCGATGGACTACACGATCGTCATCTCCGCGCCTGCGCAGGAGGCGGCCCCGATCAAGTGGATGGCGCCGTTCGCCGGCGCGGCGATGGGGGAGTACTTCCTCTTCAACGGGAAGCACGCGCTCGTCATCTACGACGACCTCACGAAGCACGCCGACGCGTACCGGCAGCTGTCGCTTCTCCTGCGGCGCCCGCCGGGCCGGGAGGCGTTCCCGGGCGACGTCTTCTACCTCCACTCGCGCCTGCTCGAGCGGGCCTGCAAGCTCTCGGACGAGCTCGGGGGCGGATCCCTCACCGCGTTGCCGGTGATCGAGACCCAGGCCGGTGACGTCGCGGCGTACATCCCGACGAACGTGATCTCGATCACGGACGGGCAGATCTTCCTCGAGTCGGGTCTCTTCTACTCCGGGATCCGGCCCGCGATCAACGTGGGGATCTCGGTCTCGCGGGTCGGCGGGAACGCGCTGACGAAGGCGATGAAGAAGGTCGCCGGCCGCCTCCGCCTCGACCTGGGCCAGTACCGCGAGCTCGAGGCGTTCTCCCAGTTCGGCTCGGAGCTCGACGCGGCGACCCAGCAGGCGCTGGCGCGCGGCGAGCGGATGGTGGCGACGCTGAACCAGCCGCAGTACCAGCCCTGGCCCACGGAGGAGCAGGTGGTGGCCATCTACGCCGGCATCCACGGCTGGCTCGACAAGGTCCCGGTGGGTCAGGTCCCTCGCTTCCAGGAGGAGCTGCGCGAGACGCTTCGCGCCGAGGAGTCGATCTATCGGACGATCCGCGAGAGCGGCGACCTCTCGGACGAGACGGCGGCGAAGCTCGACGAGGCCCTCACGAGGTTCGTCGAGGCGTTCAACGTGCAGGAGGAGGCCGGCCTCGTCGGCTGAGCGATGGCGACCGTCCAGGACTACAAGCGCAGGATCCGCTCGGTCCGCAACACGCGCAAGATCACGCGCGCGATGGAGCTCGTCGCGGCCGCGAAGCTGCGGCGCGCGCAGGCGCGGATCGAGGCGATGCGGCCGTATGCGGACACCATGCGGGAGCTGATCTCGGGCGTCGGGCGCGCGGCGGGCTCCGTCCGCGGCCTTCCGCTCCTCCAGCAGCGGGAGACGACGGCGACCACGCTGCTCGTCCCGCTCACGGCCGACCGTGGGCTCGCCGGCGCGTTCAACGCGCAGGTCATGCGCCGTGCCTTCGCGCTCGACCGGAGCCTCTCCGGCGAGGGCCAGACCGTGCGCTGGCTCGGGGTCGGCAAGAAGGGCCGCTCGACGCTCACGTTCCGGCGACGCGAGCTGCAGGGGGCCTTCGCCGGCTTCACGGACGCGCCGGCGTACTCCGACGCCCAGGCGATCGCGCACCGCGCGGCCGAGCTGTTCGTCGAGGGCGAGGTCGACCGCGTGGTGCTCGTCTACAACACGTTCGTCTCGCCCCTGACGCAGACCGTCACCGAGCAGGAGATCCTCCCGATCTCGGCCGACATCCTCGAGACCGACGAGGAGGAGCGCCGCGACGACGCGCTGCGCGGGGACTTCATCTTCGAGCCGGAGCCCGAGGAGATCCTCGAGCGGCTGCTCCCGGTGTACGTGGAGACGCAGGTCTACCGCGCGCTTCTCGAGTCGTCGGCCTCCGAGCAGGGCGCGCGGATGACGGCGATGCGGAACGCGTCGAAGAACGCCGGCGAGCTGATCGACACGCTCACGCTCGAGATGAACCGCGCGCGGCAGGCCGAGATCACGCAGGAGATCCTGGAGGTCGTCGCCGGCGCGGACGCGCTGGCCTAGAAGTCCGGGGTCTGTCCCGGTGGGGACCGACCCCCGAGACGCACTCCTCGTTCATCCGGCGGGGATGTGGGGCGAGAGCCTCGCCGGGGACAGGCCCCTACGGGCCAGCCCCCGTGCAAACAAATTCCCGCTCGCAACGTCCTATTGCGGACAGCGCTGCGCTATTCTCCTCCCGCTCACCGTGTCCACCACGAGCCAGTCATCGGATGTCCTCAGCGGCCGCGAGCTCGGCGAGGCCGACTTCGCGCCCGGCGTCGCTCCGGAGACCCAGCAGGGCCAGGTCCAGGCCCGGGGATACTGGGAGCAGGTCTGGCGCCGCTTCAAGCGGGACCGGGTGGCGCTCGCAAGCGTGTGCTTCCTGATCGTGCTCGTGCTGGTCGTCTACCCCGGCGCATGGATCGCGGAGCGGCTCGTCGGGCACGGCCCGAACGACATCTTCCCGGACGCGCTCGACGACGGCCTTCTCCCGGTGGGGCCGATGAGCCGTGTGACGAACTTCGAGACGGGCGAGACCCAGCTGCTGATCCTGGGCGCAGACGGGACGCTCGGCCGGGACGAGTTCCTGCGCCTCCTGTACGGCGGCCGAGTGTCGTTGCAGGTGGCCGTCATCTCGACCTTCATCGTGATGATGATCGGCGTGACGCTCGGGGCCGTGGCGGGCTACTACCGCGGCTGGGCCGACACGATCGTGGCGCGCATGACCGAGATCACGATGGCCTTCCCGGCGCTCCTGTTCGCGATCGCGCTCGCGAGCACGGCGGGCAGCCGGTTGAACAACATCACGTTCGGCGGCCTGCTCGGCAACGGCGTCGTCACGCTCGTGCTCGTGTTCACCATCTTCGGCTGGTACTACCCGGCCCGGATCATCCGCGCGAAGGTCTTCTCCCTGCGCGAGAAGGAGTTCATCGAGGCGGCGCTGATGACAGGCGCGAGTGACCTGCGGATCATCCGCTCGCACCTGCTCCCGCATCTCGTGGCGCCGATCATCGTCTACTCGACCCTGATCGTCGCGACCTTCATCCTCAGCGAGGCCGCGCTCTCGTTCCTCGGCGTCGGCATCCAGCTGCCCACCGCGTCATGGGGCAACCTGCTCGCCGAGGCGCCCAACTACTACACGACGGTGCCGCTCCTGATGCTGTGGCCCGGGCTCGCCGTCGTGTTCACCACGCTCGCCTTCAACCTGCTCGGCGACGGACTGCGCGACGCCTTCGACCCTCGCTCCCGACTCTAGGGCCGAGCCGCCACATGACGCACGACCCAGGCGCCGAGCCGCGCGCGCGAATGCATCAAAAGAGAAATTCTTCTCCGGTCTCTAACAAACCACCACGCCCTCCGTCATACGAGACGGGCGAATGGTGCCTATTGCCCGGAACCCAGCCGGGCTGCACTCGGAAAGGAGTGAGATGAAGGGACGCATCCTGGGCTCCATCGTGATGACCACGATCGGGGCCTCTTTGCTCGCCGCGGCGATGTTTGCCGGCTCGGCGAGCGGCGCAGGTGCTGCCGCTGAGGCGAAGAAGGGCGGGACGATCACGACGGTCAGCCGGAGTGACTTCGACTACGTCGACCCCGCGCTTGCCTACTTCAGCCACAGCTGGAACATGATGTCGGCGACGAACCTGACGCTGACGTACTACCCGCACACCGAGGGCCCTGCACGGCAGCGGCTCGCGGGGATGGCGGCACCGCTTCCGCGCGTGTCGAACAACGGTAGGACCTACACGTTCCGGATCAAGAACGGCTTCAAGTTCTCGAACGGGGCGAACGTGACGGCCGCGAACTTCAAGCGGGCCTTCGACCGCGGTCGCAACCCGGCCTCGCAGTCGCCCGCCCAGTCGTTCATGGACGACGTTGCGAGCTACCGCGCTGCGGGGCAGGTCTTCACCGTCACGCTCAAGAAGGCGGCTCCGGACTTCATGGCCCGGATGTCGATGCAGTTCTTCTCGGCCGTGCCGGTCAACCTGCCGTTCACCGCCGAGGGCATCAAGGCCCCGGTCGTGTCGGCCGGTCCGTACTACCTCAAGGAGTGGAACGAGAAGAACTCCGCCCTTGCGGTGCGCAACCCGCACTGGAAGAACAACCAGGAGCCGTTCAAGTCGCTCGGCTTCGCCGCCAACGTCGATCAGCTCCGCTGGATCGTCGGGCCCGACCCGGCGACGCAGCGGCTGATGTGCGAGCGGGGCGAGGCGGACGTCTGCGCGTTCCCGCCTGCCCAGGCGAAGGAGCTCGCCGACAAGTACGGCATCAACAAGAGCCAGTTCTTCGTGAAGCCGCAGATCGGCAACTGGTATCTCGCGATGAACACGTCGCGGGGGATCTTCCAGAACAACACGAAGCTGCGCCAGGCCGTCGCCAACGCGATCGACCGTCGGTTCATGGTCGCCCAGCACGGGTACCTCGCCGGTCAGCGGACGGACCAGTTCATCCCGATCGGGATGCCCGGCTTCAAGAACTACGACATCTACTCGCTGAGGGGCCCGAGCATCGCGAAGGCCCGGACGCTCGCACAGGGCAACACGCGTGACGGCAAGGCCGTGTTCTACACGTTCAACACGAGCCAGGGCCCGCCGATCGCGCAGTCCGTGCAGTTCAACCTCAAGCAGATCGGTGTCGACGTCGAGATCAAGCTGTTCGACCGCGTCGTCCAGCACGAGAAGACGGCGACCCGCGGCGAGCCGTTCGACCTCACGCTCGAGGGCTGGCTGGCGGACTATCCGGACCCGGCCAACTTCGTCAACGTGCTGCTCGACGGCCGCCGGATCCAGGCAGACAACAACGTCAACGCGTCGTACTTCAACAACCCGACGTACAACGCGCGGATGGACCGCGCCTACGCGACGTCCGGCGACGCCCGGGCGAACGCGTACGCGATCCTCGACCGCGACATCATGCGTGACCAGGCTCCGGTCGCCCCGTACATCTCCTCGGGCGCACGGTGGCTGACGAGCACCAAGACGGGCTGCTTCGGCTACTCCGGGTCGCAGGGCGTCCTGCTCACCCAGATCTGCACGAAGTAGGTCGAAGGACCACCAGAACCACAGAACCGAAGAACGACAGCGCGGGGGGAGCAACGGCTCCCCCCGCGCCTATCCATCAGAGACGGATTCGATTACCCTCACGACGACGTGGCGCGATACCTGGTCAGACGGTTCCTCTGGGCCTGCGTCCTGTTCATCGCCGTCACGTTCGTCACCTACGTGATCTTCTTCGTCGTGCCGGCCAACCCGGCACGACTGGCGGCCGGGCAGTCGGCGACGCCGGAGCGTGTCCACGAGGTGGAGAAGTTCCTCGGGCTCGACCAGCCGTTCTACGTCCAGTACCTGAAGTTCCTCAAGCGACTCGTGCTCGAGGGGTCGATGGGCCAGTCCTTCGTGACACGCCAGTCCGTCAACGAGGAGATCCTGCGCGCCGCGCCGATCACTGCCTCGCTCGTCTTCGGGGCGATGATCCTCGTGCTCTCGATCTCCATCCCCCTCGGCATCTTCTCGGCCCTCCGGCCCCGATCGCTGCTCGACCGGGCGGCGATGATCTACGTCCTGATCGGCATCTCGCTGCCGTCCTTCTGGATCGGCCTGGTGCTCTCGTACCTCGTCGGCTTCAGGCTGGGCTGGACACCGATCGCCGGCTACTGCGAGGTCTTCAGCGTGCCCGAGGCCGCCGCCTGCGGCGGGCTGTGGGACTGGGCCTACCACATGATCCTCCCGTGCCTCACGCTGGCGATGGTCGTGGCGGGGACCTACGTGCGCTTCGTGCGGGCCGAGGTGATGGACACGCTCAACATGGACTTCGTCCGGACGGCCCGCGCCAAGGGCGCGCCGGAGCGCACGGTCATCCGCACGCACGTCCTGCGGAACGCCATGCTGCCCGTCGTCACGATGGTCGGCATGGACATCGGCCTGCTTCTCGGCGGCGCGATCTTCATCGAAGCCGTCTTCGGCCTGAACGGCCTCGGCGGCACGGCCCTCGAGTCGATCGGGCGCTTCGACCTCCCGGTCCTGCAGGGCGTCGTGATCTTCGGCGCGGTCGCGATCATCATCTTCTCGCTGGTGGTCGACCTCCTCTACGCGTGGATCGACCCGCGCATACGCCTGACGTAAGCTTCCCGCGATGAGCGAGCCGCTCCTGGACGTCCGCGACCTGCGGACCGAATTCGTCACGGACGACGGGATCGTGAGGGCGGTCGACGGCGTCAGCTTCACGGTCGAGCCGGGCCAGGTGCTCGGCATCGTCGGCGAGTCCGGCTCGGGCAAGAGCGTGACGTGCCTGACGGTGATGGGCCTGAACGACCGGAAGCTCTCCCGGTCGACCGGTGAGGTGCTCTTCCGCGGCCAGGACCTGCTGCATGCCTCGGGGCATCGCCTGCGCGAGGTGCGCGGGAACGAGATCGCGATGATCTTCCAGGACCCGATGACCTCCCTGAACCCGGTGCACAAGATCGGCCGGCAGCTCGCCGAGGCGGTGCTCCTCCACCAGGACGTCTCGCGCAAGCAGGCGTACGAGCGTGCGCGCGAGATGCTCAAGGCGGTCGGCATCCCACGCGCCGAGCGGCGGATCGACGACTATCCCCATCAGTTCTCGGGCGGCATGCGCCAGCGGGTGATGATCGCGATGGCGCTCATCAACAATCCGGACCTGATCATCGCCGACGAGCCGACGACGGCGCTCGACGTCACGACCCAGGCGCAGATCCTCGCGCTGCTCAAGCGGCTGCAGGAAGACTTCGGCTCCGCCGTGATCCTGATCACCCACGACCTGGGGGTCGTCGCCGAGACCGCCGACGACGTGATGGTGATGTACGCCGCGCACATCGTCGAGCGCGGCCCCGTGCGCGCCATCTTCAACGAGCCGCGCCACCCCTATACGTGGGGGCTGATGGGCTCCCTGCCGCGGCTCGACGTCAACGTCGAGCGCCTCTACCAGATCCCGGGTCAGCCTCCCTCGCTGCTCAACCCTCCGGCCGGGTGCCGCTTCCACCCGCGCTGTGCCTACGCGATGCCGGTCTGCCGCGAGAAGGAGCCGCGGCTCACGCTCGTTCCGGGCGACCCCGACCACGCACAGGCCTGTCACCTCGACGAGGAGACGAAGCGCCGCGAGGCTGCGGCCCTGCTCGCACAGATCACCGCCGGGGCAGCGACGTGAGCGAGATGACCGGCGACGAGCTCCTCTTCGTCGAGGACCTGAAGAAGCACTTCCCGGTCACCCGCGGGATCATCTTCCAGAAGGAGGTCGCGACGGTGAAGGCGGTCGACGGCGTCTCGTTCTCGCTGCGCGAGGGAGAGACGCTCGGCATCGTCGGCGAGTCGGGATGCGGAAAGTCGACGCTCGTGCGTTGCATCCTCAAGCTGCTCGAGCCGACCGGCGGCCGCATCTTCTACCAGGGGCAGGAGATCACGCGTCTCTCGCGCCGCGAGATGCGGCCGCTGCGCAGGAACATGATGATGGTCTTCCAGGACCCGTACGCGTCGCTCAACGCCCGCAAGCGGGTCGGCTTCATCGTCGGCGAGTCGCTCGAGCTCCACGGGATCGGAACGCCGGCCGAGAGGAAGCGCCGCGTCCAGGAGCTGCTCGAGGTGGTCGGCCTCAACCCGGAGCACTACAACCGGTTCCCGCACGAGTTCTCCGGCGGTCAGCGCCAGCGGATCGGCGTGGCGCGCGCGCTCGCCGTCAACCCCAAGCTGATCTTCTGCGACGAGCCGGTGTCGGCGCTCGACGTCTCCGTCCAGGCGCAGATCCTCAACCTGCTCAAGGACCTCCAGCGCGAGTTCGGCCTCACGTACGTGTTCATCGCGCACGACCTCAACGTCGTGCGTCACATCTCCGACCGCGTGATGGTGATGTACCTCGGCAAGGCGGCCGAGCTGGCGGATCGCGACGAGCTCTACACGAGCCCCAAGCACCCCTACACCGGGGCGCTGCTCAAGGCCGTCCCGCTGCCGAGCCCGGACGCCGGACGGGCGCGCAAGCAGGTGGTGCTCGAGGGGGACGTGCCGAACCCGATCAACCCTCCGGCCGCCTGCAACTTCCACCCCCGCTGCCCGCGCTTCCAGCAAGGGCATTGTGACGTCGAGACTCCGCCGCTCGCGCCGATCGGCTACCGCCACCTCGTCGCCTGCCACTACCCGCTCGAGCGCTGGCCGATGGACATCACCGCGCAACCCGCGACCGCGCAGGCGGTCGAGTCGACCGGCTGAGACAGCGCCCGCGGCGGACCCACGTGCGGGCTGCAGCGCGACGGATCGTCCTCCTCTTCGGCAGCGCGATCGTCCTCATCGCCGCCCTCGCCGCGGCGATCGGGCTCGCCCTCGGCTCCTCCGCCGCCCGGTCGGCGGCCACGGGCCTGTACCTCGTCGGCTGCTTCCTCCTCGTGCTCGGCGTCTTCGCCGGGGTGCGGGGGCCGCTGCGGCCGTCGGGCGAGCCGGGGGAGGACGGCGACGCGATCGGCTCGCTGCTCGGCGTCGGGATCTTCTCGAAGGGCGTTCGCACGGCGACCAGCGACGAGCGCGCCGACGCTCACTCGACCGCCTGGCTCTTCCTCGCCATGGGGATGGCGATGATCATCGTCGGGATCGCGGTCGACCCGCGCACGAAGCTCTTCTGAGCGCCGCATGCGCTAACCATCGGGTCGAGTGTTCGTCTCAGTCGGCATGACGGGTATGCCTCCGTCGCTGTGCCAGCGCACGCGCGCGCTCCTCTCGGAGCGTCTCGACGTCACCCTGTCCGAGGTCGAGCGCCGCGCCGTCGACCGCCACACGAGCGAGTGCGCTGCCTGCGCCGGGTACGAGGCCCAGACCGGCTGGCTCACGGAGGAGCTCCGGTCGGCACCTCTCGAGTCCCCTGCTCGGCCCGTGGTCGTCTCACCGGCCAGGGTCCGCCGCGTGCCGAGCCGTGTGGCTGCGAATGCCGCCTCGGCGGCCGCGATGCTCGTGATCGTCATCGGCGGGCTGGCCATCGGGACCGACGCCCCGGTCGACCAGGCGGAGGAGCTGGCGATCGCGACCGGCCCCACCGCGGAGTCCACGCTCGGTGATCCGCTCCGGGCGATCAGGGTCGAGGCGCTCCGCGCCGGCGAGCTGCCGATCCTGCCGGCCACGGAGCTGCGGCCGGCCGCGAAGCCCGCACGGCCCGCGACCGACTCGTAGCCTCTCGACGGACGAAGAGCCTGGAAACCCCGACTACACTCGTCGGCGTGTTGGCCGACCCCGTTCGCTCGGACGACCTCCAGGAGGCCGTGGCGGTCGCCGATCGGCTGCTCGCGAACATCGAGACGGTGGTCCACGGCAAGCGCGACGAGATCAGGCTCGTCATCACCGCTCTCGCCTGCGGCGGGCACGTCCTGTTCGAGGACGTGCCGGGCACGGCGAAGACCGTCCTCGCCCGCGCCGTCTCCCAGTCCATCGAGGGCGCCGTCGGCATGAGGATCCAGTGCACGCCCGACCTCCAGCCAACCGACGTCACGGGGCTCGCGGTCTACGACCAGCGCACGCGTGACTTCGAGTTCCGGCCAGGGCCGATCTTCGCGAACGTCGTGCTCGTCGACGAGATCAACCGGGCGACGCCGAAGACGCAGTCCGCCCTGCTCGAGGCGATGGCCGAGCGCCAAGTGACCGTGGACGGGGCGACGAAGGCCGTCCCGCGACCGTTCCTGCTGCTGGCAACGGAGAACCCGATCGAGTACGAGGGGACGTTCCCGCTGCCCGAGGCGCAGCTGGACCGGTTTTTCCTGCGCACCTCGCTCGGCTATCCCTCGGCCGAGGAGGAGCTCCAGGTGATCGAGGACCAGCGCGTCCTGCATCCGCTCGCGACGCTTGGCCCCGTCGTCGGGGTCGAGGAGATCGAGGTGCTCGAGCGGGCCGTCGCCGCGGTGTATCTCGACCCGCTGATCGCCGAGTGGATCGTGGCACTCGTCCGGGCGACGCGCGAGATGACGGCGACCTCGGTCGGAGCCTCCGTCCGGGGCAGTCTCGCGCTCGAGCGCGCAGCCCGCGGATGGGCACTGCTCCACGGACGCGACTACGTCGTCCCGACGGACGTCGAGCTGCTGCTCGTCCCCGTCCTCGGCCACCGGGTCGTGCTGACGCCTGCCAAGCTCGCCGAGGCCCGCCAGCGCGGCATGGAGGCGGTCCTCGAGGGGTTCGCCGAGGAGTGCTTCGCCCTCGCCCCGCCGCCGGCCGCGGTGCTCGAGGCTCCCGCGCCGGACGACGCGCACGGCGAATGATCGGCTCGTCGCTCACCTTCCCACTGGTCTCCAGGCGCCGCCTGATCGGACTGGCGTTCGGGTCGATGCACGGGGCGCGGCGTGGTGCCGGCTCGGATATCGCGGGCTCCCGGGCGTACGTGCCGGGCGACGACCCCCACCGGATCGACTGGGGCTCGTCCGCCAGGCTCTCCGCAGCGCACGCGACCGACGAGTTCATCGTCCGGGAGTACCTCGCCGACGAGGCCCCGCGTGTCGTCGTCTGCGTCGACCGCCGGCCCGGGATGTCGTTGTGCCGACCCGGCCTGCCGTTCCTCGACAAGGCGGCCGCCGCGGACGTCGCCCGCACGCTGATCGCGGCGAGCGTCGCCGAGTCGCGCGGGCTGGTCGGGTACCTCGAGCTCGAGCGACCGGAAGTGGTGGGCTGGTGCCCGCCGACGAGCGGGCGGCGGGAGGCGGCGCTCGTCGACCATGCGCTCGCGGAGCGGAGCGGCCCGGACGACGGGATCACGACGATGTTCGAGTTCCTGACGCTCCACCGTCGCCAGGTACCGTCCGCGAGCTTCGTCTTCGTCCTCTCCGATCTCATCGAGCCGACGCCGCTCGAGACCTGGGAATGGGCCCTCGACCGCGGATGGGACATCGTGCCGGTCGTGATCCAGGATCCCGTCTGGGAGCAGGGCTTTCCCGACGTCGACCGGATCGTTCTCCCGCTCCAGGGCTCCGACGGTCGGCTGCGACCCGTCCGGCTCGGCACCGGCGAGTCCCGGCGCTGGCGGGAGCGGCACGAGGAACGGCTCGCCGGCCTCGTCGAGGGGCTGCGCTCGCTGGGGATCGAGCCCGTGCTCGTGAGCCAGGCCGAACGCGAGCACGTCTTCGAGGCCTTCCTGACCTGGTCCGGCGAGCGGCAGGCCGCCTGGGGGCACGCCGCATGAGGCGTGCGGCCCTGATCGGCGTGCAGGTCGTCGTCGCCATCCTCGTCGGCCTCGCGATACGCGAGCTGTGGCAGGCGACGAGGGGGGACGACGTGACCGGCTCCCCGCAGGAGACCATCGGCGTCACGACCAGCGTCACGCCAAACGTCCACACGTTCGGGGCACCCGTGGTCGCGACCGCCGACGTCGTCGTCGACGCACGGCTCGTGCGCCCCGACACGGTCCGGCTCGAGACGGACTTCGACCCCTACGAGCTCGCAGGGGAGCCCACGATCGAACGTCAGGACAGCGGGGACATCGCCCGCGTCGTGTTCCGCTTCCCGCTGCGATGCCTGCGAGAAGGATGCGAGCCCGCCGAGGCTCGGGGCGTCGCCCAGTTCGAGGCCGGCTTCGTCAGGTACCGGTTCCGGAACAGCCCCGGCACCGGCCGCGACCTCGTCGACTGGCCGCCGGTCGAGGTCGTCTCGCGCGTCGCGCCGGTGGACGTCGAGCGCATCCGCTGGATCGCGAGCGAGACCGAGCTTCCCCGCGTGACCACGCGCTTCGGGCCCACGGGGCTCGGCATTGCTCTCCTCGTCGCCGGCCTCGCGCTCGCGGCGGCGGCGGTGTGGCTCGCGCGGCGTCTCTGGCACGTGGAGCCCGTGAAAGAAGAGGTCGACACCCGTCGGGAGCGGCCGCCGCTCGAGCGGTCCCTCGAACTCGCGCGCGCCGAGCACCAGAACGGGGCCGCGGCACCCGACCGCCGGCGGGCGCTCGAGCGGGTCGCCCGCGAGCTCTCGGCAATCGGCCTCGACGATCTGGCCGGCGAGGCGCGCGCGCTTGCGTGGTCGCCGGTGCTCTCGACCTCGGAGGAGGTCGAGAGCTTCGCCCGCAGGACCGAGTCGCAGACGCGCACCGGAGCGCCCCAATGACCGAGCTGCTCCTTCGCCGGCGTGCCACGGGCCTCCCGACCTCTGCCGCGGACGAGCTCGGGCGGGAGCACCGGCGAACCCGGTGGGTGCGCGCGATGCTCGGGGCCGGAGCCCTCGGGCTGCTGCTCGTCGCGTTTCTCGCGTCCCGCGACCTCCACGCGCTGCCGACGAGCTATTTCGCGACCGGCAGCGGAGGCGTGGTCGTGCTCGACCTGTCGACGAGCGTCGACGCGCAGAAGTCCCAGCGCGTGCAGCGGGTGCTGCGGTCGCTGGCCGAGACGGAGGGCCGGGTCGGCCTCGTCGTCTTCTCCGACAGCGCCTACGAGATGCTGCCGCCCGACACCCGGAGCGAGGAGCTCAGGCCGCTGCTGCGGTTCTTCGATCCCGGACCGGGAGGCTTCCGCGGCCCGAGGGGGTTCGGGAGCCGCCGCGGCTCCGATCGGAGCGAGACGCCGACGCCGCGTCGCGAGGAGAGCCCGTGGTCGCTGACGTTCCGCGGCGGGACGCGGATCTCGACCGGGCTCGCAGAGGCTCGCGCGGTGATCGACCGGGAGGGCGACAGGGGGCTCTCGGTGCTCCTCCTCAGCGACCTCGACGACTCCGGGTTCGACACGTCGGCGCTGATCGAGGAGCTCGTGACGTACGAGCGCAACGGGATCGAGCTGCGCGTGATCCCGCTCTTCCCGGCACAGGAGGACCGTGACCTGTTCGCCCGCATCGCGGACGAGCGCGTCTTCGTCGAGCGGGCCGAGCTTCTCCGCAACACGACGGTGCGCGAGACGCTGACCCTCGTCGGCTCGTCTCCCTGGTGGCTTGTCGCGGCCGGCGCGGCCCTCCTCGGGCTCCTGGCCCTGAACGAGCGCTGGTGCACCCGTCTTGCCTGGGGGAGGGTCGCATGAGCAGGCACGCCTGGCTCCGCCCGGTGGCCGGCTCCGTCGCGATCGTGGCGCTCATCGCCGGCGCGGCGCTGCTCGTCGCGCTCGCGGTCGACGTCCTCCGCGTCGATCGCCAGCTCCGGGAGGGAGATACGGCGTACGCCGCGCGCGCCGAAGCGACGTGGGAGCCCGACACGCTGTTGCCGCGGGGGATCACCTCGTCACTCCTCGGAGTCGGGGACGACGTCGCCTTCCGGCGCGCAGTGGACCAGTTCTGGCGCAGCGAGCCCCGGGCCCCGATCCGGGTGTTCGAGGACGTCACGCGTCGAAGCGCGGCCGAGCGAAGGCTGGCGCGGACCGCCGACGACGAGGACAGCCCCCAGCGCCGCTCCGTCCTCGCGATGCTCCGCGGCACGCTCCTCCTCGAGGAGGCTCGGAACTCGCCGACCCAGAGGCAGGTCTTCGTGCGCCGCGCGATCGAGCAGCTCAAGCGCGCGACGACGCTCGACCCGGGCAACGACACGGCCGCCTACGATCTCGAGCTCGCGCTGAAGCTGCTGCGCGCGTCCGGCGCTGGTGAGGCCGGGAGCGGGGACACCCGCGCGCCTCTGCCGAGCCCCGGCGCAGGCTCTGCCACCTCCGGCGGCGGTTTCTGAGCCGACGCTAGGCAATGTCGGTCAGCTTCCTCACCCCGCTCGGCGCGCTCGTCGGCGTGGTCGGGCTGCTGGCGGTCTGGGCGCTCCTCCGCGGTCGGCGTCGCTCCGTCTCGGCCGCGGCGACCCTCGGGCTCCCCCGGGACGGCAGGCGCTCGCTGCTCGTGGACGCGACGCTGCTCGGGCTGGTGGCCGGGCTGATCGCGCTGGCTGCGGCCCAGCCGGTCGTCGCGCGCTCGGAGGACACGAAGGGCCAGGAGAACGCAGAGGTCCTCGTCGTGGTGGACGTCACGCGGTCGATGCTCGCCCGGCGGGCGCCCGGTCACCCGAGCCGCCTCGAACGCGCGCGTACGGTCGCCAAGCGCCTGCGCGCCCAGTTGCCGGAGACCCGTGTCGGCGTGGCCTCGCTCACCGACCGCGTGCTGCCGCATCTGTTCCCGACCCTCGGCGAGAACTCGTTCGCAGCGGTGATCGACCGCGCGATCGGGATCGAGCGCCCTCCTCCGGACAGGCGCAGCCGGCGCGCGACGGCGCTGCTCGCACTCGGCGACCTGGGGCGGGTGGCGTTCTTCAACCGCGAAACCGAGCGGAAGCTCGCGGTCGTCCTGACCGACGGCGAGACGATTCCCGTCGACTTCGAGGCACTGCGCGACCGGCTCGCGAACGGCCGCGTCTCGACCGTCTTCGTCCAGATCTGGCGCGGCGACGAAATCGTCTTCGACGACAACGGCGAGCGCGACCCTGCCTACCGACCGGACCCGACGAGCAGCCGCTCGCTGCGTCGCGTCGCAGGCGCCGTGGACGCCCCCGTGCTCAACGAGGGAGACACACGGGCGCTCGTCGAGGTCGTGCGCGAGCGGGTCGGCTCCGGGCGGCTGGTGCCGCAGGGCAGGCAGCTCGTGTCGAGGGAGCTCGCACCGCCGGTGCTCCTCGCGGCGTTCGTTCCGCTGGTCGTGCTGCTGTACCGCCGTAACTTCTAGTTCACATGCGCCGCACGAAATCGCAAACCCCCTTGGCTACCCTTCCGCCGTGATCGAGCGCCTTCGTTCGCCCGGCTTCGCGCGGGCACTCGTCTGGGTCTCCGCACTCGTCCTGATCGCCGGTGTCGTCGCGTTCGTGACCGTCCAGCTCGGGTCGAGCGACGACACCACGCCGGCGACCGCGGCGAACACGTCGACGGAGGAGGTGGATCCCTTCGCGACACCGCCGTTGCCGAAGGAGAGCGACGTCCCGAAGGCGGCCCGCACGGCCGCCGGCGAGTTCGTCCTCGCCGCGGTGGGGCGCGAGGACCTGCCGAAGGCCTGGAGGCTCGCCGACCGGGAGCTGAAGCAGGCCTGCGGGTGCACGTACAAGCAGTGGCTCACCGGCGACATCCCGGTGCAGTACTTCCCGACGAACGGGCTCAGGGGGGCGGCGTTCTCGGTCAACGAGGTGACGCCAGGCCGTGTCGTCCTCCAGGTGCTGCTCACCCCGGGGCCGAACAAGGACGGGCTCGAGGCGCAGGCCTTCTACATCGGCCTGCGGCAGCGCGGCGGGGCGAAGGCGCCGTGGCTCGTGGACTACTGGGCGCCCGTCAACGTCGTGGCCGTCCCGGCCGCGCCCTAGCTCGCCCCGGCACGTACGCTTCGGGCGTGATCGTGACGCCCACCTTCGTCACCTCCGACGTCTGACGGCTCGACCACGCCGAGCGTGTCGAGGCGCTGACGCAGGGCTCGTGGGATCCCGACGGGGTCCGGCTCGGGCTGCGCGATCGCTTAGCTAGACTCCGTCGCCGGCGGCCCGCCTGGGCGCCTCCCGGTCAATCGACACGCCCATCGGAGCCCGAGCCTCATGCCTGAATCCAATACCTCCGGCCGCAACGTCGGGAAGATCATCGAGATCAAGGGCGTCGTCCTCGACGCCGTCTTCCCGGACAGCCTTCCCGAGATCCTGAGCGCCCTCGAGATCGAGCTCGAGAGCGGCACGCTCGTGGCCGAGGTGCAGCAGCACCTGGGCGACGACAGGGTGCGCGCGGTCGCGATGGACTCGACGGACGGGCTCGCCCGCGGCGTCGACGTCGTCGACACCGGCGGCCCGATCTCCGTCCCCGTGGGGCAGCCGACGCTCGGACGCCTCTGGAACGTCATCGGCCAGAGCATCGACGGCGAGGCCGATGCCCCCTCGGACACGGAGCGCTGGCCGATCCACCGTGACCCCCCGGCCTTCCGCGACCTCTCGCCGAAGATCGAGATCTTCGAGACCGGACTCAAGGTCGTCGACCTGATCGCTCCGTACATCAAGGGCGGCAAGGTCGGGCTGTTCGGCGGTGCCGGCGTCGGCAAGACGGTGCTGATCCAGGAGCTGATCCACAACCTGGCGAAGGAGCACGGCGGCGTGTCGGTGTTCGCGGGCGTGGGCGAGCGGACGCGCGAGGGCACGGACCTGCTGCTCGAGATGACCGAGTCCGGCGTGATCGACAAGGTCGCGCTCGTCTACGGCCAGATGAACGAGCCGCCCGGCGCGCGCCTGCGCGTGGGCCTCTCCGGCCTCACCATGGCCGAGTACTTCCGGGATCAGGGCCAGGACGTCCTGCTGTTCATCGACAACATCTTCCGCTTCGTCCAGGCGGGCTCCGAGGTGTCCGCCCTCCTCGGCCGCATGCCGAGCGCCGTCGGCTACCAGCCGACCCTGGCCACCGAGATGGGGCAGCTGCAGGAGCGGATCACGTCCACGACCACGGGCTCGGTCACCTCGGTGCAGGCCATCTACGTCCCCGCGGACGACCTCACCGACCCCGCGCCCGCGAACACGTTCGCGCACCTCGACTCGACGACGGTCCTCTCGCGGGCGATCGTGGAGAAGGGCATCTACCCCGCGATGGACCCGCTCGACTCGTCCTCGCGCGCGCTCCAGCCCGGGATCGTCTCCGACGACCACTACCGCGTCGCGACGAGCGTCCAGCAGATCCTCCAGCGCTACAAGGACCTCCAGGACATCATCGCCATCCTCGGCATGGACGAGCTCACCGACGAGGACAAGCTCGTCGTGTCCCGGGCGCGCAAGGTCGAGCGGTTCCTCTCGCAGCCGAACTTCGTCGCCGAGCAGTTCACCGGGACGCCCGGGAAGTACGTCAAGCTCGAGGACACGATCGCGGGCTTCGACGCGATCATCAAGGGCGAGCACGACGAGCTTCCGGAGGCCGCCTTCTACATGGTCGGCCCCATCGAGGACGTGCAGGAGAAGGCGCGCGACCTCGAGCAGGTCGCCGCCTGATGCGGCGCCCCGTCTCCGCCTAGGAAGCACGGATGGCCGACGTCAGCGACCACCCTCCCTTCGACGTCGAGGTCGTCACCCCCGACGGCCCGGTCTTCCAGGGGGAGGCGCGCATGCTCATCGTCCCGGGGGCAGCCGGCGAGATCGGCGTGCTCGCCCGCCACGCACCGCTCGTCGCGACGCTCAAGGCGGGCTCGACGCGCGTCCACCTCGGGGGCAGCGAGATCCTCGAGTTCGCGACGGGGCCCGGGTTCTTCAAGGTCGAGCTCGACCGGGCCCTGGCGCTCGTGGACGACGCCGTCAACGTCAAGGAGATCGACGACGGGCGCGCGCAGTCCCAGCTCGAGGCCGCGCGGGCGGAGCTGGAGAAGGTCGAGGCCGGGGAGTCCACCGCGGACCGCTGGCAGCTCGAGCAGCGGATCCGGCACGCCGAGAACCAGCTCGCGGTCTCCGGCCGCACCACCGGCTGAGCCGCCCGGGCGCTACTCGTACGAGTGCTCGGACGGGCCGTCGCGCGATGCCTGCGTGTGCGCCGTTGTAATGCACATTGCTATGCTGTGTGTATGGCGCAGTTCGTTACACGGCTCGAGGACTCGCTCGCCGACCGCGTCGACTCGCTCGTTGCCGCGGGGGTGTTCGCGAGCCGCTCGGAGGCGATCCGCATCGGGCTCGAGCGGATCGTCGACCAGCTCGAGCGCGAGCAGATCGGCCGGGAGATCGTCGATGCCTACACACGGATGCCCCAGACCGAGAAGGAGATGGCCTGGGCCGACGAAGCGGCACGGCGGATGATCGCCGACGAGCCGTGGTGAGATCGACCCCTCGACAGGGCGACGTCTGGTGGGGCGAGGCCGAGGACGAGCGTCGGCCGGTGCTCGTCGTCACACGGACGGAGGCGGTGCCCGTACTGGACTGGATCGTCGTCGCCCCCATCACCCGCAGGATTCGCGCAATCCGAACCGAGATCCGACTCGGTATCGACGACGGTCTGTCGGAGGAGTGCGTTGCGAGCTTCGACAATCTGCAAACGGTGCCCAGGTCGCTTCTCAGCGAGCGCGTGAGCGACGGTACGGCCGCTCGTCGCTCACAGATCTGTCGAGCCCTCGCCGCGCTCGCCGATTGCTGAGGTGGGCAACGCTTTTCGTGCTGCGCCGGCGCCCGCTCGGGTCGGCCTGCGCTACGCTCTGTCGACCTGGAGAGCTTTGACAGGCAGCTTGGCGACCAGGAGAAAAAAACGCCTAAAGAGCCGGTGAGCCTCGATCGGGGCCTCTCCGTCTCGGCGGCAGAAGAGGCCATGGTGAGCGCGACCGACCAACTGAAGGAGATCCTCGCGAAGCGCATCGTGATCCACGATGGCTCTTGCGTGGGGGAACCCATGGTTCCCCCACGAGCCCCCTCCTCTAGGGTGCTTCATGGATCAGCCCTGTGTGGCCTCCCGCCGGGCAAGGCCCGGCTCCGGCCGGGCACGCGCAGCGCATCGGTCGACCGTAGTCAGGGTGTCACGTGAGCGCGACCGACCGACTGAAGGAGATCCTCGCAAAGCGCATCGTGATCCACGATGGCGCGTGGGGCGTCCTCATCCACCGGAAGGGGCTCTCCGAGGCGGAGTACCGTGGCGAGCGGCTGCGCGAGCACGCGCGCGACGTCAAGGGTGACCCGGATCTCCTCAACCTGACTCGCCCCGACATCGTGGCCGAGATCCACGACGAGTACTTCGCGGCCGGGGCAGATCTCGCGACCACGAACACGTTCACGGCCACGTCGATCGGCCAGTCCGACTACGCGCTCGAGGGCCTCGCGGCCGAGATGAGCCTCGAGGGCGCCCGCCTCGCGCGTCGGGCCGCCGACGAGTGGACCTCGCGGACCCCTGACCGGCCGCGCTTCGTCGCCGGAGCCCTCGGCCCGCTCAACGTCTCGCTCTCCGTGTCGCCGAAGGTCGAGGACGCGGCGTTCCGCTCCGTCACCTTCGGGGAGGTGCGCTCCACCTACGCAGAGCAGATCGCCGCGCTCGCCGAGGGTGGGGTCGACCTGCTCCTCGTCGAGACGATCTTCGACACCCTCAACGCGAAGGCGGCGATCGTCGCCGCAGCGGACGTCGCGCCCGACCTGCCGCTGTGGCTCTCGTTCACGGCGATCGACCGCAGCGGCCGCAACCTCTCGGGGCAGACAGCGGAGGCATTCTGGGTCTCCGTCGAGCACGCGAGGCCGCTCATCGCCGGCGTCAACTGCTCGCTGGGCGCGAGCGAGATGCGGCCGTTCCTCGAGGACCTGTCACGCGTCGCGGACACGTACGTCTCGTGCTACCCGAACGCCGGGCTCCCGAACGCGATGGGCGAGCACGACGAGCAGCCGGGCGACACGAGCCGCTACCTCCGCGCGTTCGCCGAGGACGGGCTCGTGAACATCGTCGGGGGCTGCTGCGGCACGACCCCCGAGCACATCCGTCAGATAGCGGCGGCCGTCGAGGGCATCCCGCCGCGGCGAATCCCGGTGCGGGAGGCACGGACGCGCTGGAGCGGGCTCGAGCCCTTCGAGCTCGGCCCGGACACCGGGTTCGTCATGATCGGCGAGCGGACGAACGTCACGGGCTCGGCGCGGTTCCGCTCGCTCGTCGAGGCCGGCGACCTCGAGGCCGCGGTCGACGTGGCGCTCGAGCAGGTGCGATCCGGCGCCAACGCGCTCGACGTGAACATGGACGCCGACCTGCTCGACAGCGAGCGGACGATGACGCAGTTCCTCAACCTGCTCGCGACCGAGCCCGAGGCGGCACGCCTGCCGATCATGGTCGACAGCTCCCGCTGGCCCGTGCTCGAGGCGGGCCTTCGGTGCCTCCAGGGCAAGGGGATCGTCAACTCGATCTCGCTCAAGGAGGGCGAGGAGATCTTCCTCCGACAGGCGGCCACGATCCGCCGCTACGGCGCCTCCGTCGTCGTCATGGCCTTCGACGAGCAGGGCCAGGCGGACACGGTCGATCGCAAGGTCGAGATCTGCGAGCGCGCCTACCGCCTGCTCACCGAGCAGGCCGGCTTTCCGCCCGAGGACCTGATCTTCGACCCGAACGTCCTCGCGGTCGCGACGGGGATCGAGGAGCACAACGAGTTTGCGAAGGCGTTCATCGAGGCGCTGCCCGCCATCAAGGAGCGCTGCCCCGGAGCGCGAACGAGCGGCGGCATCTCCAACCTGTCGTTCGCGTTCCGCGGCAACCAGCAGGTGCGCGAGGCGATGCACTCTGCGTTCCTCTACCACGCCATCCGCGCCGGGCTCGACATGGGCATCGTCAACGCCGGGCTCCTGATGGTCTACGAGGACATCGAGCCCGAGCTGCTCGAGCACGTGGAGGATGTGATCTGGAACCGGCGCCCGGACGCGACCGAGCGTCTCGTCGAGCTCGCGCGCCGCTTCGAGGGGGGCGAGGCCGCCCGGCGGGAGGAGGACCTCTCCTGGCGCGAGGCACCCGTCGAGAAGCGGCTGGAGCATGCGCTCGTCCACGGGATCGTCGACTTCATCGAGGAGGACGCGGAGGAGGCGCGACAGGCGCTCTCCCGCCCGCTCGACGTGATCGAGGGGCCGCTGATGGACGGCATGCGCGTCGTCGGCGACCTCTTCGGCTCGGGGCGCATGTTCCTCCCGCAGGTCGTCAAGAGCGCGCGGGCGATGAAGCGCGCCGTCGCCTACCTCGAGCCGTTCATGGAGGCGGAGAAGGCCGGCGTCGCCCGGAGCGCCGGGCGCGTCGTGCTCGCAACCGTCAAGGGCGACGTGCACGACATCGGCAAGAACATCGTCGGGGTGGTGCTGGGGTGCAACGGGTACGAGGTGATCGACATGGGCGTCATGGTCCCGGCCGAGCAGATCCTCGACACCGCGCTCGAGCAGGACTGCGACGTCGTCGGCCTCTCGGGCCTGATCACCCCGTCGCTCGACGAGATGGTCGTCGTCGCAAAGGAGATGGAGCGGCGCGGGCTGCAGCTGCCGCTGCTGGTCGGCGGGGCCACGACGTCCCGGCAGCACACGGCTGTCCGGATCGCCCCCGAGTACACGCAGCCGACCGTGCACGTGCTCGACGCGTCGCGCGTGATCGGCGTCGTCGGGGCTCTCCTCGAGCCGGAGCGGCGGGCGACCCTCGACGCCGAGAACCGTGTCGAGCAGGAGCGCCTGCGGGCGTTGCATGCCGAGCGCGAACGCCGGCCGCTGCTGCCCATCCGCGCCGCGCGCGAGCGCCGGACGCCGATCGCGTGGCGGGCCGAGGACCTGGCAGTCCCCGGGTTCTCCGGGTCCCGGGTCGTCGAGCCGGCCCTGGCCGAGCTGCGTGGCTACATCGACTGGACCTTCTTCTTCCACGCCTGGGACCTGAAGGGCCGCTACCCGGCGATCCTCGACCATCCGGAGAAGGGCCATGCGGCCCGGGACCTGTTCGAAGCCGCGACCGCGTTGCTCGACCGGATCGTCGACGAGGACCTGCTCACGGCCCGCGGCGTGCACGGCTTCTGGCGTGCGGCCGCCGACGGGGACGACATCGTGCTCGCCACGGGGAACGGCGACGTCCGCCTCCCGATGCTGCGCCAGCAGGGCGCCCACGACGACTCCCGCCCGAACCGCTCGCTCGCGGACTTCGTGGCCCCTGCCGAGACCGGGCTGGAGGATCACATCGGTGGCTTCGCAGTCGGCATCCACGGAGCCGATGAGCTCGCGGGCTCGTTCGCGGCCGAGGGCGACGACTACAGCGCGATCATGGTCAAGGCGCTCGCCGACCGGCTCGCCGAGGCGTTCGCAGAGTGGCTGCACCTGCAGTCGCGCCGCGACTGGTACGCGCCCGACGAGCGACTCGCGACGGACGACCTCGTATCGGAGCGCTTCCGCGGGATCCGGCCGGCCTTCGGCTATCCCGCGTGCCCGGACCACTCGGAGAAGCCGAAGCTCTTCGGCCTCCTGCAGGCCGAGCGCGCCGGGCTCGCCCTCACGGAGTCGTGCGCCTCGACGCCCGGCTCGAGTGTCAGCGGGCTGTATCTCGCGCATCCGGCGTCGCGGTACTTCTCGATCGGCAGGATCGGCCGCGACCAGGTCGAGGACTACGCGGAGCGGAAGGGCGAGGCGCTCGCCGTGGTCGAGCGCTGGCTCCGGCCGAACCTCGCGTACGACCCGCGCTAGACGCTCGAGGTGGGTCAGGAGCGCGCCGCGCGCAGGCCGCCCCCAACCGCGCGTGCCCATCACCCAGATCGAGCCTCTTGATCCCCAGGAGTACAGTGGAGCGATGCGCGCGCTCGCCGCGTCGATCGCGATCGCGTTCCTGGCAGCCCCTCTGGCGGCGAGCGCTGCCGACGGCCAGCCTCGCAAGGCCCTGACGAAGGCCGGCCAGGAGGCCGCGCGCTCGGTCGTCCTGAAGCGCGGCGATCTCGGCCCGGGCTTCGCACCACATGCACGGGGCAAGGACGAGGGCACCCCGAAGGGGGCGCGCTGCCGCGCACTCGACGAGGACGACCTCACCGTGACGGGCGACGCCGCGTCCCCGGACTTCCGGCTCGCGCAGGGTGCGCTGTTCGTCACCGTCGGCTCGAACGCGCAGGTCTACCGAACCCTTCGGGAGGCGAACACCTCGTGGCGGCGCGGAGCGTCGTCCCAGACGACGACGTGCCTGTCCGACATCGTCCGGCTCTCGGCGGGTCCCGGGCAGAAGATCACCGTCGTCTCGGCGAAGCGCGTCCCCTTCCCGGCGATCGCGCCCAAGACCACCGCGTACCGGCTCGTGCTCACCATCGGCCTGGGCGGAAACCAGCGGATTCGCACCTACGTCGACGCCGTCATCCTCCAGCACGGTCGCATTCAGACCGGGCTCCTGTTCACGTCGGTCGGGAGACCCGTCGCGAGCGTCGACCTGGTCGCGCTCGCCTCGGTGGTGGCGGCGCGAATGGCGAAGGCGGCAGGCCCGAAGGGGCCCGTGGCCTAGCCCGCTCCCCCGGAAGGGTGAGCGCTCACCCTTCCCGGTTGCCGACAAAGAGTGGGCGGTGGACGGGCGGACGACCCTGGCGTTGATCTGCGCCCTGGCGGGGGGCGCGTGGCTGCTGCTCGCCGCCGGAGTGTTGGCGTCCCGAATCGGCTCGCGAACCCGGACCGATCTCGCCGCGATCGCCGGGGAATGGCCGCTCTACGACGAGGGTGACAGGACCCGCAGCCCCACTGGAGCGCGCGAGAGCGAGACGCGAATGCTCCTCGAGCGCGGCCTTCGCAGCGACGAGCAGGACGTGCGCGTCGCCAGCATCACGGCGCTCGCCGGCCTTGCCGACCGGTACGAGTGGGCGATCGACGGTCTCGTCGAGGCGCTTGCGAGCGGCCTGGAGAGCCCGGTTCGGGTCGCGGCGCAGCTCGACCGGCTCGCGCCGCGTCCCGGCAGGCGATTGACGCCACTCCTCGGGCACCCGAGCGACGCCGTTCGCTTCATCGCCGTCCGGCTGCTCGCGCGCTACCCGACGCTGGCGGGGCTGCATGTCCCCGATCTGACACGGGACCCGGCTCCCAGGGTCCGCGCCGCTGCGCTCGAGACCCTGCGCGCCGCGCATTCCGCGGAGGCACTGCGATGCTCGCTCCAGCTCATCGGCGATCCGCAGCCGCTCGTACGCGCGCATGCCTGTCGCACGGCGGTCGCAATCGCCGGGCCGGTCACGGCCCCGTACGTCGCCCCTCGCCTCGCCGACGATTCGTGGTGGGTGCGCGAGGCCGCCCGGGAGGCGCTCGTCGGCATCGGACGGGACGTCGCGCTCGTCGTCGAGCCGCTGCTCGAGAGCGACGATCCGGTACTGCAGATGGGTGCTGCGCTCGTGCTCCAGGACATCGGTCCGGTCGACGACCAGCGGGGTGAGAGGTCGTCGGACGGTGAGCTCGGAAGGATCGTCGCCGCCGGCGGCCGCCGCCTCCACGAGGCCGCGGCCGAACGGGCGCGTCGCGGGGTAGGGGTCGACGGACGGACGTGGCCACTTGCCGAGGCCTCGCCTTGACCGCAGAGGCCCTCCTCCAGGGCCTGGTGGTCGGCTGCGCTGCCTACCTCGTCCTCCTCTACGCGACCTACCTGGCGCTGATGCTGGTCGGGTTCGTCGAGAGCCGAAGGACGAGGCGGGAGCTGCGCATCGACGATCTCGCCGTTCTCGGTGGCTCGCGCTTCTCTCCCTCCGTCAGCGTTGTCCTTGCCGCCTACAACGAGGCTGTCGCCCTCCCGCACGCGGTTCGGTCGCTCCTCGAGCTCGACTACGCCGAATTCGAGGTGATCGTCGTGAACGACGGCTCGACCGACGACACGCTGGAGCGACTCGTCGAGGCGCTCGAGCTCGTATCGGTGGAGGCGACGTCGCGTGGCGTCGTCGCGACCGAGCGGATCGCCGCGTACTACCGGTCCTTCCGTCATCCCCGACTCCTCGTGATCGACAAGGCCAACGGAGGGAAGGCCGATGCCTTGAACGCGGGGCTCAACCACTCTCGTTTTCGGTACGTCTGCGGGGTCGACGCGGACATGGTCTTTGCGCGGGACGCGCTTTCGCGCGCAATGCGCGCGATCACGCGCGATCCGGCGAGGATCGTCGGCCTGACGAGCTTCGTCGAGATCGCCGAGGACCCGTCGCGAGCCCTCGTCGGGGGCGTCGAGTACGACATCCCCGAATCGAAGCCGCTGATCGCGTACCAGACGCTCGACTACCTGCGCGCGTTCTACAACAACCGAATCGCATGGTCGCGCTTCGATTTCATGCTCTGCGCGATCGGCGCATTCCAGGTGTGGAGACGTGACCTCCTGGACGAGCTCGGCGGGTGGTCGCGCGACTACACGTGCGAGGACATCGAGCTCACCTTCCGTGTGCACAGAACTCTGCTCGACGCGAAGCGGCCCTACAGAGTCGTCTGCCTGCCCGATCGCGTGGGCGTGACCGAGGGGCCTGACACGGTCCGGAAGCTCGTCGCGCAGAGGGAACGATGGCAGCGGGTGATCCTCGAGACGTGGTGGGCGTACAGGCACATGAGCTTCAACCGCCGGTACGGGGCCGTCGGACTCGTCGGCATGCCGTTCTATCTCCTCTCCGAGATCGTCGCCCCCGTGTTCGAGCTGACCGCGATCGCGACGCTGTTCGCCGGTGCCGCGACCGGTCTCGTGGACTGGTGGCACTTCGTGTTCGTCACGGCCGCGATCACGCTCGTGAACAGCGCATTCAACGCCGGCGCACTCCTGATGAGCGACCTCAATGCGCCGGTCTACCGGTTGGGTGGGATGCTGCGGCTGCTCATGCTGATGCCGCTCGAGCTGCTCGTCTACCGCCCGATCATGGCGTGGGCGCGGGTCAAGGGCACGTGGCGCTTCCTGCGCGGGGACCGGGCATGGCACAAGTTCGAGCGGAACGTCCGGGTCGAGGCGGCATGAGGCTGCCGGCCGCCGCACGGACGAAGGAGGACGCGCTGCTCCTCGGCATTGCGGCCGCCGCGGCTGCGGGCGCAATGGTGGCGGTCAGGGAGGCGATGCCGCCGAGCCTCGGCCTCTGGATCGCGACCGCGGCCGCGCTCGCGCTCGCGCTCGCCGCGGTGTTCGCGTTCTGGCTCGGTGGAGAGGCCCGCCGCGTGGTGGGCGCGACGCTGTTCGGCGAGTGGGAGGCCGCCCGCACCCTGCTCTCCGCGATCCCCGACGGCCTGCTCCTCGTCCACGACGGGCGCGTGCTCTCCGTCAATCGCCGTCTCTGTGAGCTGCTCGGCTTCGAGCGGGAGGAGCTGCTCGGAGCCGCAGCGCCCTTCCCGTTCTGGCCGCCGGAGCACCGGCACGAGATCGAGGCCTGGCACGCCGCGCTCGGGAAGCTGGGCGACCACGACGCCGAGCTCACCTTCCGGCACCGGAACGGGGATCGCATCCGCGTGCTCGTGGCGGGGCGAACGGTCGCCGACCGACGGGGTACCGCCCGGTACCTGGTCACTGTCCGCGACGTCTCGGACAGCTACCGGCGTGAGCGGCGCCTCGCCGAGCTGTCCACGCGTGACCGCGAGACCGGGCTGCTCGACCGGCGTGAGTTCGAGATTCGCCTCGGGGACGCCGTGCGGAGGGCGTTGACCTCGGGAGCGAACGTCACCGTCGCGCTCGCCGTGCTCTCCGTCGACGGCCGCACGGGGCAACAGGTCTTCTGCCGGCCCGAGGGGCTGGTGGCGGTCGAGCGACTCCGGGCGCTCGTGCGCGCGGGCGACGAGCTCGCACGCACGCGCGAGGACGAGCTGGCGTGGATCCTCTCCGACACGGACGCCCACGGGGGCGTCGGCGCGGTCGCGAGGGCGCGGACAGACCTCGCCGTGCTCGACGGCGTCGCGCTGACGGCCGGCATCTGCGACCTCGCGACCGCGGGCGACCCGCTCGCGCTCTACGCCTTCGCCGACCGCGCGCTCGAGACGGCGCGCCGCCGGGGCATCGGGGCGACTGCGGAGTTCGCGGCACCCGCCTCATCGCCGGCCTCCTGACCCGCCGCACGGTCTCGCACTGGCGTTTTCGGCCACTGTTCCGCGTCGCGCGCCGGTGGTAGCGTCGGGCCGTGCTCGACGGAGCGACCGGCCGTCTGTCTCTCCTCCGCCGCAACCGCGACTTCGCGCTGCTCTTCTGGGCGACCGCAGGCTCGGCGGTCGGGACGTACCTCGCGGCACTCGCGCTCTCCGTCCACATCTTCGACAACACGGGATCCGGCCGCTGGCTCGCCGCCCTGCTGATCGCGGACTTCCTCCCGATCGTCGTGATCGGGCTGACGCTCGGCCCGCTCGTCGACCGCCTCTCCCGGCGCCGGCTGATGGTCGTCTCGGACCTCGTCAGGGCGGGAACGTTCGCCGCGCTGCCGTTCGTCGACCGTCCCGCGGTGATCGTCGCGCTCGCGGGGGTGAACGGCATTGCGACGGGCTTCTTCCGGCCCGCCGTGTGGGCGGGCCTCCCGAACCTCGTCACGGACGAGGAACGGGAGCAGGCGACCTCGCTCCTCTCGACCGTGGAGCACCTCGCCTGGACGATCGGGCCGGCCGCAGCCGGGCTGCTGCTCGCCGCATCCGGCGCGGACATGGCCTACTGGGTGAACTGCGTCACGTTCCTCGTCTCGGCCCTGCTGGTCGCGCGGATCCCGGCAAACGCGCTTCGCTCCGACGAGCCGATCACCAAGGGCCACTGGAGCGACCTCCGCGAGGGGATCGGCCTCGTTCTGAGCTCCCGGCACCTCGTCACGGTGCTCGTCGTGTGGAGCACCGCTGCCGCCGCCACGGCCTGCGTCAACGTCGCGGAGGTCGTGCTCGCGAAGGACGACCTCGACGCCGGGAACGTCGGGCTCGGCTTCCTCGTCAGCGCAACCGGCGTCGGCCTCGTGATCGGGAGCTTCTTCGCAGCCTCTGCCCTCGCCGCGTTGGGCATGACACGCGTCTACGGCGGGGCGCTGAGCCTGATGGCCGTCGGCTTCGGCTTGGCGGCCGCCTCGCCGACCATCGTCGTGGCGGCACTGCTCGCGGCGATCGCGACGATCGGGAACGGCGCCGCGATCGTCTGCAACCAGGTGCTCGTCCAGCGCGGCGCACCGGATGCGATGAGGGGGCGCGCGCTGTCCGTCCTGATGTCGGTCTACTACGCGGTGCTCGGGGTCTCGATGGCGGGCGGCGGGTTGCTCGTCGACTACTGGGGCGCGAGGGCCGCATGGGGGCTCGCAGGGTGCGTCTACCTCCTCGCCGCGCTGATGGCGTTCGCGCTCACGCGCCGGATTCCCGAGGCCGCGGGGTCCGAAGGGGCCGGCGACGGGCCCGCGGGGCTCGCGCGGATCAGGTCGTTGATGGACGAGATCGAGGACACCCGCCGACGCGAGCAGCAGCGCGCGAAGGCGGACCTGGCCGTCGTCGCGACCCGCGACGCGGAGGGCCGACCGGCGCCCTAGAGTCCCTCGGGTGGCACGCCGCGGCTGGAGGCAGGACGAGCTCGTCACCGGCGTCCTCGCCGGGGATCGCCGGGCGCTCGCACGCGCGATCTCGTTGGTCGAGGACCGTGCCCCGGCGGCGGAGGAGATCGTCCGGCGGGTGTACCCGGACACCGGCCGGGCGGCGTCGATCGGAGTGACCGGCCCTCCCGGCGTCGGCAAGTCCTCGCTCGTGAGCGCTCTCGTCGGCCATGTGCGTGGCCTGGATCGGAGCGTGGGGGTCGTCTCCGTCGACCCTTCCAGTCCGTTCACGCAGGGCGCCCTGCTCGGCGACCGGATCCGCCTGGCCGATCACTTCCTCGACCCCGACGTCTACATCCGCTCGATGGGCACGCGAGGGCACCTCGGCGGGCTCGCCGAGGCCACCCTGCAGACACTCCTGCTCGTCGACGCCTCCGGGAAGGACGTCGTCTTCCTCGAGACGGTCGGCACCGGGCAGAGCGAGGTCGAGGTGATCGGCCTCGTCGACGTCGTGCTCCTCGTCCTGATGCCCGGCTCCGGCGACTCCGTCCAGGCCCTCAAGGCCGGGATCATGGAGATCCCCGACGTGATCGCGGTCAACAAGATGGATCACCCGGCGGCCAAGACGATGCTGCAGGAGGTGCGCTCGATCGTGGCCCTCGACCCGGTACGGGAGCGGCGGCCGCCGATCCTGCTCACCGAGGCGCTCCGCGGCGAAGGCGTGCCGGAGCTCTGGGGCGCGCTCGAGGAGCGGCGCCGCGGGCTCGCAGAGCGCGGCGAGCTCGAGCAGCGGCGGCGGCGCAACCTGAGCGGGGAAGTCGAGGCGCTCGCGGTCGCGCGGCTTCGTCAGCTCGCGCGGCGGGCGATGACCGAGGACCCCGCGGTGCGGGAGCTCGTGGAGGGTGTGCAGCGGCGTGAGGTGGACCCGCTGGCCGCGGTCGGCGCGGTCGTCGACGCGGTCACGCGGGGGCCTGCCTCGTGAGCGACCGCCCGACCGTCGACGACGTCCGCGCCGCCCAGGAACGACTCCACGGCGTCGCGCGCGTGACACCCGTCTACTCGTCCGAGACACTCTCGCGGCTGGCGGAGCGGCCGGTGCTGCTCAAGGCCGAGAACCTCCAGCGCACGGGAGCCTTCAAGATCCGCGGCGCGTACAACACGATCGCGCAGCTGTCCAGCGAGGAACGGGGCCGGGGCGTCGTGACCGCGAGCGCGGGGAATCACGGCCAGGCGGTCGCGTGGGCGGCGAGGGAGGCCGGCATCGCCGCGACGATCGTGGTGCCCGAAGCCGCGCCGATGGCGAAGGTCGAGGCAGCCCGCAGCTACGGCGCGAACGTGGAGCTGGCGGGCGAGGGATTCGACGACACCCTCGCGATCGCGCGGGAGCGAGAGGCGGAGACGGGTGCGACGTTCGTGCACGCCTTCGAGGACCCGCGCGTGATCGCCGGCCAGGGCACGCTCGGCCTCGAGCTGACCGGACAGCTCCCCACCGGGGAGGCCGTAGTGGTGATCCCGGTGGGCGGAGGTGGGCTCGCGGCGGGCATCGCGATCGCGCTCCGTGCGCTGCGCCCGGAAGTCAGGCTGGTCGGCGTCCAGTCGGCCGCATGCGCGCCGTTCGCCGGGCGCGAGCCCACGGGCACCACGATCGCCGACGGGATCGCTGTGAAGCACCCCGGCGTGCTCACCCGCCCGATTCTGGAGGACCTCCTCGATGACGTCGTCGTCGTCGACGACGAGGAGATCTCGCAGGCGATCGTGCTCCTGCTCGAGCGCTCGAAGCTGGTCGTCGAGGGAGCAGGGGCGGCGCCCGTGGCCGCGATCCTGGCGGGACGCGCGGGCGGTCAGGGCCCTGCGTGCGCCGTCCTCGCCGGTGGGAACATCGACGCCACAACGATGAGCTCGGTGATCCGCTACGGGCTGACGGCGTCCGGGCGGTACCTCGTCGTCGCACTGCTGATCCCCGACCGGCCGGGCGAGCTGGCCCGCATCGTGGGGCTGATCGCTGCGCAGCGCGCGAACATCCTGGCGATCCAGCACCATCGCGAGGGACGCAACATCGGCGTGCTCGAGACCGAGGCCGAGCTGACGCTCGAGACCCGCGACGAAGAGCACTCCCAGCTGCTGATCCGGGCGCTCGCGGACGGGGGGTACACCGTCCGTCGCTTGCGCTGATTCCTGTTCGCAAGGCGGAATCCGCAGGAGCGGATTCCGCCGCTCGGATCCCCGCCTGCGGCGGGGCGGATCCCTGAAGGCGGCGGCTTCCCGCCGCAACTACCTCTGCTGATCCGGGCGCTCGCGGACGGGGGGGTACACCGTCCGTCGCTTGCGCTGCCTGTTCGCCCTCGAAATCGCCTGGATCGAGGACGACCGGGCGGAATACACTCGCCGCGTGATCGCCTGCTCGCACTGCGGCCGCGAGAACCCGGACGATTCACGGTTCTGCAACACCTGCGGAGCAGTGCTGGCCGCCGGGACGCGAGCGACGGAGGAGCGGAAGGTCGTCACCGCGGTCTTCGTCGATCTCGTCGGGTCGACGGCGCGCGCGGAGCAGCTCGATCCCGAGGACGTCCGCGCGCTCCTGCGCCGCTACCACGAGACGCTACGGCGCGACCTGGAGCGCTACGGCGGCACGGTCGAGAAGTTCATCGGCGACGCCGTGGTCGCCGTCTACGGCGCGCCGGCGGCGCACGAGGACGATCCCGAACGCGCCGTCCGCGCAGCGCTCGCGGTGCGCGACTCCATCGCGGAGCTGAACGAGCGAGACGATACGCTCGATCTCCACGTGCGGATCGGCGTCGCGACCGGCGAGGCGCTGGTCACCGTCGACGCGACGCCCGCGGCAGGGGAGTCGATGGTCGCGGGTGACGTGATGAACACCGCCGCGCGGATCCAGGCGGCCTCTCCGGTCGACGGGATCCTCGTCGGGGCTGCGACCCAGCGCGCGACCGAGCGGATGATCGTCTATCGGCCACACGATGCCGTCGCCGCGAAGGGCAAGGCCGAGCCGATCGAGGTGTGGCAGGCGATCGAGGCCCTCGGTCGGGTCGGCGAGCTGGGCGGCGACCCCTCCATGCCACTCGTCGGCCGCGAGCACGAACGTGCGCTCCTGCTGGGCGCCTTCGCACGGGTCCGGGTCGACCGCTCGCCGCAGCTGGTGACGCTCGTGGGCGTCCCGGGGATCGGCAAGAGTCGGCTCGTGGCAGAGCTCGGCGAGGCGGTGGCCGACGACGAGGAGATCATCGCGTGGCGGTACGGCCGCTGCCTGCCGTACGGCGAGGGCGTCACCTTCTGGGCGCTCGGAGAGGTCGTCAAGGCCCAGTGCGGCATCCACGAGAACGACACGGCCGCGGTCGCCGGCCAGAAGCTCGGCCGGGCCGTCACCGACCTCATCCCCGAGGGCGAGCGCCGTTGGGTCGAGACGAGCCTGCGACCTCTCCTGGGGCTCGCACCCGAGGACGTGGGCATGCAGGATCGCCGCGCGGAGCTGTTCGCCGGGTGGCGAATGTTCCTCGAAGGGCTCGCGGCCCGGCGCCCGCTCGTAGTCGTGATCGACGACCTGCAGTGGGCCGACGACGGCCTCCTGGATTTCGTGGACGGGCTCGTCGACCTCGTCGAGGGGGTGCCGCTCTTCGTGGTCTGCTGTGCACGGCCCGAGCTGCTCGAGAGACGGCCCGACTGGGGCGGAGGGAAGCGAAACGCCCTGACCGTGTCGCTCGGCCCGCTCTCCGTCGAGGAGACGGAGCACCTCGTCGAGTCGCTCCTCGGACGGGATCCGGCGGACGTGGACCTGCGGGCGAGGGTGGTCGAACGCGCCGCGGGGAACCCGCTGTACGCCGAGGAGCTCGTCCGTGTGCGGACGTCCGGTGGGACGACATCGGGGTTGCCGGACAGCATCCTCGGAATCGTCACGGCCCGCGTCGACCTCCTTCCGCCCGCCGAGAAGGAGCTGCTGCGCGACGCCGCGGTCATGGGGGCGGTCGTCTGGTCGGACGGGCTCCGCGTCGTCTCCGGCCGCGAGGCGGAGCAGGAGGTGGCCGACCTGCTCCGCTCGCTCGGGCGCAAGGAGTTCCTGCGTCGCGAGCGGCACTCGGCCGTCGCGGGGGCGACGCAGCACGCGTTCGTCCATACCCTCGTGCGTGACGCCGTGTACGCGCAGTTGCCTCGCCCGGACAGGGTCGAGCGACACGTGCGGGTCGCGAGATGGATCGAGTCGCTCCCGGAGGACCGGCGAGAGGACCGCTCGGAGCTGCTCGCCCACCACTACGTCGAGGCGATCGGGCTCGCTCGCAGCGCCGGCCTGGACGCGGCCGAGCTCGAGCCTGCGGCCGGCGCGGCGCTGCGCGAGTCCGGCATGAGAGCATTTGCGATCGGCGCCTATCCCGCGGCAGCCCGTGCGCTCCGGGATGCGGCCGCCTTGACGCCGGACGGTCTCGACCCCCGCGCGCTTCGTGCCCTCGGCAAGGCCCTCGTGTTCGCGGAGCAGGGGGGAGCCGACGAGCTTCAAATGGCGTTCGAGCGGTCCGTCGCGGCCGGGGCGCACGCGGAGGCCGCCGTGGCCGGCGTCGACCTCGCACACTCCCACTGGCAGCACGGCGACGGCCAGGGCACGGCGGATTGGGCGGCCCGGAGCCTCGAGCTCGTCGAAGGTGCCTCGCCGTCCCCCGAGCACGCGCATGTGCTCGCGCAGGCCGCACGGTTCCAGATGCTGGCGGGCGATCAGGAAGCCTCGATTCCAACCGCCGAGCGGGCGATCGAGCTCGCCGAAAGGTTCGATGCGCAGTCCGCCCGAGCGTCTGCTCTCATCACCCGGGCGACCGCGCGCGCGAGCGTGGGCGACTACGCGAGGGTGATCGAGGATCTCGAGGAGGCTCGCGTCCTGACGCTGAAGCACGACCCCACCGAGGTCAGCCGCGCCTACATCAACCTGAGCAGCATCCTGCTCGACCTCGGCGATCTCGTCGGGGCGATGTCCGCGGCTCGGGAGGGTCTCGTCCACAACGAGCGAACCGGAACGGCGGGTGGGGCCGGAGGCTTCGTCTACGGCAACCTCTGCGAGACCTGCTTCCTGTCCGGCGCGTGGGACGAAGCGGTCGAGATCGCCGACGCAGAGCTCCAGCGAGCCCTGAAGGTCGGCGGGCTCTACTACGAGCCGTTCTTCGTGTTCGTGATCTCGGAGCTCGGCCTCGTCCGGGAGGGCCTCACTGCGGAGGCGGCCGACTCCGCACGGCGACAGGTTGAGCTCGCATACGACCGGGGGGACGACCAGGCCGTGATGCCGATCGTCGCGGCCGCCGCCTGGACGCTCGCTCGTGCAGGGCGCGCCGACGAGGCCTCGTCGTTGCTCGACGACCTCCTCGACCGCCGTCGGGCGAACCCACATGGCTTCATGCCCGGCTACTGGATCCTTCTCGCCTCCCTCGCACTCGAGCGTGTCGGTCGGAGCGGGGCGCTCGGATCGCTCGACGAGCCGCCCGGCTCGC
>NZ_DASTCS010000018.1:0-29703 GCF_035710885.1 Gaiella sp. | reverse complement strand
TGCTCGACGACCTCCTCGACCGCCGTCGGGCGAACCCACATGGCTTCATGCCCGGCTACTGGATCCTTCTCGCCTCCCTCGCACTCGAGCGTGTCGGTCGGAGCGGGGCGCTCGGATCGCTCGACGAGCCGCCCGGCTCGCGCCTGCTGGAGGCGGCGCTGGCGATCGACACGGGCAGGTTCGGCGACGCTGCGAAGGTGCTCCGCGAGATCGGTGCGCCGCAGCTGGAGGCAGAGGTGCGCGTCCTCGAGGCACGCGAGCTGCGCGCGGCGGGCGCCGCGACAGCCGCCGAGCGCCGACTCGCCCGAGCGCGCGAGCTCCTCCGGGGCCTCGACGCGATCGCGCGCCTCCGCGAGCTCGACTCCGAGACTGAGGCTACGAGCCGCAGCGGCGGAACGTGACCGCGGTCTCGCCGCGGGCGAGCCAGTCGGTCATCCCGCCGTCGACGACCGGACGCGCGTCGAAGCCCTTCGCCCGCAGGATGCTCGCGGCGATCGCCGCCCTCGGCCCGGAGGTGCAGATCGTGATCACCGGACGGTCATCCGGCAGGTCCGGGCAGCAGGAGCGCATCAGGCGATACGGAACGTTGCGGCTGCCCGGGATGTAGCCCTCGTCGCGCTCGTCCTTCTCGCGCACGTCGATCACCGTGGCGCCGTTCTCGACCAGCCTCTCGAGCTCCTCGATCGACACGGAGTCGCTCGTCTCGGAACCGGCCCCGAGGACGTAGCCGGCGACGTCGGCGAAGGCGACCGACCGTAGGCCGGCGGTGGCCCGCTCGACCTCTGCGACCGTCGACGCGAGCAGGGTGACGGGTGCGTCGGTGTCGAGCACGAACCCGGCCTTCGTGGAGAAGCTCGTCCCGGAGACGGGGACGTTGATCGCCCCCCGGAGGTGCCCCGCGAGGTGGTCGGCCACCGGTCTGACGTCGAGGAGCTGTGAGCCCTCCGCCGGCACGGGAAGCTCCTCGGGCGCGGGCTGGGCCGGCAGGAACGGCCCCCGGTTGAGCTCGACGATCCTGGCGAGGTTTGGCGGCTTCGGGGCCGACACGGCCGCCGACTCCGCGACGAATGCGTCGAGCTCCGGGATCGAGGCCATCGGGTTGAAACGGCGCTCGAACCCGATCGTGGTCGAGCCTCGCGAGCTCATGGCCTTGCCGCAGAGCGACCCAGCGACATGGCCGGGGAACACCTCGACGCCGTCCGGGAGCTCGAGCAGCCGACGCAGTGAGTGGAAGAGCCCTTCGGCGCCTTCCACCGCGCCCACGGCGAGGTCGGGGCGCGCGGCGTCGCCGACGAACAGCGAGTCGCCCGTCAGCACGAGCCACGGCTCGTCGGCGCGCGTCCGGTCGATCACGGCGATGCAGCAGTGCTCCGGGCGGTGGCCCGGGGTATGGACGCTGCGCAGCGTGACGGTCCCGACCGTGATCTCGGCGCCGTCCTCGAGCGGGTCGCTCGGATACTCGACTCCGGCCGCGGGGTGGATGCTCACGCGGAGCCCGTGCTCGAGCGCAAGACGGCCGTGGCCGGAGACGTGATCCGCGTGCGTGTGGGTCTCGAGCGTCCGGACGAGCCGCACTCCGAGGCGCTCGGCCTCCGCCAGGATCGTCTCGATCTCGAGCGGCGGGTCGACGACGACCGCCTCCCGTGCCTCCTCGCAGCCGACGAGGTAGGCGGCACAGCCGAGATCGTCGTTCAGGACCTGGGCGAAGAGCACGGCGCTCGACGGTACCAACGACCGCCGCTATGGATCCTGAAGTGGGCGCCGCCTGATCAGTCGCAGGACGAGGAAGCTGCCCGCGATCACCACGAGGCCCACGGCGCCGGCGGCGAGCGCGCGGTCGAGCCGCTGGGACGGCGCCTCGCTCCCGGACGCGGGGAGCACGGTCAGGTTCGCGCCCCACCGGACGCTCTCGCCGTCGTCGTAGCCCTGGATCGCCCGGAACGTCACGTTCCCGGCGCGCGTGCGGGCCGTCACGGAGAGAGGGAACGCCACGACGCGGGTTCCCTCGATGCGCCCGCCCGACCAGCGGGCGCGGCCGCCGGCGAGGTCGAGCCGCCAGCCCCGCGGCACAGCGCCGTCGGAGAGCTCGACCCCGTCCGGGGCCTCGATCACGAGCGAGGTGGTCGCGTGCGGCGCTCGCTCGTTCGGGGTCGCGAAAGCAACGGTCGCCTTCGTGTCGGCCTCCACGAAGGAAGGCTCCAAGGTGACGTGCGCCTCGGCGCGCTGCACCAGCGCGAACGCCGCGCAGAGCACTCCGACCGCGCTCCAGAGCGCGGGTCGGCGAACATCAACGTTCCGTAAGGCCGCGCGGAGACTCGTTTTCGAAGCCGCCATTCTGGGAAGAGCAACACGGGACGCCCGTCCGACCGAACCAGGACGGCTCGATGAAAGGGGCTCCGATGAGCATAACCATGCGTACGTTCTTGGCTGCCGCGGCCGTCGCTTCTTTCGCCGTGCTCGCCGCAGGGTGTGGCGGGGACGACGGAGGTGGCAGCGGGGGCGGCGTGATCGACCAGGTGATCGCTGTCAACTGGGGTACCGAGCCCCCGTCGCTGGACCCCGGGCTCGCCACCGACACGACGTCGGCGGACGTGATCACGAACATCATGGACCCGCTCGTCAAGCTGAACCAGGATCTCGAGCCCGTCCCGAACCTGGCGGAGTCCTGGGACGTCTCGGCGGACGGCACGACCGTGACGTACCACCTTCGCGACGACGGGAAGTGGACGAACGGCGACCCGGTGACCGCGGAGGACTTCGAGTGGTCGTGGAAGCGGACGATCTCGCCGGACCTCGCAGCGGACTACGCGTACCAGTTCTTCGGGATCGTTGGGGCCGCCGACTACAACGGGTGCAAGAAGGACTGCGCCGCGATGCGCGACAAGGTCGGCGTGAAAGCGGTCGACGACCGGACGCTGGAGGTGAAGCTCACCTCCGCCCAGCCGTGGTTCGTCCAGCAGTCCGCGCACCACTCGTTCATCGCCGTGCACCGGCCGACCGTCGAGCAGTTCGGCAACAAATGGACCGAGCCGCAGAACATCGTCACGAACGGGGCCTTCCGCCTCGACCGGTGGCAGCACAACTCTCGACTCGACCTCGTCAAGTGGGACGAGTGGCGGAACGCCGCCGACGTCGAGCTCGAGCGGATCAACGGGCGCATGATCTCCGAGGGCACGACCGCCGTGCAGGCGTTCGAAGCCGGCGAGCTCGACATGACCGCCGGGCTGCCGCCCGAGGAGCTCCCGCGCCTCAAGGACACCCCCGAGTACGCCCAGTATCCGGGGCTCGGCACCTACTACTACGGGCTCAACATCAAGACGGTGCCCGACCTCAAGCAGCGGCAGGCGATGTCGCTGGCGATCGACCGGCGCACGATCATCGACAACATCGCGCAGGCCGACCAGCTCCCGTCGACGGGCTTCACGCCTCAGGGGATGCCGGGCTTCGACACCTTCAACCCCGCATCGCCGTGGCTGCCCGAGTCGGGCGACCTCGAGCAGGCGAAGGAGCTGATGGCGGACGTCGCCAACCCGGCGAAGAACGTCACGCTCTACCTCAACGACTCGCCGGGCCATCGTGAGATCGCGGTCGCGGTCCAGTCGATGTGGAAGGAGCTCGGCATCACGACGACGATCAAGGTCCAGGAGTGGGCGCAGTTCCTCGAGTTCCTCGGCCCACCGCCCGACCCCTCCGTCGGCGCCTACCGCTCGGGCTGGATCGCCGACTTCGTGGACGCGATGAACTTCCTCGAGCTCTGGACCTGCGACTCGGGGAACAACAACTCGAACTACTGCGACCCCGAGTACGACCGGCTCGTCGCCGAGGCGCGTCGCACACCGGACGACGCCGACCGCTTCGAGATCTACTCCCAGCTCGAGGAGAAGCTCGTCGGCGAGGGCGGTGCCCTGCCCGTCGTGCCGATCTACTGGTACACGTACGTGCAGCTCGAGCGCGAGTCGATCAAGGAATCGCTCGAGGTCAACGCGCTCAACCAGACCGACTACACCAAGGTGGTCGAGGTGGAGCCGGAGGCGTAGCCACGAGGATCCGGGACGGCGGCCCGCCCGCCGCCGTCCCGCTCCTTTCCCCCGGGAGACGACATGACGAGGCTCGTGATCCGCCGGGTGCTCTGGACGATCCCCGTGATCCTCCTCGTCATCTTCATGACCTTCGTTCTGATGCGTCAGATCGAGGGAAACCCGTTCCGGACCTCGGAACGGGCGATCCCGGAGTCGATCCAGCAGAACCTCGAGGAGAAGTACGGCCTCAACGACCCGTGGTGGAGGCAGTACCTCAACTACGTGCGGAACGTCGCCACGTTCGACCTCGGCCCCTCGCTCGTGCTGCGCAACCGCGACGTCAACGACATCGTGGCCGAGCACTTCCCTCCCTCGCTCGAGCTCGGAGCGCTCGCGATGCTCTTCGCGCTGGTGTTCGGGATCCCCCTCGGCCTGCTCGCCGCGCTCCGGGCGAACAAGTGGCCCGACTACTCGGCGATGGTGGTCGCGAACGTCGGCTTCGCCGTGCCCAGCTTCCTCGTCGCGACGCTGCTCATCTACTTCTTCGCGGTCCGCTGGGGGGACGTGTTCGACTTCCCCACGAGCGGCTGGACGACATGGCAGAGCAAGGTGCTGCCGGTGATCGCGCTCGGCCTCGGGCCGATGGCGTACTTCGCCCGGCTGACCCGCGGCAGCGTGCTCGAGACCCTGCAGCAGGACTACATCCGCACGGCGAAGGCGAAGGGGCTCCGACGCCGCCGCGTCGTCGTCGTCCACGTGCTCCGCAACTCGCTGATCCCCGTCGTGACGGCGGCCGGGCCGATCCTCGGCTTCCTGATCACCGGGTCGTTCGTGATCGAGCAGATCTTCGCGATCCCTGGCATCGGCCGGTACTACGTGACCGCCGTCACGGCGCGTGACTACTCGGTCGTGATGGGGCTCACGGTCCTGCTCGCGATCATCGTGATCATCGCGAACATGGTCGTCGACATCCTGTACGGGATCCTCGACCCGCGCACCCGGGAAGCACGCTGATGTCGACGGCCCGCGAGTCCGAGCGACGCACGATCATCCCGTCGCTGCGGCAGCGCAAGGAGCGTCGGTACCCGGAGGTACCGACCGGCGCCCCGGGCGATGCCGGCGCGCCCGTCCGCACGTCGAGCCTCTGGCGCGACGCCTGGTACCGCTACATCCGCAACCGCGCAGCGGTGATCGCAGGTGTCGCCTTCCTGCTTCTCCTGGCGTACTGCCTGTTCTGGCCGCCGATCTCGCCCTACGACCCCTACGAGGTCGACTTCGCCCAGCGGAGCGAGGGCCCCAGCCTCGCGCATCCGTTCGGCACCGACCAGTTCGGGCGGGACCTGTTCACGCGGACGGCGCTGGGCGGCCGGGTCTCGATCGGGATCGGGTTCGCCGCGACCCTGGTGATCCTGGCGATCGGGGTCGGGTACGGCGCGATCGCGGGGTTTCTCGGCGGGATGGTCGACAACACCCTGATGCGCATCCTCGACGCGCTCTACGGCCTCCCGTACCTCCCGTTCGCCATCATCGTCCTCGCGATCTTCGACAGCGTGACCTTCTGGACGATGGTGATCGCGCTCTCGATCGCGTCGTGGTTCACGACGGCGCGGATCGTCCGCGGGCAGATCATCACGCTCAAGGAGAACGACTACGTGCGCGCGGCGCGTGCCGTCGGCGCCGGGCAGCTCCGTATCCTCGCGCGGCACCTCCTGCCGAACACCCTCGGCGTGCTGGTGATCGCCGTCTTCCTCGAGCTCCCGGGCGTGATCCTCGGCGAGGCCTTCCTCTCGTTCATCGGGCTCGGGATCAGCCCACCCGACGCCTCGTGGGGCTCGATGGCACAGGACGGCTACCGGGCCTACCGCGTGTCGCCCCACATCATCATCGTCCCGTCCGTTGCGATCGCGTACCTCATCCTCTGCGCGAACTTCATCGCGGACGGTCTCCGCGACGCGCTCGATCCGCGGACGAGGGAGACGTAGGCATGCCGCTTCTCGAGGTACGCGACCTGCGCACGCACTTCTTCACCCGCGAGGGCGTCGTCCAGGCGGTCGACGGCGTCAGCCTCGCGGTCGACCGCGGCCAGACGCTCGGGCTCGTCGGCGAGTCGGGCTGCGGGAAGTCCGTGACCGCGCTGTCGATCATGGGGCTGATCCCGAGGCCGCCGGCGCGCATCGTCGGCGGCGAGGTCGTGTTCGACGGGCGGGACCTGACCAAGCTCCCGGAGCGGGAGCTCGAGGACATCCGCGGGCAGCGGATCGCGATGATCTTCCAGGACCCGATGACCTCGCTCAACCCGACCCTGACCATCGGGACGCAGCTCATGGAGACGATCAGGCGCCACGTCGACGTGCCCAGGTCCGAGGCTCGCCGGCGGGCGGTCGAGCTGCTCGAGGAGGTCAGGATCCCCAAGGCGGAGACGCGGCTCAAGGACTACCCGCATCGACTCTCGGGCGGCATGCGCCAGCGCGTGATGATCGCGATCGCGATCTCGTGCGAGCCCGACCTGCTGATCGCGGACGAGCCGACCACCGCACTCGACGTGACCGTGCAGGCGCAGGTGCTCGATCTCCTCGACGAGCTCCGGCGCGACCACGACATGGCGATGATCGCGATCACCCACGACATGGGCGTGATCGCCGAGATCGCCGACGACGTCGTGGTCATGTATGCGGGTCAGGTGGTCGAGCAGGCGCCCTCGCGCGAGCTCTTCGCGCGACCTGAGCACCCGTACACCGAGGCCCTCCTCGGCGCCCTGCCGCAGCTCGAGGACGCGGCCTCGCGCACCGGGCGCCTGACCGCCATCGCCGGGCGGCCGCCCGACCTCGTCGACCCGCCGGACGGCTGTCGCTTCGCAGCCCGGTGCCCGTACGCGGACGAGCGGGACGGCTGCGCCGAGCACATGCCCGAGCTGCGTCAGCTCAGGCCACGTCACTTCGTCCGCTCCGAGCACCCGGCGTCGGAGCGCGCCTCTGCGCGGGAGGGGGCGCCCGCATGAGCGCGCTCCTCGAGGTCAAGGATCTCGTCAAGCGGTTCCCCGTGAGGCGGGGGCTCGTGATCGAGCGCACGGTCGACTACGTGGAGGCGGTCGCCGGCGTCAGCTTCGACATCGAGGCGGGGAAGACCCTCGGGCTCGTCGGCGAGTCCGGCTCGGGCAAGTCGACGACGGGCTTCTGCATCCTCCAGCTGATGCGGCCGACGAGCGGGTCGGTGCGCTTCGAGGGCCGCGAGCTGACTGAGCTCGACGGCGAGGACCTGCGGCGCGTCCGTCGCGACGCGCAGATCGTCTTCCAGGACCCGTACTCCTCGCTCGATCCCCGGATGACCGTGGGCAACATCGTCAGCGAGCCGCTCCAGGTGCACAAGGTCGGCACGCGCCGGGACCGGCGCGCACGGGTGCGCGAGCTGCTCGACGTCGTCGGCTTCGACCCCGCCTACGTGAACCGCTACCCGCACGAGTTCTCGGGCGGCCAGCGTCAGCGGATCGGAATCGCGCGCGCGCTCGCCCTCTCGCCGAGGCTGATCGTCTGCGACGAGCCGGTCTCCGCGCTGGACGTCTCGATCCAGGCGCAGATCATCAACCTGCTGAAGGACCTGCAGGCCGAGTTCGGCCTCGCCTACCTGTTCATCGCCCATGACCTCGCCGTCGTCCGCTCGGTCAGCGACCACATCGCGGTGATGCACCAGGGTCGCATCGTCGAGACCGGCCCGGCGAACGAGGTCTACACGAGGCCGCGGGACGAGTACACGAAAGCCCTGCTCGCCGCGGTCCCCGTCCCCGATCCCGACCGCATGCGGGAGCGGAAGGAGGAGCGACGCCGGCTCCGCGGCATCGTCGCCGCGTGAGAGCCCTCGCGGTCGCGCTGGCCGCGCTCTGTGCCGGAGCGGTGACGGCGGCGCTCGCGGCCGGCGGTCCGGCCGCCCCCGACGCGGGCTGGGAGCGGGTGGCGTCGCTCTCCCAGCGGCGGAGCTACATCGCCGCGGCGGAGCTCGGCGGCCGGATCTACGCGGCCGGCGGGATGGTCGGGGAGACCGGGAGGCCGCTGGCGACGGTCTCCCGCTACGACCCGGGCCGGGACGCCTGGAGGACGCTGACGCCGCTCCCCGAGGCCACGCGGGCCGCGGCGGCCGCCGCGCTCGGCGGTCGCATCGTCGTCGCGGGCGGGACGACGCCGGCGGGGAACGTCGCGACCGTGCTCACCCTGGACCCGCGGGCGCGTGCCTGGCGCCGGTTGGCGCCGTTGCCCGCCGCACGCTTCAACCACCGCCTCGTCGCCCTGGGCGGGCGCCTGTACGCGCTGGGCGGGTTCGTCCGAGGACGAGAGCGACGCGACGTCTACGTGTACGACCCGGCGACCGACCGCTGGCGGTCGGGCACGCCGCTGCCCCGCCCGGTGCACGCCTTCGGGGCGGTCGCGTTCCGCGGCGAGCTGTGGGTCGTGGGCGGGAGGCGTGGAGAGCGCGTGCTGCGGGAGGTGTGGATCCTCGATCCGCGCACCGGCCGCTGGCGCGCGGGCCCCGCCATGCCGAAGCCGATGGAGCTCCTCGGGCTGGCGGCGACCGGAGACACCCTTCACGCGGTCTGGGAGTCGACCTATCAAGTCTACGACCGCACGAGCGGGCGCTGGCGGGCCGGCCCGGTGCCGCTCGTCACGCGCCACGCCCTCCAGGCCTTCGCGATCGCCGGGAGCCTCTACACCGTCGGCGGCTGCACGACTGCGCTCCGCGACAGCCAGGTCGTCGAGCGGCTCTCCCTCGGGTCCGTCCCCGAAGGGGATTGACCCGGCCGACGCTCGGTTCGACGCCGAAGCACGTTCCGGTGCCCCGCGTTTTGCGCGGCGTCGTCGCGATGCTTCGCCGGGGACAGGCCCTACGGGGGCCGTCCCCTGTTGGGCCCTAGAGGCCCAACAGCCTCGCGATCACGAGCCGCTGGACCTCGTTCGTGCCCTCGCCGATCTCGAGGATCTTCTGGTCACGGTAGAGGCGTGAGATGGGGAACTCGTCCATGAACCCGTAGCCGCCGTGGATCTGCAAGGCGTGGTTGACCACGCGGTGCGAGAGCTCTCCCGTGTAGAGCTTCGCCATCGCCGCCTCGAGCGCGAAGGGGCGACCCGTGTCCTTGAGCCAGGCGGCCTTGTAGACGAGCTGGCGACCCGCCTCGATCTCGACCGCCATGTCCGCGAGCTTGAAGGCGACCGCCTGGAACTTCGCGATCGGCTTGCCGAACTGCTGCCGCTCCTGCGCATAGGCGTAGGCGAGGTCGTAGGCCCCTTGCGCGAGCCCGACGCCCATCGCCGCGACCGAGATCCGCCCGCCGTCGAGGATCTCGAGGAACTGCGCGAAGCCCTTCCCGCGCGGGCCGAGCAGGTTTCCCTCCGGGACGCTGCAGTCCGCGAACGTCAGCTCTCGCGTGTCGGACGCCTTCCAGCCGAGCTTGTGCAGGGGCTCGGAGATCGCGTAGCCGGGTGTCCCGTTCTCCACGACGAGGTTCGAGATCTCGTCCTCGCCGGTGCGCGCGGTGATCGTCACGCCCCACGTGAGTTCGGTGCCGGCATTCGTGATGAACATCTTCGAGCCGTTCACGACCCACGAGCCGTCCCGAAGGGCCGCGGTCGTGCGGGTGGCCCCTGCGTCCGAGCCGGCGTCGGGCTCGGTGAGGCCGAACGCGGCGAGCTTGCGGCCGGAGGCCAGGTCGGGAAGCCAGCGCTCCTTCTGCTCGTCGCTCCCGAACAGGAAGATCGGCATCGTCCCGAGCGAGGTGTGCGCTGCGACGGTGATCGCGACGGAAGAGTCGACGCGCGTCAGCTCCTCGACCGCGATCGCATAGGAGACCGTGTCGCCGCCCGCGCCGCCGTAGTGCTCGGGGATCGGCACCCCCATCAGCCCGAGCTCGGCCATCTCGCGGGCGAGCTCGACGGGGAAGCGCGCCTCGCGGTCGAGCTCTTCGGCCACCGGTGCGACCCGCTCGCGCGCGAAGGCGCGAACGGTGTCCCGGATCAGCTCCTGGTCGGGGGTGAGATCGAGGTCCACGCGGCGGGCATGCTAGTCGTGGCGCACGCGCTCGTCCCGCCAACGGCTCACGCAGGCGTCTGGCGGCACCGCTCGTGTCGAGTCGACACAGGCGTCGTCGGCCGCCCGTCAGCGGTCGATCGAGCGGTAGCGCCGCACCGCGAGAGGCGCGAAGACGACGAGCAGGCCCGCCGTCCAGAGCACGGACAGGAGGAGCGCGTGCTCCCCGGGGAACGAGTCCGACGGGAACGGGTTCGGGTTCCCGAACAGCTCGCGGGTGGCCGCGACGAGCGCGCTGATGGGGTTCCACTCGGCGATCGGCTGCAGTACGCCGGGGAGGGTCTCCGTCGGCACGAAGGCGTTCGAGAGGAAGGTCAGCGGGAAGATCACGAGGAACCCGAGCTGCTGCGCGACCTCGACGGTCTTCACCATCAGGCCGAGCAGGACGCCGATCCACGCCATCGCGAACGTGAAGGCGAGCATCAGGGCGATCGCGACGAGGAACTCGCCGACGGAGGAGTGCACCCCCCAGCCGACGACGAGGCCCGAGAGCATCAGCACCACGAGGATCCCCGCGTTGTAGACGACGTCCGCGCTCGTCCGGCCGCTCAGGACCGCAGACCGGGCCATCGGCAGCGAGCGGAACCGGTCGATGAGGCCCTTGTTCATGTCGTCGGCCATCCCGATCGCGGTCGTGATGGACGCGAACGCGAGGGTCTGGATGTAGATCCCGGGCATCAGGTACTCCCGGTAGCTGCCGCCGCCGGGGAGCGGGATCGCGCCGCCGAACACGAACGCGAACAGCAGCACGAACATGATCGACTGGAGGATCGCGAAGATCGCGAGCTCGGGGATGCGCGGAACCCGCTTGAGGTTCCGCCAGGCCACGATCCGGCCGTCGGCGACCGCCTGCGCCATCGAGCTCATGCCGCGCGCTCCTCGCCGAAGGACTCCTTCTCCTGCTCGTCCTCCTCCTCGGCGGCGTGCCCGGTGAGTGTGAGAAACACGTCGTCCAGGGTCGGCCTGCGCAGGCCGACGTCGTCGACCTCGATCGAGGCCTCGCCGAGACGGCGGACGACGTCGACGAGCTGCTGCGCGCCGCCGCCGGCGGCGATCGTGAGCCGTCGGGTGTGCTCGTCGAAAGAGCTGCCTCCGTTGGGCGCGAGGAGCTGGATCGCAAGAGGGATCTCGGCGCGCTGCCGCACGATGACCTCGATCCGCTCGCCGCCGACCCGTGTCTTGAGCTCGTCTGCCGTGCCCCGGGCGATGATCAGCCCGTGGTCGACGACGGCGATCTCGTGCGCGAGCTCGTCGGCCTCCTCGAGGTACTGCGTCGTGAGGAGGAGCGTCGTCCCCTCGCGGACCTGCTCGCGGATCACCTCCCACATCCCCAGGCGGCTGCGCGGATCGAGCCCGGTGGTCGGCTCGTCGAGGAACAGGAGTCTGGGACGACCGACGAGAGCTCCGGCGAGGTCGAGGCGCCGGCGCATGCCGCCGGAATACGTCTTCGCCACCCGGTCGGCCGCGTCGCCGAGCCCGAACTGCTCGAGGAGCTCGTCGGCACGGCGACGCGCCTCGGCGCTCGGGAGCTGATAGAGCCGGCCGAACATCCACAGGTTCTCGCGCCCGGTCAGGTTCTCGTCGACCGCTGCGTACTGGCCGGAGAGGCCGATCAGCTTGCGCACGGACTGCGCATCGCGCAGCACGTCCAGGCCGCCGACCGCCGCGCGGCCGGCGTCGGGGCGGAGCAGCGTCGCGAGGATCCGCACCGTCGTCGTCTTGCCCGCGCCGTTCGGGCCGAGCAGGCCGAGGACGGTGCCTTCCTCGACCGCGAGGTCGACGCCGTCCAGGGCGCGCACCTCGCTCCCGCGCGAGCGGTAGACCTTGACGAGCCCCTCTGCCTCGATTGCGGCCAAGGCCTGAAACGTAGACGTCGCGGACGGGTCGGCAGGGTGTGGGAGACCGTACAATCGCCCGCGCTCGGAGGAGCCGGGCGTACGCGACGCGCGACGTCCCGGGACGAGTAGCCTCGGGGGCATGCGCGAGGAGCTCGACCGGAAGGTGATGGCGGCGCTCTCGGGCGGCCATCTCGCAGTCGACTTCGCGTCGGGCGCCGTGCCGGCGCTGCTGCCGTTCCTCGTGCTCGAGTTCGACCTGAGCTACACGGCGACCGCGGCGCTGATGCTTGCGGTCCTGGTCTCGTCGTCGGTCGTCCAGCCCCTCTTCGGCCTCTGGTCCGACCGGCGCGGCGCGATGTGGCTCCTGCCGGGAGGCGTGGCCCTCGCAGGTGTCGGCACGGGGCTCGCGGCGGCGGCGCCGAGCTATGCGCTCGTCCTGCTGCTCGTCTTCGTCGCCGGGATCGGCATCGCGGCGTACCACCCGGAGGGCGCGAAGTTCGCCGCGTACGCCAGCGGCCGGAAGCGCGCGAGCGGGATGTCCTACTTCAACATCGGAGGCAACACCGGGTACGCGCTCGGTCCGATCGTCGTCACGCCTCTCGTGATCTGGCTGGGGCTCGAGGGAGGGCTCGTCGCGATGCTGCCCGTGCTCGTCGTGGCGGGCATCCTGTTCCGCGTGCTGCCCTCGCTCGGCCGCGTGGCTCCCGAGCGTTCCTCGCGCCGGGCAAGCCACGGCGACGACGACCTCCGGGCGATGTCGCTGCTCGCGGTCGTGATCGCCTTCCGGAGCGTCGCGTGGTTCGGCCTCCTGACCTTCGTCCCGCTGTGGGTCGTGGAGAACGGAGGAACCGAGGGAGAGGGAAACCGCACGCTCGCGCTGATGCTCGTCGCGGGGGCGGTCGGCACGCTCGTGCTCGGCCCCGTCGCCGACCGGCTCGGGCTGCGCCGGACACTGCTCGTGACCCAGGCTGCGCTTCCGGTCCTGATCGTCCTGTTCGTGGCGATGGGCGGCGTGGTGGGCACCCTCGCGCTGATGCTGGTCGGCCTGTGCGTGGTCGGGACCTTCGGCGTCACGATCGTGCTGAGCCAGCTCTACCTGCCGCGGCACGTGGGCGTCGCCAGCGGGCTCTCGGTCGGGCTGGCGATGGGGCTCGGCGGGATCGCCGCGGTCGCTCTCGGCGCGGTCGCGGACGCCGTCGATCTCGAGACCGCGCTCTACGTCGCCGCGGCCGCGCCCGTCGTCGGCTGCGTCGTCTGCCTGCTGCTCCCGCCGCCCGTGGGCCTGGCGCGCCCACACGAGGTCGCGCCCGCGGCGATCGTCTAGGCTTGCCCGATTGAACCGTCAGTCAACGAGGAGACGAGCATGACCGTACAGGAGTTCTTCGCCCAGCTGCCGGGGCGCGCCGACCCCGCCAAGACCGCCGGCATGAGCAACACGTACGTGTTCGACGTCGAGGGCGTCGGCCAGTGGACGGTCGCCGTCGAAGACGGCACGGTCGACGTCACCGAGGGCGCGGGCGAGGCCGACTGCACGATCTCCGCGAGCGAGGAGACCCTCCTCAAGATCGCGAAGGGCGAGGCGAACGCCACCACCGCCTACATGGCCGGGAAGCTGAAGATCTCCGGCGACATGGGCGCCGCGCTCAAGCTGCAGAAGCTGTTCTGAACTTGTTCGCAAGGCGGATTCCGCAGGAGCGGAATCCGCCGCTCGGATCCCCGCCTGCGGCCGGGCAGATCCCTGAAGGCGGCCGCTTCGCGGCCGCAACTGCCGCGTAGCGGCCTTGCGGTCGTCTGCGAGCGATACGGCCGTGGCGGCATACTCCGCCGACTTGCCCGCGAAGCAGGAATCCGCCGAGCGGATTCCCGCCGCTCGGATCCCCGCCCTGCGGGCGGGGGCAGATCCCTGAAGGCGGCCGCTTCGCGGCCGCAACTGCCGCGTGGTCTACGACCGTTGCCGAGCCCCGCCGATCAGCTGGCGTCTCGCCTCCTCCGTCACCCGGTATAGGCTCCCGCGCGTGACCTGGGTCGTCGCCGCCGCCGTCCAGTGGGGAATCAACGTCCTCGCCCTGATCGTCGCCGACTGGGCGTTCGACGGTCTCGCGATCGAGCGCTGGGGGCCGATCCTGTTGGCCGGTGCCGTCCTCGGGCTGGCGAACGCCTTCCTCAAGCCACTCGTGACGTTCATCGCGCTCCCGCTGATCCTGCTCACGTTCGGGATCGCGTACTTCTTCGTCGGCGTCGTGATGCTGCTCTTCACCGAGTGGGTCGTGCCGGACTTCTCGATCGACGGGTTCTGGACGTACGTCGGCGCGACCATCGTGATCGCGGTCGTCAACTGGCTCGCGTCGCGTCTCGTCTGGTCCTTCACGGACGAGCCCCGGTTCTCGTAAGGATGCTCTGAAGACACGGGTCGGGCTCGCCTGCCGAGGGTAGGGTCGCTCGCAGTGACCCGTGTGCTCCTCCTCACGTGCTCTGCCGTGGCAGCGGCCCTCGTGCTCGCGGCGGGGGCGCCGGCGGCGCCGGGACTGAAGGTCGGCGTCACGGACGACGCATGGCTCGAGTTCGGGCCGGGGGCGCTGGAGGACCGTGTCGCAAGCCTTCGTGACCTCGGCGTCCAGGCGGTGCGTGTGACCCTCGACTGGCGCGAGATCGAGCCCGAGAGGGGAGTCCTCGACTGGGCTCGTGACGGCGAGTTGCTGGAGGCGCTCAGAAACGAGGGGATCACTCCCGTGGTCGCGATCTGGGGCACGCCCGCATGGGCCAACGGAGGAGCGGCCGCAAACGTCCCGCCCCGTTCGGCCGCGACGTTTGCCAGGTTCGCACGCGCCGCAGCCGAGCGGTTCCCCTGGGTCCGCCGGTGGATCGTGTGGAACGAGCCCAATCAGCGGCGCTGGCTGCAGCCGCCGTCGCCGGTCCTCTACGTCACACGGCTCCTCAACCCGGCCGCGGCGGCGATCAAGTCGGTGATCCCGAGGGCGTCGATCGCCGGCGGCGCGACCGCGCCGCGCGGCAGCACCGGCGGGACGTCTCCGGTCGACTTCATCCGGGGCATGGGTCGCGCCGGCGCGCGACTCGACGCGTACGCGCACCACCCGCACCCGCTCTCGCCCGCCGAGACGCCCTTCACCGGGGGCTGCGCCGGGTGCACGACGATCTCGATGGCGACGCTGGAGCGGCTTCTCAGGGAGACCCGTGCGGCGTTCGGCTCGCGCACGCGGATCTGGCTGACCGAGCTCGGCTACCAGACGAACCCTCCCGACCGCATCCTCGGGGTGTCGTGGGCCAGGCAGGCGCGCTCCGTCGCCGAGGCGCAACGGCGCGCATACTCCGCGAGCCGCGTCGATCTCCTCATCCAGTACCTCGTGCGGGACGAGCCGTCCCTCGGTGCCTGGCAGAGCGGACTGGAGACGGTGTCGGGCCGCCGAAAGCCGGCCTCCGTCTCCTTCTCCCTGCCGCTCGTCCAGGTCTCCCGCCGCGGCCAGGCGACCATGGTGTGGGGCCAGGTCAGACAGGGGTCGGGTCGCCGGCCGTACGTCCTCCAGCGACGGGTCGAGGGGGCGTGGAAGAGCATCGGGCCTGCCCGCACGACCCCCGGCGGGTTCTTCACGCGCACCGTCCGCGCCGACAGGGGAACGCAGCTGCGGCTCTTCGATCCGGGCGAGATGCGCGCGAGCCCGACCCTTGTCGTGACCTGAGGCCGTCGGCAAGACCTGACGTCGATCTGTAGGGTCGCGCTCGTGATCCGCCTGCTCGTACGCACAGCGATCGCGGTGGGCGCAAACGCAATCGGGCTCCTCGTCGCAGCGGCCGTCCTCGACGGCTTCGAGATCAACGCGGTCTCGTTCTTCGCCGCCGTCGGCATCTTCACGATCGTCATGGCCCTGCTGCAGCCCTTCCTCGCAGTTCAGCTCAGGCTGCTGGGACCGGCGGCGTTGGGCGGCGTCGCGCTCGTGGCGACACTCGCCTCCCTGATCATCACGGACTTGCTCTCCGACGGCTTCTCGGTCAGCGGCGTCGGAACCTGGATCGCAGCGGCGGTGGTCGTCTGGCTCGCAGCTCTCGTCGCGACGATCGTGCTCCCGTACCTCGGCCTCAAGAAGTTCCTCCAGGAACGCGCGGCTTAGAACTCGGCGTCGTCGGGCTCGGGTGCCCAGGAGGGACGGCGACGCTCGAGGAACCCGCGCAGCCCCTCCTGCCCCTCGTCGCTCGTCCGCCGCTCCGCAATCCTGCGCGCCGTCTCGGGGCCGTCGGGCCGGTCGAGGACGAGCCGCTTCGCGTGCCGGGCGGCGCGCGGCCCCGCCGTCCTGAGCTCGGAGAGCACTCTCTCCAACCCGCCGGCGAGGTCGTCCATGACCTCGTGGACGAGCCCGATCCGCAGGGCGGTCGCGGCGTCGAAGCGCTCCCCCGTGACGAAGTAGCGCCTTGCGGCGCTTTCGCCGATCTTCCGGAGAGCGAACGGCGAGATGACCGCCGGGATGATCCCGAGCTTCACCTCCGAGAAGGCGAACACCGCGCGCGACTCGGCGAGCACGATGTCGCTGCACGCGACCAGGCCGATGCCGCCCCCCAGCGCGTGGCCCTGGACGAGCGCGACCACGGGCGTGGGGCACGCATCGACGGCCTCGAACATGCGGCGCATCGCGTTCGCATCCGCGACGTTCGCCTCGAGCCCGAGGTCGGCCGACGCGCGCATCCAATCGACGTCGGCGCCCGCGCAGAAGCTCGGCCCGTCCCCGGCCAGCACCACCGCCCGGGCGACGCCGACGTCGACGAAAGCCTCGGACAGCTCGGTGATGAGAGCGGCGTCGAACGCGTTGCGCGTCTCCGGCCGGGCGAGGGTGACGCGGAGGACGTCTCCGTCTCGCTCGATGCGGAGCGCGCCCACGACGCACAGCCTAAGGTGTCGCCCGATGGGAGCGAGGCGCTTCACGGTGCAGCTGGAGCGGGTGCAGAAGACCGCCACGATGTTCCGTGTGCCGTTCGACCTCGAGGAGGCCTTCGGCCGCGCCCGGCCGCCGGTCAAGGTCACGATCCGCGGTCACACGTGGCGCACCACGCCAGGCGTGTACGACGGCGTCGGCCACATCGTGGTGAACCGCGCCGTGAAGGCGGCGACCGGTGTCGACGCGCCCGACCGCGTGCGGGTGGCGATGGAGCTCGACGACGAGCCCCGCACCGTGCAGGTCCCGGCCGATCTACGCGCAGCGCTCAGGGAGGACCCGGCGGCGAAGGAAGCGTTCTCGAAGCTCTCGTACAGCCACAGGCGTGAGTACGTCCAGTGGATCGAGGAGGCGAAGCGATCAGCGACCCGCAAGCGAAGGATCGCATCGACGGTCGTGCGCGTGCACGAGGGGCGGCCGCTGCGTTGACGGCGCGTCTGCAAGGGGCGGTCGCGGCCGCCTCGACACCGCTGCGTGACCACGGGACACGGCTCGACGAGGCCGCCTTCGCGCCGTACGCGGACTTCCTCGCCGGTGCCGGGCTGGACGGCGTGCTCGCGTTCGGGACGAACGGCGAGGCCGTCCTCCTCTCCGTCGACGAGCGCCGACGCGGGCTCGAGCTGTGGCTCGAGGCTCTCGGTGGCCGCCTCCTCGTGGCCGCCCACTGCGGCGCCCAGACGACGGCGGACACGGTCGCCCTCGCCGCACACGCGGCGGAGTCGGGCGCCGACGCGGTCGCGGTGATCGGCCCCCCGTACTTCAGGCTCGACCCTGCGGCGCAGAGGGCCCATCTGCTGGCCGCTGCGGCCGCCTGCGCGCCTCTGCCCTTCTACGTCTACGAGTTCGCCGCCACGGCGGGATACGCGTTCGACCCGGCGATGCTCGCGCGCCTACGGGAGGAGGCGGAGAACGTCACGGGCATGAAGGTCTCCGACTCGCCCTGGGATGCGTTCGAGCGGTACCTGCTCGACGGCTTCGACATCTTCGTCGGCCCCGAGGCGCTCATTCACCGCGGTCGCGAGGCAGGCGCCGTCGGGGCCGTCTCCGCGCTCGCGTCCGCCTTCCCGGAGGAGGTCGCGGCGGTCGTGCGAGAGCCCACCGAGGACGGGGCGGCCCGGCTCGGGGAGCTCCGGTCGCGGATCGAGTCGTTCCCGCGCCACGCTGCGCTGAAGCGCGTCGTGGGCTGGAAAGGCGTCCCGCTCCGGCCGGACGTGAGAGCTCCGCTCCGCGATCTCGATGCGCGCGAGGTGGCCGCCCTGGAGAGATGGCTCGCGCAGGAGGTCGGGGTGCGCGCCGCGTGAGCGCCGCCTCCCGGGCGAACGGGGCGCTGCGCGGGGTGATCCTCCGCGCCGCCGACGACAGGCACGTCAAGCGGTTCATGCGCCGCTACGGGATGCGTCTCGGCGCGGCTCGCTTCGTCGCCGGCGAGAGGCTCGACGAGTGCGTCGTTGTCCTCAGGCGGCTCGCTGCGCAGGGCCTGCAGGCGAACACGACGCTGCTCGGTGAGAGCGTGCGCGACCGAGGAGAAGCCGAGGCCGTGGCGGACGAGTACGGCCGGATCCTCGGGCGGCTCCACGCCGAGCGGCTGCCGGTCAACGTCGCGCTCAAGCTCACGCACCTCGGGCTGGAGCTCGACGAGGAGCTCGCGTACACGAACGTCGAGCGAGTCGTCCGGGTCGCCGAACGGCTCCAGAGCTTCGTGCGGATCGACATGGAGCAGTCGAGCGTCGTCGACGCGACCCTCCGCATCTACCGCCGGCTGCGCGACGCGGGGCACGTCCGCGTCGGCACGGTGCTGCAGTCCTACCTCTATCGCAGCCAGGGCGACCTCGAGTCGCTCCTTCCGCTCCAGCCGAACCTCCGCTTCGTCAAGGGCGCCTACCTCGAGCCGCCGGAGATCGCCCATGCCGCCAAGCCCGACGTCGACGCGGCGTTCGTCCGGCTCGTGGAGACCGCGCTGCGGGGTGGGGCGTATGCCGCGGTCGCGACCCACGACGAGCGCCTTCTCGACCACTGCATCGACTTCGCGGAGCGAGAGGGCATCGCGCGTGACCGCTTCGAGCTGCAGATGCTCTACGGCGTGCGACCGGCGCTCCAGCTCGAGCTGGTCCGGCGCGGCCACACGGTCCGCGTGGCCACGCCCTACGGCCCGGAGTGGTACCCGTACCTGATGCGGCGCCTGGCCGAGCGGCCCGCCAACCTCGCCTTCCTCGCGCGGAACCTCGTTCGCCGCTGAGAGAGGCGCTCAGAGCGTGTCGAACTCCTCGTACAGGTCGGGATCCCGCCCGATCAGCTCGCGGAGGTGCTCGAGCTGGGCGGGAGGCGGCTCCTCCTCGTCGGCGACGAGGAGCACCCCCACACGCTCCGCGGCCTCGTTCACGAGCAGGATGCTCGGCGGCGGAAGCGGCTCGAGCTGCTCGAGGCGCTCCTGCAGTTCGACGAAGGACGGGCTTGCCTCGTCCAGCCGCCAGAGGACGATCCGGACGATCATTCGTCGGGTGGGGCCCGGGGCTGGTACACGTCGCCGGGGACGCCGCCGATCACGAGGAACGACATCCCGTCCGGGCCCGCCGTGGGGCGTCGCCTCGACTCCGGCGGCACGAGGACGTAGCGCCCGGGCTTCATCTCGACGACCTCGCCGTCCACCTCGAGGGTCCCGCCGCCGACGAGCGTGACGTACACCTCCTCCTGGCGCGACACTACCTCGTCGTGCTCCGAGCCCACCCTGCCCGGCGGGAAGTCGATCTGCGCGAAGCCGAAGGCCGTCGCGCCGAGATGGTGGCGAACGAACTTGAACGTCCCCCAGACGTAGGGGATGTCGGCGACGTCGACGACGGTATGGCCCAATTCGGGCTCCTCTTCCGCAGGTTCCTGCCCTCGCGAGCTTACGAGACGGCGGCCGTGCGTCGTAGACTGCTCGCGTGGACGTCCGTCGCTGGTCAGACGAGCCCGTCGAGCAGCTGAGCCCGCTCATCGGGCGCGCGGTGCTGAACGGGGACGAGATGACCCTCGCGCGGATCATCCTCGGCGCCGGCGCGGTCGTCCCCGAGCACGCGCACCCGAACGAGCAGATCGCGACGGTTCTCTCCGGGAGGCTCCGATTCCATCTGGGCGGCGAGGAGCGGGAGGTCGGGCCGGGGGAGAGCGTGCTCATCGCGGGCGGCATACCGCATCGCGTCGACGCGCTCGAGGACTCCGTGGTGCTCGACGTGTTCGCACCGCGCCGCGAGGACTGGATCCGCGGCGACGACGCGTACCTTCGGGGGTAGTGACGCGTACCCACGGGTAGCCATGACGAGGGACGCGGCCTGGCGACCACGCCCCTCGCATGGGGGACCGATCGGGTCGCCGGCGCTGCGGCCCGCGCGACGACCATCTCGATCGGCCTGCACAGAGGATCGTCACCGCGTCGTGCTCGCCGCATCCCCCGTGTGGTGGTTCATGTGAACGGTTCACCCGGTAGCGTCAACCGGCCGATGAGCGCCGATCTCGACCCACTCGAGCAGCACCTGGTCGAGCGGTTGCGCTCGCTGGAGCGCTCCTCGGCGGGCGAGGCGCCGCCTGCGGCGGCCGACGTCGCGTGGCGCGCCCAGGTGGAGAGCCGCGCAATCGACCACGCCGCACGCTGGCTGCAGGCGCAGAAGCTCGGCTTCTACACGATCGGCTCCGCGGGGCACGAGTCGAACGCCCTCGTCGCACTCGCGACCCGACCGACCGATCCGGCGCTCCTCCACTACCGCTCGGGGGGCTTCTACCTCGCCCGGGCGGGTCAGGTGGGCCACGACGGCGTCTGGGACGTCCTCCTCGGCATGGCCGCGGCCGCCGACGAGCCGATCGCGGGCGGACGGCACAAGGTGTTCGGCAACCGCGACCTCGCCGTCATCCCGCAGACGTCCACGATCGCGTCACACCTGCCCCGCGCGGTCGGCATCGCCTTCGCGATCGAGCGGGCAGGAGAGCTCGACCTCGAATCCGAGTGGCCGCGCGACGCGGTCGTCGTGTGCTCGTTCGGCGACGCCTCCCTCAATCACGCGACGGCACAGTCAGCGCTCAACGCCGCGGCCCACTTCGCTTACCGCGGAGAGCCGCTGCCGCTGCTTTTCGTGTGCGAGGACAACGGGCTCGGGATCAGCGTGCCGACCCCGGAGGGATGGGTCGAGCAGTCGCTGCACGGACGGCCTGAGCTGGCCGTCGAACGGGCGGACGGTCACGATCCGGCACAGGCGTTCGAGACGGCGAAGGAGCTCGCCTCGTGGGTGCGCGAGCATCGCCATCCCGCCGTGCTCCACCTGCGAACCGTGCGCTACCTGAGCCACGCGGGCGCAGACCTGGAGACCGCCTACCGACCGGCACCGGAGATCCGCGCCGACCTCGAGCGTGACCCGGTGCTGGCGACGGGCCGCTGGCTCGCGGCGTCGGGAGCGCGCGCCGGCGAGGAGTTGGCGGACGAGTATCTCGAGGCGCGCACGCGCATTCGCGACCGCGCTCTCGAGGCAACGACGCGTCCTCAGCTCGCGACGGCCGAGGAGGTCATGCGGCCGCTCGCCCCTCGCGACCCCGCCGCGGTGGAGTCGCTGGCGGAGACGGGAGGGGTGACCGAGGAGCGCCTCACGTTGGCCCAGTCGATCGACGCGGCGCTCGCCGACGCGCTCACCAGGCACCCGGAGGCGCTCGTGTTCGGCGAGGACGTCGGGCTCAAGGGCGGCGTCTACGGCGTCACGCGGGGGTTGCAGGGTCGCTTCGGCGAGCGGCGCGTGTTCGACACGCTGCTCGACGAGACGACCATCCTCGGGCTCGCACTCGGTACGGCGATCTCCGGGCTCGTCCCGATTCCCGAAATCCAGTACCTCGCGTACCTCCACAACGCCGAGGACCAGCTCCGGGGCGAGGCGGCCACTCTCCAGTTCTTCTCACAGGGGGCGTACCGGAACGGGATGGTCGTGCGGATCCAGGGCTACGGCTACCAGAAGGGCTTCGGCGGTCACTTCCACAACGACAACGGCGTCGGCGTGCTCCGGGACATCCCGGGGCTCGTGATCGCCTCGCCGGCCCGCCCCGGGGACGCCGCGGCGATGCTCCGTACGTGCGTCGCGGCCGCAAAGGCGGACGGGAGCGTCTGCGTGTTCCTCGAGCCGATCGCGCTCTACCACACCAGAGACCTGTACGAGGAGGGCGACGAGCTCTGGCTCGGGTCCCCCGCTGCCGAGCACGTGCCGGTCGGCGCCGCATACACGCACCGCGGCGGCACAGACCTGACGATCGTGACCTGGGGCAACGGGCTGTACCTGTCGCTCCGCACCGCGAGGCGCCTGCGCGAGCATGGGGTCGGAGTCAGCATCGTCGACCTGCGGTGGCTCGCGCCGCTCCCGCTGGAGGAGGTCCTCCGCGAGGCCTCCGTCACCGGAATGACGCTCGTCGTCGACGAGACGCGCCGCACCGGCGGCGTGGGGGAGGGGGTCGTCGCCGAGCTGCTCGACGCGGGCTACGACGGCAGGCTCGCGCGCGTGTCGAGCAAGGACTCCTTCGTCCCGCTCGGCGACGCCGCCCGGCTCGTGCTCCTCACCGAGGACGAGGTCGAGGCGGCCGCGCTCAGGCTCGTCGCCGGCTAGCGGCTCTTCAGCGCCGCCGCGGTCACCGCGGCCGAGGGAGGTCGCTTTCGCGCCGCCGCTGGTCGCGGCCGTCCTCGCGGGCGGCCCAGAGCAAGAGGCCGATCCAGACGACGACGCCCATCAGGCTGAGAAAGGCCGAGACGACGAGAACCTCGCGCATGGAACGAGTATTCCACCGCGCGCCATCGCCAAACGCCGGCGTTTCTGCGCGGGCGGCCACGGGAATCACCGATGCCGTGGCAGTCGTCTTCGCGACCTACTGCGCGATCATCGTCGCCGGCCTTCTCGCGGCGCTCGGCGTCGCGATCACGGCTGCATGACGAGGCATCTCAAGGAGAACGGCCTCTCCGTCTTCTTCCTGTCGATCTTCCTGGCGGCGATCGTCGCGCAGTCGTTCGCCGGCCAGCACGCGTACAACGCCGAGCAGGTCGAGCACGGCGAGTCGGCGGTCTCCTGGTGGGGATACGTCCGCTCCGCGAGCTTCTGGGGCGCGGTGATGGAGAACTGGCAGTCCGAGTTCCTCCAGTTCGCCCTCTTCATCGGCGTCACGGTGTGGCTCGTGCAGAGGGGCTCGAACGAGTCGAAGAAGCTGGAGGACGTCGGGCTCGAGACCGACGAGGAGCAGCGCGTGGGGCGCCACGCGGGCCACGACTCACCGCTCTGGGCCAGAGTCGGCGGGCTGCGGACGCGCGTGTACGAGAACTCGCTCCTGCTCGTCATGGCCGCGATCTTCCTGCTGACGTGGCTCTCCCAGTCGCTGAACAACTGGCGCATGTTCAATGCCGAGCAGATCGAGCACGAAGAGCAGACGGTCTCGTGGGGCCGCTACCTGATCGACCCTGACTTCTGGGAGCGCACCCTGCAGAACTGGCAGTCGGAGTTCCTCGCGGTCGGCACGATGGCGGTGTTCACGATCTACCTCCGACAGCGCGGCTCGCCCGAGTCGAAGCCGGTCGGGGCGCCGCACGACGAGACCGCGAGCTCCGGGTAGCGGGTCCGGCGCTGACGTGTTTTCGCGTCCACCTCGCCGGGTAGACGCGCCCGACACGACGAGGAGGACGACCGATGACGACGGTGACCGAGCAGCTCGTCAAGCACATCGACGAGGCGTACGCGATGGAGCAGAACGTCCTGCGGATGCTCGACAGGATGATCGAGACGAGCGAGGACCCCGCGATGAAGCAGCACCTCCAGCAGCACAAGCACGAGACGGAGCAGCAGGCCGTGCGCCTGAAGACCCGGCTCGAGGCACACGACGCGTCGCCGTCGATGGTGAAGGAGGCGACCGGAATCGTCGGCGCGCTGATGAAGGGCGTGCTCGACATGGCGAGGGGCGAGAAGGCGGGGAGGAACGCGAGAGACGGGTTTGCCACCGAGCACATGGAGATCGCGAGCTACGAGCTCCTGGAGCGGGTCGCGAGGCGTGCCGGCGACGAGGAGACGGCGCAGGTCGCACGGGTGAATCGCCTGGAGGAAGAGGCGATGGCCGAGAAGATCGCCCAGAGCTGGGACAAGGCCGCCGAGCTCTCCCTTCGGGAGGCCGGGGTCGAGGGGACCGCGCCCGCGACCAGCAGCTAGCGCGCGTCGCGACGTTCACACACCGGACGACGTCGGAGCGCCTCCCCCTCCGGCCTCGAGCAGGTCGCCGACGCGGACCTGTTCGGTCAGCAGGCGGCGGAAGCGCTCCGGCTCGCCGGCCACGTACGCGCGAGAAAGCTCGAGTCCGGCCTTGTAGGTGAGGATGTAGCTCCGCGACGTCGGCTCCTGGAGGAAGCGGATCACATGCGCTGCGAGCTCCGGGGTCATCAGCCCCCAGCGCTCGAGATACGCCTGCACCTCCCTCTCGCGCGCCCCGTCCTCGTGCAGCATGAGTGCCGCGTTGACATCCGCCCACCCGCACGGCTCGAGGGCTCGCCCGACGGCGAGAGCGTGGGCGAGATCGAGATCGATGCCGGCATCGTGGACGACCGCGGCGAGCGCCGCCCCGCTGTCGGCCTCGAGCAGCATCTCGGGCGCGAGCTTTGCGATTCCCTCCGAGACGAGTGACTGCGGCGTGGGCACCAGCACCAGCGTCTCCTCGAGCAGCCCGCGATCGCGCACGAGCACGCGCTCCTTGCAGCAGCGCTCCGCGTGGTGGCCGGGGTACGTCTCGTGCAGCGTGAGGACGAGCAGCTCGATCGCCGACATCGGCAGGGTGACGTTGACTTCGATCCGGCTTCGGAGGTCGCCGAGGTAGCTGCAGAATGCCAGCCAGGGCTCGTCGCGCACGATCTCCAGGTCGACTCCCTCGCCGTCCGGCAGGCCGACGAGCCTGCGCGTCCAGACGCGGGCCTCCTCGATGACCGCGGCGATCGTACGCTCGATCTGCTCCGTGGGGACGCGGATCGACTGCTCCCAGCGCGCGTGGCGCTCGCCCAGCGGCCCATCGCCCGGGAGCAGCGCCTCGAGCTGCTCGTGCGCGGCGGTGAAGACGTCTTCGTGGGTGAAGACCGGCCGGATGCCGTAGCAGCCCTCGACCTCGTCGGCGTACGAGCCGGGCTCGCCGGCCAGGACGCCGGCGTAGGTGCGCAGGCCGACGACCTGGTCGCGTAGCCAGCCTTCCTCGAGCTCGTCGAGCAGGGCTTCTGCGGAGGAGACGAGCTCCCGCGGCTCGGCCGCCGGCTCCGCCTCGACGGCCGCGGCCAGCTCCGGAGGGCCGAAGTAGGCGTCGACGATCCCGTCGACGTGACGACCGAGCTGCAGCCCCAGCCGGAGGTAGCGCTCCACGACGGCCCCGTCCACGCCGGCGAGCCTATCGCCGTGCTTCCAGGCGCACGGCGTACGGCAATTGCCGAAGGGAGGTTCGGGGCTCTCTACGGATGTGTGAGGGCGTCAGTGCCGTCAGGCTGGAGGGGAAGGAGGTACGACCATGAGCACCCATGCAGCCGGGCCGCGTGCGCAAGGGCATGCTGACACCGGGCTCGCGGCGTCGGTCCATTGGACCTGGCTCGCAGGCGGGTTCGTTGTGGCATTCGCCGTGCCCTTTCTGCTCGCGGATGTCCTCGACATCAACCGCGACGTGTTCTACGGGCTGTACGCGCTGTCGGTGATCGGCCTGTTCGCGGTCTGGTCGCGATCGACCGGTTACGACCTGGTCGCAGCATGCAGGCGCCGCTGGCCTCTCGCTCTCACGCTCGGCCTCGCGTTCGCGGGGCTCCTTGCGCTGATGGTGGTTCGAACCGAGGATGCGACCGCCCGCCCGGAGGGCGTCGACCTCGTCGCCGCTGTCGCATGGCGCGGGGTCGTCTACGGCGTGACCGACGGGCTTCTCCTGTCGGTGTTCCCGATCCTCGTCGTGTTCGCCGCACTGGCGGGAACGCGGCTCGATCGCAGCCTCGTGGGGAAACTCGCGATCGCAGCGGTTGCGCTGGTGGCCTCCGTCGGGATGACCGCCGTGTACCACGCGGGCTACAGCGACTTCCGCTCGGACAAGATCACGAAGCCGATCACCGGTGACCTGGTGTGGGGCGTCCCGACGCTCGTGACGCTCAACCCGATCGGAGCACCGCTTGCGCACGCCGGAATGCACACGTCGGCCGTGCTGCACAGCTACGAGACCGACACGTTCCTTCCGCCCCACGACACGTAGATCGGTCGTCAGGGAGCTCCCGGCCGTGCAATCACCCGTCTACCGAGACGAACAGACGTGACCACCACGGGCCCCCTCGTCCGTTCGAGGCACCGGGAGCCCCTCCGTCAGGTGACGTCGAAGAACAGATCTCACATGGTCATCCGGATCGGCACCTCGTACTTGGCGACCGACGTGCGGCGGCCCGGAGTGTCGCCGGCAGGCATCGCGTTCAGTACCTCGTCGCCCTGGCGGTAGTCGTCCTCGGTGTCGAAGAACACGATCGCGACGGACTTCTCGGCCTCCGCGTCGTGCAGCACGATGATCTCCTTCGCCGGTAGGCCCTCGGGCGGATCTCCCTCCTGCATCTCGCGGCGCATCTCCTCGATGCGGTCCTTGCCGACGCCTTCGAACGTCACGACGCGTGCGTATGCCATAGCGGTAAGCCTCCTTGCGATCGACGACGCGACTCGTTCGCGCCGCATGCACGGACATTCTCCAGGATCGGCGCCCGACGTCGAGCAGCGTGCAGCCCGCCAGCCACAGCGACCCGTCCGCCGGGACCCCGTCGGGACCTGTGTCGAACCGACGGCGGGCGCGGCGTTCGGCCGGTTTCGAACCCGACCGCGCCCGAGGCACGGATCCCACAGGCACGCGAGACGTGGAGCGGGTACGGCGTCGTGCCCGGAAGCGCTCGTGTCACGGAAGCGCGTGACACCGATGGCACGATCGGTACTTGCCCGACGATCGAGTCGACCTCGAGTCCCTCATCGGAGCCTGGCGAGCGGCGTTCGAGGCCGCATCGGGAGCGCTGCAGGCTGCGCGCCACGACCTCCCGGGACGGGAGCTCTCCGAGCGGCTCCAATGCCTCAGCGACGAGCGTTCCGCGACGGTGCGCGTGTTGAGCGGCTTCGCCCGTGACAGACATGCGAGGTCCTCCCTCGTTCGCCTGGTCGCCTCACCTCGGGAGGCCAAGCGACTTCTCGGATTGCCGGCCGACGTAGCGGCGTGCGTGTTCAACGTCGACGGCGTCCTGGTGGCGAGCGCAGCGATCCACGCCGATGCTTGGAAGGAGACGTTCGACGAGTTCATCTCCGGCCGCTCCGATCGGACGGGCGGCTCCTGGGCGTTCTTCAGTCGACGCGCCGACTACCCGACGCTGATCCACGGCAGGTCACGGGTGGACGCCGTACGCGGGTTTCTCGCCAGCCGAGGGATCAGCCTGCCCGAAGGTCGTTCCGACGACCCACCCGGCAGCGAGACGGTGCTCGGTTTGGCCAACCGGAAGAACCTCGCGCTGCTGAGGCTTCTCCGTCGGCAGGGCGTCGGCATGTACGCCGGGGCACGTCTCTACCTCCAGCTGGCGCAGGACGCTGGCGTGCGCTGTGCCGTTGTGTCCGGAAGCACGCACACCGAGGCCCTGCTCGCGCGCGTGCGTCTGGCGACGCTGATCGAGGATTGCGTCGACGGCAGGACGATGGTCGCCGAGGGGTTGCACAGGAAGCCGGCGCCCGACATGTTGCTCGCCGCGTGCCGCCATCTGAACGTCGCACCCGACCACACGGCGGTGTTCGAGACCACTCCGGACGGCGTGACCGCCGGGCGCGTCGGCGGCTTCGGGCTCGTCGTCGCCGTGGAGCAGGATGGCAACGCGGCAGCGCTGCGCGCTCGCGGCGCCGATCTCGTCGTCGCCGACCTCGGCGAGATCCTCGAAGCCGGGCTCACGGGACCCGGATCCGGCGACCACCGGGGCGACTCGTTCCCCTGGCAGCGGCGCGGGTAGCGATGTAGGAATGCAGCCGACGAAGGGCAACGGGCGCCCCTGAGGACGCCCGCTTCGCCGCTTTCGTCACGACCTGACCGGCGTTCGTGATCGCGGAATCGGTCAGTCGATTGCCCAACCGCTCACTCCGTGGCGACCGGCCGGGCGTCGTTGACCCGTCGAATGACGATGGTCAGTCTGTACTCCGGCCCGGTGGCAGTGAATGGACCGACCCCGCAGACGTGGCCCGGAGGCTGGTGCCCGCACGGCCCGCCGAGGGTGAACCCGGTCACGTAGGCGTCGCCCACGCGTCGAAGCCGACTCGCGAGCTCGCCGGCGCTGTACGTCGGCTCGGCTCGCCCGATGAGGTCGTCGGCCGGGTCGCGAACCGGTGGGGAGTAGGTGTTGAAACAGGAGGGGAAGAACGGGTTGCAGCCATCGTCTTCGAAGAGCTCGAGCCGCAATCCGATCGGCGCCGGCACCCCGCGCGGGTCACAGTCCCAGCGAGTGCCGTCCGGAGCGATCAGCCAGCCCCGATCCGCGCTCCCCGAGAGGACTCGCTGTCGAGTCAGACAGCGTTCCTGGCTCCCGAACGCACGGCTGTTGCCGGAGTCGACATCGCCCTGCTTCACAGTCCTGACGCTGTAACCACCAGTCGAGCGGAAGAGCCCGAACACCTCGTCCGATCCGCTCCAGTCGGCGCCGGACTCGTCGAGCGCCTTGAACGAGACGAGCTCGACGGTGTAGCGCGGCTCCCCGATCGTCTGCCCAGGTCCCGGCGGCAGCATCGGCCCGACCGCCTTGACGCGAAGGCGTGAAGCCTCGCCGCTCTCCCTGACAGGCGTGAGGGCCCCCGCCGGAACCGCCATCACCGACAACGCCGCGGCTACCACTGCCACGATCACCAGCACGGCCCATCTCGTCGGCATCTCGCCCCTCCCTGTGTAAGCCGCCATTTCGAACCCCCTTCCTCGGCGACCGCCCTTGTGACGGCCGACTCGCCGACAAGGGTCGCTCCCGGCTCTCAACGGCCCCTCATGGAGCGCTCAATCACCTCAGCGCTCCGCCGCGGACAGCCCGCGCGTGGGCGGGCGGTGCGAAAGGGCGTGCCGCGAGCAGGAATAGCATGGTCTGCATCCCAACCAGGAGGACCGAGATGGCCGTGGCGTTCATCCAGGAGTTCCCGATCACCGATCGCAGCACCTCGAACTACGACGCCGTGAACGACCGCCTGACCGAGAACCAGCCTGCGCCCGAAGGGCTGCTGATCCACTTCGCCGGATTCGACGACGAGGCTGGTGTGTTTCGCATCGTCAACGTCTGGGAGACGCAGGAGCAGGGGCAGAGCTACCTCGACAACCACGTCATGCCGGCGGTTCACGAAGTGCTCGGTGACCCGCCCGCTGGGACACCTCCCACGCGCCAGGGCTCGTACGAGCTCCACCACGTCGCCGGCGTCAAGTCCAGTGAGACGAGGCGCTAGGGGGGCCTCTTCCGGGACGCCTCGGAGATTTCGACTCCGGCCTCACGGCTGGTGTCGACCTTTCCCGTTCCGGGCGCAAGCGATGATCGGCGCGCTCCTCGAGTGGCCAGGGGCATCGACCGTCGTCGTCCGCCACCCGCTCGCGCGCAAGCCGCATGCTCGACAGGACGATCGACGAGCCCGCCGAAACTGGTGTACGGCGTCCCCGTTGTGGGCCGCCGAGGGCGCGACTGTGGGGAGCACGAAGCTGACAGGAACCCAGGAGAGCGACCCGTCGACGATGCTCGGTCTCGTCGTTCTCGTCGTCGTGGGCCTGTTGGCCGCGATCGCGGTCGGCGTCGTGCTCGGAGTGGTCGTCGGTTAGACGGCTCGTGCA
>NZ_DASTCS010000017.1:0-26733 GCF_035710885.1 Gaiella sp. | reverse complement strand
GTACACCTGGCCGGCGTTCAGCGCCTCCGCCAACGGGCCGAGCGCGAGCTGGAGCCGGGCGCGCAGCTCATAGCCGTGCGACGGCTCCTTCGCCAGCAGCGCGAGCAGGACCTCCTGCACGACGCGCAACTGGTATCCGTGGGACACCTCCCTGAGCGGCACTGCATCGGCCACGGCCAACCTCCCTAACGGTTATCTTCGAGCCTAACGGTTAGATAATCGTCTGTCAAACCGCACCTCGATCGCACCGCGTCCGACCGGTCTACGATCACCGCCGTGGCCTACGACGAGGAGCTCGCGGACCGGATCCGCGAACTGGTCGGCGTGGAAACGGACCTGACCGAGACGAAGATGTTCGGCGGGCTCGCCTTCCTCGTCGGCGGCAACATGGCCGTGGCGGCGAGCGGGCAAGGCGGGATCCTGGTCCGCGTCGACCCGGTGGAGTCGGAGGCGTTGGTCGCGACGACGAGCGCACGCCCGATGGAGATGCGCGGCCGGCAGATGCGCGGTTGGCTACGCGTCGACGCCGAAGATGTCCGCACCAGACGCCAGCTCGCCAGGTGGGTCGAGCTCGGCACGACGTATGCACGGTCCCTGCCCCCGAAGCGATAGCGTCTCGTCGCAGCCGGCCTCTCCATCGAGCTTCCGTCCGCTCGATGACTTCGCGGCGCCGACAACGTCCGAGGAGGAGCCAGGACACCGACCGCTGCGTGGAGGGATTCCATGAGGAAGATCACCGCAGGCCTGTTCATCTCGCTCGACGGCGTCGTAGAGGCGCCGGATCAGTGGCACTTCCCCTACTTCAACGACGAGATGGGCGTCGCAGTCGACGCGACCCTCCGCGCCGCCGACACCGTCCTCTTCGGGCGCAAGACCTACGACAGCTTCGCCGGTGCGTGGCCGGAGCGCGAGGCGGCGGGCGAGGAGGACGCCGGTCTCGCCAAGGCGCTCGGCGACGCCCGCAAGATCGTCGCGTCGAACCAGAAGCTCGAGTTCACCTGGCGGAACTCCGAGCAGCTCGAAGGCGACCTCGTCGAGGCCGTCACCGCCCTCAAGAACGAGCCGGGCAGGAACATCGCGCTGAGCGGCTCGGTCTCGGTCGTCCGCCAGCTGCTGGCGGCCGGTCTCCTCGACGAGCTGCACCTGCTCGTGCACCCGATCGCCGTTCGCAAGGGCATGCGGCTGTTCGACGAGGGCGACTCCCCGGTTCCGCTGAGGTTGATCTCGTCCGAGACCTTCGAGACCGGCGTCCTCAACCTCGTCTACGCGCCGGCCGAGTCGACCGGTGAGGCGTCCTACGAGGACGCCAAGGCGCATCTCGCCCAACCCGAGCGGTAGAGCGGACCCCCGCGCGGACGTGTTCCACGTACAGCCGCCGGCCCGGGTCAGGCGCCCGGAAGCCAGCGGGCGAGGTAGCGCTCGACAGCATGCAGATCGGTGCCGCCGCTCCGGTACCCGACGTGCCCGTCGGGCCGCACGAGGTACTGCGCCGCCTGGTCGACGCCGAGTCGGGTGAACGCCTGGCGGTCGACGTCGTGCAGCGCGCCGGTCGCGGCTTCGCGGGTCAGTCGGTGTACTGCGACGACGCCGCTATACCGGTCGGAGAGGGCCCGAACCTGCTCGCTGTTCCTTGCCTCGAGGGATCCGCAGAGGAGAAGGTGGTACATCGGCGCGGCCAGGGCGTCCTGCAACCAACCGGGTCGGCCGTCGCGGCTGATGCGGGCATCGGGGAGGCGGTCCCCTGCCTTCGGGCCGCGGCGTAGCGCGGGCTCGCCCTCTTCGACGGCCGGACTGGACCGGTAGGTGATGGCGAGCTGGGAGATCGTTCGAATGCCGAACGTCCGACCCCGGCGAGCCCGCAGGACCAGCGGCAGCAGCCGAGGCGCGATCTGCGATCGGATCAGACGGACGAAGCGGCTGTCCGAGATCGCGATCGACGAGGCGCGGTCGGTGAAGCGGAGCACGAATCGACCCACGGGCCACCGCTCTGGCTCGTAGGAGTCGAGCAGCGCCTCGTCGGCAACACCGCGGACGACCAGCGCCAGCTTCCAGCCGACGTTCCAGGCGTCCTGGATGCCGGTGTTCATGCCCTGGGCACCGGCAGGGCTGTGGACGTGAGCGGCGTCGCCGGCCAGGAGGACGCGGCCGGTCCGATAGCGCGCAGCCTGGCGATGCTGGAGGCGGAAGTAGGTCGTCCAGACGGGATCACGCAGGCGCAGGGAGCCGCCGGTGAAGCGGTCGCAGATCGTCTGAAGCTCCGCCAGCGAAGGCTCGTCCGGCTCGACCTGGCCGTCATCAGAGGGGGCGGGCGGTGGTCGCATGCCCTGCATTCGCCAGGTCGCGGGCGTGCCGAGCGGGAAGAAGAACAGCACTCCCTCGGCGCCCAGGAACGCGTGCGCCGCGCCCGACTCGAGCTCTCCGTCGACCTCCAGGTCGGCCAGCGCGAACGTCTGCGGGTAGGCGCCGCCCTCGAAGGCGATTCCTGCCGCCCGCCGGACGGTGCTATGAGCACCGTCGCAGCCGATCAGGTACCGGGTGCGTACGTGCTCGGGTGTGCCATCTTGGCCCCGCAATGTGCACGTGACCTCGTCGGCGCCGGTCGTGAACGCGAGCAGCTCGACGCCGCGTTCGACTTGGAGGCCGTGGGCGACGAGGAGCTCGTTCAGGATCGCCTCGGTCTCGGCCTGCGAGATGAACAGCAGGAACGGGTAGGCGGTGTCTTCGAGCCCGATGTCGAAGAGCCCCATCGCGACGAGGCGCGTGCCGAGATGTAGACGCACCTGGGCTGCGTCGTTCCCATGCTCGATCAGCGTCTGCGCGATCCCCAGACTGCGCAGGTTCTCGAGTGTGCGCGGTTGCATCACCAGCGCGCGCGACTCGTGCCCGCGGTCGAGCTGCTGGTCGATGATCCGCGCCGCGACTCCGAACTGCCGAAGCTGCGCGGCGAGGGCGAGGCCGGTGGGGCCGGCGCCGACGATCACGACGTCCGCGGTCTCCGTCGTCATCGGCTCTCGGCCGGAAGTCGTGCGCCGATCAGCAAACGGAGCACCAGCTCGGGGATCTCATCGAGGGCTGGGTTGCGGCCGTCCGAGGCCCAGTGCTGGGCGAGGGCCAGATCGGTGAGACCCGCGATCGCGAGTGCGAGCAACTCGGGCTGCACATCGTCGCGGATCTCTCCCCGACGCAGACCCTCCTCGAGAATCATCTGAATCTCGGCCAGGAGCGGCTCTTCAGCCTGGGCCATGCGCCTCTGGACCTCGGGCGTGCCCACGAGGCACTCGCGCACGAGCACTCGGGCGAAGCCCTCGTTCGCGCCCGCCCAGACGCAAAAGGCGGCGAGCGTCGCTCGCAGGCGTTCTCTCGCCGGAGCCTCCGGGCGTGCAGGGGGAGACGCGGTCGCCCGCCCGCACGCCTCCTCGACGACGGCCAGGAACAACTCCTCCTTCGAAGAGAAGTAGTTGTAGATGGTGCCCTTGGCGTGGCCGGCCGCGAGCGAGATCGCATCGACGTTGGCGCGCTCGAGCCCGCGGCGCGCGAACTCGAGCGCCGCGGCGTCGAGCAGCCGCTCGCGCGTTGCCTGCTTCGTCTTGGCCGAGACGCGTCCCATCAGAATTTGGGTGACCAGTCACCCAGTATATTCTCGATGCGTTCCCCTGAGTCCGGCCTGTATCGATGTTCCGGTGCGAGCTTCCGTCCTCGCGGCGCTGTTCGTCGAGCGCTGTCGGCGGCGGTTTGCGCGGTCCAGGTCGGACGGCAGCCGCGCGAGGGACACATTCAGAGGTCGGCGAGCGAGCGCAGCGCCTTGCGCAGCTCGGTACAGCTGCGGGCGCTCAGGGTCCGCACCACGAGCCGGTCGAGCTCGGCGAGCGTCGCCTCCGCGACCGGGCGGAAGTCGTGCGCACGTTCGGAGAGGAAGACGAGCGAGGCCCGGCCGTCGCTCGGATCGGCGCGCCGCTCCACGAGCCCGTCGCGCTCGAGCAGTCGCACCATCGTCGTCATCGTCTGCTTGCTGAGGCGGGCACGGGCGGCCAGCTCACCCATACGGAGACCGTCCTCCTCGAACAGGGGGACGAGGATCGAGCCGTACGAGGGTCGCACGTCGGGGTAGCCGGCTGCGACGAACCGCTCGTAGAGGAGCTCGTTCCAGCGCTGCACGGCCTTCGCGAGCAGGAAGCCGAGGTTCTCGCGAGTTGCACCGCCCGGGGGGCGGGGCGACCGTCCCCGCCCGGCGCTCAGCTCGGACACCTCCCGCAAGAGCCCACGGTCATCTTGTCGATCCTATTTCAGACTAAATGATACGATATCGGACTATTTCTCGAGTTCGCCATCGCGTCGGAGCGAGGAGGGAGCAATGAAGGCCGAGACCCCGGAGCACGTGATCGAGCTGTTCACCGAGGCGTTGAACGGCGGGGATGTGGAGGGCGCCCTCGCCCTGTACGAGCCGGAGGCGACGTTCGCGCCCCAGCCCGGCGAGCAGGTGAAGGGCCTCGAGGAGATCCGCGCCGCACTCGACCCGTTCGTCGCGCTGAAGCCGCGAATGCACGGCGAGATCACCAAGGTCCTGACCGCCGGCGACGTGGCGCTCGTCATGAACCGCTGGGAGCTGGAGGGCAGGACGCGCGACGGAACGGCCGTGGAAATGCGCGGCCACAGCGCCGACGTCCTTCGACGCAGCCCGAACGCCGGCTGGCGACTCCTGATCGACGACCCCTGGGGTGGCGGCGGCTGATAGAGCCGGTCCAGGGGGTCAGCCGGGGGAGTCAGATGCCGAGGATCTGCTTCTTCTTGGCCTGGAACTCCTCCTCCGTGAGGATCCCCTGCGTCTTCAGCTGGGCGAGCTGCTGGAGCTCGGCCGTGTAGTCCGGCTCGGCCGGCGCCGTTCCACCGGCTCCCTGCTCGAAGCCCTGCTCCATCGCGGCTGCCTGCTGCCCGACGTATTCGGCGTCCTGCTCCCCGTACTTGCGCTGCTGGCGTCGTGCCACCCTGCCCGATACGGCGGTTGCAGTCCCGGCGACGACGGCCGTGCGCGCCGCCATGCCGACGAGCCCAGGACCTCTGCGAGCGAACATCTAGGCACCACCTTCCTCTGCTGCGGCTGCGAGCACGTACTCGCGCGCCGCCTGGACAACTTCGTGTGGGATGCGGTCGAAGTCGAGGAGGACGCCGCCGGCATCACGCATCGCCTGAGCGACCTTGCGAGCCCAGACGTTCTCCCAGACCAGGAGGCAGGCGGAGGTGTTCGGCTCCAGCTCCTCTCCGGCGGCCTGGATGTCGTCCTCGTTGAACAGTCCGCCGACCTCGATGTTCAGCTTGTCGAGCGCGTCCTGCACGTCGGGGTCGAGCTCGGTCAGCTCGAAAGCGACGACGTCGCCCGACTCGCTCTTGCCGACGAACGCCGCGTCGATCAGGCGAATCGTGTTCGACTCGACGAGCTCCCCGAGGGCGGGTACGACCTCGCCCCGGAACTTGTTGCCGGGAAAGGCGACGATCACGTAGTCGACAGGTCCGATCTCTTCCATGCTCTTCCCTCCCTAACTCGCCTACGCGAGCGCTTTCTGCTCGAGCGCCTCGAGGAACCGATAGCTCGTGGCGACCATCCGGACCTCCATCCGATCTGGCGTCACAGTCTCTTGTGTCGTCGCCAACCTACGCCGCCGACGGTCGGTTCGACAACTCGTCGACTGCGTTCACCCAGGTGAACGCGAGCAATGAAGCAGGCTCGGGCGCCTCGCGAGCCGTCCATGGGGGAGCCGTGTCAGCCCGCGGCGGGTTGGAACAGCTCGATCGGGTTGCCGGATGGATCGTCGAGCAAGATCTGCTGACCGCCGGGGCCGCTGACGATGTCGTTACGGAACCGGAGGCCGGCGGAGCGCAGCCGCTCGACCTCGGCGGCGATGTCATCGACGACGAGGTGGATGCGGTTCCAGCCGCCCGGTTCGGGCTTGCGTCCGTCGGGCATCGGCCGCCCGGCGGAGCTCTTCGGCCCGGAGAGCAGCAGGCGCAGCCTGCCGCGGATCACCTCGGCGAACGCCGGCGAGGCGTTGTGCCCGCGCTCGAAGCCGAAGTGCCGTGTGTAGTAGTCGATCGCCTGGTCGACGTCGTCGACCATGTAACGGACGCTGACGAGTTCGTCGGGGCTCATCCGTTGCTCACCTCCTGCGTTGACAGGTCGTGGTCGATCAGCTCGAGAAGGAAGGGAATCCGGGCCGCGAGCTCGGCAGCGGCACGCTCGAAGGCGGGGTAGGCCTCGTCGTCACTTCCACCCTCGTGCGCCGGGTCGGGAATGCTCCAGTGGATCATGTTCGGTTCACCGGGAAGCTCGGGGCAGACCTCCCGGACACGGTCGCAGAGGCTGATCACGTAGTCGAAGCGCTGCCCGGCGAGTTCACCGAGGGGCTTGGATCGGCGGCCAGAGGGGTCGATCCCGTGCTCGCGCAGGACGCGCAGCGTGTTGGCATGAAGCGGCTTGGGATGGCTGCCGGCGCTGAACGCCTCGACCGCGCCGCCCGCGAGCTGCTCGACCAGCGCCTCGGCGATCTGTGAGCGGGCGCTGTTCCCCGTGCACAGGAACAACACACGCACGCGCACCCGCGCCCGATGCGCACCTCGTGGGTCAGCAGCCGGAGAGCGCGTGGACAGGTTCAGACCGGGGTGGAGTGCGCCGCCGCTCGCAGCGAGGCGCTCCCCGCAGCGGGCGAGGTCGAGCAGGTAGTAGGACTCTCGCCCGTCGAAGGCGCTTCGACGGCGCTCGACCAGCTGGTCCGCCTGCAGCCGTCCGAGGTGGTAGGAGACGAGCGGCTGAGGTTCGCCCAGCAGCGCGCACAGCTCGTGAACGCGGCGGTCGCTCCGCGCGAGCTCGAGCAGCAACCGCCAGCGCAGAGGATGGGCGGCCAGCTCCAGAAAGCGGGGCGGCCGCGTTCCCGTCCTCGTGGACGTCCCCATCCCGGAGATAGTACATCAAATCGGATTGATGTATTTCGCGGTGCGAGAGGCCGGCTAGCTCCCGGGGGCGAATCGTTTGCGGGCGCGGGCCGTGTCGAGGCCGTCGCTTTCTCCGAATCGGGCCTGCGCGGCCTGACGCGTGATGCCCACCGCTTCTGCGATCTGGGCCCAGGTGTGACCGGCTTTTCGCGCTTCCACGACCATCTCGGACAGGACTCGTCGTGCCTCGAGCTCGATGGTCGACAGGGCGCGGATCGCGACCAGGGGTTCGCTTGTGACTCTCAGCAGGTACGAGGCCTCGGCTGCGGGCTGGCTGAAGTGCAGCGAGTAGATCGGGTCGCGGTGACGGGTGCCCTCGGCCATGAGGCAGGCTACTCATTTTCCCGTGCTTCCGGGTCCGTAAACCCCTCCTGCCGGGTGATCACCGACAGACGCGCAATCCGCACCCCCAGGGTCCCACTAGTTTAGTGCGCAAGGATACTTGACAAGTCATCGGCGATCGCAGATGATCGCGCCTCGACAGGGGGGCGAACTACTCGCCGCAGTTGGGTGGTCATGCTGGATCGGTGGAATGGCGGCGGATCTCGGCCGACCCAGTCCAGCATGACCGCGGCGAGGCTCATCGGAGTCTCGCGAGGCGCCTACAGCCCCCGCTGAGCCGACAGGTGACAACTCGCACGACCGGGCGAGCTCGGCCAAGGGCTCGGGAGAGGGCCGCGGCCTGCTCGGTATGACCTCCCGAGGGTCCTATCTCCCGTGTGTCTGCGCGTCCGGCTGAAATGTCGTGCTCCGCGCGCCTTCTCCAGGTCGTGATCGTGGTCGTCGTCGCAGAGTGCGCCGGCGAGCGCCGAGCGCGGCCGCTCCCGCCCGGCCGTGCGGCCTGCGTCTGGCGTCGCCGGTGCGAGGCGAGCTTGCGTTCAGGATCCCCGCCGGGGGTGATGCTGCCGCGATCGGGACGACGTACTGGCGGACGACGAGGAAGTGGTGGATCGGCGCGACGGCCGCTCGGCAACAACAACCACTACTGACGACGACCTGCCAGACTTGGCGGACGGTTGTCAGCGTCGACTGCGCGCGTCGAGATGAGCTTCGAGCAGATCGACGCATTCGCGGAGCGCTCGATCTTGCCCGAGGAGCGGCACCTGGAGCTGGACGAGGGGACTCCGTAGCATGAGGGTCGTGCTCATCAGATCTGGCAGAGGAGGGAGCTTTGGCCGAGAGGAAACCTGAGCAGAAGGCCACGAAGAAGCCCACCAAGCGCACCAGCGCGAGCGGCACGAAGTCCGAGGGGTTCACCGCCGAGGAACGCGCTGCGATGAAGGAGCGAGCCCAGGAGCTGAAGGCCGAGGCGCGCAAGGCGGACGGGGAAAGCGACGTGCTCGCGAAGATCGCCGAGATGCCCGCACCAGATCGCGCCATGGCCGAGCGGCTACACACGCTCGTCAAAGCCAGCGCGCCGGCCCTCTCGCCGAAGACCTGGTACGGGATGCCCGCGTATGCGATGGACGGCAAGGTCGTTTGCTTTTTCCAGAGCGCGCACAAGTTCAAGTCGAGGTACGCGACGTTCGGCTTCAGCGACACGGCGAACCTCGACGAAGGCACAATGTGGCCCACCTCTTTCGCGCTGAAGGAGCTGACCGCCGCCGACGAGGCGAGGATCGCCGCCCTCGTGAAGAAAGCGGTGAGCTGAGGACGCGCCTCACCGATCGATCTCAACGGCTACGGCCTCCGACCGCGTGGCGCGGAACCCGCCTACCACGCGGGCTCTGCGCCACGCTCCGCCCCGAGCAGAGACACAGGCTCCCTCCTAGAGCAGGATGCGCAGTGCCGTCTCGGCGGGGCAGCCGCGACCCAGCAGGTCGGAGGCGTAGTGCACATCGACATGCCGCATCGCCGAGAGAAGCAGCGCAGCGGCGTCGTCGAAACCGGCGCGGACGAGCTGCTCCAGCCGCCAGCGCGCGACGCGGTCGACCTCGGTCTCTCTTCTCGTCGGCTCGTCGAGGGTCATGTCGGCTCCTTTCGCAAGGTGGTCTCGCGAGAAGAACCGCTGAGCCGCTCAGACCTTACGGCTGCCTCGCCGATCGCCGGGCCCGGTGAACCGGGCTCTCGGGCCGCTGCCGTGGCAGGTGATCCGGCTTAGGCAGTCGCGACGGCGAGATCGAGTTGCGCGACCAGACGCTCGAGCTGCCACGCGCGCTCTGCCGCGAAGCCGGCGTCGTATCCGTCCGGGTGACGCCCGGCCGTGGAGCGGGCGACGACGAAGGCCACGATCGCAGCGAGCGCCCCATGCGACGCGCCGCCCGCCGCGACGGCCTCGAGGTGAGAGCGGAGCTCCGGTGCGCGAGCCGCGAGCGGAAGACCTTCGGCGAGCGCCGTCGTGTCGGCGGCGACGAGCACGAGGCCGCCGAGCTCGTCCGGCAACCGTACCGCGAGCCCGGGCGCGGCGGTCACGAAGCCGTCGACATCGACGCCCTCGAGCGAGCGCGCCTCCTCCGCGTGACCCTCGGTGCGCAGCGCCTCCACGACACGCGCGCGCCCCCTCGCCGCGCACGCGCGCGCGAAGTCGCGAGCCGAAGCCTCGTTCCAGGCCGCCACCTGCTCCAGCAGTCGGCCGTGCTCGGCAACGAGCACCTGTCCGTCGTCTTCGACGACGCCGGCCAGCTCGCAGGTCCACAGCTCGTCGTCGATCCAACCCGGAAGGCCCTCAAGGTGGAGCGCATGGATCCCGGACACGCACTGCTCGACGTTCGCCTCGGCCGCGAGCCAGGTTCCCGGCTCCGGCCATCGGACTCCGCTGAAGAGCCCCACGCGACCGGACGAGAGGAACTTGTACGCAATCACTCGTTCCGACTCCAGTCACGGAACGCGTCGAGCAGATGCTGCTCCATCGCCGGCGGGACATCCTCCTCGCGGAGCTCCCCGAGCCGCTCGACCGTCTTCCTCATCTGGTCGAGGAACGAGCGACACGGCGGGCAGATCGAGATGTGCTCCTCGAAGCGGCGGCGCTCGGCAGGGGTGAGACGCCCCTCGGTGTAGTCGGTGATGAGCCTGACGACGTCGGCGCAGGTCAGCATCGCTCCGCTCCCTCGTCGAGGTACTGCTCGAGCGCGGCGCGTGCGGCCGCTCGCGCGCGGTGCAGGAGGACTCGTTGGTTGCCGTCCGTGACCCCGAGGTACTCGCACACCTCCCCCGAGGGCCAGCCCTCGATGTCGCGGAGCGTGATCACCGCTCTCTGCATTCGCGGTAGGGCATTGATCGCTTCGAGCAACGCCCGGCGCAGCTCGGCCGACACGAGGCGCTCCTCGGGAACGTCGTCCCAGCGCGGCACCGCGCTCGACCACATCCCGGCCCACCTGCCTCCGTCGAAGAAACGGTCCCGACTGACGCCGAGCTCGTCGCCCGACGCCTCGTCCGCCGCGAGCTCGGTCAGCGGCACGAAGCGCTGCTCCTGCTCCGCCCGCCTTCTCGCACAGTTGCCGAGGATCGCGTAGATCCAGGTCCGAAGCGACGATTTCGCCTCGAACCCGCCGAGGCCCCGGAGGACGTTCAGCCACGTCTCCTGCACGACCTCCTCGGCTACCGCGCGCCGCGAGACGAAGGCCATCGCGACCCGCGTCATCGACGGTGTGTGCCTGCGAACGAGCGCACTGAAGGCCTCCTCGTTTCCTTCCCGGAGCTTGGCGAGAATGTGCTCCTCGGTGCGTTCGGTCGCGACGGTCCGCGACCCGACCACGAATCAACCGTAGCGCGTAACACCTGACCCGGGCGTGTCTCTACCGTTGGTATGGCTCGCTCGACCCCTGCAGACGAGGATCTGCTCACCGCCTGCGCGGGCGGTGACGAGGAGGCGCTGGGCCTCCTGTACGACCGGTTCGGCACGGTCGCGTACCGTCTCGCGCTGCGCGTCGTGCGCAACGCCGCTCTTGCGGAAGACGTGGTGCAGGAGGCGTTCCTGGCCGCATGGCGGCACGCGGATCGGTTCGACCGCTCACGCGGCAAGGCGTCGACCTGGCTGCTCACCCTCGTGCACCGGCGCGCCGTCGACCACGTGCGCAGGGAGGCCCGCGTGAGTGCTCTCCGTGACCGGCTCGAGGTTATGACGCCTCGCATCGAGAGCACCCACGACGTCGAGAGTCTGGCAACCCGGCGCGAGGTTCAGGCAGCGCTGTCCACGCTGACGAAGAACGAGAGGGAAGTCCTCGAGCTTGCCTACTGGGGCGGCCTGACCCAGTCGGAGATCGCGATCGCGCTCGAGATCCCGCACGGAACCGTGAAGAGCCGCACGTTCACCGCTCTGTCACGGCTTCGGGAGACGCTGAGCGAGGAGCTCGTGCCGGCAACGTCCTGATGTGCGCCGCACATCGGCTCAGCCCGCGACGGTCTCGCATCCGGTCGGTTGCGGCTTCCCCTCCAGTCGATCCTCGGTCCACTCGATGAGGTCCGGTATGAGCGGTGACTCCGGGTCGAGGACGATGCTGACGTGATCGAGGCGCTCGTAGGTCCGGTACTCGAGTCGCTGGCCGGCTCGACAGCGCTCCTCGACCCACTGCCTCTGCGCGCTCGGGAGTATGAGCGAATCCGCGAGCCCTTGCCCCACCATCAGCGGTGCCTCGATCGTCCTGGTGGGGATGTTCTCCACGAGCCGCTCGCCGAGCGCTCCAGCGGCCGGGCTCCGCGAGAACCACGGCTCCCTGCCGAGCGCAGTGCCGACCGAGACGAGCGCCTCGGGGCCCGACAGGCAGCGGCCGGCGGTCCGTCTGGCCGGCACGCGCGCCCCGGGGCGAACGTAGTCGTCGAAGCTGACGTCGGGGTACGCGGCGCTGTACGCGGTCATCACGTACGACCCCATGATCCTCCCGACGAGAGTGTCCTTGGCCGCGTCGAAGATCGGCGGGAGCTGCGTCGCGGGTGAGAGCGCGGCGACGCCGATCACGTTCGCGTTCGGCGCGTAGCGCTCCGCGAGGATGCCCGCCCAGAGCGCAGCTGCGCCACCCTGCGAATGGCCCCAGACGACGGCTCTGTTCTCGAGCTCGACCTGGTCGAGCTGCCTCGCTGCGAGAACGGAGTCGAGCACGGAGCGGCCGACAGGGTCGCCGATCAGATACGGGTGCGGCCCCTCGGTGCCGAGGCCGACATAGTCCGTCGCGACCAGCGCCCAACCGTTGGAGACGACCTCCCCGAGCGCCGGCATCGCCCCCGCCCTGAACGGGTCCGTCAGAAGGGACGGCGCGCACCTCGAGGCGAAGCCCGTTGTGCCATGCGCCCACGCGATCACCGGGCGCGGCCCGGCCGGCGCCTCCTTCGAGACGAGCACGATCCCGCTCGCGACCGCCGGTGTGCCGTCGTCACGCGTCGTCGTGTACAGGATCCGCCACGCGCGGGCTTCCTCCGGCACGCCCCTCGAGAACGGCGCGCTCCGCAGCAGGACGCCGTGCTCGGCCGGAACGGCGCTCGGTGCTGCATAGAACTCGTCCGGCTCGGACGAGGATCGGTGGATCCACGCGCTGGTGACGAGCAGCGCGAGGGCGAAGAGGAGCGAGGCCGCCACCCCGACGGCACGCAGCCACAGGGGCCAGCGACTCGGCGCACCTGCGTCCTCCAGACCCCCCGCGCCGCGGTGGCGCAGCGCGGATGCGACCTGCCCGAGCCCGAACAGGATCATCGCCGGCCCGACGAGGAGCGCGAGGACGAGAACCGTGACATCGGGCCAGCTGAGCGCGAGCGCGCCGAAGATCGAGCGCGCGACACCGCTCAGGAGCGCGATCAGGCGCTCATCGACGGTTCCCCGGATCCCGGAGACGATCCGCAGGAGACCGCCCACGAAGAGCCCGATCCCGACGAGGATCGCCAGCCCGTGAATCGTGAGGCCGGGCCACAGGGCGACGACGACGCCGAGCCCCACCCATCCGACCCCCGCCCAGCGGATGAGCGCGCTCCGTGCAGATGCGATCTCGCTGATCCCCGTGAGGATCAGGGCGGCCGCGACCAACGCCACCAGCACACCGAGCGACGCGAAGGGCTTCGTCGTGATCGCGCACCCGATGGCAACGGCCACGAGACCCAGGAGGAGCCCGACCCACCACGGGAGTCGTCGAAAGAGCCTGCGGTAGAAGCTACGCAACTGCGGCCGCCGGCCGCCGCGGTCGATCCTCGTCCATGCGATGCCGGGAGCCATCGTAGGATCGCGCGGTGCAGCCGGCGCCGGCCAGCCTGAGTCGTACGACGGTGCGAGTCGGATTGTTCGTGCTGGGGGTCGTCATCGTCCTGTCGGTGGCCGAGCTGACGTCCCAGCGGTTCAACGCGTTCACCCGGGACCACTCGCTCATCTCGACCTTTATCACGGAAGCCGTTCTCCTGGTCGGCGTGTACCTCGTCATCGACGAGATCATCCAGCGCCGAGAGACGCGCCGTTGGAGCGACGTGATGTCCTTGGGGATACGTGCATTGTCCAGTCGCGCAGAAGGCGCAGCCGCGATCATCCGGCGCACCGTCGACGAGCTCGCAACCAGAAGCGACCAACCCGGTTCTCGGCCCGGCAGCGCCGATGCCTCGGACAGCGGCTCTGTGGACTACCGGGAGCTCGTCTCCGGCCGTGCGGACGAGCTCGCAGACTGGCTTCGAGCCGACGCGGCGCGCGCGAGCTCCTTTGCCGAAGAGACGCGGCGGAGCGCGTCGAGGCTCGAGGAGGCCATCATTCGGTGGGGCCCCACGCTGGTCGAGGATCCCGAGTCCGCCGAGCTGCTCAACCTCCTCCCTGACATCGTCGACTCGGCTCGCTCCGCGGCGGACGCGATCGCGCCGGCAAGCTCGCTCGACGGCGCCGGCCAGAAGGACGAGACCGTTGCCACCACGCCAGGCTGGACAGAGGGAGAACGCCAGCTGTTCAAGGACAGCCTGCTCGAGATTCTGAGGAACGCGGACGAGTTCCTCGGGCGCGTGTCACCTCGTGCGGCCCCGTAAGCGGCCGGTCGGCCCCGGCGCGCGCGTCAGCCGGGCCGGATGTTCTTGTTGTGGTGGAACACGTTGTCCGGGTCGTACTCGGCCTTGATCTCGGCGAGTCGCCGGTAGATCTGATCGCCGTAGGCCTCGCGAACCCGGCTGGCGTCGTCGTCGGAATCGAGGAAGTTGACGTAGACGCCGCCCGCGCGGTGCGGTTGGAGCGCTTGGAGGAATCGCCGCGCCCAGGCGGTCTCGGCCGCGGCGTGCTCGCCGGACTCCTCGGGGCGCCACACGGCGTCGATGATGATGTTGTGGGGGACTTCCCGAGCGGCGTACGCGGTTGCGGCGCGGGGGACTCTGGCGACGGCCCCTCCCAGGTGGAACATCACCGCGTACGACCGGGGCGAGCCGGCGGTGTAGGCGTGATCGGCGACGACGGCGGTGGCGTCGTCGGAGAGCCCCGCGAGGTTCGTGGACTTCCAGTAGTAGTGCCACCCGTGGAGGACGGTGTCGTCGAGGCCGCACTGGAAGGCGGCGTAGGGCGAGGGTGCGAGCAGGTCGACGAGGGGCTTCCCGAACCGGCGGAGGGCACGGACCGCACTCTCGCCCTGTTCGACCGTGCCGGCATGGCAGCAGATGACGGCGATGGCGGGCCGCCAGTGCAGCTCCTCGGAGATGACCGGGAGCGGAGGGACGGTACCGAGGCGGACGATGCTGCCGAGCTCGTCGGGTGCCTCGGCGGCGAACTCCCGATAGAAGCGCAGCACGTCGGTGGTGTCGTCCGCCGCCCAGAAGACGGGTCCGGCGACGACCGTCGGCCCGACCGGGTGAAGGCGGTACTGAAACGACGTGACGACGCCGAAGTTCCCGCCTCCGCCTCGCAGCGCCCAGAACAGGTCGGGATGTTCGTCGGCGGACGCCCGGACGATGCCGCCCTCCGCGGTGACGACCTCGGCGGCAAGCAGATTGTCGACGCTGAGGCCGTGTTTGCGCATGAGGAAGCCGATGCCGCCGCCGAGGGTGAGCCCGGCGACGCCGGTGTGACCCACGATGCCGCCGGTGGTGGCCAGACCGTGGGCCTGCGTCTCGTGGTCGACGTCTCCCCACAGCGCACCACCCTGCACCCGCGCCCTGCGCCCGGCGGGGTCGACCGACACGGCCCGCATCGACGAGAGGTCGATGACGACGCCGTCGTCGCACACTGCCGTGCCCGCCACGTTGTGGCCTCCGCCGCGTACGGCGATCTCCAGGTCGCGCTCGCGAGCGAAGCGCACCGCCGCGACCACATCGGCCACGCCCGTGCAGCGGGCTATGCAGGCCGGACGGCGGTCGATTGCGCCATTCCAGATCCTGCGGGCAGTGTCGTAGCCGGGCGTGACCGGCAGCAGCAGCTCTCCGCGGAACGATCTGCGAAGCTCGTCGAAGGCGGTGGTGTCCAGGGGCGGTGCCTGCGGCGCAGGCTTCTGGATAGCGGTCATCTCGTCCTCCCGCTGTGCTCGATGCGCCCCGACGCCTCGGATATCGGCGTCCGGTTCGCCATGCGAGCAACGTAGGCCGGCCGGCCGAGGCCGACTAGTTCTCCTTTCGCACCAACCGGTCCGATTTCCGGACCTGTTGGCCGATCCGGGGCTGACCGGGGCTAGCATGGGTGGCGCGATGCGCGGCCACGCGCAGTACTGCCCGGTCGCCAAGGCCACCGAGGTTCTCGGCGACCGCTGGACGCTCCTGATCGTGCGCGAGATGCTCGGCGGCGCGAGCGGCTTCAACGAGCTCCAACGCGGCCTCCCAGGGATCTCGCGCTCGGTTCTGACGGACCGCATGCGCGCGCTCGAGCGGGCAGAGGTCATCGAGCGCAGGACGGGCCCCGGGGGCCGCACCCTCGAGTACCGCCTCACGCCCGCCGGCCGTGACCTCCAGCCGGTCGTGCAGGCGATCGGCGAGTGGGGGGCGACCTGGTCGTTCACCGAGCCGCGCCCCGAGGAGCTCGATCCCCTCCTGTTGATCGTCTGGATGGCCCGCCACGTCGATCGCCGGCAGCTCCCACCCGACCGAACCGTGGTCAAGTTCGACTTCCGCGACCCCAGGCAGCGTTACTGGATGGTCCTCGAGCCCGCCGAGGTCTCGGTCTGCCTCCAGCATCCCGGCTTCGACGTCGACCTCGAGGTCAGCGTCGACACCAGCACGCTCTACCGCGTCTACCTGGGGCGGGCCGAGCTGGGCGGAGCGATTCGATCCGGCCAGCTCACGATGAGCGGCCCGCGGACACTGCAACGAGGATTCGGCCGCTGGTTCAGCTGGAGCGCCTTCGCCCCGGCCAGCCGCTCGGCGCAGGAGCGCCGCAGGGCCGCCTCACGCCTTGCAGGCCCGGAACGCGTACGGATCGCCGAGGCTCCGCGCGAAAGCGCACGGTCAGCCGGCTGAGGGACGAGGCCGCACCCGGCTCGGCGGATTTCTGGCCCCGGCAGCGACGTGGCCTCGTGACGAGCTCTCGCGGCCACGCTGCCTCGATGACGTCCCTGCGCGTACGAGCCGTGGTGGCGGGCCGGCCCGCATGCGATGAACAGCCGACAGCGATCAACGTCATTCGTATGCCGCGCCCGGCCTGAGGTCGAGCCGGCGCAGCAGTTGCGCGTTGAGCGCGACGACGATCGTGGAGAGGCTCATCAGCAGCGCGCCGACGGCAGGCGGCATCGTGATCCCCCAGGGTGCGAGAACGCCGGCGGCGAGCGGGATTGCCACGATGTTGTAGCCGGCCGCCCACGCGAGGTTCTGCACCATCTTCCGGTAGCTCGCGCGCGAGAGCGTGACGACGCCGACGACGCCGCGTGGATCGTCCGACGCCAGGATCACGCCCGCGGACTCGATCGCGACGTCCGTCCCGGCGCCGATCGCGATGCCGACGTCCGCGCGGGCGAGCGCGGGCGCGTCGTTGACGCCGTCGCCGACCATGGCGACGCGGTGGCCGCTTTCCTGCAGCTGGCGGACGGAGCGCTCCTTGTCCTCGGGCAGGACCTCGGCGAAGACCTCGTCGATGCCGAGGTCGGCGGCGACGGCCTCCGCGACCTGCCGGGCGTCGCCCGTGATCATCGCGACGCGGATGCCGAGCGCGTGCAGCCGCTCGACGGCCTCGCGCCCCTCCGGGCGCACCTGGTCCTCGAGTGCGAACGCACCCGCGACGGCGCCGTCCCGGACGAGGTAGAGGACGGAGGCGCCACGGCTCCGCCACGGCTCGGTCTCGCCCCGGAGCTCGTCGGGTACGTCGAGGCTGCGCTCGCGCAGGAGGCTCGGGCCGCCGACAGCGACACGCATCCCGTTCAGCGACGCCTCGACGCCGCGGCCGCTCATCGCGCGGAAGTCGCGCGCGACCGGGATCGCGCCTAGCTCGCGCGCGGCGGCGACGATCGCGCGCGCGAGCGGATGCTCGCTCTCGGCCTCGACGGCGCCCGCCTGCGCCAGCACGGCGTCGCGCTCCCGGCCGGCCACGCCCGTGAGGACGTGCTCGCCGCGCGTCAACGTCCCCGTCTTGTCGAAGAGGACGACGTCGACGAGGCGGCTGCGCTCGAGGCTCAGGCGGTCCTTGACGAGGATGCCGCTGCCGGCTGCGAGCGACGTCGAGATCGAGACCACGAGCGGGATCGCCAGCCCGAGCGCATGCGGGCACGAGATCACGAGCACGGCCACCGCGCTGATCACGCCGAAGTCGACGTCGCCGACGATCGCCCAGACGACGAAGGCCGTCGTCGCAGAGGCGACGGCGACGTAGAAGAGGAGCGCCGCCGCCCGGTCGGCGAGCGCCTGCGTCCGCGATCGTGACTCCTGCGCCTCCGCGACCAGGCGCTGGATCCCGGCGAGCGCGGTCTCCTCCCCGACCGCCGCGACACGGACGCGGAGCGCCGAATCCGTCGCCACGGTGCCGGCGGTGACGCCGTCGCCCTCGCCCCTCGCCACGGGCCTCGACTCGCCCGTGATCATCGACTCGTCGAGCTCGGCGCGACCGGCGACGATCTCGCCGTCGGCGGGCACGCGGGCGCCCGGCCGCACGAGCACGACGTCGCCGACGCGGAGCTCGGCGAGCGGGATGTGCTCCACCGTGCCGTCGCGGACGCGCTCCGCCTCGTCGGGCAGCAGCTCCGCGAGCGCGCTGACGGCGCCGCGGGCCTGGCCGAGCGCCTTCATCTCCTGCCAGTGCCCGAGGAGCATGATGACGACCAGCGCCGACAGCTCCCACCAGAACTCGAGATCGAACAGTCCGAGCGTCGAGGCCGCGCTCGCGACGAACGCGACGGTGATCGCGAGCGAGACGAGCAGCATCATCCCCGGGGCGCGTCGGCGGATCTCCGACCACGCGCCGGTGAGGAAGACGGACCCGCCGTAGACGTAGATGGCGGTGCCGAGGACCGGCGCGACCCAGCCGTCGCCCGAGAACTCGGGCGCCGTATAGCCGAACCAGTCCTGGATCGTCTCGCTGTAGACGACCACCGGGATGGCGAGGATCAGCGTGATCCAGAAGCGGCGCTCGTAGACTTCGGCATGCCCCACGTGGGCCGTGTGGCCGTTGCCGGCGGCGTGACCGGCGTCTCCGCCGGCGGCACGGTGCGGCTCGTGCTCGCGAGCCTGGACCTCGGGCGCGTCGAGCGCGCCGTGCCCCGTGTGCTGGCCGTGGTGCTGCTCCACCGCACCTCTCATGTTGCACTCGCCGCGAGCCGTTCGCACGTCTCGGCATAGCTCTTCGGGGCAAGATCTCGTCGGCTCGGCGTGGAGGGCCGCGCTCGCGACGAGTGCGAGCAGCCGGAGCGTCGATGCGATGCGGGAGCGAGCGACAGACCCCTTCGCCCCGAAGCGGTGACGCCTATGCGCCGACGCTTGCGAGGCGGCGCTGCAGGAAGCGGCGTTCGGGTTCGGTGTGGGCGAGCTCCAGCGCGCGCTCGTACTCCTTGCGCGCCTCGTCTGCCCGGTCGAGGCGGCGCAGCAAGTCTGCTCGTGTCGAGTGGAAGTACTGGTAGCCGTCGAGGTCGAGCCGGTCGACGAGGGCAAGGCCGGTCTCCGGCCCGTCCACCTCGGCAACGGCGATCGCACGGTTCAGCTCCACTACCGGCGAGCCGGTCTGCCGAACGAGCTCGCCGTAGAGACCGGCGATCTCCGGCCAGTCGCGGCGCTCCTCCATGTGCAACGACGCGATGGCGGCCTGCACGACGTATGCTCCTCGCCCTCGGAGCGCGAGTGCACGGTCGAGTGCCTCCCGCCCCTGAGCCGTCTTCGCAGTGTCCCACCGCGACCGGTCCTGGTCTGCGAGCAGCACGAGCTCGCCGTCCGCGAACCGCGCGTCGCGGCGGGCGTCGTCGAGCAGCATCAGCGCATTCAGGCCGTGTACCTCCGGCTCGTCCGGCATCAGCTCCGCGAGCGCCGCGCCGAGCCGGATCGCCCCGGCGGCGAGGTCGACGCGGCCCCCGTAGCCTTCGTTGAAGACGAGATAGACGACCGCCAGCACCGCCGCGAGTCGCTGCGGGAGCACGTGCTCCGCCGGGATGGCGAACGGGATGCCCGCATCCCTGATCTTGCGTTTCGCCCGCGAAAGCCGCCGTTTCATCGTCTCCTCGGGGACGAGGAACGCTCGGGCGATCTCCTCGGTGGTCAGACCGCCGAGCGCGCGCAACGTGAGCGCGACCTGGGCCTCGAGCGCGAGCGACGGATGACAGCAGGTGAAGATCAGCTCCAGCCGCTCGTCGGGAAAGCCCGTCTCCTCCATCTCGTCCTCCACGGCCTCGGGCACCTCGAGCAAGCGCGTCTTCTCGGCGAGCCTCCGGTCGCGGCGCAGACGGTCGATCGCGCGGTTGCGGGCGGTGATCGTCAGCCACGCGCCCGGATTGGCCGGCCACCCGTCCCGGGGCCACCGCTGCGCGGCGATCGCGAACGCCTCCTGCGCCGCGTCCTCGGCGAGATCGAAGTCACCGAGAAAGCCGACCAGGCCGGCGAGGACGCGCCCCCACTCGTCGCGAAAGACCTGCTCTAGCAGCGCTACCTCTCCACCAGGGGCCGCACCTCCACCGCGCCGCCCATCCGCGCGGCCGGGATCCGCGCGGCGAGGTCGAGCGCGGCGTCGAGATCGTCGGCCTGGACGACCAGGAAGCCGCCGAGATGCTCCTTCGCGTCCATGAAGGGGCCATCCGTGAGCAGCGTCTCACCCCCCTGGACACGCACGGTGGTCGCGGTCTCGGGGGGCTGCAGTTGCGCGCCGTCGACGACTCCGGGCGAGCGCGAGACGGCGAGGTACTCGCCGACGATCGCGTCCTGCTCGTCCGTCGAGAGCCGCGCCAGGTCCGCGGGCCCCGTGTCCGAGTAGATCTGAAGCAGGTACTTCATGGCGTCCTCCTCTGGAGCGGGGTTTCGCCTCTACGACGAAGGTACATCGCGCGACGGGAACGCCGAGGCACGCGCCGCCGACGTCCCGCCTACGAGGCGGCGCGCGTATGTGCCGAGCAGGCTGCCTCGGCGTGCTCACTTCCGGACCTCGCTGTCGAGCCATTCCTCGTAGCTCGGGCCGGCCAGGATGGCATCCGCTCCCGGCAGGAGCCCGCCGTTCGCGTAGGCGTCGCGGTCGGGGTCGGCCGGGTCGGTGAAGCCCTCGACCCGCACCTTCTCGCCGCGACGGGCGGCAACCAGGCTCGCGACCCCGACGAGGGTCTCCGCGCGGGGGCCGGCGATCTCCGGGAACGGCGCCGCGCCCGTCGCCGGGGCGGCCGCCTCGGTGTCCGTCGCGAGGTCGGCGAGCGCCTCGGCGACCGTGCGCGCGGCGACCAGCTGCGTCTGCATGTTCGGCACGTACCTGACGCCGTTCTCCTGCCTGGCCCACTCGAGGAGCGGCTCCACGAACTCGTGGAACTGCGCCGCGCGCAGGATCCGGACCGGAATCGGACTCGCCAGCATCGCCTGCTCGTGGACCTTCTTCGCGGCCAGGAAGCCCGCGCTGAAGCGGTCGATTCCGATGATCGAGACGACGACGATCCGCTGCACGCCTGCCTGCGCACCGATCTCTTGCAGGTTCCGTGACGACGCCAGGAAGAACTCGGTGGCCGGCCCCTGCTCCGGCGTCGGGTGGGAAGCAGCGTCGATCACCGTCTCCACCCCCGCGAGCGCCTCCGCCAGCCCCTCGCCGCTGACGACGTCGATGCCGAGGGAGCGGGACATGGGGACGACCTCGTGCCCCCTCTCCGCGAGGACGTCGACGATGTGGGGGCCGAGCCTCCCGGTTGCTCCTGCGACTGCGATCCGTGTGCGTGTGTCCATCGGGACGCTCCTTCTCCTCGTGTTCGTTCCTACGAGAACCACGAACGAGGAGCGCTCGAGGGGACACCTCGACCGCCAGGAGTCGGGCGAGGATGCCCGCCCAGGGCGACCGCGGATGGATCAGCGCACCGTCGTGAGCTGCCGCAGGCCGGTGCCGTCCGGGCGCACGATCCAGAGATCTGCTTCGTTCTCACCGTCGGTGAAGGCGATCCATCGACCGTCGGGCGACCACTCGGGCGAGAAGGCTACGGGCGTGTCGAGCGGCTCGACCGGAGGCTGTCCCTCCTCGGCAAGGCCGAGACCGAGGACGCCTGCCACGAGCAGGTCGTCGCCGTCCGGCGACCAGCTCGGGTTGCCGTACTCGCCCTCGAACAGCACGCGGCGCCCGGCCCCGTCGATCCCCAGCTCCACCACACCGGGGTCCGTGTCGGTGACGAGGCGTTCTCCATCGGGCGACCAGCCGGCCGATCCGTGCCACCGGCCGTCTGTCACCTGGCGCACGCCGGAGCCGTCGGAGCCCACGACCCACACGTTGCGGTTCGCGTACGCCGGTGACGGGTCGTCGTCGGTGATCTCCGCGTAGCCGCCGCGGACGAAGGCGATCCGTGAGCCGTCGGGCGACCACTCTGGAAGGAGATCCGGCCCGTCCGTCAGGCGCACGACGCGGCTGCCCTCGGCCGTCATCGTGTAGACGCCCCCCTCGGTCCCGCCCGGTGCCGTCCCGTCGAAGGCGAGAACGTTCGTCGACGACCAGTCCGGCGTGCCCACGTTCAGAGCGGCTCGGGGACCGAGCCGCTCGACGGTGCAGTCCGCGAGGGTGAGCGCGTAGATGTTGCTCTCTCCGCCTGCCACGGCCGAGAAGGCAATCCGGCGACCATCTGGCGACCAGGTCGGCCCACGCATCTCCGGCTCGGGTCCGACGGTCTTGCCGAGGTCGGCGGTGCACGCGTCTGTGCTGACGGACTCCGACGGGCTCTCTTCGGCTCCGCAGGCCGTCGCGAGCAGCACGAGCACCGTCAGCGCGAGCACGTGCCGCAGGGCGTACCGCCGGCAGCGCCTCGTGGACCCGAAACGCACGCGACTCAGCGCAGCGACGTGTCCGGGGTCGTCGAGCCTCGAGCTCGCCGAAGCGGCTTCGCGAGCCACCCAGGCTCGTTCGACGAGTCGCGTCAACCCGCCGGGCGATGCGTCCACCATGTCATTCCCAGCGACGGGAGCCGCGACAGCTGGCCCGTCCAGAGGAGTGCCTCGCGGATGCTGGTGCACTCTCCGTGGTCGACGAAGTCGTACTTCTCGCCCGAGGCCACGGCCACGAACGGGTATCTGACGAAGAAGAGGAACCCGCCGTCGGGGCAGAGCCCGACGCTTCCGTCCGCACGATCGAGGTTCCAGTCCGGCAGCGGGAAGCGGCGGGTGACGATCCTTCCGCGCGGGTCGTGCTGGCGGACGACAACGATTGGCAGACTGGTCTCGTCCTCGGGAACTGCGAGTCGGACGCAGCCGTGCGGGATCGCATACACCCGTCCCTTGTTGCCGACGGGTGGTTGCGGTCTCGGAAACGAACAGCCGCTCGGGTGACCCGCGGCCGACGACGGGCAGAAGAGCGCGAGCAGACAGCCCACGGCTGCGATGCTCAGCACGGCGAAGGTCGGCCCGCGCCCGACCAGCCGAGGAACAAGGCGCGCTCCGACGGCACGACGCGCGCAGACGGATGACCCCATGTCGACCCCCTTCTCTCGCCGCTCCGTGACCCGATTGGTCTGGGATGTCGGTATTGCCATCTCGCTCAGCGAAATGCGCGGAAGAACCGTCTGAGGTCGTCGAGCAGGATGTCGGGGGCGTCGTGTGGGGCGAAGTGGCTGCCGCGGTCGTAGCGGTTCCAGCTGACGATGTTCGAGTGGTCGCGCTCGGCGAAGCGGCGGATGGACTGGAAGTCGTTGGCGAAGATCGCGACCCCCGTCGGGGTGGTGGTCGGCTCCGGACGGCCGTCCTCGGCGTGCGCCTCGTCGTAGTAGCGGCGGATGGAGGAGCCGACCGTGTTCGTCAGCCAGTAAGCGGATGCGTTCACGAGGATGTAGTCCGGCTCCACCGACTGCTGGAACAGCTGCGTCACCCACGCCAGCCAGCCGGTGGGTGAGTCCTGCAGCGCGTAGGCGAGCGTCTGCGGCTGAGCGGACTGGTACGCGTTGAACGCGAGACCGCCGCTCGCGGTGAACTGCTCGAGAAATGCGAGCGCCGCCGTGTCCTCGTCGCTCAGGTCGGCGAGCTCGGCCGGATCGCCGGACGGGAACGAGAAGACCTGCGTGACGTGCACACCCACCACCCGCTCCGAGTCGTAGCGCCCGACCTCGGGTGAGATCTGGGAGCCCCCGTCGTTGCCGTGCGCGCCATAGCGCTCGTAGCCGAGGCGCGCCATCAGCTCCACCCAGGCCCGCGCAACGCGCCGGGTGTTCCAGCCGGGCTCCGTCGTCGGGCCCGAGAACGCGACACCGGGTATCGAGGGAATCACGACATGGAAGGCATCCGCCGGATCGCCGCCGTGGGCTCGCGGATCGCTGAGAGGCCCGACCAGATCGAGGTACTCGAAGACCGACATCGGCCAGCCGTGCGTACAGATCAGCGGCAAGGCCCCGGGCTCGGGCGAACGCACATGAACGAAGTGCACCCGTTGGCCGTCGATCGTCGTCGTGAACTGCGGGTAGACGTTCAACCGGGTCTCGTGTGCGCGCCAGTCGAAGCCCGTCCGCCACTGGTCGGCGAGCTCGCGGACGCAGCCGAGCGGCACGCCGAAGCGCCAGTCGACGCCGGATAGCTCGTCCGGCCAGCGCACCCGCTCGAGCCGGGCCTGGAGGTCGTCGAGGTCGGCTTGCGGGATCTCCACGCGATACGGATGCACTGCGGCACTTGCCGCCAGCTCGGTCATCCACTCCCTCCTCCGGTTCGGGGTCGCGCGAACGTGCGTCCGTCAACTCGACCGGAGCGCCCCTCAGGCGACATTCCTGATCTCCTTTGCGGGCGCGGAGATGCTCATCGGACGCTCCGAGCGCCGGGGTCGCCCCACTCGGGCGGCGGTGCGTGCGTGCTGACGGCGCTTGATACGCCGACCACCGTACGGCGAGAATGGATCGATGGCAACGGCCAATTCGCGGCGGCAGGAGTGGTCCATTTCCGGGCACGATTTCTTCCTCGATCTCGGCGCCCCACGCCCTGCCGGCATACGCAGGCGCATCGAAGACAGCCTTCGGGAGGCGATTCGCTCGGGCCGCCTGGGACACGGCGCCCTCCTGCCCCCAACCCGGGCGCTCGCCCGCGACCTGGGTGTGTCGCGAGGCACGGTCACGCATGCGTACGCACAGCTTGCCGCCGAGGGTTGGATCACCGGTCTGCAGGGATCCGGAACGCGCATCGCGGTCCGCCACGAGCTCCTTCCACTGTCGCGCCAGGCGGGCGAGCGACGGAGGCGTTGGCGATTCGACTTCCGCCACGGTCGCCCCGACCCGAGCTCCTTCCCCAGGCGCGAATGGCTCAGGGCGTCACGGCACGCACTCGCGAGCACGTCCGACGCCGCTTTCGACTACGGCAGCCCCGAGGGACACCTCGAGCTGCGTCTCGAGCTAGCCGCCTACCTCGCCCGCGCCCGCGGCCTGCGCGTCGAAGCCCCGCAGCTGATCGTCACGACCGGCTTCACCCAGGGGCTCGGGCTGGTGGCCCGCGCGCTCGGCGCCTCCGGGGTGCGGCGCGTCGCGATCGAGGAGCCGAGCATGGCTCTGTACCGCATGATCCTGCGGGCCGCCGGGCTCGAGGTCGTGCTGCTCGGCGTCGACGAGCGCGGAGCCCGCATCGAGGAGCTCGATCGCGTCGACGTCGGCGCAGTCGTTCTGACGCCGAACCGCCAGCACCCGACGGGAGTCTTGCTCGCCCCGGAACGGCGCGCGGCCCTGCTCGAGTGGGCCCGCTCGTCCGGAGGGCTCGTGATCGAAGACGACTACGACGGAGAGTTCCGCTACGACCGTCGCCCCATCGGGCCTCTGCAGGGCCTCGACCCGAGCAGCGTCGTCTACGGCGGAACCACGTCGAAGACTCTTGCCCCCGCGCTCCGCCTCGGCTGGCTCGTGGTACCCGAAGCGATCCACTCACGCGTCAGGCGCGAGAAGGCGCTGGCCGACTGGCATACGAGCACGATCGACCAGGTTGCTCTCGCCCAGCTCCTGAGGAGCGGCGACTACGACCGACACATTCGCAAGATGCGACTCCGCTACCGACGCCGCCGCGACGTCCTCGTCAAGACGCTGCAGGGACTGGATCGCGATCTCGACATCCTCGGCGAGGCCGCCGGACTCAATCTCCTGATCCGTCTCACCGACCCGGCCGTCGAGCGCGCAGCGCTCGCCTCGGCCAACGCAGCGGGCATCGGGCTGGGAGGCCTCGCCCAAGATGCCTTCTACGAGCGCACCGCTCGCGGTGGCCTCATCGTCGGCTACGCGGCCGCCTCCGAGCACACGTTTGCAGAAGCGACGACAGCACTCGCACAGGTCATCGCGAACGTTCGCCTTTGACAACGGCAGCGACCCTCGTGACACCGAAGAGTCGCCATGTGTGAGGGTCGTGACAAAGGAGGGATCGACGGTTCGAGCCCGTCAACCATGGCAGCCGAGCCGCGTCTCACGAGCCCGATTCGCTTGCTTCCGGGCTGGGGGGAAACAGCTTCCAGTGCCCCTCGGAGACGACTTCGACGCTGCCGTCGGCCACTTTGATGGCGGTCTGATCGTCGATCGCGTACGCCGGCTCCTGCATGCCGGCGGCCCACTTTTCTGCGTCGGCCATGGTGTTCTCCGGAAGGTCCTCGTGATCCAGGTGCGGAAACATCGAAAAGCCGACCATCCCCAGCGTTTCATCGCCACCGGTGGGCGGCTTCCACCTGACGAATTCCCCTCCGATGTTGGGGGCCATCACCATGCTCCCGGCGCTCAGTCCCACATAGACCGCGCGCAGCGACGGCAACAGGTCGGCCAGTCCGGACTGCCGCATCCAGTAGCACAGATACAGCGGATCGCCGCCATTCACCAGCAGGACGTCTGCCTCCTGGACCACGGGCACCCAGTGCTCTTCGTCGATGCTGGGCAGCGCGGTGAGCTCGAGCACCCCCAGCGAGTTCCAACCCAGCTCGCACATGGGTGTTCTGGGCTCTTGTCCGCAGATGAACCTCCATGCCAGTTCGGGTTGCCCCAGGGCGTGCGTCGCGGTCGGAATGCAGAGGGCGTTGGACTCGGGAATCGGTTTGCCCAGAAGGTCGACCAGCGCGTCGTGGATGCTCGCGTTCGTGATGCCGGCGGAAGTGAGAAGAAACCTCATGGGTGCTCCTTCGCTCGCGGCGTGGGCGTGGTGCTTCGCTCAGGGAGACTCGGCAGAGGCGCAAGAATCATCGTTCGCCGCAGCCGTCGGGGAACATCATTCCCGAGCTCAGGCCCACACGAGCTTCCCGCCTCCTCCTGTACGTACGAGGCGTGAACCCGGATGCTTCGACCGACCCGAGATCGTCGACAGAATCCCGTGGGTTCACGCCTCGGG
>NZ_DASTCS010000016.1:0-114878 GCF_035710885.1 Gaiella sp. | reverse complement strand
CCCCCGCACGACGAGCGCCTAGGCGCCGGCGACCGTGAGCGTCCGCACGATGGAGGCCGTCGTGGCCGTGTTCGCGTCCACGGTCACGCGGTAGGACTTCTTCTTCGCGACCCTGAGCCCCGTCACCCGGACGGGGATCGTGCAGTCGGTGCCGAGGGCGGCAGTGCCCTGCCTGACGGTCATCAGCCTGCGGCCCTGGAAGGCCCGGACCGTGTAGCCCACGACCGTGCCGACGGGGTTGTTCGCGCAGTACTCGCGCAGGTAGACGGTGATCTTCGGGTTCCGGCTGCCGCCCCTGACGTTCACCTTGCCGTCGATCGGGCTCAGCGGCCTCGCCGCGCGGCCGAACCGCGGCTGCGCACGCTTCGCCGAGCCGTCGTTCCGGTAGATGCCGCTCTGCCAGAGGCTGCCCTGCGAGTCCTGCATGACGAACCAGATGAACATGCCGACCCGCGCGTCCTTGCGGGCCATCGCGAGCGCCTGCGGGATGTAGGCCGCCTGCTGCGCCTCGGTCACGCCCTTCGGCTCGCCGGGCCTCGTCTCGTTGCCGTACTCGGTGATCCAGATCGGGATGTTCTTGCGCTTGAACGCCGCGTCCAGATCCTTCTCGAACCGCGGGAAGCTCTTGAGCGTGACGTTCGGGTAGCGGACGAGTTGCGTGGGCTTCTGGTTGACCGGGAACGGATAGGGATGCTGTGCCCAGGCGTCGAACCTCACCTTCCCCCAGGCCGCCGCGACGCCCTTCATGAACGTCGCCGGGGCGACCGTGTCGGTCAGGCGCGGCCGCTGCTTGTCGCGGCCGTTCGACGACGTCTCTCCGATCGCGACGAGTGCGCGCTTGTTGCCGGCCTTGATGCCCGCGATCCCCGCCTTGGCGAGCTTGGCGTAGTTCCGGGGGCTGACGATCCGGCCCTTGTTGTCGAACTGCGGCACCAGGAAGGTGGCGAGGTTGGACTCGTTCCAGATCGTGTAGAAGCGAACGAACGGATAGCCGGCGAAACGGCCGGAGTAGCGCGTCGCGACGGCGCGCGCGAAGTTCTGGAAGTCCGCCAGCCTGCGGGGCATCGCCTGCGGCTTCTGGCCGCCGTTCGCCCATTGCGGAGTCCCCCACAGCGTGATCAGCACCTCGAGCCCGCGCTGCTGCGCGTTCCGGATGAACTCGTCCACGTCGCCGAACTGGTACGCCGGATCGAACGGGTCACTGGCGCGGGCCGGGCGGGTCGGCGCGACCTTCGGCCACTCGACGATCGTCCGCAGGATGGACGCCTCGTTGCCGCGTGCCCTGTCCATCGCATCCACGCGGGTGTCGTCCCAGCGCAGCATCGGGTCGTCGTGGAAGCCGACCCACATCCGGTCGGCGGCGGTGGCGGCCGGGACGAGCAGAGCCGCAGCGAGACTGGCGAGGAAGAGCAGGCGGGGGATGGATCGCACGGGAACCTCCTTGGGCGGGATCGGGGAAGCGGGCACGGTAGCCCGACCGCGTAAGGGCGGTGTGAAGGTGTCGCAAACAGCCTTGTTCGCCGTGCGTGCGCGACTCCCTGTCGGACGCGGGTCGGGCCCGGCGCGCCCATGGCGTAGACTCGAACGCATGGTCTGGGAGGCCATCTTCATGCTCGTCCTGCTCAAGATCCCGATCGTCTACCTCTGCATGGTGGTCTGGTGGGCGATTCGCGCCGAGCCGCGGGAGGAGCAGCCCCCGACCGGGGTCCGCGTCCCGGACACCCCGGTGGGGCCCGTCGGCCGGTCGCGGCCGCCGCGGAGCGGGCCACGCGTCGACGACCGTCGCGGACGGCGTACGCGGGTCGTCCCGCGACCGCACCCGGCACGGGGTGAGGCTCGCAGGTGAGCTCGGTCGACGAAGCACGCTCCGACCGGCTGTCGGCGGCGGACACCATCGCAGGGCTCCTGGCGGTCGCCTCGATCGTCCTCTCGGGCATCGGCATGGGCCTCGGGCTCCTGCTCCAGCTCGACGCCCGCCCCGCGCGCGTCGTCCCCGTCGCGATCATCGCCGCCCTCGTGGCCGCGCGGATGAGCGCGAGATTCCAGTCGCTCGCGCTCAAGGCGGCACTCTTCGGCGCGCTCGCCTGGGTCGTCGGGATGGCGGTCGCCGTGATCACCGACGGCCCGCTGCTCTAGCGTCCGCTTCCTCTGGCGGCGCCGACCGCGGTGCTACAACACACCGCGATGGGAGCGACCGACCTGACCGGTCCCAACGCAGCCTACGTCGCGCAGCTCTACGAGGACTTTCTCGACGCCCCTGCGAGCGTCCCGCCCGAGTGGCGTCGGATCTTCGAAGCCGCCGACGGCGAGCCCGAGCGCCCGGCGGAACCTCAGGGCCCCTCGGGCAACGGAGCGCCTGCCGCACCTTCCGCCGCGGCGGCGCCCATCGCGAGCCGGCCGCAGCCTGCGGCGGTTGCCACGGCGAGCGCGGTGCCGGGCGCCGCACCAGCTCCATCGCCGCGCCATCCACCCGAAACCCCCTCGCAGGCGGTCCCGGTCGAGGCGCCGCCCTCCGACCTGGAGGACGTGAGCCTCCTTGCCGCCGTGGCGGCGGCGATGGCGCTCGTCAAGGCCTACCGGATGCACGGTCATCTCGCCGCGCGCCTCGACCCGCTCGGCTCGGAGCCGATGGGCGACCCCGCGCTGGACGAGACACGCCTCGTGCCACCGCTGACGCCCGAGCTCCAGGCGCGCATCCCCGCGGGCTTGCTGAGGCTCTATGTCCCGGGTGAGACGCTGCTCGAGGCTCTGCCGCGCCTCCGCGAGGTCTACACGGGCTCGAGCGCGTACGAGATCGAGCACATCTCCGACCATGCGGAGCGCGTGTGGCTCCGCAAGGCAATCGAGTCCGGCCGGTTCCGCGTCGAGTTCACGCCCGAGCAGCGCACGGCGCTACTGCGGCGGTTGTCGCAGGTGGAGGGCTTCGAGCAGTACCTGAGGCGCTCCTTCCTCGGGCAGAAGCAGTTCTCGCTCGAGGGGCTCGACGTGCTCATCCCGATGCTCGACGAGTCGATCGAGCTCGGAGCCGAGGCCGGCGCCCACGAGATCGTGGTCGGCATGGCCCACCGGGGACGGCTCAACGCGCTCGTCCACACCGTCGGCCGCTCGTACGAGTCTGTTCTCCGGGAGTTCGAGGGCGAGCGGTCGCACGATGCGCTCGTCGTCGACCCCGAGGGAGGGAGCGGCGACGTCAAGTACCACCTGCCAGCGTCGGGGACACGGGTCACGGCCGCCGGCGAGATCGAGGTCACGATCGCGCCCAACCCCAGCCATCTCGAGGCCGTCGACCCGGTGGTCGAAGGATGGACGCGGGCGGAGCAGACAGACCGCTCCGGCGGCGCCGGGCTCCACGATCCGAGCGTGGCGGTGCCGGTCCTGATCCACGGCGACGCCGCGTTCCCCGGACAGGGCGTCGTCGCGGAGACCCTCAACCTGCAGAGCCTCGAGGGGTACTCGACCGGCGGCACGCTGCACGTGATCACCAACAACCAGGTCGGGTTCACGACGAACCCGACGGAGAGCCGCTCGACCCGGTACTCGAGCGACCTCGCGAAGGGCTTCGACATCCCGATCGTGCACGTCAACGCCGACGATCCCGAGGCCGCCCTGAGCGCGGTGCGGCTCGCGCTCGCGTATCGGGCGGAGTTCGGCCACGACTTCCTCGTCGACCTGGTCGGCTATCGGCGCTTCGGGCACAACGAGCAGGACGAGGCCGCGTACACGCAGCCGCTCATGGTCGAGCGGATCCATGCCCAGCCGACGGTGCGGGAGCGGTACGCCGCGCGGCTCGTCGAGGAGGGCGTCCTCTCGGCCGAGGACGCCGATCGCATCGTCGAGGAGGTCGTGGCGACTCTGCGCGTCGCGCACGAGCGGCTGCGGGCCACGATCGCCGAGCCGCCCGCGCCGCCGGCCGAGCCGGCTGCGACGATCGGCACCGGCGAGGTAGTGGAGACGGCGGTGCCGGCGGAGCGTCTGCACGCGCTCAACGAGCAGCTGCTCGAGGTGCCCGACGGATTCACCGTCAACCAGAAGCTCCTCCGCCAGCTCGAGCGCCGCCGCGAGACCCTCGAAAGCGGCGGGATCGACTGGGGCCAGTCCGAGGCGCTCGCCTTCGCCTCGCTGCTCGAGGAGGGGATCCCGATCCGCCTCACCGGTCAGGACACGGAGCGCGGGACGTTCTCCCATCGCCACCTCGTCCTGCACGAGCCCGACACCGGGGAGACCGTGACGCCGATCCAGAACCTCCCCGGCGCGAACGCGTCCTTCGAGGTCTACAACTCCCCTCTCTCGGAGTTCGCGGCGCTCGGCTTCGAGTACGGATACTCGGTGGCCGCCCCCGACGCCCTCGTCCTCTGGGAGGCCCAGTTCGGCGACTTCGTCAACGGCGCCCAGGTCGTGATCGATCAGTTCATGGTCGCCGGTCGATCGAAGTGGAACCAGACGTCCCGCCTGACGCTGCTTCTGCCGCACGGCTACGAGGGCAACGGGCCCGAGCACTCGAGCGCACGCCTCGAGCGGTTCCTCCAGCTCGGTGCCCAGGACAACATCCGGGTCGCCAACTGCACGACCGCGGCGCAGTTCTTCCACCTCCTGCGGCGCCAGGCCCTCGACGCCGTCGCGCGTCCCCTCGTCGTGATGACCCCGAAGGGCCTTCTGCGGCTGAAGCAGGCGTCGTCGACCCTGGAGGAGCTCTCGGGAGGGCGTTTCGAGGCCGTTCTGGACGACCCGACGGCCGGTCACGACGCCGTGGAGCGGCTCGTGCTCTGCTCCGGGAAGCTCTACTACGACATCGTCGGGCACGACCTGCACGGCACGGCCGGGGGTGTCGCGGTCGCACGACTGGAGCAGCTCTATCCGTTCCCCGTCGAGGCGGTGGAGACGCTCCTCGCCCGGTATCCGCGCCTCCGTGAGGTCGTCTGGGCGCAGGAGGAGCCGCAGAACATGGGACCGTGGCGGTCGATCCGCCATCGCCTCGAGCAGACGGTCCGCACGAGCACCGCCGAGACCGTCCACTACGTCGGTCGCACGTGGAAAGCGAGCCCCAGCGAGGGCTACCCGACCGCGCACCAGCGCGAGCAGGATCGCATCGTCAGGGTCGCGCTCGGGGCACCGTCGGAGGGGGCCTGAGCGACGCGAGGAGACCGGGTGCGGCCGATCGGCATGGCTACACTGCGCCGTGGCCCAGCACAGTCCCGTCCCCGACAGCGGAGAGCCAATGGCGTTAGAGACAAGCATTCGCGACAACCCGTTCACCGAGGACGCGCCCGGCGCGGATGACGCATCGTCCCTCGCCCGCGCGATCCAGGAGCATCTCGACCTCAAGCAGCGGAACGCCGCACTCGACGGCAACATGCCGCTCGACAGGTACTCGGTCGAGGACCCGTTCGAGAACCACCCGTTGTTCAAGTCCGAGGAGCAGGCGCGCCTCGAGGAGACTCTCGATGGAGCCGAGGCTCCCGAGCCGGCTCCCGCGCTGCCGTGGCCCGGCGAGGACGAGACGGCCGAGGGCGCCGCGCTCGACGACGGCCTCTGGGGCCGCTCGCGCGACTTCGACTGGGGCGAGTGACACGGCGCTCCCGCTGGAGGGCGTGACCGTCGAGCGCCCGCCGCGATCGGATCGGCCGTCATGACCCCGGATGAGCGCCTGGAGCGGTTTGCCGACCTCGTGGTGCGCGTCGGCGCGAACGTCCAGCCCGGACAGGACGTCGTGCTCGTGTACCTCGTCGAGCACGTACCCATCGCGCGGGCGGTCGCCCGTGCCGCCCTGCGCGCGGGCGCCCGGCGCGTGGACACGCACATCACCGACCTCCACGTGCGGAAGGCGGCGATCGAGCTCGGCCCGGAAGAGGAGCTCGGGCGGACTGCCGACCACGTCCTCGACTGGGCTCGCCGCTGGGAAGAGACCCGCCCCGCGATCATCCAGCTGGCCGGTGAGCCGGAGCCGGACCTATTCGCGGGACTCGATCAGGTCCTCGTCGCGAAGGCGGATCCGGCGGACATCAGGGCCCTGTACCTGCCGCTCGTCACCGGGCAGCTCGTCAACTGGGTGATTGCCCCGGCACCCAACGCAGGGTGGGCCGAGGTGGTGCTCGGAGAGCAGGACGTCGAACGCCTCTGGGACGCTGTCGCGACGACGCTTCGCCTGGATGAGGACGACCCGGTCGCCGCCTGGCAAGCCCATGCTGCGTTGCTCGACGAGCGCGCCGCGGCGCTCAACGCCGCCGGTTTCGACGCCGTGCGCTTTCGCGGCCCGGGCACCGATCTCGTCGTCGGCCTGCTCGAGGCGTCGCGCTGGATGTGCGCGACGTTCGAGACGGAAGCCGGCATCAAGCACATCCCGAACCTGCCGACGGAAGAGGTCTTCACGACCCCGGACCTGCGTCGCACGGAGGGGGTCGTGCGCTCGACGTACCCGCTCGTCGTGCCCGGCGTCGGGGCGCGGGTCGAGGGCCTCGAGGTGCGTTTCGAGGGTGGGAAGGTCGTCGACGTGCGCGCCGAGGGTGACGGCGCCGACGTGATCCGCACTCAGCTCGACAGCGACGCGCAGGCGCCGTTCCTCGGCGAGCTCGCGCTGGTCGACGGCTCGTCGCGGGTTCGCCAGACGGGGCTCGTCTTCAACAACACGCTCTTCGACGAGAACGCGAGCTGCCACATCGCGTACGGTGCGGGGCTCCCGTTCGCCGTCGACGGCGCCGACGGGCTCGGGAGCGACGAGCTGATCGCGATCGGCGTCAACGTCTCGCCCGTCCACACCGACTTCATGATCGGCGGCCCGGGCGTCGAGGTCGACGGTCTCGGGGAGGACGGCTCCGCGACGCCGATCATCCGCGACGAGACGTTCGTCCTCTGAAGCACGCCGGCGCCGTCAGGCCACGCGGCGGACGGCGGCGCCCTGGAGCGTCGTGGCGAGGCGGCGGAACGGCCCCTCCGTCGCGATCAGCTCGTCGTACGTCCCTCGTTGGGTGATGCGCCCGCGCTCCATCACGAGGATCTCGTCGGCGCGGCGGACGGTGGTCAGGCGGTGGGCGATGATGATCGACGTGCGGCCTCGGAGGAGCGTGTCGAACGCGCGCTCGATCAGCACCTCGGTCGGCCGATCGATGTTCGAGGTCGCCTCGTCGAGGATCAGGACGCGCGGATCGGCGACGAGCGCGCGCGCGATCGAGATCAGCTGGCGCTCGCCCGCCGAGAGGCCCGCACCGCCTTCGCGGACGACGTGGTCGATCCCCTCCTCGAACCGCGCAGCGACGCGATCGACGCCGATCGCGCGGGCGGCGTCGGCGATCTCCTCGTCGGTCGCGTCGGGGCGCCCGAAGCGAATGTTGTCGGCGATCGTGCCGCTGAACAGGAACGGATCCTGCAGGACGACCCCGAGCTGCCGCCGGTACGAGCGCAGCCGGACATCGCGCAGGTCTGTGCCGTCGACGCGCACGACGCCTTCGTTCGGGTCGTAGAAGCGCGCCATGAGCTTCGCGGTCGTCGACTTTCCTCCACCGGACTCGCCGACGAGCGCGATGCACCCGCCCGCCGGGATCTCCAGCTCCAGCCCGTGGATGACCGGCTCTTCGCCGTAGGCGAACACGACCCGGTCGAGCTCGAGCCTGCCCTCGATCCTGCCCAGGTCTCGCGCGCCGGGCTTGTCCGTGATGTCGTGCTCGGCGTCGAGCACCGTCGAGATCTTCCCCATCGCCGCGCTGGCGGCCTGCACCTGGCCGTACAGCTCCGAGAGCTCCTGCAGCGGCTGGAAGACGAGCGAGAGCAGGCCGACGGCTGCGATCAGCGTCCCGATCTCGAGCGACCCGCCGTCGATCATCTGCGCCCCCGCGTAGAGCACCGCCACCTGCGCCACGACACCGAGCAGCTCGATCGCGGGGAAGAACACCGACGAGAGCTTCTGCGCGTACGTGTTCGAGACACGGTTGGCCTCGTTCAGCTCTTCGAAGTCGCGCTGGAAGGCCCGCTCGCGGTTGAACGCCTGCACCACGGCCATTCCCGACACGGACTCGGCGAGCTGGGCGGTGACCGCGGCGATCCGCGTGCGGACGTCGGAGAACGCCGCGTGCGACCGCCGTTGGAACCAGCGCGTGACGAGCATCCCGGGCGGCAGGACGAGCAGCGCCACCAGGCCGAGCCGCCAGTCGAGCAGGAAGAGCCCGCCGACGGCGGCGACGAGCGTCAGCGTGTTGACGACGAGCGTCGTCAGCCCCTGGTTGAGCACGTCGGAGAGCGCGTCGACGTCGCTCGTCAGGCGCGCGATGATCCACCCCGCCTTCTGCTCGGAGAAGTAGCGCAGCGACAGCGAGGTGAGATGCTCGAACAGGTCGCGGCGCAGCTCGAGCACCATCCGCTGCCCGATGCCCGCGAGCATCAGCCACGTCGCGGTGCCGAGCAGCCATGCCACCACGCCGATCACGACGTATGCGACGACGTCGCGGACGAGGCGCCCGTCGTTCCCGGCGCGGATGCCGTTGTCGATCGCGTCGCCCACCACGTGCCATCCGACGACGGGCGCCGCGGCCGAGACGCCGGCGAGCGCGAGCACGATCGTGAGACGTCCCCGACGTCCCTCCGTATAGCGCCACAGCCGTGACAGCCCTGTCCGCGGGCGCCCCTGGCCGGCAGCGGCTCCCGCCCGGCGGAGCCGGGCTCTGCCGCCGCCTGACGTCGCTCGCGGCACGGTGCTCTCCAGGCCCGTATCGCCACTGTGCTCTCCGGCCCCGTGCCGCGAGCGACGCCCCAGGAACGCGCGGAAGTTCATCGACGAACGCCTCACGCGGCCAGCACCTCCTCGCCGAAGAGCTCCGCGAACGGGCCGCCGGCGCGGATCAGGTCCTCGGGAAGCCCCTGCTCGACGATCCGGCCGTCACGCAGCACGACGGCCCGGTCCGCGACGAGCACCGTCGAGAGCCTCTGCCCCGAGATCAGCACCGTCCGGCCCGCGACGGCGGGCCGCAGGTGCTCGACCAGGTGGCGCTCGGTCTCCGTGTCGACGGCGGACATCGGGTCGTCTAGCACGATCACGCGCGATCCGGCGATGAGCGCCCGGGCGAGGGCGACCCGTTGACGCTGTCCGCCGGAGAGGTTCACCCCTCGCTCGCCTATCAGCGTGTCGTAGCCGTCCGGCAGGTCATCGACGAACTCGGCCACGCCCGCCGCCTCGCAGGCGTCGAGGACGTCGCTCCAGTCCGCGTCCGGCCGCGCGGCGAGCAGGTTCTCACGGAGCGGGACGGAGAACAGGACGGGCTTCTGCGTGACGATCGCGACCGCACCGCGAAGGTCCGCGAGCCCGACGTCGCGCGCGTCGACTCCGCCCAGCAGCACCCGCCCCGCCGTGGGGTCGTAGAAGCGCGGGAGCAGGTTGAGGAGCGACGTCTTGCCCGCGCCGGTCGGACCGCACAGTGCGACGATCTCGCCCGGCGTCACCTCGAGGTCGATCCCCCGAAGCACCTCGCCACCCGTCGGGTAGCGGAAGTGGACATCCTCGAACCGGACCGGGAGAGGCCCCTCGGGCAGTGCTTCCGGGTCGTCGCGCTCTGGCAGTGGCCCGATCCCGTCGAGCCAGGCGAAGCTCCGCGAGGCCGCGGCGGTCGCGCGCTGACCGAGGTTGATGATCCAGCCGAGCGCCTCGAGCGGCCACACGAGCTGGAGCAACAGGGTGATGAAGAGCGTGAACTCCCCGATCGTGAGGTTGCCGGCGATCGCCTCGCGACCCCCGACCAGCAGGACGGCGGCGATGCCCAGCGTGGGGAGGAAGATGAGCCCCGGGAGGAATCGGGCCTCGACCGACGCCTGTCGCATCGTCTCGTCGCGCACCGCCTCCGCCCGGTCGTGGAAGCGATCGCGCACGTCGTCCTCGCGCCCGAACGCCTGCACCATCTCGATTCCCACGACCGCCTCGTCGGAGGCCTCGGTGAGGTGACCCTTCTTGCGCTGGACCTGCCGCGAGATCGGGAAGACGCGATGGGCGAAGAAGTACGTGAGGATCGCGATCGGCGGCATGGCGACCGCTGCCGTCAGCGCCAGCTTCGGATTGACGACCGTCAGCACGATCGCGGCGCCGACGAGCATCAGCACGCTCTGGATCGCCTGCACCACTCCCCAGCCGATGAAGTACCGGACGGGATAGATGTCGTTCGTCGCCCGGGAGATCACCTCGCCCGTCGCGTGCCGGTCGTAGAAGGCGCGCGGGTAGCGGAGGTAGGCGTCGTAGAGCTTCGAGCGGAGTCGCGCCTCGACGGTGACGCCGATCCTCGCCGTCGCGTATCGCCGCGTGAAGTTGATGCCGAAGCGAACCGCCGCGACGGCGACGATCGCCGCCAGGTACGGCACGAGGAGCGAGTGATCACCGCCGTCGATCGCGTCGTCGATCGTCCGCTGCACGAGGATCGGGATGAGCAGCGAGAGCGTCGTGAAGACGACCGCGCAGCCGAGCCCTACGACGACCAGCCGCCACTGCGCCCGCCAGAGCGGGTAGAGGTGCCGGATGGTCGGCCACAGCGTGAGATCGGGCGGGTCGACGTCGTGGGTCACGGGTGGTTCCTCTCCCTGGGCGCGTGCCCTCGGGGCCGAGCAGATGGCCGCCCCGGACGGGGCGGAGGGTGTCCGACGGGCGCTCGCCTCGAGTCGGACGACACACACTAGATGACGGCGGGAACGCCGCTCGTTCGGTTATCCGCCCTGCTTCGAGCCGGCCGGCGTCGCGTTCGACATCAGGGACGGGCAAATCCGCACTTGACAGACATCAAAATGATGTCATACTGGCGTCCATGGAGCTGCACATCGATGCGATCAAGCGCGACCTGGCCGGGGTCGTGGCCGCTCTCGGCGACGAGGACGTCGTCGAGCAGTGGCGGCGGCTCGCGGACGCGGTCGAGCCCTCTCTGCGCCTCCGGCTGATCGATCTTCTCTCCGAGGCCGCGCTGTCGCTCAACTCGCAGCTCGACGTCGGGCACGTCGAGGTCCGGCTCGCAGGGCGCGATCCGGAGCTCGTGTTCGTCGACGAGCCCGCAACGCCGGAGCAACCGCCGGCGCCGGGCGACGACCTGAGCGCCCGCATCACCCTCCGGCTTCCGGAGGGGCTCAAGGCGAGCCTCGAGGTCGCGGCAGCCCGCGAGGCCGTCTCCACCAATGCCTGGATCGTCCGTGCGCTGGCCCGCGCTCTGGAGCCGCGCGCAGCGAGGCGATCGACCAACCGGCTCCAGGGCTTCGCCCGGAGCTGACAGGAAGGAGCAAGCCATGTTCTCGTACGCGCTCTTCGGCCCCTTCGACCCCGATCCGGTCGAGCGCCGGCGCCCGCCTCGCCGCGGCGACGGTCGAGTCGACTCCCGGCCGTCCGTCCCGCCTCGCCTCGGGCGGAGGTAGCCGTGCCGGTCTTCGAGACACCAGGTCGGGTGGCGCTCGACCTCACCGTCGCGGCCGGCGAGGTGACGGTCGCCACGTGGGCGGAGCCTCGGGTCGACGTCGAGGTGACTCCGGGCCGTCAGGACGATGCCTCGGCGCAGGCTGCGGCCGAGACGACCATCGAGGCCGTCGAGCGCGGCGGCCGCCACGAGGTCTCCGTCCGTGCTCCCAAGCGCGAGGGCCGCTTCGGCTTCCTCGGCCGCAGCCCCGAGCTGCGGGTCGCGATCCGCTGCCCCGAGGGATCGGATCTCGAGCTCACGACGCACAGCGCAGACCTCAACACCCGCGGACGCCTCGCCGACGTCGCCATGCGCTCGGCCTCGGGCGACGCGATCCTCGGCGACACGGCCGATCTCGCCTTCAACACGGCGAGCGGGGATCTCTCGGCCGGCTCCGTCGGCGGCACGCTCACCGCGAAGTCGGCGTCCGGCGATGTCCAGGTGAGCGCGGTGTCGGGCACCACGACCGTCAGCACCGTCTCCGGGGACGTCAGGATCGGCGAGAGCGCGGCGCCCGCAGGCGTGAGCACCGTCTCCGGCGACGTCGAGCTGGAGGCGCTCGCGGCGGGCGCGCGGGTCAACTCGGTCTCGGGTGACGTCCACGTCGCGACCCGCCCCGGCCTCGCCCTCTGGATCGACGCCCAGTCCGTGAGCGGCGCGGTCAGCTCCGATCTGGACGTCGGCGAGGCCCCGCCCGTGTCGGAGGGGCCGCAGGTCGAGCTCCGCATACGCACCGTCAGCGGCGACGTCCGCATCTCGCGCACCGGCGCGCCCATCGCGTAGCGACGGCCTCCCGACCTCCGGCTCGGGTCCTAGACTCGGCTCCGTGGCAATCCCCGAGCCGCCCGCGAAGCGCGTCGAGATCACGGTCTCGGTTCGCACGGTCGTCACGGTGCTCGCCGTGATCGTGGCCGCATGGGCGTTCCTCGCCGCGCGGCAGGCCGTCTTCTGGGTCTTCATCGCGTTCTTCCTCGCCATCGTCCTGCAGACGCCCGTCACCTGGCTGGAAGAGCGCGCGGCCATGAAGCGCGGGAACGCGGCGATGCTCGTGGTGCTGTCCTTGGTCGCGCTCCTCGGCGGGCTCGCGTACCTGCTGATCAGCCCGTTCGTCGGCGCCGTGCGCGACCTCATCGAGGACCTGCCGAACATCGTCGAGCGAATCCGTGCCTCCGACATCTTCCAGCAGCTCGATCGCCGCACCGACATCGGCGAGAAGCTCCAGCAACGCGCCGAATCCCTGGCCTCCGACCTCCCCTCGAAGCTCGGTGACGCCTTCGAGGTGGGGGGCAGGATCTTCGGGTTCGGGCTCGGGGCGATCACGATCGTCTTCATGACGCTGTTCCTCGTGATCGACCTGCCGAACCTCTCGCGCTCTCTCCACAGCCTCCTCTACCCCCGTGAGTCCGCCCGCATCGGGATGCTCGAGGAGCGGATCACCCGGACGATCGGTCGCTATGCCCTCGGCGCGCTCGCGATCGCGACGATCGCAGGCACGGTGCAGGGGACGGCCGCGTGGATCCTCGGCATCCCGTTCGCCCTCGCCCTCGGGATCGTCGCCGGCATGCTGGGACTGATCCCCCAGATCGGCGCGACCCTCGCCGCCGTCATCCTCTCGCTCGTCGCGTTGACGCAGGGGATCCCGCAGGCGCTCATCATGCTGGCGGTCTGCATCGGCTACCAGCAGGTCGAGAACTACATCCTGCAGCCGACGATCCAGGGGAGGGCGGCGGAGATCTCGGGGTTCTTCGTGATCGCCAGCGTGATCGTGGGAGCCGCCCTGCTCGGGGTCGTGGGCGCGCTGATCGCGGTGCCGCTGACCGCCTCGGCGCAGATCGTGATCCGGGAGCTGACGGCCGAGCGCCGTGCAGCCGTCGCCGTCGCGCACGCCGCCGTGCCCGGGCGGCCGGACGACGACGAGCCGTAGTCGCGCACCGGAGCGCCTTGCTCTGGCCGATTTGCGGGGTTATCAGCCTCTTGCGGCCGGAGGCCGGCTTTGCCGGCCGGGAGGCCCACCTGGCCGTGACGGGGAAGCCGAGCGAAAGAGGGGGCCCGTGGGGGAACCATGGGTTCCCCCACGCTCAAACCAGGGGTTCCCCCACGTCTCGACATTGGTCGCAGGCGCCGCGGAGCACGACCTCGTGCTGCTCCATCGCGTAGCCGAGCCTCCCGGCCGCACCCTCGAGCGCGCGCTCCAGGGCCTCGTCCGCGAACGGCTCGACCTTGCCGCAGTCGTCGCAGACGAGATGGTGATGGTGGTCGTGGCCCACCCGGGAGGGCTCGAAGCGCGCGACGCCGTCACCGACGTCTACCCGCTGGACGAGCCGGAGCTCCGCGAGCGTGTCGAGCGCCCGGTAGACGCTCGCCACCCCCACGGCGCCGCCCGAGGCCGTGATGCCGTCGTGGATCTCCTGGGCGGAGCGGCAGCAGTCCTGCTTTGCGAGGAAGTCGACCACGGCCCGGCGCGCTCCTCCGCGGCGCAGCCCGGCCGTGCGTAGCTCCTCGAACGCGGTCTCGACCCAGGTGGGCACTCCCAGACGATAGCGATTCTCATCTCTGGTACGCTCCGCCGGTGCTTTCGAGAATCGTTCTCTTGTGCGGCGGGATCGCGCTCGCGACCGCCGCATGCGGGGGCGACACCTCCGGCGAGCGGAGGGTCCTCGGCGCCCTCTATCCGCTCGCCTTCGCCGCAGAGCAGGTCGCGCCTGCGGACGTGGAGGTGGCGAGCCTCACGCCTCCCGGCGCGGAGCCGCACGATCTCGAGCTGGCGGCGCGCGACGTCGGGCGCGTCCGCGACGCCACCCTCGTGGTGTACGTGGGGCGCGGCTTCCAGCCCGCCCTGGAGCAGGCCCTGGATGACCGGGACGGGCCCTCGCTCGACGTCCTCGAGCAGGTGGAGCTGCTCGAAGGCCCCGGGGAAGCGGCGACGGTCGACCCCCATGTCTGGCTCGACCCGCTGCGATTCCAGGCGATCGCCCGCGCGATCGCCGAAGCACTGGGCCGACCGTCCGCTGCAGACGCTCTGGTAACCCGGCTGCAGGAGCTCGACGGCGAGTACCGCCGGGGCCTCGCCCGCTGCGAGCGCCGCGAGTTCGTCACGAGCCACGCCGCATTCGGCTACCTCGCCCGCCGCTACGGCCTCGAGCAGGTCCCGTTGCTCGGGCTCTCCCCGGACGCCGAGCCCGCTCCGCAGAGGGTCGAGCGGCTCGTGCGCGACGTTCGCCGCACCGGCGCGACGACCGTTTTCTCCGAGAAGCTCCTCTCACCGCGTCTCGCCGAGACGATCGCGCGCGAGGCAGGTGTGACGACTGCGGTGCTCGACCCGCTCGAGGGACTGCCGTCCGGGGAGCTCGAGGCTGGTGACGACTACTTCACGGTCATGCGGGAGAATCTCGCCGCCCTGCGGGAGGCCCTGGCGTGCACGTAGCGGCCACGGTGCCGGCGGTCGAGGTCGACGACGTGTCGTTCGCCTACCGCGGCGGCCCCTCCGCGCTCGAGGGGGTCACGCTGGGGGTCGAGCAGGGCGCCTTCGTCGGGATCGCCGGCCCCAACGGCGGCGGAAAGACCACGCTCCTCCGGCTCGTGCTCGGACTGGAGCGTCCGACCTCGGGTCGCGTCCGGCTGTTCGGCGCCGCACCCGGCACCCGTGGCGTGCGACGCGTGGGCTACGTGCCCCAGCGCGCGCAGCTCGCGTCGGCGACTCCGGTGACGGTCAGGGAGGTCGTCGAGGCAGGGCGTCTCGGCATCCGCGGCGTGCTCGGGCCGCTCCGCGCCGCAGACCGCGTCGCGGTCGGGCTGGCGCTCGAGCGGGTCGGTCTTCGGGACAGGGAGGCCGCGCTGCTCCGAACGCTGTCGGGCGGCATGCAGCAGCGGGCCTTCATCGCCCGTGCTCTCGCGGCCGAGCCAGCCTTGCTGGCCCTCGACGAGCCGACGACCGGGGTCGATGCCGCCTCGCAGGAGTCGCTGGCGGCGCTGCTCGCCGAGCTCCGCGCCGAGCTCGGCGTGACGATCCTCTACGTGTCGCACGAATTCGGCGCGGTCGAGCATGTGGTCTCCCGGCTGGTGCTGGTGCGTGGGCGGATCGTCTTCGACGGAGACCCGGCAGACCTCCCCGCCCTCTGGCACGACCCCTCCCACGTGCACTGATGCTCGAGCTCGAGTTCATGCGCCTCGCGTTCGCCGTCGGTGCGGTGGTCGGCCTGCTCGCGCCTGCGGTCGGCTTCTTCCTCGTCGAGCGCCGGCAGTCGCTCGTCGGCGACGGGCTGGGGCACGTCGCCTTCGCGGGCGTCGCGGCCGGCTACCTGCTCGGCATCTCACCCGTGCTGACCGCGCTCTGCTTCGCGGTCGTGGGCGCGCTGGCGATCGAGTGGCTCCGCTCGCGCGGCGGGACGGCCGGCGACCAGGCCCTCGCGCTCGTCTTCTACACCGGGATCGCGCTCGGGATCGTCCTCGTCTCGAGCGCCGGTCGGCTCGACGTCGGCCTCTTCCAGTTCCTCTTCGGCTCGATCCTGACCGTGACCCGCGACGATCTCTGGGTCGTCCTCGCCCTCGGCAGCGCCTCCCTCGCGGCGATCGGGGTGATGTACCGGGGTTTCGTGAGCGTCGTACTCGACGAGGAGGCGACCCGTGTCGCAGGCGCCCCGGTCGGGCTCCTGAACACGCTGATCGCGGTCCTCGCCGCGCTCACGGTCGGGATCTCGATGCGGATCGTGGGGATTCTCCTGATCGCGGCGTTGATGGTCCTCCCGGTGATCGCGGCGCAGCGGGTGGCATGGAGCCTGCGCTCGACGCTCGGCCTCTCGATGCTGCTCGGGCTCGGCTCGGTGCTCGCGGGGCTCACGCTCGCGTACTACGGCGACCTGCCACCGGGCGGGACGATCGTGCTCCTCGCCTCGGCCTCCTTCGTCGCGACGTCGCTCCTCGCCGCCGTGCCGCGTCCGCGCTGACCCGCGGCCGGCCGCGGGTGACAGCCGGTGCCGCGTAGGCTGTCGGCGGTGAGCGACGTCGCCGCTCGAATCGTCTTCGACCACGTGACGAAGCGCTATCCCGGTCGCGCAGCGCCGGCCGTCGACGACCTCGAGCTGACGGTCGAAGCAGGGGAGATCTGCGTGCTCGTCGGCCCGTCGGGAGGCGGCAAGACCACTGCGATGAGGATGGTCAACCGCCTCATCGACATCACCGAGGGAGACATCCGGATCGGCGACCAGAGCGTGCGGGACAGCGACGTCACCGAGCTCCGGCGCGGGATCGGCTACGTCATCCAGCAGACCGGCCTGTTCCCCCACATGACGGTGGCCGAGAACGTCGCGACGGTGCCGCGGCTGCTCGGCTGGGACAAGGCGCGGATCGACGCCCGCGTCGACGAGCTGCTCGACCTCGTCGACCTGCCCGCCGTCGACTACCGCTCGCGGTACGCGTCACAGCTCTCCGGAGGCGAGCGCCAGCGGGTGGGCCTGGCGCGCGCCCTGGCCGCCGACCCGCCGGTGATGCTGATGGACGAGCCGTTCGGCGCGCTCGACCCGATCACGCGGACGCGCCTGCAGTACGAGTTCCTCCGGATCCACGGCGAGGTGCGGAAGACCGTGATCTTCGTCACGCACGACATCGACGAGGCGATCCTGATGGGAGACCGCATCGCGATCCTGCGGCCCGGGGGGCGGCTCGCGCAGTACGACACGCCCGAGGAGATCCTCGCCCATCCGGCGGACGAGTTCGTCGCCGACTTCGTGGGGGCCGACCGGGGCCTCAAGCGCCTCTCGCTCACGCGCCTGGACGAGCTCGAGCTGGCGCCGGTCGACGGTGCGGAAGGGCCTGCTCTCGAGGGCTCGACGACGCTGAGAGATGCGCTGTCGGCGATGCTCAGCGAGGGCAGCCGCGTCGTGCTCGTGCTCGACGGCGACGGTCGGCCACGGGGCTCTCTGAGCCTCGACGCACTCTCGGAACGGCTCGTGTCGTGACCGGCCTCGTCGCCCAGTCGGAGCCCGTCATCCCGGACTTCGGCGAGGCGAGCGACTGCGTCCAGGAGAACCGTCTCTTCTGCCCCGAATGGGTGCGCGACAACTGGGGCGAGGTCCTCCAGCCCGCACTCCTCCAGCACGTCAAGCTGACCGTGATCGCCGTCGTGGTCGGCTTCGCGATCGCGTTCGTGGCCGCCCTGCTGACCAGACGGCTGCGGTTCTTCGAACGGCCCTTCGACCTCGTGTCGGCGCTGCTCTACACGATCCCGAGCCTGGCGCTCTTCCAGCTGCTCGTCCCGATCACCGGGCTGACGGTGACCACGGTCGAGGTGGCGCTCGTCTCGTACACGCTCCTGATCCTGTTCCGGAACATCGTCACGGGTCTCCGCTCCGTGCCGCCCGACGTGCTCGAGGCCGCGCGTGGGATGGGGATGAGCTCCTTCCAGATCCTCCGGCGGGTCGAGCTTCCCCTGGCGCTGCCGGCGATCATGGCCGGCGTGCGCGTGGCGACGGTCTCCACCATCGCGCTCGCCACCGTGGCCGCCTTCGTCATCCCGCAGGGCCTCGGTCGGCCGATCTTCCTCGCGCTCCGGCAGTTCTTCAACACGGAGCTGATCGTCACCGCCGCGCTCGCGGTCGGGCTCGCGCTCGTGGCGGACGGGCTCCTCGTGCTCGCGCAGCGAGCGCTGACACCGTGGACACGTGCGGGCGGCGCGTGATGCTGGCCGACCTCTCCATCTTCGCCGACGCACTCCGCTTCATCGAGGAGAACCCGGGCCTGATGTGGGACAAGACGGTCGAGCACCTCGTGCTCTCGGCGGCCTCGATCGGCATCGCCCTCGCGATCGCCCTGCCCATCGGCGTCGGGCTCGGCCACCTCCGCCGCTACTCGTTCGTCGCCATCAGCATCTCGAACATCGGCCGGGCGCTGCCCACGCTGGCGGTGATCGCCGTCTGCATCGTCTTCCTGCCCGTCGGCTTCACCGTCGTGCTGATCTCGCTCGTCGTGCTCGCTGTGCCGCCGATCCTCACCAATGCCTACGTCGGGGTCAGCGAGGTCGACCTCGACACGGTCGACGCCGCCCGCGGAATGGGCATGACCGAGCGCCAGATCCTCCAGCGGGTCGAGCTGCCGCTGGCGGCCCCGCTGCTCTTCTCCGGGATCCGGACAGCGGTCGTCTTCGTCGTCGCCTCCGCGACGATCGCGGCGATCGCGGGCGGCGGCGGCCTCGGCGACGTGATCGTGAACCAGGCGAGCTACGGGATCGAGGGCGTGATCGGCGCCTCGATTCTCGTCTCGGCGCTCGCATTCGCGTGCGACGGCGCGGTGGCGCTCGTCCAGCGGCTCGTCACGCCGAGGCCCCTTCGCGGCCGCCACGTCGACGACGCGATGCTGGTGACCGAGCCTGGCGGGAAAGGGCTCACTCTGTAAGGTCAAAGGCCCGGGTCAACGACCGATCGGAGGACCATGATCCGCAAACACACCCGGCGCGCCGCCAAGGCGGCGTTCGCGATCGCCTTCGGGGTCGCGATCATCCTCGGTGGAGCGACCGCCGCCACGGCCGGCGGAAGCCAGGCCGATCCGGCGCCGATCATCATCGGCACCAAGAACTTCGGCGAGGCCTTCGTCCTCGGCCAGCTGTACAAGCAGGCGCTCGAGGCCGAAGGGTTCGACGTCTCGTACAAGGAGAACATCGGCTCGACGGAGCTGATCCAGAAGGCGCTCACGAGCGGCAGGATCACGATGTACCCCGAGTACATCGGGATCGCCTACACGGTCACCTTCAAGAAGCAGGCGTTCCCCAAGACCGCGCTCGCGACCTACAACCAGGTGAAGCGCCTCTACGGGGCGAAGGGGTACACGCTCGCGCGCATGACGCCGTTCCAGGACGTCGACGCGGTCGCGGTGCTCCGTTCGACCGCCCGGAGGTACGGCTTGAGGGCGGTCGCAGACCTCAAGAAGGTGCCCGACCTCACGCTCGCCGCGTTCCCCGAGTTCCGCACCCGCCAGACGGGGTTGCAGGGGATGAAGCGGGTCTACGGGGTGACGGACGTGAAGTTCACGCCGCTCGCCGGGATCAGCGCGTACAAGCTGCTCGACGACGGCAAGGTGCTCGCAGCGGGGGTCTTCTCGACCGATCCGCCGCTCGCGACGACGAAGTACGTCGTCCTCAAGGACCCCAAGAACATCTTCGGCTTCCAGAACGTGGCGCCGATCGTCTCGAAGAAGCTGGTGGCAGAGCACGGCCCCAAGCTCGTCAACACGCTGAACAAGGTCAGCTCCAAGCTGACCCTCAAGGCGATGCTGGCGATGAACACCGCCGTCTACGTCGACCAGAAGCCGGCGGCGCAGATCGCCAGCTCCTTCCTCGCAGCGAACGGGCTCAAGTAGCCCGGCGTCGGGGGACGGGCGTGGGCCCGTCCCCCGACCTCCTCGGTCGTCCCGACGAAAGCCGGGACGTACCATCCACCCGGAAGGACCGATCTCGCGCACCGAGCGCGCCGAAACCGACTGACGGAGGCTCCCCGATGACCACGATCTCCGAGGGCCCGCGGAGCGTCGCCGACGCGATCGCCGGCCTGGACATCCGCTCCCGGGCGTTCATCGACGGCGCGTTCGTCGACGCCGTCTCGGGCGAGACGTTCGACTGCGTGAGCCCGATCAGCGGCGAGGTGGTGACCTCCGTGGCCGCGTGCGACTCGGCCGATGTCGACCGCGCGGTCGCGGGCGCTCGGTCGGCGTTCGAGTCCGGCGTGTGGTCGCGTCTGGCGCCGAAGAAGCGCAAGCGCGTGCTCCAGAGGCTCGCCGGCCTGATGTCCGAGCACGCGGAGGAGCTGGCGCTGCTCGAGACCGTCGACATGGGCAAGCCGATCAGGGACGCGACCAACGTCGACGTCCCGCTCGCCACGGAGTGCATCGCCTGGTACGGCGAGGCGATCGACAAGGTCTACGACGAGATCGCCCCGACCGGGCCGGAGGCGCACGTCTCGATCGTGCGAGAGCCCCTCGGAGTCGTCGGCGCCGTGGTGCCGTGGAACTTCCCGCTGATGATGGCCTCCTGGAAGGTCGGCCCGGCGCTCGCGACCGGGAACAGCGTCGTGCTCAAGCCCGCCGAGCAGTCCCCGCTGAGCGCGCTCCGGCTCGCGGAGCTCGCCTCGGAGGCGGGCGTCCCCGACGGCGTCCTCCAGGTCGTGCCGGGCTTCGGCGAGACCGCGGGCCAGGCGGTCGGCCGCCATCCGGACGTCGACATGATCGCGTTCACCGGCTCGACCGAGGTGGGGAAGTACTTCCTCCGCTACTCGGGCGAGTCGAACATGAAGCGGGTCGCGCTGGAGTGCGGTGGGAAATCGCCGCACATCGTGACGAAGGAGTGCGGCGACCTGGGCGCAGCGGCAACGGCCGTCGCCTGGGGCGTCTTCTACAACCAGGGCGAGGTCTGCAACGCGGGCTCGCGCCTGCTCGTCCACGAGGCCGTCAAGGACGAGCTGCTCGAAAAGGTGGTCGAGGTCTCCGGGCGGATCCGCCCGGGTGACCCGCTCGACCCGAAGACGCGGATGGGCGCGATCGTGGACGAGACGCAGCTCGGGCGCGTGCTCGGCTACATCGAGTCGGGCAAGTCCGAGGGCGCGGGGCTCCACCTGGGCGGCAGCCGCGTGCGTGCGGAGACGGGCGGCTACTACGTGGAGCCGACCATCTTCGACGCCGTCTCGAACGACATGACGATCGCGCGCGAGGAGATCTTCGGGCCCGTGCTCTCGGCGATCACCTTCTCGGAGATCGAGGAGGCGATCGCGGTCGCGAACGACACGATCTACGGGCTCTCGGCGGGGATCTGGACCGACGACGTGAACGTCGCCCACAGGGCCGCGCGGGCGATCCGCGCGGGCATCGTGTGGGTGAACACGTTCGACGCGGGCGACATCTCGAGCCCCTTCGGCGGCTTCAAGCAGTCCGGCTTCGGGCGCGACAAGTCGATCCACGCGCTGGAGAAGTTCACGGACCTGAAGGCGATCTGGATCGCGCTTCGCGACTGACGTCGCGCTACGCGACGAGCTGAACCGCGTCGGCCCCGGGCTCGTGGCAGCGCGGCCGCCGCTGCTCCGCGCTCTCGGCCACGAGCATGCCACCCATCGTCGACGGCCGTCGCGCTGCCGCTCGCCCCCGCCCTGCCGTTGCCGGGCGGAGGCGAGCCGCGACGTCCTCGCCGGCATTCGGCCTCCATGCCGTGGCCTTCCTCAGGCAACCGCCGCGGTGAGGGGGAGCTCGTACTCGTCGTGGCGGCGGAGCCAAAGCTGCCACGCCTCGCCCTCGTCGCGGCCCTTCGGTGCGTGGTCGAGGATTGGGTAGTAGCCCATCAGGAACTCCAGGCCACGCCAGGTGGTCGAGTACGTGTGGTAGACGTCGTCCTCGTCGCGGACGAACGTGCTGAACCCCGGGCTCTCGGTCATGTACGCCGCCACGTCGGTGCCCGCCGTACGGGCGTTGTGCTCGACGATCGGCGGCAGCCCGCCGCTGCCCATCATTTCCGCCACCACCTCGCGGCCCTGCTCCTCGGTGTGCGAGAAGCCGAGATCGACGTTGAATTCGCCGGGCGCGGACGAGACCCAGGGGAAGCTCCACCCCATGCGGCGCTTGTAGGCCTGCAGCTTCTGAAGCGGGGCCTGCGACACGAAGGCGAATGTCACGTCGCGGGCATGCAGGTGCGGCAGCACGCCCTCGACGGTGTCGGCGATCGATGAGTTCACCGGGTCTCCCGCTTCGTAGCTCGGGCCGAACATGAAGTGGTAGACGAGGAGCTGGGAGCGCCCGTCGAATAGCTCGGCGAGCGTCCTCTCGCCGTCGTCCGTCTCGAGGCGGTATTCCTTCTCCAGTCGTACCCACGGCAGCTCCCGGCGTAGCTGCGCGAGCTCGTCGCCGAGCCGGGTGTGCTCCTTCTCCCGGACGAGGAGCTGCTCGCGGGCGGCGAGCCACTCTTCACGTGTTCCGATCGTGTGGTCGATCATCGTTTCTCCTCTCGTCATGTCAGTCGCCCGCGGGTGCCGGCGAGGGATCGAGGTCGAGGGTTGCCTGAGCGGCACCGCGCGGGCGCCCGAGCAGCAGCAGCGCGAGCGCGACGCCGATACCGGCCAGGACGGCGGTGGCGAGGAACGCGGACCGGAAGCCCTCGTTCAGGGCGACGAGCGAGCTCGCCCCCGCGTTGGCGGCGAGATAGTCGTCGGTCCGGGAAACCGCGATGGAGGCCACGACGGCGGTGCCGATCGCCGCGCCCATCTGGAACGCGGTGTTGCTGAGGCCCGAGGCGAGGCCGGACTCGTGCTCCGGCACTCCCGCGAGCGCCGCGACCGTTGCCGTCACGAAGGCGAGGCCGATGCCCGGGCCGAAGAGGAGCAGCCCGAGGAAGATGTCGCCGAAGTAGCTTCCGCCGACCGAAACCTGCGTCAACAGCAGCGCGCCCGCGCCCATCAGTGCCATACCGACGGCGGCCACCGGGCGGAAGCCGACCCGCAGCACGATCGCCTGGCCGAGGATCGAGCCGGCGGCCGCCATGGCGGGAAAGACGACGGAGCTCAGCCCGAACTCGACTGCGGAGTAGCCGAGCACCTGCTGCGCGTACAGCGTGAGGATGAACGGCATTCCGAAGGCGACCGTCGCGAACAGGAGCATCACGGCGTTGGCGCCGACGATCGTGCGCGTGCGGAGGATGCGGAGCGGCACGAGCGGTGCCGGGTGCCGGGACTCGACGAGCGCGAACGCGCCGAACAGCGCGGCCGAGGCAGTGAGCAGGAGCAGCGTCCGCGCGGACGTCCAGCCGCTCTCGGGTGCCTCGACGACTGCGTAGACGAGCAGGACGAGGGCGCCGGTGATCGTGATAGCCCCGGCGGGGTCGTAGCTCCGCGTCGCCGTGGCCGCCCGGCTCTCCGGGAGCAGGACCGGGCACAGAGCGATCGCCGCGAGTCCCACGGGGATGTTGATGAAGAAGATCCACTCCCACCCGATGCCGTCGACGAGTGGGCCGCCGATCAGCCACGCCGTCGTCGCGCCGAAGCCGCCGAGCGCGCCCCAGATCCCGAGCGCCTTGTTGCGCTCGGCGCCCTCCGCGAAGAGCGTCGTGATGATGGAGAGCGCGGTCGGGGTCATGACGGCGGCGCCGACCCCCTGAAAGGCCCGGGCGCCGATCAGCGCCTCGTCCGACCAGGCGAGCCCGCACAGGAGCGACGCGGTCGTGAAGAGCGCGAGGCCGACCATGAAGACCCGTCGCCGCCCGAGCATGTCGGCGGCCCGGCCTCCGAGCAGGAGCAGGCCGGCGAACGTCAAGGCGTATGCACTCACCACCCACTGCAGCCCCTGAGCCGTGAACGAGAGGTCCTCCTGGATCGAGGGGAGCGCGACGGTCACGATCGCCGCGTCGAGGATGACCATGAAGAAAGCGCCACAGAGGAGGGCGAGCGCCCACCAGCGACGGGGATCCAGGGCGGCGGGCGCGAGGCCCACGGACGGCGCAGACGCTTCCATTGTCGACCTCCGACGTTCGTTCTCAGCAGTCGACGTACGATCCGCAGTCGCGCGGAAACTCATCGGTCGGCGTCGGGTCTGCGCGCGAGACGGCGATCAGGACGAGCGGGGACGTGCCGACGCTGCGCACGCGGACGACCGGGACGCGCGCGAGCGGGAGCATCGAGCCGCGAGTGAAGCGCCGGCAGATGCCCGACCTGCACGCGAGCTCGGCGACTCCGTCCTCGACGACGACGATCGCGTCGCGTGCACCGCACGCTTCGACGTCGAGCTCGAGCCTGGGCGCGACGCGGAGGACGCGCCGGTAGAACCCCGCCGGGAGCGGATCGCCGAAGAGCGCGCAGGCAGCGCCCTCGTCCGCGGTCATCGGAGCGAGTCGGGGAGGCCGAAGGCCGGGAACAGCTCGGGATAGAGGAAGAAGTGCATGCCCTTCACGAGGCCGGACTCGATCTCGACCACGTTGATGGCGAACGGCGTGGCGTCGGCGCCGTCGCCGCGATAGACGCCGAATGCCGGCAGCCGGTTCGCGCGCGTCGGCACGAACCGGTGGGAGCCGGAACCCGGCCCGAAGGCGATGCGTGCGAGGAATGCCGCGACCGCGTCGACCCCGTCATACCAGGTTGGGTGGGGCGGCATCGCCATACGCACGTCGTCGCGTAGGAGCGCGACGAGCCGACGGTCGTCGTGGTGCTCGAACGCCTCGACGTACGCGTCGAGAAGCGACCTCTCGGCCTCCTCCGCGTCGGCAGCCGCCCACTCGAGCCTCCGCTCCGGAAGGCGGTCAGTCATCGTCGCCCGCGCCCGCTGGAGGGCGCTGTTCACCGCGGCGACGCTCATCTCGAGCACCGCGGCGGTGTCGTCGGCCGGCCAGTCGAGCGCGTCGCGGAGGATCAAGACCGCGCGCTGGCGCGGCGGGAGGTGTTGGATCGCCGCCAGGAACGCGAGCTCGATCGTCTCCCGCGTGACGACGGCGTCGTCGGGTTGCGGGCTCGTGTCGACGAGGGCGTCGGGATACGGCTGGAGCCACGGGAGGTCGGCAGGAGCAGCGGGTCGCGCGCCGGGCTCGGCCGGAGGGCCTTCCTCGTACGGCACGAGCCGCCTGGGCCGTCGCTCCAGCATCCGGAGGCAGGCGTTGGTGGTGATGCGGTACAGCCAGGCCCGGAACGTCGAGCGCCCGTCGTATGTCCCGCGGCTGCGCCACGCGCGGAGGAGGGCCTCCTGGACGGCATCCTGCGCGTCCTCGAGCGAGCCGAGCATCCGGTAGGCGTGCACCTGGAGCTCGCTGCGATGCCGTTCCGCGAGCGCGGAGAAGGCCGCGGCATCGCCGCCCGTCGCCGCTGCGATCAACTGGTGGTCGAGCCCGATCGACGTCACTGCTCCTTGAGATCCCTGCGGGGACGAAAACTCATCGGTGGCCCGATGAGTTTCTCCACGACCACGGATCGTACGACGACCGGTCCGCACCCCTACGAGCGAGCTCGACCGGGGATGCCGCAACCGAAAGGAGCCCGAGATGAGAAGGATCGTCGTAGAGCAGTTCGTCTCCCTGGACGGCGTTGCCGAGGGGCCCGGCCGGTTCGGAGAGTTCGAGCACCGCGGTTGGACGGTGCCGTACTGGGACGACGACGTCGAGGAGTGGCACACCGATCAGCTCCTCGCCAGCGATGCGCTGCTGCTCGGCCGGGTGACCTACGAGGAGTTCACCGTCATCTGGCCCAGACGGAAACCCGACGAACCGCGCCGGGGATTGCGGGCGGGGGACGTGTTCACCGCCCGGATGAACAGCCTTCCGAAGTTCGTCGCCTCCACGACCCTCGCGGGGCCGCTCGAGTGGAACAGCACGTTGCTCGCGGGAGAACTGGCCGAGGCGGTCGCCGAGCTGAAGGAGCGGCCCGGAGCGGACATCCTCGTGTACGGCAGCAGCGAGCTCGTGAACGCGCTGATGCCATTCGACCTGGTCGACGAGTACCGCCTCATGATCTATCCGGTCGTGCTCGGGCGGCGGAAGCGCTTCTTCCGCGACGACAACGCCAGGACGACGCTCGCGCTCAAGGGTTCGCAGACCTCGAGCACGGGCGTCACCATGCTCGTCCTCGAGCCGCGGCGTTGACCCGGTGGAACAGCGGCGACGGGAGTGCTTCCTCGGCAGCCTCCGGTACGGTCAGGCGGCCAGCCAGCTTGCCGAATCCTGACCAGCGCTGTGGCAGTCGCGGCAGCGCGCCTCGTAGGAGTCGAGCGCGCCGACGACGATCGTCTCGCCCGAGTACGGCGCAGGCCTGCCGTCCACCAGCCGCTGGGTGGTGGTCGCCGGGCCGCCGCAGCGGTGGCAGACGGCCTGCAGCTTGTCGATGAACTCCGCGCGGGCGAGCAGCTCCGGCATGGGCCCGAACGGAAGCCGGCGGAAGTCCTGGTCGAGCCCTGCCGCGATCACCCGGGACCCGCTCGCGGCGAGGGAGAGCGCGGCGTCGACGATCGTGTGCTCGAAGAACTGCACCTCGTCGATGCCCACCACGTCCGATCCGTGCGCACGCGCGACGAGCTCGGCGCACCCGTCGACCGGGACGGCGGTCATCCGCACGCCCGCGTGGCTGACGACGTGCTCGGCGGCGTAGCGATCGTCGATCCGCGGCTTGAAGAGGAGCACGCGCTGGCCTGCGATCTCCGCCCGCCGGAGCCGTCGGATCATCTCCTCGCTCTTGCCGCTGAACATCGGGCCGCAGACGACCTCGAGCCAGCCTCCGTGCTGCGGCGGGACCCTGATCACGGCGCGATCCTAGTGCGGGCGGCGGACGTCCGCTGCACGCCGCAAGAGCTTGGTGCGCACCAGACGTCGCGCCGGGTCGGAGGAGACCGTGACCCTGCCGGCGACCCGCCGAGCCGCCGCTTCCCGCGGCGCCGCGACGCGGCCGAGGCCCGGAAATGCCTTGCTACACTCCGCTTCGGCTCGGCGGCGTAGCTCAGTTGGTTAGAGCAGCGGAATCATAATCCGCGTGTCGTAGGTTCGAGTCCTACCGCCGCTACCTTTCCCTTTCCTTTTTCCGCCCCGACGAGAACGAGAAGAGATGGCCACCGGAGTCCGAGTCGCGATCACGCTCGCATGCACCGAGTGCAAGCGGCGGAACTACCAGTCCCAGAAGTCGAAGCGGAACACCCCCGACCGGGTGGAGCTTCGCAAGTACTGCCGCTGGTGCGGGTCGCACACGCTCCACCGCGAGACGCGGTAGGGCCGGAGGCTTTCGAGGATGGCAGGAGAGACGAGACGCCAGCGGCGCGACGCACGACGGGCCGCCGGTCAGGAGGCCGCGCGCACCGCCGCGCCGCGCCCCGTCCCGGCCGGGCCCGAGCACGCGGCGCCCACGGTCGAGCACGGCAGGCGTGGAGGGTTCGTCCGCGAATCGATCGCCGAGCTCCGGAAGGTCGAGTGGCCGGATCGCGCGCAGGTGATCCAGGGCACGATCGTCGTCATCATCGCCTGCGCGATCGTCGGAGCCTTCCTCTGGGGCTGCGACCAGGTCCTCCGTCCTCTGGTCCGCGACGTGCTACTCGGGCAGTAGGGAGAGGAAGAGCTCAGATGTTCCACTGGTACGTGATCAACACCTACTCCGGGCACGAGAACAAGGTGAAGGCCAATCTCGAGCACCGGATCGTCTCGATGAACCAGCAACAGCGGTTCCGGCGCGTCGTGGTCCCGACCGAGCAGGTGATCGAGACGAAGGACGGGCAGAAGGTCCAGATCGAGAAGCGTGTGCTTCCCGGATACGTGCTCGTCAACATGGATCTCAACGACGAGGCCTGGACGGTCGTCAAGGGGACGCCTGGAGTGACGGCGTTCGTCGGTGCCGGCGCAAAGCCCTCACCGCTCTCGCAGCCCGAGGTCGACCGCATCCTCCACGCGGGCGGCACGCCGGGCTCACCTGCACCGAGGGCGCAGGTCGAGTTCTCGCTCGGGGAGTCCGTGAAGGTGACGTCGGGCCCGCTGTCCGACTTCGACGGCGAGATCGTCGACGTCAACCCTGACGCCCAGAAGCTGAAGGTGCTCGTGGACATCTTCGAGCGCCAGGTGCCGGTCGAGCTCGCGTTCGACCAGGTGAAGAAGATCGACTAGCGCACGGCTCGCCTTGCGCTTGAATGGACATCGACAAGACGGGAGGAGGGGCTAGGCGCCCCGCATGGACTCACGCACATGGCCAAGAAAGTCCTCACACTGATCAAGCTGCAGATCCCCGGCGGGCAGGCGAACCCCGCGCCGCCGGTCGGCCCCGCGCTGGGCCAGCACGGCGTGAACATCGTCGAGTTCACGAAGGCGTTCAACGCGCAGACGGCGCACGAGAACGGCCGGATAATCCCCGTGGAGATCACCGTCTTCGAGGATCGGTCGTTCACGTTCATCACGAAGACGCCGCCGGCCGCCGTCCTCATCAAGGAGGCGCTCGGGCTCGAGTCCGGCTCCGCCGAGCCGAACCGAAACAAGGTCGGCAAGCTGACGCAGGAGCAGCTCCGCTCGATCGCCGAGACGAAGATGCCCGACCTGAACGCCAACGACGTCGAGGCCGCGATGCTCGTGATCGCAGGCACCGCCCGAAGCATGGGCGTCGAGGTGGAGTCGTGACTCTCGCGACGTACGCGACGGCCGGCCGCGCCAGCGGCCGCTTCAGGGGTTTTCGCGAGCCCGGATCTGCGTCTGCAGATCCGAGGTCTGCGGTGAAGATTCGGCGTGGAGGTGGAGCGGCGTCGCTGCGCTGGAGGAGCGGGCCCGTGGGGGAACCAGGGGCTCCCTCACGTCTGGCGGAGGTGGAGTCGTGAGCGGGCACGGGAAGCGATACCGCGAGGGGCGGGCGGCGATCGACCGCGAGAAGCTCTATGCCCCGGCCGAGGCCTTCTCGGTGCTCAAGGCGATCCCCGACGCGAAGTTCGACGAGACCGTCGAGGTCCACTTCCGCCTCGGGCTCAACGTCCGCCACGCGGACGAGCAGCTTCGCGGCACGATCATGCTCCCGCACGGCACCGGGCGCTCCACGCGCGTCGCCGTCTTCGCCGAGGGCGACAAGGCGCGGGAGGCGCAGGAAGCAGGTGCCGACGTGGTCGGCTCCGCCGACCTGGCGGCGAAGATCGAGGGCGGTTTCCTCGATTTCGACGTCGCGATCGCGACGCCCGACCAGATGGGCAACGTGGGCAAGCTCGGTCGCGTACTCGGCCCCCGCGGTCTGATGCCGAACCCCAAGACGGGAACGGTGACGTTCGACGTCGCGAAAGCGGTGTCCGACGCGAAGGCCGGCAAGCTCGAGTACCGCACCGACCGCGGGGCGAACGTCCACCTGCCGATCGGCAAGAAGAGCTTCGGCGAGAGGCAGCTGCTGGAGAACTACGCGGCCGTCATCGAGGAGATCGTCCGCGCGAAGCCCGCCGCCGCCAAGGGGCGCTACATCAAGGGCATCACGCTCACCACGACCATGGGGCCGGGGCTCCATCTCGACTCGACCCGGACCCGGGACATCGTCACGGAGTCGCCCACGGAGGCTGCTACCGTCTAGCGTCACATCCGACTAGAGCCCACCGCAGACAACCGGCGGCCCCCCGGGGCGGAAGTCCGGTCGAGGTTGGTCAGGAAGCTTCGCGAGCCCTGGTGGCCCGCGCGCCCATGACCCGCCTCCCAGGCGGGTCTAGTCGTTTCCGGAGGAACGACATGCACAGAACCGACAAGGAGAGAGTCGTCGCAGAGCTCGTCGAGCAGCTTCGCGCGACGGAGTCGCTGATCGTCGCCGACTACCGCGGCCTCACGAACGCGGAGCTCGAGGAGCTCCGCGCGAAGCTCCGCTCGAGCGGTGCGCGGCTCCAGGTGGTGAAGAACACGCTGACGAGACGTGCGGCGGAGGAGGCCGGCTCGGAGGCATTGCTCGCCCTGCTCGAGGGCCCGACCGCGATCGCCTTCGTCGAGTCCGACGGGGATCCCGTCGCGGTGGCGAAGGCACTCTCGGACACGGCGAAGGAGACGAAGATCCTCGCCCTCCGCGGAGGGATGCTGTCGGGTCGCTCGCTCACCGGCGCCGATGTGGAGGAGCTCGCGAAGCTTCCCGCACCCGAGATCGTGAAGAGCCAGCTCGTCGGCGTGATCGTCGCGCCGCTCACACAGCTCGCCGGCCTCGTGGCGGCGCCGCTCCGCGACCTCGTGGGGCTGATCGACGCCCGCATGGCGCAGCTCGAGGAGGGTGGCGACACGTCGGCTGCTGTCGCCTCCGAGGCCTCCGCGGCGACGGCGCCCGAGACGGCCGAGCCTGCCGAGACCGAGGCGACGGCCGAGCCTGCCGAGACCGAGGCGACCGTCGAGCCTGAATCCGAGCCCGAGGCGACCGAGGCTGCGGCCGAGCCGGAGGCGACCGACACCGCCGACGAGGTCGTCGCAGAGGCGACCGGCGACACGAACGAGGCGGCCGCGGCGGACGAGCCGACGGCGGCCGAGAACGACGACACCGGAACCGAGGAGGAGTAGAGATGGCAACGGACACCGCGAAGGTGCTCGAGACGCTCGGCAAGATGACCGTGCTCGAGCTCGTCGAGCTCAAGAAGGCGATCGAGGAGGAGTGGGGTGTCACGGCGGCCGCTCCGGTCGCCGTCGCGGCCGCCCCGGGCGCGCCGGCCGCCGGTGACGGCGCCGCCGCGGCGGAGGAGAAGGACTCCTTCGACGTCGTGCTCACGGGCGCGGGCGACAAGAAGATCCAGGTGATCAAGGTCGTCCGAGCGGCGACCGGGCTCGGCCTCAAGGAGGCGAAGGACCTCGTCGACGGCGCCCCCGGCGCGATCAAGGAGGGCATCGCCAAGGAAGAGGCGGAGAAGCTGAAGGCGGAGCTGGAAGAGGCGGGCGCCGCCGTCGAGCTGAAGTAGCGGCCTGCGCTCGCCTGCGGCCCACGCTGGTGAGCCTGGGCCGGCGTCGGCCGGCCCAGGCCGCGGACTTGCGCGGTCCGCTATAGTTCTTCGCGGACACTTCCGCCGCCCCGCAGGGGTTGCGGCGGAGCGTGCTCGTCCGCTATTCTTTGCTGTTCCGCCGAGCCTGGCTTCGACTCTGCCCGTCCTCATCACCGACCGCCGTACGTAAGGGAGGCTGTTCTTGAGCAGCACCGCTGTCGCGCCACGCGCGCGCAAGACGTTTTCGCGCCTGAAGCACGTCCTCGACCTCCCCAACCTCATCGACATCCAGAAGGCCTCGTTCCAGTGGTTCCTGGACGAGGGCCTGCGCGAGACGATCGACGACATCTCGCCGATCTCCGACTACACGGGCACGCTCGCCGTCGAGTTCGGGGAGTACGAGTTCGGCCCGTCCCAGCACACGATCTCGGAGTGCCGCGAGAAGGACCTGACCTACCAGGCCCCGCTCTCGATGACCGTGCGCTTCGTCAACACCGAGACCGGCGAGATCCGCGAGCAGCGGGTCTTCATGGGCGACTTCCCGATGATGACCGAGCACGGCACGTTCATCATCAACGGCACCGAGCGCGTGATCGTCACGCAGCTCGTCCGCTCGCCCGGCGCCTACCTGATGGAGCCGAAGGACGCGACGAAGCAGGTCTTCACCGCGAACCTGATGCCGTCGCGCGGCTCGTGGCTCGAGCTCGAGATCGACAAGAAGGGGATCGTCTACGCGCGGATCGACCGCAAGCGCAAGCTCCCCATCACCACCCTGCTCCGCGCGCTGCCGGCGGAGGATCCGACGACGGGATTCCAGCTCGACACCTCGACGAACGAGGCGATCCTCGGCCTGTTCGACGAGTCGACGCGGGTCTACATCCAGAACACGCTCGAGAAGGACCCGTCGACCCGCGAGGAAGAGGCACTGATCGAGGTCTTCAAGAAGCAGCGGCCGGGTGAGCCGCCGACGCTCGACAACGCCCGGAACCTCCTCCGCTCGCTGTTCTTCGACCCCAAGCGCTACGACCTGACCAAGGTCGGCCGCTACAAGCTGAACCAGCGGCTCGGGGTCGGGGTTCCCGACGACGTCCGCGTCCTCACGACCGAGGACATCCTCGCGCTCGTGCGGAAGCTCGTCGACCTCCCGGCGCGCCTCGGCGTGCTCGAGGACTCCAAGGACTACGCGGCGGAGGCCGCCGTCATCTCGCGGGAGCCGATCCGCGGCGAGCTCGACGAGTACGAGCACTTCGGCAACCGGCGGCTCCGCACGACGGGCGAGCTGATCCAGGAGGCGTTCCGCGTCGGGCTGTACCGCATGGAGCGCGTCGTGCGCGAGCGGATGACGACGGAGGACGTCGACACGATCACGCCGCAGACGATCATCAACATCCGCCCGGTCGTGGCCGCGCTGAAGGAGTTCTTCGGCTCCTCCCAGCTCTCGCAGTTCATGGACCAGACGAACTCGCTCGCCGGGCTCACGCACCGGCGCCGCCTGTCCGCGCTCGGCGCGGGCGGCCTGACGCGCGAGCGTGCCCCGATCGAGGTGCGCGACGTGCACCCGACCCACTACGGCCGGATGTGCCCGATCGAGACCCCGGAGGGGCCGAACATCGGCCTCATCGGCGCCCTCGCGTCGTACGCCACGGTGTCGGAGTTCGGCTTCATCCAGACGCCCTACCGCGTCGTCCAGAAGGGGAAGGTCTCCGACGAGATCGTCTACCTCGACGCCTCGCGGGAGGCGCTCTTCACGATCGCCCAGGCGTCGGAGCCTGTCGACTCGAAGACGGGCAAGTTCGTCAACGACCAGGTTCTCTGCCGCTCCTCGGCAGGCGAGGCCGTGATCGCACGGGCCGACGCCGTGGACTACATGGACGTCTCTCCCGCGCAGATCGTCTCGGTCGCGACCGCGCTGATCCCCTTCCTCGAGCACAACGACGCCAACCGGGCGCTGATGGGCGCGAACATGCAGAAGCAGGCCGTGCCGCTGATGATCCCGCAGGCGCCGCTCGTCGGCACCGGGCTCGAGTACCGCGCGGCGGTCGACACCGGCGACGTCGTCCTCGCCCGCAACGGCGGCACCGTGATCGACGTCGACGCCGAGCGGATCGTGGTCGAGGGCAAGGGGACGCGGGACGAGTACCCGCTCACGAAGTTCATGCGCTCGAACCAGGGCACGCTGATCCACCAGAAGCCGGTCGTCACCCTGGGCGACTCGATCGCGAAGGGCGAGGTGCTGGCCGACGGCGCCGCGACCGACCGGGGCGAGCTCGCCCTCGGCGCGAACCTGCTCGTCGCCTTCATGCCCTTCGAGGGCTACAACTTCGAGGACGCGATCGTGCTCTCCGAGCGCCTCGTCAAGGACGACGTGCTCAGCTCGATCCACATCCACGAGTACGAGATCGACGCGCGCTCGACCAAGCTCGGCGACGAGGAGATCACCCGCGACATCCCGAACCGCTCGGAGGAGTCGCTCGCGAACCTCGACGAGCGTGGGGTCGTCCGCATCGGGGCCGAGGTGGGCTCGGGCGACCTGCTCGTCGGCAAGGTGACGCCGAAGGGCGAGACCGAGCTGACGGCGGAGGAGAAGCTGATCCGCGCGATCTTCAAGGAGAAGGCGCGCGAGGTCCGAGACACCTCGCTGAAGGTGCCGCACGGCGAGGGCGGCAAAGTGATCGGCGTCAAGACCTTCTCGCGCGACGCCGGCGACGACCTGCCGCCTGGGGTCAACGAGCTCGTCCGCGTGTTCGTCGCGAAGAAGCGCAAGATCGCCGAGGGCGACAAGCTGGCCGGGCGTCACGGGAACAAGGGCGTGATCGCGAAGATCGTGCCCGAGGAGGACATGCCGTTCCTCGAGGACGGCCGCGCCGTGGACGTCGTCCTGAACCCGCTCGGCGTGCCGAGCCGGATGAACATCGGCCAGATCCTCGAGACGCACCTCGGGTGGGCGGCCGCGCACGGCGTCTTCGCCGACGGCGAGCCCGTCAACGAGCGGGCGCCGATCAACGCGCCCGACCCCCGGGCGGTGGCGACGCCCGTGTTCGACGGCGCCACCGAGGCGGACGTCGACGAGGCGCTGATCGAGTGGGCCAAGCAGAGCGACACGATCGCGATGAACGTGGACGAGAGCCGTGCCGAGGGGCGCCGGTGCTCGGGGAAGGTGCAGCTCTTCGACGGGAAGTCGGGCGCGCCCTTCGAGCAGAAGGTCACCGTCGGCTACATGTACATCCTCAAGCTCCTCCACCTCGTCGACGACAAGATCCACGCGCGCTCCACGGGCCCGTACTCGCTCGTCACCCAGCAGCCGCTGGGGGGCAAGGCGCAGTTCGGCGGGCAGCGCTTCGGCGAGATGGAGGTGTGGGCGCTCGAGGCGTACGGCGCCGCGTACACCCTCCAGGAGATGCTGACGATCAAGTCCGACGACACAATCGGCCGGGTCAAGGCCTACGAGGCGATCGTCAAGGGCGAGAACATCGCCGAGCCGTCGATCCCCGAGTCGTTCAAGGTGCTGCTGAAGGAGATGCAGTCGCTCTCCCTCGACGTGCACGTGCTCTCGGACGAGGGCCGCGAGGTCGAGGTGCGGGAGGAGGACGACGAGCTACTCCGCGCGGCGGAGGAGCTCGGGATCGATCTCTCGCCCGCGAGCGTCCGCAGCGACGCCGGCGCCCCCACCGTCCAGGAGGTCGAGGAGGGCGCGCCGGAGGAGGGCGCCGACCTTTCCGTGGCATCGGACGAGGACCTCGAGGAAGCGCCGCCGGAGGGCGAGGAGCTCGCTCTGCCCGCCGACCTCGAGGTCGAGGACTAGGCCGGGCTGCTCCGCATCCCGGCTAATTAACCCCGGAAATACTGAGAGCAATTCGTTGGAGAAATCCTCTGAGGATTTCTCCGGAGGAGAAATCCCTTGGCGCAGATCGACATCAACGACTTCGACGCGATCCGGATCGGGCTCGCTTCCCCGAAGCAGATCCGTGACTGGTCGATGGGCGAGGTCACCAAGCCGGAGACCATCAACTACCGCACCCTGAAGCCCGAGCGCGACGGGCTGTTCTGCGAGCGCATCTTCGGCCCCACGAAGGACTGGGAGTGCTACTGCGGCAAGTACAAGCGTGTTCGCTACAAGGGGATCATCTGCGAGCGCTGCGGCGTCGAGGTGACCCGCCAGAAGGTGCGCCGCGAGCGGATGGGCCACATCGACCTCGCCGCGCCGGTCTCGCACATCTGGTTCTTCAAGGGCGTCCCGAGCCGGATCGGCTACCTGCTCGACATCGCGCCGCGGGAGCTCGAGAAGGTCCTCTATTTCGCCGCCTCGATCGTCACGGGCGTCGACCACGAGAAGCGTGCCGCCGACCTTGCCGACCTCGAGGACAAGGTCAAGGGCGAGTCGGAGCAGATCTACGTCGACCGCGACGAGCAGCTGGCGACGCTCGACGAGCGCCTTGCTCGCCGTCGCGCCTTCCTGTCCGCGGGCAAGGACAAGGGCTTCGACGAGGACGACGAGTTCTGGGCCCGTGGGCTTGCGAACTGGGCCGAGGATCAGGTCATGCCGTCCCTCGAGGAGGCGCGGACGCTGGCAGGCGGGATCTTCCCGGCGCTCGCGAAGAGCGTCGCCGGTGAGGACCCCAAGCGGCTCCGCGAGCTCGTGCGGCAGACCGCGACCCGCGACGACCGCAGGCTCGCCCCGCGGGAGATCGAGTCTGTCGCGACCGCCGCCCAGGAGATCCGGGAGGCTCTCGAGCCGCTCCGGGGCGACCTCGAGAAGGCGTCGGGCGCGAAGAAGGGCGCGATCACGAAGCACCTGCACAAGCTGCTCGACCAGCTGCTCTCGGGCGAGGAGCTCTCGGGTGAGGACGCCGAGCTCGTCGCGTCCGTCGACGCCAAGAACCTCGAGCGTGCGCGGGAGACCGGCAACGGCCTCCTGCGGGACGTGCTCGAGCGGGCCGAGGCCGACGCAGGCCCGGAGCAGGTGCGCGAGCTGGCGTACGACCTCTGCCTCGTCGAGGGTGCCCGCAAGGAGGACCTCGAGGCCGTCCAGCAGTGGGCGACGAAGGTCAAGGAGATGGTGGCCGACATCGAGAGCCGCCGCGAGGACACGCGCGAGGCCGCGGTCGAGGGCGTGCGCAGGCTGGAGGACACCTGGAAGCTCTTCCGCGAGCTCGACGTCAAGCAGGTCGTCAACGACGAGCAGCTCTTCCGCGAGCTCAAGGACCGCTTCGGCTCTCCGTACGGCTTCGGCGTCTACTTCCGGGGTGGGATGGGCGCGGAGGCGATCCGCGAGCTGCTGCGGGACCTCGATCTCGAGCAGGAGTCGCTCACACTCCGCGACACGATCAAGACGTCGAAGGGCCAGAAGCAGCAGCGCGCGATCAAGCGCCTCAAGGTCGTGCAGGCGTTCATCACCTCGGAGAACAAGCCCGAGTGGATGGTCCTCGAGGCCGTGCCCGTGATCCCGCCGGAGCTGCGCCCGATGGTGCAGCTGGACGGCGGCCGCTTTGCGACCAGCGACCTGAACGACCTCTACCGGCGCGTGATCAACCGGAACAACCGCCTCAAGCGGCTGCTCGACCTCGGCGCCCCCGAGATCATCGTCAACAACGAGAAGCGGATGCTGCAGGAGGCCGTGGACGCGCTGTTCGACAACGGCCGCCGCGGGCGCGCGGTGACCGGCCCGGGCAACCGGCCGCTCAAGTCACTGTCCGACATGCTCAAGGGCAAGCAGGGCCGCTTCCGCCAGAACCTGCTCGGCAAGCGCGTCGACTACTCCGGCCGCTCGGTGATCGTCGCCGGCCCGAACCTGAAGCTGCACCAGTGCGGGCTGCCGAAGCTGATGGCGCTCGAGTTGTTCAAGCCGTTCATCATGAGCCGGCTCGTCGAGCGGAAGTCCGTCCAGAACATCAAGGCGGCCAAGAAGCACGTCGAGTCGATGGTCCCCGAGGTCTGGGACGTGCTGGAGGAGGTCATCGCCGAGCATCCGGTGCTCCTGAACCGCGCCCCGACGCTCCACCGCCTCGGCATCCAGGCGTTCGAGCCGGTGCTCGTCGAGGGCAAGGCGATCCAGGTGCACCCGCTCGTCTGCCATGCCTTCAACGCGGACTTCGACGGCGACCAGATGGCGGTTCACCTCCCGCTCAGCGCCGAGGCGCAGGCGGAGGCACGCATCCTCATGCTCTCGTCGAACAACATCCTCTCCCCGGCCCACGGCCGGCCGCTCGCGACGCCGACGCAGGACATGGTGCTCGGCGCCTACTTCCTCACCTACTGCGCGTACGACCTCTCGGCGACGACGTCGGAGGCACTCGCGAAGGAGCTGAAGGTCAAGGGGCTCAAGCGCTTCGCGTCGGAGGAGCAGGTCCAGTTCGCGCTCGAGGCGCGCCAGACGAGCGTCTCGCTCCAGGAGCCGATCGAGTTCCGGCGTGGCGACGAGGTCAGGCTCACGACGCCGGGCCGCGTCATCTTCGAGAGCGAGCTCGAGCGGTCGCTCGCAGACGCAGTCTCCGACGGGCTGCTCGAGCCGCTCGTGGTCGATCGCGCGCTCACCAAGCGCGAGCTCGACGCGCTCATCGACCGGCTCGTCGGCGAGTACGGCGCGTACGCCGTCGCGACCGTGCTCGACACCATCAAGTCCCTCGCGTTCCGCTACGCGACGCGGGCCGGCATCACCGTGTCGAAGAACGACATCGTGATTCCCCCCGAGAAGGAGGACATCCTCGCGCAGTACGAGGATCAGGTCGGCAAGGTCGAGCGCGAGTACGAGCGCGGCCTGATGACCGAGGAGGAGCGCAAGGAGCGTGTCGTCGCCGTCTGGACGGAGGCCACGGACGAGGTCGCGGAGGCGATGAAGCGGAACCTCCACCAGACGAACTCGATCTTCATGATGGCCAACTCCGGCGCCCGCGGGTCGTTCAACCAGATCCGCCAGCTCGCCGGGATGCGCGGCCTGATGGCCAATCCGAAGGGCGAGATCATCGAGCGTCCGATCAAGGCCAACTTCATGGAGGGCCTGTCGGTGCTCGAGTACTTCATCTCGACGCACGGTGCTCGCAAGGGCCTCGCCGACACGGCGCTCCGCACGGCCGACTCGGGCTACCTGACGCGCCGTCTCGTCGACGTCTCGCAGGACGTGATCATCCGCGAGGAGGACTGCGGCACGGACGACCACGTCGAGCTGCCGCTGATCCTCGACGGCCAGGTCAACCTGAGCGCGGCGGGCCGCGTCGTGGCGATCGAGGTCCACAAGCCGCTCAAGGACGGCAAGCCGGGCAAGACGGTCCTCGCCGAGAAGGGCGAGCTCCTCACGAAGCCCCGCCTGCACGAGGTCATCGAGCAGCTCGAGGAGCACGCCGAGGAGGTCAGGCTGCCCCTGCGCACCGTGCTCAAGTGCCGGAGCGAGGTCGGCGTGTGCCGCGCCTGCTACGGCACGTTCCTCGCCACAGGTGACATGTGCGAGATCGGCGACGCCGTCGGCATCGTCGCGGCGCAGTCGATCGGCGAGCCGGGCACGCAGCTCACGATGCGCACGTTCCACACAGGCGGCGTGGCCGGCGCCGACATCACGCACGGCCTCCCGCGCGTCGTCGAGATCTTCGAGGCGCGCAACCCGAAGGGCGCGGCGACGCTCGCGGACCTCGGCGGGAAGGTGTCGGTCGAGGAACAGGAGCGCACGACGGTCGTCACCGTGACGCCGACGGCGCTGGACGAGAACGGCGAGCCGCTGCCGGTCAAGGAGTACTCCTTCCCCCGCCGGACGCGGCTCCTCGTCCGCACGGGAGACACGGTCGGCCAGGGCGAGCCGCTCAACGAGGGCTCACGCAACCCGGCCGACATGCTCGACCTGCAGACGCGGGCCGGGCACGGCTCGACGCCGACGGAGCTCTACCTCGTGGGTGAGGTGCAGAAGGTCTACAAGTCCCAGGGCGTCGACATCCACGACAAGCACATCGAGCTCATCGTCCGCCAGATGATGAAGAAGGTGCGCGTCGAGACGCCGGGTGACACCGAGCTCCTCCCGGGCCAGCTCGTCGACAAGGTCGTGCTCGAGCGGGCGAACGACGCGGCGAAGAAGGACAAGAAGGAGCTCGCGACGTTCGAGCCGCTGATCCTCGGTATCACCAAGGCGTCCCTCGCGACCGAGTCGTTCCTGTCGGCCGCCTCCTTCCAGGAGACGACGAAGGTGCTCACCGACGCGTCGATCGAGGGCAAGGTCGACCGGCTGCTCGGGCTCAAGGAGAACGTGATCATCGGGAAGCTGATCCCGGCTGCAACGGGCCTCAAGAAGTACCGCGGCATCACGATCGAGCCGTCCGAGCCGCTCCCGGCAGCGATGTTCGGCTCCGGGGCCGACGCCGAGCTGCTGGCCGCGCTCGAGGAGATCGGCGACGGTGACGGGCTCGACCTCGCCTCGCTCGGCCTCGGCTACGAGGACCAGCTCCCGGACCTGCCGGAGCTGCCCGAGACGCCGGATGCCGGCGCAGCCGACGACGAGGCGTCGTAGGCACACGCTAGGGACTGCCGTGGGACGGGCTCCTGCCGGGGCCCGTCCCTTCGGCGCTCGCCCTCGCGGGGCCGGTCAGGCTCCGGTGGAGGAACCCAGGAGCCGGCAGACGAGCTCGGTGGCTTCCTCCCCCGGCTCGAGCTCCACTGCCAGGCCCGTCGAGGCGCAGCGCGCCTCCACGCGGGCTAGCAGACCCAGCGCGCCGGCGCGCCCGACACCGGGGAGGACGAGCGCGACGGAGTCCGGCCCGACCGCGTAGGCGGTCACGCCCGCGACCTCCCGCACGTCGCTGGCGAGCTTCTCCACGTGCTCGGCCCCCGACACCCGGACCAGCGCCGCCGCGAGGCGTGCCCCGTCGGCACGTGCCACGGCGACCCCCGAGGCGACGGCGTCGACCAGCGCGGCCCGGCCGGGGAGCGCCTCGCCCACCACGGGGGCCGGGCCGCGCGGCGGCGCCGAGACGTGCTCGACGCGAGCGCTGGGGGGTCGCAGCGAGGCCACGGCGTCGTCGATCCGCTTCGCGACCGTCGCCAGCCCGGCGTCCCTCCGGGCGGACAGCAGCGCCCGACGGCGTAGCGCGAGCGCGATCACGGCAAGCCCGGCGACGACGCAACCGAGCAGGAGCAGGAGAATGCCGGCCGAGGTGCTCACGACCTCGAGTATCGGCCGAGCGGCGCCGTCCCGTCAGCCGTCGAGCACGATCCCCTCGGGCGCGCTCGCGATCTGGAGGGTGCCGTTCACGCGAGAGGGGCGGTCCCCGCCGCCGGTGACCCCGACGCTTCCCCGCCGGGCGGCCTTCGCCTCGGCCAGCGCCGCGTCCGCCCGGGACGCGAACGACTCGACGTCGTCCTGGGGAAGCAGCTCCGTGATCCCGCCGGTCACGGAGACGATCCCGGCGTCGCCGATCGGGTTCTCGGCGAGCTGGGCTCGCAGCGCCTCGAACAGCTGACGGGCGTCGCCGCCTTCCGAGCCGGGGCGCACGACGGCAAACCTCCCTCCGCCGAGCCGGAACGCGTAGTCCAGCCGGTGCACGACACCCCTGAGCCGCTTGGCCAGCTCGAGGAGCACGCCGTCGGCGGCGAGGATCCCGATCCGCGCGTTCAGCCACGTCAGCCGGTCGACGTCGACGACCAGGAGCGAGAGCGGGTGATGGGCGAGCCGGGCGCGCAGGATCTCGCGCTCGAGGACCGCGGAGAACGACTGCCGATCGAGGAGGTTCGTGAGCAGGTCGAGCTCGGGCACGACGTCGGCCTCGCGGAGGTTCAGCGCGCGCGAGATCGGCGGGCGCGCCGCCTGCACGAGCCCCTGGAGCTCGTCCACGTCCTCCTCGCTGAAGCGCCGGCCGCGGTCCCTCGTGAGCACCCCGACCAGGCTCTGCGGCTCGTCCTCGCCGAGCAGAGGCATGACGAGGCCGGCCCGTACCGGCTCCTCCCCCTCGGGCGCCACGAGGTCTCCGGCGAACGCGACCTCGATCGCGCGTGCGCCGCGGTAGTCGGGAAACCCCATGCGCGCGATGTGGTTCGTCTCCGACTCGGAGAGACCGACGGTCGCGACGATCGGAGTCCCGTGGCCGGCCGTGACGAGAGCGATCGCGCCGTCGGCAGACGTCCTTTCCCTGGCAAGCTCGAGCGCACGCACCATCGGCTCGGGATCGTCCTCGAGCTGGGGGGCTGCCGGGGGGCGCGCGCTCTGGAACGACGTGAGCGCGTCGTTGAGCGTCTGCGCGAAGGAGGCCAGGCGGTCGTCGTAGCGGCGCAGCATCGTGGCGGTCACCTCGGCCTGGCGCGTGAGCAGCCGCCGAACCGCGAGCGTGAAGAGAACGACCGAAAGCCCCGCCAGCGCGATGGCGGCGACGGCGAGCCAGGTCGTCATCTCGCGCCCTCCCGTCCCGAGGCGGAGCCGCATCCCTCCATCGAGCTAACCCTACAGAGGGGGGTGGCTGTCGCACGAGGCGCCGAGAGCGCCGTCGGCAGCGAGGGTTATCCTCGCCTCGTGTCGAAGTCGGCGCACGCCCACCCCGTGCCACCGGGGGTGTCCGACGAGGTCGTCGAGGCGTCGCTCGGCGTCCCCGTCCCGCTCCCCGCGCTCGAGCTCGCGGCCCCGCGGCGACCCGCATGGCCGACCCTCGCGGCCCTTGCGATCACCTGCGGCGTGCTCGCCGTGGCGCTGGGCGCGTTCGCGCTCGTCGCAGAGCTCCGCTCCGGCCCCGCGCCCGCCACGACGCTCGCCGCCGGGCCGGCGCTCGCGATCCTCGCCGACTCCGAGGCCGAGCGGGTCCCGCTGCGCGGGTCGGTGGGCCGGATCGTGCTCGTGGTCGGCGACGGGGATCGAGGCGTCCTCACGCTCGACGGTCTCGGCCCGGCGGCCGAGGGACGGATGTACGCGGCGTGGGTCGTCCCGCCCGGATCGGCCGTGCCCGTCCCGGCGGGGAGCTTCGACGGCAGCGAGCAGGTGATCCCCCTGACGCGGCAGGTTCGCACCGGTGCCCGTGTCGCCGTGACGCTCGAGCCCTCAGGGCGGCCGAACCGCCCGTCGCGTCCGCTGCGTCTCGTCGCGGTCCGCGGCTGAGGGACGCCCTCGCGGAGCGGTGGCTCAGTCGTTCGCGACGCTGGCGCGGTCCTTGCCGAGCTCCTTCGCGCGGTAGAGCGCCGAGTCCGCGCGCTCGAAGAGGCCCGCGGCCGTCTCGCCGTGGCGCAGCTCGGCGATCCCGGCGGAGACGCGGACGCGGCTCCCGCCCGGCACGGGCATCGACGCCACGGCGTCGTGCATCCGCTGGAAAAGCTGTGCGGCGTCCTCGGCGGTGGACTCCGGCATGATCACGCCGAACTCGTCGCCGCCGACCCTGCAACCCATGTCGACGGAGCGGATCTCGTTGCGCAGGCGCTCGGCGACCTGGGCGAGCACCGCGTCGCCGGCGAGGTGGCCGATACGGTCGTTGACGGCCTTGAAGTCGTCGAGGTCGATGATCAGCAGCGCGAGGCGCCTGTCGTAGCGCTGGGCACGAAGCGCCTCCCGGCGCAACGTCTCGTGGAAGTAGCGCTGGTTGAAGAAGCCCGTGAGCGCATCCGTCTCAGCCAGCTGCCGTGCCTCGCGGTAGCGCCGCGCGTTCTCGATGGCGGGGATGCAGGAGGCGGCGATCTGCTCGATCGCGGAGAGCCGCTGCGCGGACGGCTCGTAGCCGGGCGTGCGCCAGAACAACGCGAGGCTTCCGAGCGCGTTGCCGTCGCGGCTGACGAGCGGCATGAACAGACCGCCGCGGATCAGCTGGGTGTCGGCTGCATCGGCGGCGCCGTAGCGATAGCTCACCGTGATCGGTCCGGCGGGCAGCGTCCCGGCGGTCCCGGAGGAAGGCGGGTGGGCAGCCTCCTCCTGCGTCATGCCGCGAGTCGCGACCGTCGTCGCGCCGCCTCCCTCGTCGAGCACGACCATCGCAGCGTCGAAGCCCGGAACCTCGAGCGCGGCGTCGAGGACGCGGTCGAGCAGCTCGTCGAACTCGATCGAGCTGCCGAGGTCGCTCAGGAACCGGTTTCGCTTGCTCTCGCGCTCCGCACGCTCGAGCGCGTCGGAGAGGTCGCGGCCCAGGACGTCCATGCGCGTCCGCATCTCGTGGACCGCCTCGACGAGGCGGTCGTCACGCGTCGTCGCCGGCCGCCGCGCGAGCAGGTACGCAACCACGCCCGCGAGGCCCAGAAGAGCCGCCGCAGTGATGACCAAGCTGATCGTCGTTCCGCTCGAGATTCTCGGTCCCCCAACCTTCCCCGGTCGCAATGTAATCGGCGACGGCGCGTTCGGCCATCCCGGGCCCTCACGGTCGCCCCGGAGGTGGACGGGCTTCGCGGCTTCGGCTACCATTGCCGATCCGGGCGGCGTGGACATCGTTCCCGCCGGCCCTTTCTGTGTGACAGAAGCTTCGACCGAGATCCGAGGAGCAGCGTGCCCACCGTCAATCAGCTCGTCCGCAAGGGTCGCAAGGCCCCCAAGGCGAAAGTCAAGACACCGGCCCTTCGCGGCGCTCCCCAGAAGCGGGGCGTCTGCACGCGCGTCTACACGACGACGCCGAAGAAGCCGAACTCCGCGCTGCGCAAGGTCGCGCGCGTGAAGCTGACGAACCAGATGGAGGTCGGCGCGTACATCCCGGGGGAGGGGCACAACCTCCAGGAGCACTCGGTCGTCCTGATCCGCGGCGGTCGCGTCAAGGACCTGCCGGGCTTCCGCTACAAGGTGATCCGGGGCGGGCTCGACACCTCCGGTGTCTCCGAGCGCCGCCAGGGCCGCTCGAAGTACGGCGCGAAGAAGGGCGGGTCGTAGACCGATGCCGCGCCGCGCAGAGATCCAGCCGCGCACCCCCGAGCCCGATCCCGTCCACGGCTCGGTGCTCGTGACGCAGCTCGTCAACCGGCTGATGGTCGACGGCAAGAAGTCGATCGCCGAGCGGGTCGTCTACGACGCGCTCGCGCAGGTCGCCGACAAGACCGGCAAGTCGGCGCTCGAGGCACTCGAGTCCGCCGTCAAGTCCGTCACGCCCGTGCTCGAGGTCAAGTCGCGCCGCGTCGGCGGGGCGAACTACCAGGTGCCCGTCGAGGTGCCGCCTCGGCGAGGTCGCACCCTCGCGATCCGCTATCTCGTCACGTACGCGCGGGAGCGGCGTGAGAAGGGCATGGAGGCGAAGCTCGCCGGCGAGCTCCAGGATGCGATCGACCAGCAGGGCGGCGCGTTCAAGCGCAAGGACGACATGTACCGGATGGCGCAGGCCAACAAGGCCTTCGCGCACTACCGCTGGTGATCAGAGCATGAGCACGACGACTGCCACACAGGTCGCGCTCGACCGCGTCCGGAACATCGGGATCATGGCCCACATCGACGCGGGCAAGACGACGACGACCGAGCGGATCCTCTACTACACCGGACGCACCCACAAGCTGGGCGAGGTTCACGAGGGCGCCGCCACGATGGACTGGATGGCCCAGGAGCAGGAGCGCGGCATCACCATCACGTCGGCGGCGACGACGGCGTCGTGGCGCGACCATCGCATCAACATCATCGATACTCCCGGGCACGTGGACTTTACCGTCGAGGTGGAGCGCTCGCTGCGCGTGCTGGACGGAGCGGTCGCGGTGTTCGACTCCGTCGCCGGCGTACAGCCGCAGTCGGAGACCGTCTGGCGCCAGGCCGACCGCTACGGTGTGCCGCGCATCGCGTTCATCAACAAGATGGACCGCACCGGCGCCGACTTCGACGCCGCCGTGCAGTCGATGCGCGAGCGCCTCGGCGCGAACCCCGTCCCGATCCAGCTCCCGATCGGCCAGGAGGACCAGCACCGCGGCGTGGTCGACCTCGTCGAGATGAAGTCGATCGTCTACGAGGACGACCTCGGCCAGACGTTCGTCGTCGGCGAGATCCCGGCAGAGCTCGCGGCCGCCGCCGAGGAGGCGCACCACGCGCTGATCGATGCGGTTGCCGAGCACGACGACGAGCTGATGGAGGCGTACCTCGAGGACGAGGCGTCGGTCACCCCCGAGACGATCAAGCGCGCGCTCCGCGCCGGCACGCTCGCCGACGCGCTGACGCCGGTGCTGCTCGGCTCCGCGTTCAAGAACAAGGGCGTGCAGCCTCTGCTCGACGCGGTCGTCGACTACCTCCCGAGCCCGCTCGACGTCCCGGCCGTCCAGGGCACCGACCCGAAGACGGACGACGAGATCACCCGGCCGGCATCCGAGGACGCGCCGTTCTCCGCCCTCGTCTTCAAGGTCATGTCCGATCCGTACGTCGGCAAGCTGACGTACTTCCGGGTGTACTCCGGCCAGATCAAGGCGGGCGACCGCGTGCTCAACACGACGAGCGGCAGGACCGAGCGGATCGGGCGCATCCTCCAGATGCACGCCAACCACCGCGAGGAGCGCGAGGAGATCGGCGCGGGCGAGATCGCCGCGGCCGTCGGGCTCAAGCAGTCGACGACCGGCGACACCCTCGCCGTCGAGAGCGCCCCGATCATCCTCGAGTCGATGACGTTCCCCGACCCGGTGATCTCGGTCGCGATCGAGCCGAAGACGAAGGGCGACCAGGACAAGCTCGGACAGGGCCTTCAGAGGCTCGCCGAGGAGGACCCGACCTTCCGCGTCTCGACCGACGAGGAGACGGGGCAGACGCTCATCGCAGGGATGGGCGAGCTGCACCTCGAGATCATCGTCGACCGCCTGATGCGCGAGTTCAAGGTCGACGCCAACGTCGGGCGCCCGCAGGTCGCCTACCGGGAGACGGCGTCGCAGGCCGTGCAGAAGGTCCAGGGCAGGTTCGTGCGCCAGACGGGCGGCTCGGGCCAGTACGGCGACGTCGTGATCAACCTCCTCCCGCAGGCGCCCGGCGAGGGCTACGAGTTCGAGGACAAGATCGTCGGCGGGAAGATCCCGAAGGAGTACATCAAGCCGGTCGACGAGGGAATCCAGGAGGCGCTCGGCGCAGGTGTTCTCGCGGGCTACCCGGTCGTCGACGTCAAGGTCGAGCTCGTCGAGGGCTCGTACCACGAGGTCGACTCGAGCGAGCGTGCCTTCAAGATCGCCGGCTCGATCGCCTTCAAGGAGGCGATGAAGCGCGCCAAGCCGAAGCTGCTCGAGCCGATGATGGCCGTCGAGGTCGTTACGCCCGAGGACTACCTCGGGGACGTGATGGGGAACCTCAACGCGCGGCGCGGCCGCGTCGAGCACCTCGAGCCACTCGGCAACTCGCAGTCGATCAAGGCGAGCGTGCCGCTGTCCGAGATGTTCGGGTACGCCACCGACCTGCGGTCGATGACGCAGGGGCGGGCGACCTTCACCATGCAGTTCGACCGCTACGAGGACGTTCCCCAGTCCATCGCGGCGGAAATCGTCGACGCCCAGAGGGGCGCGTAGGCACCCAGGCCCGGAAGGAGATCCGAAGCGCAATGGCCAAGCAGAAGTTCGAGCGCACGAAGCCGCACGTCAACGTCGGCACGATCGGTCACATCGACCACGGGAAGACGACACTGACCGCGGCGATCACGAAGGTGCTCGCAGAGACCGGCACCGGCACCGCGGTGCGCGACTTCGCCTCGATCGACGCGGCTCCCGAGGAGCGGCAGCGCGGCATCACGATCAACACCGCGCACGTCGAGTACGAGACCGCGAACCGCCACTACGCGCACGTCGACTGCCCGGGGCACGCCGACTACATCAAGAACATGATCACCGGCGCCGCCCAGATGGACGGCGCGATCCTGGTCGTCTCCGCGGCGGACGGCCCCATGCCGCAGACCCGCGAGCACATCCTGCTCGCGCGGCAGGTCGAGGTGCCGGCCATGGTGGTGGCCCTCAACAAGGCCGACATGGTCGACGACCCCGAGCTGCTCGAGCTCGTGGAGATGGAGGTGCGCGAGCTCCTCTCGAAGTACGAGTTCCCGGGCGACGACATCCCGATCGTCCAGGTCTCCGCGCTCAAGGCGCTCGAGGGCGACCCCGAGTGGACGGCCAAGATCGTCGAGCTGATGGAGGCGGTCGACTCGTACATCCCCGAGCCGGTGCGCGACGTCGACAAGCCGTTCCTGATGCCGATCGAGGACGTGTTCACGATCACCGGCCGCGGCACGGTCGTCACCGGCCGCATCGAGCAGGGCAAGATCGAGGTCGGCAACGAGGTCGAGATCGTGGGCATCCACGAGAAGGTCGAGAAGACCACTGTCACGGGCCTCGAGATGTTCCAGAAGATCCTCGACTTCGCGCAGGCCGGCGACAATGCGGGCGCGCTCCTCCGCGGCATCAAGCGCGAGGAGGTCGAGCGCGGCCAGGTGCTGGCGAAGCCCGGCTCCATCACGCCGCACACGCACTACAAGGCCGAGGTGTACGTCCTCTCCAAGGACGAGGGCGGGCGCCACACGCCGTTCTTCAACGGCTACCGGCCGCAGTTCTACTTCCGCACGACGGACGTGACCGGCTCGATCAAGCTCCCGGAGGGCCAGGAGATGGTCATGCCGGGCGACAACACGAACATGGAGATCGAGCTGATCCAGCCGATCGCCATGGACCAGGGCCTCCGCTTCGCGATCCGCGAGGGCGGTCGCACGGTGGGTGCCGGAGTCGTCACGGAGATCGTCAAGTAAGGGAGGGCTCGCCCTCCCTTACTTCACGGAATCGGCTCGAGCATGGCGCAGCAGAAGATCAGGATCCGGCTCAAGGGTTACGACCACCAGCAGGTGGACCGCTCCGCCTCCCAGATCGTGGAGACGGCGCAGCGCACCGGCGCGACCATCACCGGCCCCGTGCCCCTGCCCACGGAGAAGAACGTCTACTGCGTCATCCGCGGGCCGTTCATCGACAAGGACTCGCGCGAGCACTTCGAGGTGCGCACGCACAAGCGCCTGATCGACATCCACAGCCCCACGCCGAGGACGGTCGACTCGCTGATGCGGCTCGATCTGCCTGCCGGCGTCGACATCGAGATCAAGCTCTGATGGCGATGAAAGGCATTCTCGGCAGAAAGCTCGGCATGACCCAGGTCTTCGACGCGGAGACCGGGAACGTCGACGCCGTCACCGTGATCGAAGCGGGGCCCTGCCCCGTCGTCACGGTGCGCACGGAGGCGGCCGACGGCTACGAGGCCGTCCAGCTCGCGTTCGAGCCGGTCGCCGACCGCAAGCTGACGAAGGGCGAGCTCGGCCACCTGCGCAAGGCGGGCGCCGCGGGTCACCGGCACCTCGTCGAGTTCCGCGGGCCGAGCGAGCTCCAGGTCGGCGAGAGCGTGACCGTGGAGTCGTTCGCGCCCGGCGACAGGATCAAGGTGTCGGGCACGTCGATCGGCAAGGGCTTCCAGGGCACCATCAAGCGCCACAACTTCGCGCGCGGCCCGATGAGCCACGGCTCTCACAACGTCCGCAAGCCGGGCTCCGTCGGCGCGTCGGCGACGCCGTCGCGCGTGTTCAAGGGCAAGAAGATGGCCGGCCGCATGGGCGGTGGGCGCGTGACCCAGACGGGCCTCGTCGTCCACGAGGTCGATGCGGAACGCAACCTCCTGCTCGTCCGCGGCGCCGTCCCGGGGCCGAAGAGCGGGCTCGTCGAGATTCGCGGGGTGGAGGGCTGATGGCCGTCAAGGCACCGGTGCTCGGCGGCAAGGCGAACGACGTCGCGCTCGACGCGACGGTCTTCGAGGCCGAGGTCAAGCCGCATCTCCTCCACGAGACCGTCCGGGCCGAGCTGAATGCCGCCCGGCAGGGCACGCGCGGCGCGAAGAGCCGCGGGCTCGTCGCCGGCGGCCGCTCCAAGCCGTGGCGCCAGAAGGGCACCGGCCGCGCCCGCCAGGGCACGATCCGCGCGCCGCAGTTCACGGGAGGCGGCATGGCGTTCCCGCCCGGGATGCGCAGCTACGAGGTGAAGGTGAACCGGAAGGCGCGCAAAGCCGCGCTGCGGGGCGCGCTCTCGCACCATGCCGGGAACGACACGCTCGCCGTGCTCGACGGGAGCTCGTTCGAGACCCCGTCGACGAAGGGGGCGAAGCAGGTCCTCGAGACGTGGGCCAAGGACGCCCCGGTGCTCGTCGTCGCGCACGAGGACGAGGAGGCGGTCGTGAAGTCCTTCCGCAACCTCGAGCGGGTGCTCGTCACCGTCCCGTCCGAGCTCGAGGTCGCCGCAGTCGTCTGGGCGCGCGCGATCCTCGTCACCGAGGCCGCGCTGCCGCTCGTGGAGCAGCGCGCGGGGAAGGAGGCGCCGGCATGAGCAGCCTGACGAACGAGCAGGTCGTGCTGGCCCCTGTCGTCTCCGAGAAGAGCTACTCCGGGATCGCCGACCGGCGCTACACGTTCAAGGTCCATCCGGACGCGCACAAGACACAGGTGCGCCAGGCGGTCGAGCAGCTGTTCGACGTGCACGTCGAGCGCGTGAACATCGTCAAGGTGCAGTCCAAGCCGAAGCGCCGCGGCCTCTTCAAGGGGACCCGGCCGGGCTGGAAGAAGGCGATCGTGCAGGTCCGCGAAGGCGACACGATCGAGATCTTCGAAGGGGCACAGGTCTGATGGCAGTCAAGAAGTACAAGCCCACGAGCGCCGGCCGTCGCCAGATGGCGACCTCCGCCTTCGAGGAGATCACCACCTCGACGCCGGAGAAGTCGCTGCTCGAGCCGCTCAAGAAGTCCGGCGGCCGGAACGTGCACGGACGCATCACGAGACGCCATCAGGGCGGCGGGCACAAGCGCCGCTACCGGCGCATCGACTTCAAGCGCGTCAAGGACGGCGTGCCGGCGAAGGTGGCCTCGATCGAGTACGACCCGAACCGCTCCGCACGGATCGCCCTGCTCCACTACGCGGACGGCGCGAAGGCCTACATCCTCGCGCCCGTCGGGCTCCGGGTCGGCTCGACCGTCCAGGCGGGGGCGGGCGCGGACATCAAGGCCGGCAACGCGCTCCCGCTCGGGGAGATCCCGACCGGCACCGTGGTGCACGCGGTCGAGCTCAGGCCCGGCCAGGGAGCGAAGCTCGCCCGCTCGGCGGGATCCGGCATCCAGCTCGTCGCGAAGGACGCGCCCTACGCCGTCCTGCGCCTTCCCTCCGGCGAGATGCGCCGCGTGCTCCTCACGTGCCGCGCAACCGTCGGGCAGGTGGGGAACGCCGACCACGCCAACGAGTCGAGCGGAAAGGCGGGACGCAGCCGCTGGCTCGGCAAGCGCCCGTCCGTGCGCGGCACGGCGATGAACCCGGTCGACCACCCCCACGGCGGCGGCGAGGGCAAGTCGAAGGGCCACCATCCCGTCACACCCTGGGGGGTCCCGACGATCGGGAAGCGCACCCGCCCGAAGCACAAGGAATCCGACAAGCTGATCGTCCGCGGCCGTCGCCGCGGCAAGGAGCGTCGCTAAATGTCAAGGTCTTCCAAGAAGGGGCCTTTCGTCGAGGAGCGGCTCCTCGCCCGGGTCGAGGCGATGAACGCCGCCGGGGAGAAGCGGATGATCCGCACCTGGTCGCGCGCCTCGACGATCTTCCCCGAGATGGTCGGGCACACGATCGCCGTCCACGACGGACGGAAGCACGTGCCGGTGTTCGTCTCGGAGCAGATGGTCGGGCACAAGCTCGGCGAGTTCGCCCCCACGCGGACGTTCCGCAGCCATGCGGGCGACCGCCAGGCACAGGTGAAGAAGCGCTAGATGGCCACAGCTGCGAACACCCCGACCACCGTCCGCGCACAGGCGAAGTGGGTGCGCATGTCCGCGCGCAAGGCGCGGCTCGTGCTCGACAACGTCCGCGGCCGCACGGTGCCCGAGGCCCGCACGGTGCTCGCCTTCACGCCGCGCGCGGCCGCACGCGAGATCGACCGCGTGCTCGCCTCGGCCGTGGCGAATGCCGAGTCGGCACACGGGCTGGACGGCGACGAGCTGGTCGTCCTCGAGGCGTACGCCGACGAAGGACCGACCCTGAAGCGCTGGCGGGCGCGCGCCCGCGGGCGGGTCAACCGGATCCGCAAGCGCACGTGCCACATCACGATCGTCGTCGCTGCCTCGGAGGAGCGACGACCAAGAAGACCACAGAACGCGAAGACCGAAGCTGCCGAGGTGTCCCCGGCGTCCGAAGCGCCGGTTGGCGCGGAGCCGAAGGCGCCGCGCAAGCGCGCCCGCAAGCAGGAAGGAGCGGCCGTCTAATGGGCCAGAAGGTGCATCCCGGCGGCCTTCGCGTCGGCATCATCCACGACTGGAAGTCGAACTGGTGGACCGGCAAGAAGGAGATCGCCGACTACATCCTCGAGGACATCCGGATCCGTGACCACATCAACGGCAAGCTGGCGCACGCCGGCCTGTCGGACATCCTGATCCGGAAGGACAAGCAGCGGATCACGGTCGACATCTACACGGCGCGGCCCGGCATCGTGATCGGCAAGTCCGGGGTCGAGGTGGACGCGCTCCGCAAGGAGCTGCACTCGATCACCGGCAAGTCCGTCCACATCAACATCAACGAGATCAAGCGGCCCGAGCTCGACGCGCAGCTCGTCGCGCAGTCGATCGCGGAGCAGCTCCAGAACCGCGTGTCGTTCCGGCGGGCGATGAAGCGCTCGCTGGCCTCCGCGATGCGGTCCGGCGCCCAGGGGATCAAGATCCAGTGCGGCGGGCGGCTCGGCGGCGGTGAGATGAGCCGCAGCGAGCGCTACACCGAGGGCCGCGTGCCGCTGCACACGATCCGCGCGGACATCGACTACGGCTTCGCCGAGGCGAAGACGACCTACGGCCGCATCGGCGTCAAGGTCTGGGTCAACAAGGGCGAGATCATGCCCGAGGGCTACGAGGGGTCGCTCGGCCGCGAGCGCATCTCCGAGGCGGACGGCTCACGCCGTCGCCGCGGGTCGAACACGGAGGGCCTCGGGGCGTCCCGCGAGAGCGGCCGCGGTCGCGGCCAGGACCGCGAGGGCCTCGGCCTCGTGCAGAAGCGCAGGCGCCCTGGTGGGCGCGGTCGCGGCGCGCAGGGGCGCGGCCCGGCCAGGGACCGCACCCAGGCGCCCGAGACGCAGGCGCCGCCTGCAGACCAGTCGGTCGAGACGCCGCCCGTCGAGCGCGCCCCCGAGACCCCTGAGACGACGTCCGAGGCGGCCCCGCAGTCGCCGCCGGAGACCACGGGGAGTGACGCCTGATGCTGATGCCGCGCAAGACGAAGCACCGCAAGCAGTTCCGCGGTCGCCGCGCCGGCTACGCCAAGGGCCAGCTCGAGGTGCAGTACGGCGACTACGGGATCAAGTCGCTCGAGAACGGCTGGGTCACCAACCGCCAGATCGAGGCTGCCCGCATCGCGATGACGCGCAAGATCCGCCGCGGCGGGAAGGTCTGGATCAACCTCTTCCCGGACAAGCCCTTCACGAAGAAGCCGGCCGAGACGCGGATGGGCTCGGGAAAGGGCTCGCCCGAGGGCTGGGTCGCGGTCGTGAAGCCCGGGCGCGTGATGTTCGAGCTGTCCGGCGTGACCGAGCCGCTCGCCCGCGAGGCGCTCCGGCTCGCCGCCCAGAAGCTGCCCGTGAAGACCAGGTTCGTGAAGCGGGAGGCCGATCTCTTTGAAAGTTGACAACCGTGGGGGAGCCCATGGTTCCTCGACGAGCCCCCTCCTTCAGCGTCGTGCACGGTTCGGCGATTGCCTGGCCTCCCGGGCGGCGAAGCAGGCCTCCGGACGCGACGGTGACGTGCACGGGTCGAGGAGAAGGACATGAAGGCTGAAGACCTGAGGGCGCTGACGGACGAGGAGCTCGAGGAGAAGCTCGGCGAGAGCCGGCGCGAGCTCTTCAAGATCCGCTTCCAGGCCGCGACGGGAGCGCTCGACTCGAGCGCGCGGTTGCGCCACGCGAGGCGCGAGATCGCCCGCATCCTGACGATCAAGAACGAGCGCGCGGCAGAGAAGGTGTGAGGACACGATGGCTGACGAGAACGTGAACGACAACGACGAGAACGAGACCCCGGCCGACGCGGCCACGCCCGAGCCGGGGACCGAGGCCGCCGAGGCGGTCACGGAGGCCCCCGCCGCCGAGGCCGACGAGGCCGCGACGGCCGAGGCCGAGACGCCGGTCGAGGAGGTTGCCGCCGAGGCCGCCGAGGAGGCGGTCGCGGAAGCGCCTGTGGAGGCCGAGGAGCCCGCGGTGGCAGGCGAGGAGCCCGCCGCGGCAGAGGCTCCCGCCGCGACCGAGACTCCGGCCGCGCAGCAGTCCGGCCCCAAGCCCAAGCGCAAGCGGCTGCCGCGCTCGGAGCGGAGGCAGCGGCCCAAGCCCACGCGCGTCGCCCCGGCGGAGCGGAAGCCGATCGTGCGACTCGAGAAGCCGGAGCAGGATCGGGGCCGGCGCCAGGAGCGCCAGGGCACCGTCGTCTCCGACGCGATGGAGAAGACGATCGTCGTCCGGGTGGACGTCGTGAAGGCGCATCCGAGGTACAAGAAAGTCGTCCGGCGGAGCGTCAAGTTCCACGTGCACGACGAGACGAGCCAGGCGAAGGTGGGCGACGTCGTCCGCATCGTCGAGACGCGCCCTCTCTCGAAGACGAAGCGCTGGCGGCTCGCAGAGGTCGTCGAGGCTGCGAAGTAGCGGGGTCGGAGACGGATGATCCAGCAAGAGTCACGCCTCAAGGTCGCCGACAACACGGGTGCCCGCGAGCTCCTCTGCATCCGCGTGGTCGGCGGCTCCCACCGGCGATACGCACGCGTCGGCGACCAGATCGTCGCTACAGTGAAGACCGCAACGCCGCAGGGCACGGTCAAGAAGGGCGAGGTCGTGAGAGCGGTCGTCGTCCGGACGAAGAAGCCCTACGGCAGGAATGACGGGACGTTGATCGGCTTCGACGAGAACGCCGCCGTCATCATCGACAACCAGCTGAACCCGCGCGGAACGCGCATCTTCGGGCCGGTCGCCCGCGAGCTGCGCGAGAAGAACTTCATGAAGATCGTCAGCCTCGCCCCCGAGGTGCTCTAGAGATGGCCACCAGCATGCGAATCAAGAAGGGCGACCTCGTCCAGGTGCTCGCCGGCAAGGATCGCGGCAAGCAGGGACGGGTCCTCGAGGCGCGCCCGCGTGACCGACGCGTGATCCTCGAGAACCTCAACACCGCGAAGCGTCACACGAAGCCCCGCCCGATCCGCGACTCCACCCGCATGGGCGGCGCGAACATCATCCCGGGCGGGATCATCGACACGCCGATGCCGCTCGACATCTCGAACGTGATGATCGTCTGCCCCACGTGCAGGCAGCCGACGCGTGTCGGGGTGAAGGTCAAGCAGCTCAAGGGCGAGACGATCCGCGTGCGCGTGTGCAAGCGCGACGGCTGCCGGCAGGAGATCGACTGATGGCCACGGCGACGGAGACCGTGACACCGCGCCTCAAGCAGCGCTACGAGGAGGAGATCCGCAGCGCGCTCAAGGACGAGCTCGGGCTCAGCTCGGTCATGCAGGTGCCCCGCATCTCGAAGATCACCCTCAACATGGGCGTCGGTGAGGCGAAGACCGACGCGAAGGCGCTCGACGCCGCGATCGAGGAGCTCACGACCATCACGGGCCAGCGCGCGCAGGTGCGCCGTGCCCGGAAGTCGATCGCGAGCTTCAAGCTCCGCGAGGGCATGTCTGTCGGCGCCCGCGTGACCTTGCGCGGCGCCCGCATGTACGAGTTCCTCGACCGGCTCGTCTCGATCGCGCTGCCGCGGATCAGGGACTTCCGGGGCCTGAGCCCCGACTCCTTCGACGGGCGCGGCAACTACTCGCTCGGCATCAAGGAGCAGATCATCTTCCCCGAGATCGACTACGACTCCGTGCCGTCGATCCGGGGCCTCGACATCGCGATCACCACGACGGCGGAGACCGACGAGCACGGCAGAGCGCTCCTGCGCGCCCTCGGGCTGCCCTTCGCCGCCGAGAGAGGGGAAACGTAGTGGCCAAGACCTCACTCCGCGTGAAGCAGAAGCGCCAGCAGAAGCACGGCGTCCGTGCGTACACGCGCTGCAACCGCTGCGGCCGGTCTCGTGCCGTGTTCCGCAGATACAAGCTGTGCCGGATCTGCCTGCGCGAGCTCGCGCACGAGGGCGCGATCCCGGGCATGACGAAGTCCAGCTGGTAGGGGAAGAGATGCTCACCGATCCGATCGCCGACATGCTGAGCCGCATCCGCAACGCGAACCGCGCGATGCACGACACCGTGTCGATGCCTACCTCCCGGATGAAGGAGGAGATCGCCCGCCTGCTCCTCCAGGAGGGTTACATCAAGGACTTCAAGGTCGTCGAGGCGGCCCCGGTGTCGAACCTCGTGATCGAGCTGAAGTTCGGCAAGAACCGCGAGCGGGTGATCACCGACCTGAAGCGCGTCTCGAAGCCCGGCCGCCGCGTGTACGCCAAGAAGGACCGCCTCCCGCGCGTCCTGGGCGGCCTCGGCACCGCGATCCTGTCCACATCGACCGGTGTGATCACCACCCGCCAGGCCGCCGAGCGCGGCGTCGGCGGCGAGGTGCTCGCGTTCGTCTGGTAGCGCATGAGCCGTATCGGAAAGAGGCCGATCGAGGTCCCGAGCGGCGTCACCGTCGAGGTGTCGCCGGGGGGGAACGTGAAGGTGACCGGGCCGCTCGGCACGCTCGAGCAGCGCGTCCCTCAGCGCATGCAGCTCGCCCAGGAGGAGGGCGTCGTGACGGTCACGCGCCCGACCGAGCGCGGGGAGGATCGCGCCCTTCACGGGCTCACGCGGACGCTCGTCGCGAACATGGTCGAGGGTGTCACGAAGGGATTCGAGAAGCACCTCGAGATCCAGGGCGTCGGGTACCGCGCCCAGCTCAAAGGCTCCGACCTCGAGCTCTCCGTCGGCTTCTCGCACCCGATCACGGTCACCCCGCGCGAGGGCATCTCGTTCGACGTGCCCCAGCCGACGCAGGTGACCGTGAAGGGGACGGACAAGCAGGTCGTCGGACAGACGGCCGCCGAGATCCGCAAGGTGCGCCCACCGGAGCCGTACAAGGGCAAGGGGATCCGCTACCAGGGCGAGCACGTGAGACGCAAGGTGGGGAAGCGAGCATGACGATCTCCGTCCGGGAAGCGCGACTGCGTCGCCATCGGCGGGTGCGCGGCAAGGTGTCGGGCACGGCCGAGCGGCCGAGGCTCGCGGTCTTCCGCTCGAACAAGGGGATCTTCGCCCAGCTCGTCGACGACGAGACGGGTCGCACGCTCGCCTCGGCGAGCTGGCTGCAGCAGCGCTCGCTCGAGGGCACGAAGACCGAGCAGGCCGCCGCCGTCGGCAAGGCGCTCGCCCTCGAGGCCAAGAAGGCCGGTCTCAAGAGGTGCGTGTTCGACCGGGGCGGATACCTCTACCACGGACGCGTGAAGGCGCTTGCCGAGGGCGCACGCGAGGGAGGGCTTCAGTTCTGATGGCCGCGAAGGGAGAGCATTGAGTGTTGTCGAGGTAGCCGAGTCGCGCGAGCTCAAGGAGCGCGTGATCGAGATCAACCGGGTCGCCAAGGTCGTCAAGGGGGGCCGGCGCTTCTCGTTCACCGCGCTCGTCGTGATCGGCGACGAGGTCGACCGGGTCGGCGTCGGCTACGGGAAGGCGCGGGAGGTCCCGCTCGCCATCTCGAAGGCCGTCGACGACGCGAAGAAGAACATCTTCACCGTCCCGAAGCACGGGGCGACGATCACGCACGAGATCACGGGCCGGTCCGACGCGGCACGCGTCGTCCTGCGCCCCGCGAGCGAGGGGACCGGCGTGATCGCCGGAGGCGGCGTCCGCGCCGTGCTCGAGCTCGCCGGGATCCGCGACGTGCTCGCGAAGAGCCTCGGCACGACGAACCCGATCAACATGGCGAAAGCGACGGTCGACGGCCTCAAGCGCCTGCGCCGCCCCGAGGACGTCGCGCGCTCGCGCGGCAAGTCCATCAAGGACGTCCTGCCCGTCCCACGCGCTCCGCGGGCCGCCGAGGCCGCCGCTGCGCAGGCAGTTGCCGCGGAGGAGCCGCCGCCCGTGCCCGGCGTCGAGGCGGCCCCGCCCGAGGAGGGTGAGGCAGCATGACGACCGTCAGGGTGACCCAGACGCGCAGCACCATCGGGCAGACGCGCGCCCACGAGGGCACCCTCCGCGCGCTCGGGCTGGGCCGCATCGGGAGGAGCGCCGAGCACGAGCAGTCGCCCTCGCTCGAGGGCCAGCTCCGCCATGTCGCACACCTCGTGACCGTGACGCCGCTCGACGGCGCGAAGGGGAAGGACGACTGACGATGGCCGACGAGCTGAACCTCCATTCGCTCAAGCCCGCCCAGCCGCGCAAGGATCGCAAGCGCATCGGTCGCGGCCTGGGCTCGGGCAAGGGCCGCTACAGCGGCCGTGGGATCAAGGGCCAGAAGGCCCGTTCGGGGTCGCACAAGATGGCACCCGGGTTCGAGGGCGGCCAGATGCCCATCGACATGCGGCTCCCCAAGCTCCGCGGCGCGACGTCCGCGGACGCGATGCCGATCGGCCCGTTTCGTACGTACAGCCAGCCGGTGAACCTTCGCGACCTCGAGGCGCGCTTCGAGGCAGGCGAGGAGGTCACCCCGGAGGCGCTGAAGGCGAAGCGCCTGATCCGCAAGGTGTCGGTCGACGTGAAGGTCCTCGGCATCGGGGAGCTCTCGAAGGCCCTCTCCGTCTCCGCGCACGGCTTCTCGAAGAGCGCCAGGAAGAAGATCGAGGCTGCCGGCGGCAGCGTCACCTGGCTGCGCGGCGAGCCCGTCGAGAAGAAGCCGAAGGTGCGGAAGGCCCGGCCTGCCGCGTCGGAGCCCGAAGAGGAGCCCGAGCCCGAGGAGGCGCCCGAGGCGTCGGTCGACGAGGCCGACGGAGAGGACTAGGCCCCGCGCGGTCGGGGCAGCGCCATGTTCAGCTGGCTGGCGAACGCCTGGCGGGTGCCGGAGCTCCGCAAGCGGCTGCTCTTCACGGCGCTCGTGCTGGCGCTGTACCGCCTGGGCTCGTGGATCCCGGCGCCGGGGGTCGACGCGGAGGCGATCGACCAGTACCTCTCGCGCACCGGCGGCATCTTCGACCTGCTGAACCTGTTCTCGGGCGGCGCGCTGTCGCAGTTCTCGCTGTTCGCGCTCGGGATCATGCCGTACGTCACGGCCTCGATCATCGTGCAGCTGATGACGGTCGTCGTCCCGCGGCTGTCCGAGCTGCAGAAGGAGGGCGAGGCCGGCCACGCGAAGATCAACCAGTACACGCGGTACCTCACCGTCGTGCTGTCCGCGTCCCAGGCGCTCGGCTACGCCTTCCTGTTCCGGAGCCAGGACGTCCTGCAGACGAACGCGGGCCGGATGGTGCTGATCATCGTCACGCTCACGGTCGGCAGCATCCTGCTGATGTGGATGGGCGAGCAGATCACGAAGCGCGGGATCGGCAACGGCATCTCGATCCTCATCTTCGCGTCGATCCTGACCGGCCTCCCGCTCGGCATCACCGCCTGGTGGAACGGGGGGCCGATGGAGCGCATCTTCTTCCCGCTGATCGCGCTGGCGATCGTCGCCGCGGTCGTCTTCGTCCAGGAGGGCCAGCGCCGGATCCCGATCCAGTACGCGAAGCGCATGGTGGGCCGCCGGATGACCTCCGGCGGGTCGACGTATCTGCCCCTGCGGGTCAACATGGCCGGCGTGATCCCCGTGATCTTCGCCGCGGCGGTGCTCGCCTTCCCGCCGACGATGGCGCAGTACTTCCCTGCGACCCAGGACTTCGTCAATACGTACTTCCAGCCGGGCGACTGGCTCTACCTGCTGATCGAGGGCGGGATGATCATCGTCTTCACGTTCTTCTACACCGCCGTCCAGTTCAACCCGGTCGACCAGGCCGACAACCTGCGCAAGCACGGCGGCTACATCCCCGGCATCCGGCCCGGGCCGCCGACCGCGCAGTATCTCGACCGCGTGCTCACGCGGCTGACGCTGCCCGGCTCGCTCTTCCTCGCGGTCGTCGCGATCGCGCCGAGCCTCTTCATCCGCTACGGCGGCTTCTCGCAGGCGTCCGCCGGCGCCCTGGGCGGCACGTCGGTGCTGATCGCCGTCGGCGTCGCGCTCGACACGATGCGGCAGATGGAGTCGCAGATGATGATGCGCAGCTACGAGGGCTTCCTTCGCTGATGCGGCAGTCCGCCTCAGCGTCGACCGGGGCGGGGTTCATCCCGCCCCGGCAGTCTGGGTGGGAGCCGTGAACCTGCTGGTGCTGGGGCCGCAGGGCTCCGGCAAGGGCACGCAGGCGAAGCGAATCGCCGACGACCACGGCATCCCGCATGTCGCGACCGGGGACATCTTCCGTGCGGCGGTCGAGGAGGGGACCGAGCTCGGCAAGCGCGTCGAGCCGATTCTCGCGAGCGGTGAGCTCGTCCCCGACGATCTGACCATCGCCCTGATCCGCGAGCGCCTCTCCGCGCCGGACGCCGCGAACGGCTTCGTGCTCGACGGGTTCCCGAGGACGCTGGCTCAGGCGGAGGCGCTCGACGAGATGCTGGCGGGGATCGAGCGCGGCCTCGACGCGATCCTCTTCTTCGACCTCTCCGACGCGATCGCGACCGAACGGATCCACCGGCGCGCCGTCGAGGAGGGGCGGGCGGACGACACGCCCGAGGCGATCGCGAGACGCCTGGCGATCTACCACGAGCAGACCGAGCCGATCGTCGAGCGCTACCGGGCGACCGGCAAGCTCGTCCCGCTGCACGCCGACCGGTCGATCGGCGAGGTTGCGGCAGAGATCAGCGAGGCGCTCGAGCTGCTCGGCGAGGGAGCGACGGCATGATCATCCGGAAGAGCGCAGCGGAGATCGACCGCATCGCACGCGCCGGAACGCTCGTGGCCGAGACGATCTCGCACGTCGGCGAGCGCATCGAGCCCGGCATCACGACGCTCGAGCTGGACCGGATCGCCGACGGGTTCATCCGCGCGAGCGGTGGTGTCCCTACCTCGCAGGGCTACAAGGGCTATCCGCGGGCGATCTGCATCTCGACCAACGACGTCGTCGTCCACGGCATCCCCGACGGGACGGTCGTCGAGGACGGCGACCTGGTGACGATCGACGTCGGGGTCACGCTCGGCTCCGCGATCGCCGACAGCGCGTACACGTTCGCCGTGGGCTCGGTCGACCCGGAGTCGCAGCGGCTGCTCGACGTCTGCCAGGACGCGCTCGCTGCGGGCATCGCGGAGGCGAGGCTCGGCAACCGCATCGGGGACATCTCGCACGCCGTGCAGACGGTCGTCGAGGGCGCAGGGTTCTCGGTCGTCAAGAGCCTCGTCGGCCACGGCGTCGGCCGGCACTACCACGAGGATCCCCATGTCCCGAACTTCGGCGATCCCGGTCGCGGGCCGCGCCTCTCGGAGGGGATGACGATCGCGATCGAGCCGATGATCACGATGGGCGGTCCCGAGGTCTGGCTCGCAGAGGACGGGTGGACGATCTCGACCACCGACGGGTCTCGCGCCGCCCATTTCGAGCACACCGTCGCGATCCTTCCCGACGCCCCGCGGATCCTCACGCCGAGGGTCGGCATCGCGACCGAACGGGCACGTTTGCTACAGTAAGCGGCCCGCACGGCGGCCGGTCGCTCCGTGCCGCGCTCGTGTGCGGGATCTCAATGAACATCACGACGGGCAGGGCGCGAACCCTGCGCGAGGAGTCGGTTGGCAGTCAGGGAAGAGAAGATCGAGGTCGAGGGCGAGGTGGTCGAGGCCCTGCCGAGCACGATGTTCCGCGTCGAGCTCGAGGGCGGCCAGTCCGTGCTCGCAAAGATCTCGGGGAAGATGCGCAAGCACTACATCCGGATCCTTCCGGGTGACCGGGTCAAGGTGGAGTTGTCCCCGTACGACCTCACGCGCGGCCGCATCACGTTCCGTCTCAAGTAGCCGACCACTCAGGAGCTCACGTTGAAAGTCCGTCCTTCCGTCAAGCGCATGTGCGAGCGGTGCCGCGTGATCAAGCGGCACGGGCGCACGATGGTGATCTGCACGAACCCCCGGCACAAGCAAAGGCAGGGCTAGAAGACACATGGCACGCATCGCCGGCGTCAACCTCCCCAACCAGAAGCGCCTCGAGATCGGCCTGACCTACATCTACGGGATCGGCCAGTCGAGCGCGCAGAAGGTCTGCAAGGAGCTCGGCCTCGATCCCGACCAGAAGGTCAAGGACCTGACGGACGACGAGGTCACGAAGCTCCGCGCCTACATCGACACGAACCTCGAGGTCGAGGGTGACCTGCGGCGAGAGCGAACCCAGGCGATCAAGCGCCTCACCGAGATCGGCTCCTACCGCGGCCTCCGGCACCGGCGCAACCTGCCCGTGCACGGCCAGCGCACGAAGACCAACGCGCGGACGCGCAAGGGCCCCAAGAAGACCGTCGGGCGCGGGAAGAAGGCGAAGTGATGGCACCGCCACGCAAGTCCGCCACCCGTGGCCGCACGCGCCGCCGGGTCAAGAAGAACGTCGCGATCGGCCAGGCGCACATCAAGACCTCGTTCAACAACACGATCGTCTCCCTGACCGACCAGGAGGGGAACGTGATCGCGTGGGAGTCGGCCGGCTCCGCCGGATTCAAGGGCTCCCGCAAGTCGACCCCCTTCGCCGCTCAGGTGACGGCCGACAACGCGGCGCGCAAGGGCATGGAGCACGGCCTCCAGAAGGTCGAGGTGTTCGTCAAGGGCCCCGGCTCCGGCCGCGAGACGGCGATCCGCTCGCTCCAGGCCGCGGGCCTGGAGATCCTCGGCGTCAAGGACGTCTCCCCGCAGGCGCACAACGGTGTCCGTCCGAAGAAGCGGAGGCGGGGCTAGTGGCCCTCCTGGCAACAGTCAGGGCGCCTCTGGCGCGCGATCTGCTGCGCGCTGCGTCGTCCTCGGTCGCGTCCATACCGTCGGGTGTGCACGCTCCCTGCGTCCTCGCATCGCTTGCATCTGGCGCGCCAGAGACGCGAAACCGTCACCAGGAGAACCACTGATGGCGCGCGACATCGGAGCCAAGTGCCGTCAGTGCCGGCGTGAAGGGCTGAAGCTCTTCCTGAAGGGCGAGCGCTGCCTCACCGAGAAGTGCGCGATCGAGCGCCGCTCGTATCCGCCGGGCGAGCACGGGCGCGGCCGGATCAAGCAGAGCGAGTACCTGCTCCAGCTGCGCGAGAAGCAGAAGGCGCGGAGGTACTACGGCCTGCTCGAGAAGCAGTTCCGCAACACGTACGCGAAGGCGTCGCGCCGCACGGGCCCGACGGGCGAGAACCTCCTGCGGATGCTCGAGACGCGGCTCGACAACGTCGTCTACCGCCTCGGCTTCGCCGGCTCGCGCGCGCAGGCGCGTCAGCTCGTCCGCCACGGGCACTTCATGGTCAACGGGCGACGCGTCAACATCCCGAGCTTCGGGGTGAGGCCGGACGACATCATCTCGCTCAGGCAGGGCAGCCCCGCCGAGCCCATCGTCCGCGACGCCACCGATCTCACCGCCGCCGTCACGCCCTGGCTCCAGGCCGACCACGACGGGCTGACCGGAAAGATGCTCAAGTGGCCCGAGCGTGCCGAGATCGACACGCCGGTGCAGGAATCCCTGATCGTCGAGCTCTACTCGAAGTAGGGGCGCGGCCCGTCCCGCCCGTTCTTCGCCCCGAACCACCCCAGATTCGAACCGCCGAAAGGATCACATGGCCACCCGCTCTTCCCTGATGGACTTCCAGACGCCCAAGATCGTCTCCGAGGACGCCGACGAGCGCTCGGGGCGGTTCACGATCGAGCCGCTCGACCGCGGCTTCGGCTACACGTTCGGCAACTCGCTCCGGCGCGTCCTGCTCTCCTCCCTCGAGGGGGCCGCCGTCACGGCCGTCAAGATCGAGGGCGTCGCGCACGAGTTCACGACCCTGCCCGGCGTTCGCGAGGACGTCACCGACATCATCCTGAACCTCAAGGAGCTCGTCTGCCGCCTCCACGGCGAGTCGCCCGAGATCGAGGTGCACCTCTCGAAGAAGGGCGCCGGCGCGGTCACGGCCGCGGACATCGAAGCGCCTGCCGACCTCGAGATCCTCAACCCGGACCTCGAGCTCGCGCACCTCGCCGACAAGGGCAAGCTCGAGATGACGCTCACGATCGGCCGCGGCCGCGGCTACCTCCCGGCCGACCTGAACCGCGGGCCGGAGACGACGCTCGGGGTGATCCCGATCGACTCGATCTTCTCGCCCGTTCGCCGTGTCGCCTACGAGGTCGACGCCGCGCGCGTCGGGCAGCGGACGGACTACGACAAGCTCGTCCTCGACGTCACGACCGACGGCTCGGTTGCACCGAAGGACGCCATCGCAGGCGCCGCCGAGATCCTGAACCCGGAGCTCGAGATTGCTCACCTCGCAGACAAGGGCAAGCTCGAGATGACGCTCACGATCGGCCGCGGCCGCGGGTACGTCCCCGCCGACCAGAACCGCGGGCCCGAGACCACGATCGGCGTGATCCCCATCGACTCGATCTTCTCGCCCGTGCGGCGCGTCTCCTACGAGGTCGACTCCGCCCGTGTCGGGCAGCGCACCGACTACGACAAGCTCGTCCTCGAGGTCACGACCGACGGCTCGATCGAGCCGAAGGAGGCGATCGCTCGGGCGGCAGAGCTGCTCATCGACCAGCTCCGGATCTTCGCGGACCCGGCGCGGATCGAGGGCTTCGGCGAGCTGGCCGCTGCGGCCGAGGCCGAGGTGGCCACGACCTCGCACGGGATGGAGAACTTCCCGATCGAGGAGCTCGAGCTCGGCGTTCGCTCGTACAACTGCCTCAAGCGGGTCGGGATCGAGACGATCGGCGACCTGACCTCCAAGTCCGAGAACGAGCTGGCGGCCATCCCGAACTTCGGCCGCAAGTCGATCGAGGAGGTCCGCGAGACTCTCGCGGCACACGGCCTCACGCTGAAGGGCGAGGAGCTCCCGGCCTAGCCATGCGTCACGCGCGCTCAGGCAAGAAGCTCGGACGCGACTCGGCGCACCGCAAGGCGCTCTACTCCAACCTCGCCGGCGCGCTGATCACCCACGGGCGGATCGAGACGACCGAGGCGAAGGCCAAGGCCGTCAAGCCGTTCGCGGAGAAGATGATCACGCTCGGCAAGCGCGGAGACCTGCACGCGCGGCGGCTCGCGATGGCGGAGCTTCGCTCGAACGACGTCGTGCACCGGCTGTTCTCGGACGTCGCGCCGCGGTTCGCCGAGCGGAACGGCGGCTACACGCGGGTCGTCAAGCTTGGCCCGCGTCAGGGGGACGCCGCCCAGATGGCGCTCCTCGAGCTCGTCGACTACGAGGCCTAGGCAAGCCCCGCGGCTCGTCGGCGTGGGCGAGTAACCGTCAGTCGTCGGTGCCCGGCTCCGGCCGGGCGCCGACGGGCTCTACGCTGCCCGCATGCTCACGATCGTCGCCGTCGTCCTCGCGCTCACGGTGATCCCGTACCCGTGGGGGTGGGTGGCGGTGATCGGGGCGGCGCTCGTCGACGTCGCGGAGACGGCGTTCTTCGTCCACTGGTCGAAGCGGCGGCGTGCCGCGGTCGGCCTCGAGACCCTCGTGGGACGCACGGCCGTCGTGGTTCGCGCGCTCTCGCCTCGGGGCCAGGTGAAGCTGGACGGCGAGGTCTGGGAGGCGCGCGCCGAGCACGCCCTGCTGCCCGGCGACGAGGTCGTCGTCCGCTCGGTGGACGGTCTCGTGCTCGTGGTCGAGCCGACCTGAGCGGCCTCACGTGAGGCCCGTGCACACGATGTGACACCGAGGGGTCAGGCCCTCGTGGACACTGTGTTACAAGGCCCTCGTGCCGACCCTCCGGTTGACCCTCGAGTACGACGGCACCGGGTTCCGCGGCTGGGCGCGCCAGCCCGGGGCACGGACGGTCGAGGGGGTGGTGCGGGACGCGCTGGACGCTGTGCTGCCCCGCTGGGAGACCCTTGCCGTCGCCGGGCGCACCGACGCCGGCGTGCACGCCACGGGCCAGGTCGCCAGCCTCGTCGCAGAGGGCGGCCCGCCGGTGGTGCGGTTGGCGGAGGCGCTCAACACCGTGCTGCCCGAGGACGTCGCCGTCGTCGACGCCGAGCCGGTCTCCGACGGCTTTCACGCCAGGTTCTCGGCCACCGGGCGGTCGTACCGCTACGTCGTCGCCGCTCGCCGGGAACGCACGCCGCTGCGGGCCCGGCGTGCCCTCTGGTGGCCGCGACGCCTCGACGAGGAGGCGCTCCACGCGTGCGCCGCTGCCCTGGTCGGCGAGCACGACTTCACCGCCTTCACGCCCACCGAGACGCACCACGACGTGTTCCGGCGAGAGATCCGAGCCGCGCAGTGGGAGCGGCGCGACGACGAGCTCCACTTCACGGTCACCGCCGACTCGTTCCTCCGCCACATGGTGCGGACGCTGGTCGGGACGATGCTCGAGACCGGCCCCCCGGCGTTCGAGAGGCTGCTCTCCGGGCGGCCTCGCGCCGAGGCAGGCACGACGGCGCCGCCCTGGGGGCTGTACCTGGAGCGCGTCGACTACCCCTGACCGCTGGGGCCGGAGCCTCGCCGGCCGGGCTCCCCGTCGACCCGGCTACGATCGACCACGTGCGCCGCCCAGTCGTCCTCTTCGACCTCGACGGCACGCTGATCGACTCCGGGCCGATCATCCTGGCCTCGATGAAGCACGCCTCGCTCACCGTGCTCGGGCGCGAGCCCGACGAGGAGCTGGTGCGCTCGGCGATCGGCGGGCCCGGCCTGATCGCGCAGATGCGCGACCTCGACCCCGATCGCGTCGACGAGCTCGTGGACGCCTACCGGGCCCACAACGAGCCGTTGCATGCCGAGCTGGAGGCGTTCCCCGGTGTCCTCGACCTGCTCGACGTGCTCCGCGGCGAGGGGCGCCGCCTCGGCATCGTGACGGCGAAGCGCCTGCGCACCGTCGGCCTGGCGATCGATCGCATCCCGGAGCTCGCGAAGATGAACGTCGTGATCGGAGCGGAGGACACCGAGCGCCACAAGCCCGAGCCGGACCCCGTGCTCGAGGCCCTTCGGCGGCTTCGCGCCGAGCCCGCCGAGGCAGCCTACGTCGGCGACTCGCCCTTCGACATCCGCGCCGCGAAGGCCGCAGGGGTGCTGGCCGTGGCCGTCGGCTGGGGCGGCATCCACCCGGACGAGCGACTGCTCCGCGAGGAGCCCGACGCGCTCGTGCACACGACGGAGGAGCTCTACGCCGCCCTCGGGGAGCCCGGCACGACATGACGACGAAGCGTCGAACCGCGACGAGCTCCGGCGCCGCGGAACGGGTCGCCGAGCTGCGGCGACTCGTCGAGCACCACAACTACCGCTACCACGTCCTCGACGATCCCGAGGTGCCGGACAGCGCCTACGACGTGCTCTACGACGAGCTCAAGTGGCTCGAGGAGGAGCATCCGGAGCTCGTCACGCCCGACTCGCCCACGCAGCGCGTCGGCGGCGCGCCTGCCGCGGGCTTCACGAAGGTCGAGCACCTGCAGCCGATGGGGTCGCTCGAGAAGGTGACGACGGGCGAAGCGCTCGAGAAATGGGCTGCCGACGTGCGCAAGCGTCTCGGGACGGACGAGCCCGTCGCCTACGTGATCGAGCCCAAGATCGACGGCTCGGCGGTCTCCCTCGTCTACGAGAACGGCGCGCTCGTCCGGGGAGCGACGCGCGGCGACGGCCACCGCGGCGAGGACGTGACGCAGAACCTCCGCACGGTCGACGCGGTCCCGCTCCGCGTCCGGGCGGACGGCGACCCGCCGCGACTTCTGGAGGTGCGCGGCGAGATCTACTTCCCGCTCTCGGGATTCGCGCGCTTCAACGAGGCGCAGGTCGAGGCCGGGAAGAAGCCGGCGCCGAATCCGCGCAACGCTGCCGCCGGCTCGCTGCGCCAGCTCGACTCGCGCATCACCGCCGCGCGGCCGCTCTCGCTGTGGGTCTACGGGGTGGGCGCCCATGACGGCGAGATCCCGCACACGCAGTGGGAGCTGCTCGGCTGGCTCCGCGAGCACGGGTTCCGCACCAACCCGCACGCGCAGCGGCTCGAGACGATCGAGGAAGTCGCCGAGGCGTGCGGGGCGTGGGAGTCGCGCCGGGCGGAGCTCGACTACGAGATCGACGGGATCGTGATCAAGGTCGACGACCTCGATCAGCAGCGTCGGCTCGGGGCACTGCACGAGAGGCCCCGCTGGGCCCGCGCGTACAAGTGGGCGCCCACCGCCGCCGTGACGACGCTGCGGAAGATCCACATTCGCGTGGGGAGGACAGGTGCGCTCAACCCGTGGGCCGAGCTCGAGCCCGTCCACGTCGGGGGCGTGACCGTCTCGAACGCCACGCTCCACAACGAAGAGGACATCAACCTCAAGGACATCCGCGAGGGCGACCTCGTGATCGTCCAGCGCGCCGGGGACGTGATCCCCCAGGTCGTGGGGCCCGCCGGCGACCATGCGAAGGGGACGAAGCCGTTCCGCATGCCGAAGCAGTGCCCGCTGTGCGGCGTGGACGTGGTCAAGCCTGCGGGGGAGGTCATGCACCGCTGCCCGAACCGCGCGTGCCCGTCTCGCGGCCTGGAGACGCTCATCCACTGGGTGAGCGCCGCCATGGACATCGAGGGTGTCGGAGAGCAATTCGTGCGCCGGCTGTGGGACGAGGGCCTCCTGCGCTCGATGCCCGACCTCTACCGCCTCACCGCCGAGCAGCTCGCGGCGCTCGATGGCTACGGAGAGGTCTCCGCAGCGAGGGCGGTCGCGTCGATCGAGGCCTCCAAGGCGCAGCCCTTCTCGCGCGTGCTGTTCGGGCTCAACATCCCGAAGATCGGGTGGGTGCTGGCGCGCAACCTCGCCCGCCACTTCGGCAGCGTGGACGCGCTCATCGAGGCCAGCCAGGAGGAGCTCGAGCTCACCGAGGGCATCGGGCCCGACCGCGCGGAGCTGGTGGCCGAGTGGTTCGCGGAGGACGAGAACGTCGCGCTCGTGCGCGAGCTCGAGTCCCTCGGCCTGACGATGACGTCGGGCGAGGCGGAGCGCCCGGTCGAGGGGCCGCTCAGCGGTCGCCAGTACGTGATCACCGGCACACTCGAGGGCTTCACCCGCGAGGAGGCGAAGGAGGCGCTCGAGGCGCTCGGGGCGAAGGTCTCGGACTCCGTCTCGAAGAAGACCGCGGGCGTGGTCGTCGGCGAGAGCCCGGGCTCCAAGGTCGCCAAGGCACGGAAGGCCGGCGTCCCGATCCTGGAGGAGGAGGACCTCGTCGCCCTGCTCCGCTCGCGGGCCTGAGCGGCTCTCAGCCCGAAGCGGTCGCCCGCCCGTACGCGGATCGCGCGAGCGCGGTGACGAATCGATCCTGCGCAGCCCGTGCGGGCCAGAAGGCGACCGGTGCGCCGTCCTGGAGCACGGCGAAGGCGACCGAGCCGTTGACGAGGCCCGACAGCGAGCACGCACGGCTCGTCGTCCCCGTCTTGCCGCGGACGATCCCCGAGAGCGCCGGCAGGCGCGACCTGAGCGTGCCGCTCTGCCCCGCGACGGCGAGCGAGCCGACGAATGCGTCCCTGATGCGGGGGTTCTCGAGCCCTGCGCGGATCACGCCGACGAGCGCCTCGGCGGTGATCCGATCGAGCGAGGAGAGACCCGAGCCGTCGACGAGGCGAACGCCCGCGATCGGGATCCTGGCGGCTCGCAGCTCCGCGAGCACGACCCGTGCGCCGCGTGCGCTCGTCCCGATCCGCCCGTCGACCGTTCCGAGGTGCTTGAGCAGCATCTCCGCGGTGAAGTTGTCGCTCTCCCGGTTCATCGCCCGCACGATCGTCGCGAGGCGGGGCGAGTGGTCGGAGGCGAGGAGCTCGGCCCCCGCGGGAGCCTTCCCCAGCCCGGGCAGCCCGTCCACCGTGACCCCGCGCTCGACGAGCGCGGCGCGAAGGGTGCGTGCGGCGAGGAGCGGGGGTGAGTGCGCTGGCCAGCCGCGTGCTCGATCGACGACGAGGGCCGACAGCGGGGGCGTCTCGACGCCGACGAAGTAGGTCTTCCAGCCGGCGACGCCACGGCGCGCGTCGAACAGCGACTCGTCTCCGCGGATGCGGCCGGCGACCCGCGTGATCCCGGACGCCCTGACCGACGCTGCGAGCCGCCGGATGTCCGCAACCGTGAGGTTGGGGTCGCCCGACCCGCGCAGGAACAGGTCGCCGTCCCAGGTTGCGCCGGTGCGGACGCCCGTCCCGAGGAGCTCGGTCTTGAAGCGATACGCCGGCCCCAGGCGCGTGAGCGCTGCCCAGGAGACGGGCAGCTTCTCGTTCGACGCGGGGATCACCGGGAGCCGCTCGTTGTGCGCGAACAGGACGGCTCCCGTGCGCACGTCGACGGCGATCGCCGACGTGCGGGCGAGCGAGACGTGCGGTGAGCGCAGCGTCTTCGACAGCCGCGTCGCAAGGTCTCCGGGCGCCGCGAGCGGGGAGGAGACCGCCGTCGCTGCGATTGCCACCGAGCAGAGCGCCAGCCGGAGTCGCACGACCCGTAACCGTAGACGGTCTTCGTGACGGTATGACGCGTCGCAGGGACGAGGGCGGACGCGCCACGAGCGCTCGTCCGGGCGAAGAGATGCCTCGGCCCTGCTGCGATCGTCGCCGTGGAAGGTGCCGGATCGCACAAATCCGGCTGTTTGCAGAGATTTTCGTGTCGCATGTCCGTGCAGACGTCTTCCGACGCTGCTAGGCTCCCCGACTTGTGGCCGGTGACCCCACCATCGGCGAGCCTGTCGTTGGGCGACCGAGACGCGGCATGAGGCACTCGAGGACCCGACGGGCTCCATTCCTCGTAGCTGCTCTCGTCGCCCTCGCGACGGTCCTCGTCGTCGGCACGGGAGCCGCAACGGCCGACCCGTCGATCAGCTCGAAGCGCGAGCAGGCGCAAGCGATCCTCGGGCAGATCAGGGAGATGGACTCGAGCCTCTCGCACGCGATCGAGTCCTACAACCTCGCGAACATCCAACTCGACGAGATCGATGCCGACCTCGATACGAACGGCCGCCACCTGACGATTGCAAGGGCGAGCCTGGGAGTCGCGCAGCAGCACATCGCCAAGCGGCTGCGGGCGCTCTACATCAACGGGGACTCGGGCGGGGCCGTCGAGGTGATCCTCGGCGCCCGGAGCCTCGACGACCTGCTCGACCGCCTCGACATGGCCCAGCGCGTCGGCGGCCAGGACGCCGAGGTGCTGACGGACGTACGGCACTTCCGCAACGAGGTCCAGACCCGGCGCGCGAAGCTGAAGTCCGACCGGGTCCGGCAGGCACAGATCGTTGCCGAGCGCGCGGCGCGCAAGCGCTCGATCGAAGGACAGCTCGCGGAGCGCCAGCGGCTGCTCGCCTCGGTGAAGGACGAGATCGCACGTCTCGAGGAAGCCGAGCGACGCAGGCAGGCGCAGCTCGAGGCGCAGGCGCGCGCGCGGCTCGAAGCCGCGGCCGCGGCCCGCGCATCGGCACGCCAGCAGACGCTCGAGCTCTCCGGGACGTCGTCAGACGACTTCGGGACAGGAGCGACGTACAGCTCCTCGCCCGCGCCTCCGGCGAAGTACGGGGGCGTCGTGGGAATCGCGATGCAGTACCTGGGCGTCCCCTACGTCTGGGGCGGCGCCAGCCCGTCCGGGTTCGACTGCTCCGGTCTCGTGACGTACGTCTACGCCCAGGTCGGCATCTCCCTGCCGCACAACGCCGCGATGCAGTACGGCAGCGTGGGGGTGTCCGTCTCTCGCAGCGAGCTCCAGCCGGGCGACCTCGTGTTCTTCGACGGGCTCGGGCACATGGGGATGTACATCGGCGGGGACCAGTTCATCCACGCACCCCACACCGGCGACGTGGTCAAGATCTCCAGCCTGAACGACTCCTGGTACGCCTCCACGTACGTCGGCGCGAAGCGGGTCACGTGATTCTCCGCTAGCGCGATCCGCAGGAGCGGATCCTGCCCGCGCTCCCCGCCTTCGGCGGGGCACGTCCCTGAAGCAGCCCGCTGTCGCGGTCGCGACTGCCGCGTAGCGCACGGGCGAGGGGTGGGGGCGGTAGGACCCGTCGTTGCTCTGGACGGTCCCGCCTACGACCTCTCGGCCGGGGCGGCCGCCCCGTCGTACAGAGCCTCGACCTCGTCGGCGAAGTGCTCGAGGACGACACGCCGCTTGAGCTTGAGCGTCGGGGTCACCTCACCCTGCTCCATCTCGAAGTCCCGGGAGAGGATGGCGAACCGCTTGACCTGCTCGAAGCGGGAACGCTCGCGGTTGACCTCGTCGACGATGCCCGAGACGAGGTCGTGCACGCGCGGGTGACGCGCGAGCGTCTCCGCGTCGCCCTCGATCCCGTGCTCGGCGGCCCACTTGCCGATCTCGACGGGGTCGAGGGTGATCAGCGCGGCGGGGAACGGGCGGCGGTCGCCCACCACGAGCGCCTGTGAGACGAACCGCGACGTCTTGAGGTCGTTCTCCAGGTTCTGCGGCGCGATGTTCTTCCCCCCCGCGGTGACGAGGATGTCCTTCTTCCGATCGGTGATCGTGACGAAGCCGTCCGCGTCGATCGTGGCGATGTCACCGGTGCGCAGCCACCCGTCCTCGTCGAGGACGGCGGCCGTCGCCTCGGGCTCCTTGAAGTAGCCCGCGAAGACCGTCTCGCTGCGAATCAGGAGCTCCCCGTCCTCGGCGAGCCGGAGCTCGAAGCCGGGCAGCGCGGGCCCGACCGTGCCGAAGCGATACCGATTCGAGCGGTTCGTCGTGGCGGCGGTCGTGCACTCCGTCAGCCCGTACCCCTCGAGGATGCACAGCCCCAGCGCATCGAACAGCTCCGCGACCTCCTTCGCGAGCGGCGCCCCGCCGGAGATCGGCCTCCGCAGGCGCCCGCCGAGGCGCTCCTTCACCTTGGAGAACACCAGGCGGTCCGCGATGCGGTGCTGGAGCGCGAGCCCGCGCGGCAGCGGGCGACCCTCCTGTCGCAATGCGCTCTCCCGTCGTCCGACCCGCAACGCCCAGTCGACGAGGCGTCGCTTCGCGCCCGTGGCCTCGGAGAACGTCGACATGACGGCCGTGTGGACCTTCTCGTAGACCCGCGGGACGCTCGGCAGGATGGTCGGCCGCACCTCGGGGAGCACGCGCGCGACGTCGAGCGGGTCGGGGACGAACGCGATCGTGTAGCCGACGTACGGGCCCGAGAGATGCATCAGCCTCCCGAAGTTGTGCGCGAGCGGGAGGTAGAGGAGCATCACGTCGCCCGCCGCGCTGTGGTCCGGCAGCTCGTCGACGACCGTCACCATCGCGTAGTAGTTCCGATGCCGGATCATGCAGCCCTTGGGCGGCCCGGTCGTCCCCGACGTGTAGATGAACGTGAAGAGGTCCTCCTCGTCGATCGCGGCCACCGCGTCGTCGAGGGCAGTCGGGTTGGCTGCCCGGTACGCGCGCCCGTCTTCCTCGAGGGCGGGAAGGTCGGCGTAGGTGAGCACGTGGCGGAGCGCGGGGAGCGAGGGCCCTCCGTCCTCGACCTTCGCCCGCTGCTCGTCGTCCTCGCAGAGCACGCCGACCGCTTCGGAGTGCTCGAGGACGTAGTGCACGTCGTGGGGCGAGGAGTTCGCATAGATCGCGGCTCCGATCGCTCCGACGTGCCCGAGGGCGAAGTCGAAGAGCGCCCATTCGAGCGTGTTCCGAGCGAGGATCCCGAACGCGTCGCCCTTCTGCACACCTCGGGCGAGGAGGCCGTTCGCGAGCAGCTCGACCCGCTCGGCCGCATCGGCCCACGGCACCTCCCGCCAGCCTTCGTCGGTCTCGACGAGGTAGGCAGCCCCCGTGTTCTGGGCCACGGCGTCGCGCCAGAGGCGCGGAATCGTGCGGTTGCCGGCCATCCATACGGACTGTAGATGCCGGAGGGAACCGCTGTCAGGGAGCGAAACCCTTCGGTCCGCCCCTAGACTGGAGGGTCATGCGCACCACCTGGAACGGATCGCTGAGCTTCGGGCTCGTGAGCATCCCCGTCGGGCTCGCCCCCGCGACGAAGCCCGCGGCGCGGCAGTCGGACATCTCCTTCCGCCTGCTCCACAGGGAGTGCCTCACGCCGATCAAGCAGAAGCGCTGGTGTCCCAAGCACGACCGCGAGGTGACCCCCGACGAGCTCGTCAAGGGCTGGGAGGTGGCCAAGGGGCAGTTCGTCGTCGTCGAGGAGGCCGAGCTGGAGGCGCTCGAGCGCCACGACGACTCGCGCACGATCGACATCGAGCGGTTCGTCCCGCTCGGAGACGTCGACCCCGTGTGGATGGACAGGACCTACTTCCTGGTGCCGGGCAACGCTCCGGCGCAGCGCCGGCCCTACAAGCTCCTGCTCGAGGCGATGGAGGAGGCAGGCGTCGGTGCGATCGGACGGTTCGTCCGCTCCGGCCGTGAATCGCTCTGCCTCGTCCGCACGCGGGGGCAGGGGCTGGTGCTCGAGACGATGTACCTCGTCGAGGACGTCTACTCGCAGGCCGAGATCGAGGAGGCGATGGGGGAGACCGACGTCAAGCCCGCCGAGCTCGAGCTCGCGCGGCAGATCGTCCAGGGCCTCGCCGCCGAGTTCGACCCCTCGGAGCTGACCAGCGCCTACCGCCGCGACCTCCGCACGCTGCTCGAGGCGAAGTTGCGCGGCGAGGAGATCGCCGCACCCGAGCCGGTTGCCGAGCCGGCGCCCGCGGTCGACCTCATCGAGGCGCTGAAGGCGAGCGTCGCGGCCGCGAAGGCCACGTCGGCGCGCCCCAAGAAGGCGGCGGACAAGCCGAAGGCCGAGAAGCGGCCGGCGCGCAAGGCCGCCCGCAAGTAGCGCCGCCTGCGTGACGAGGGGCCCTGCCGGGCCCCTCGTGAGCGAGATCGTGTGGCTCGCCGCTAGTGCGCGGACGCCTGACCGGCGCCGACTGCCTGCAGCTGAGCCTGGAAGAGGTGCTTGTCGATCTTCCCCTGGTAGATCGGGACGCCTTCCGCGATACAGAGCTTGATGACCGCCTCGCGGTCCATGTTGAGCTCCTTCGCGAGCTCCTCGGGCGTCAGGTGATTCGCCATCGACCGTTTCCTCTCTCGAGCACGAAAAAAGCCCTCCGACGCGGCTGCGTGCAGGCGGGCTCGATCGACGCTCGTTCGTTGGCGACGGGGATCAACGGGCCCGCCTCCCGAAAACGTCCATGTGCTTCGAGGATACTCCGGACCGCGGCCGGTGCGCAATCGTCTTCGTACTCCCTGAACGAGCCGCCTAGACGGGGTTGTCGACCTCGAGGTAGCGCCAGTCGAGACCGAACCGCTCGGAGAGGTGCGCGGCGAGCGCCTGCACGCCGAAGCGCTCCGTCGCATGGTGGCCTGCCGCGATCAGGTGGATCCCGAGCTCGCGTGCCGTGACGGCGCTCGGCTCCTCCGGCTCCCCGGTGAGCAGCGCGTCGTACCCCTCGTGGGACGCCTGGACGAGGTCGTAGCCGGCTGCGCCAGTCGCCACCGCGAGGCGACGGATCCGCCGGTCGCCACCGCGCAGCACCAGCGGCGGCCGCTCGACGACCTCGGCGACGCGCGCCGCCAGCTCGTCGAGGCCGACGGCGTCCATCGTGCAGCCGAGGCCCACCGCTCCGAACTGCTCGACGGGCACGGCGCCGACCCGCGCCGCGAGCTGCGCGTTGTTGCCGAGCGTCCGATGGGCGTCGAGCGCGAGGTGGTAGGCGACGAGCGAGACGTTCCCGCGGAAGAGCGCCTCGAGACGTCCTCGCAGCCGCGCGTCGACGACGAGCGGCTCGTTCCGCCAGAACAGGCCGTGGTGGACGAGCACCAGGTCTGCGCCGCCGTCGACGGCGCGCTCGAACAGCTCCTTCGAGCACGAGACCCCGCAGGCGATGGTCGTCACCTCCTCGGAGCCGACGACCTGGAGCCCCTGCGCTGCGAACTCCGGATAGCGATCGACCTCGAGCAGCGCGTTCGCGTACTCGACGACCTCGTCCCTGGCGGCGGCCACGGGGCGAGTCTACGAAGTCGTCGAGCCCGTGCTCGCGTTCGCGCCCTCGAACCCGGAACCGCTACCCTTCTCCCGCCTCGGGGTGTGGCGCAGCCTGGTAGCGCGCTCCGTTCGGGTCGGAGAGGTCCCCAGTTCAAATCTGGGCACCCCGATTTCTCCGCAGGGCATGAATCCGCAGAAGCGGATTCCTGCCGCGGATCCCCCGCCTGCGGCGGGGGCACGTCCCTGAAGGCGTCCGCTGCCGCGGCCGCAACTTCCTCGACATCTCCACGGTCCTGCGCCGGGAGCAATTACGGGCCCCTCCTTTCGGCGCTGCACCGGCTTGCCGTTCCTGGCCTCCCCCCCGGCCGGCCGAGCCGGCCTCCGGCCGCGGCGGCTTCCTCACGGTCCATCGCTTCGTCGTGGGCGGATGGGAGCCACGCGGGAAAGTCGGCGCTCCGGTGGAGCCTCGCGAAGGCGAGCGCGCGTGCGATCCTTCTCACCATGGACGCACCGATCCGGTATGCGCGGAGCGGCGACGTCAACATCGCCTACCAGCTGACCGGTGACGGGCCATTCGATCTCGTTCTCGTCCCGGGCTTCTTCTCGCACCTCGAGATCGACCGGGAGTACCCGGAGTACGCCCGCTTCCTCGAGCGACTGGGATCGTTCGCGCGGCTGATCTGCTTCGACAAGCGGGGTACCGGGTTGTCCGACCGGGCAATCGGCCTGCCCGACTTCGAGACGCGCATGGACGACGTTCGTGCCGTCATGGACGCGGCCGGAAGCGAGTCCGCAGTGCTGTTCGGCTACTCGGAGGGCGGCCCGATGTGCGTCCTCTTCGCCGCGACGTACCCGGAGCGAACTCGCTCGCTCGTCCTGTACGGCACGTACGCGAAGAGGTGTCACCCCGACGACGACTACCCCTGGGCGCCGACATGGGAGGAGCGGACCATGCAAGCTGCGGAGCTCGAGCGCACCTGGGGTGAGAACGTCGATCTCTCCACACTGGCTCCCAACGCGGACGCGGCGCTCGGCGCGTGGCTACTACGTCGCGGCCGAACGGCGCTCAGCCCGGCGGGCGCCCGCGACCTGATTCTCATGAACTCGAGCGCGGACGTGCGAGAGCTCCTATCCAGCGTCCAGTGCCCGACGCTCGTGATCCACCGGACGGGGGATCGCGATTCGCGCATCGAGGAGGGGCGATACATCGCGGAGCGGATACGTGGCGCCCGCTTCGTCGAGCTCGAGGGCGACGACCACCTGCCGTCCGTCGGACCCGATCAGATCCTCGACGAGGTCGAGGAGTTCCTCACCGGTGCGCGTCCGGCAACGCCTTCCCATCGCGTGCTGACGACGATCCTCTTCACCGACCTCGTCGGCTCGACGGCGCGCGTCCAGGACCTCGGCGATGCCCGTTGGACAGCGCTCCTCGACCAGCACCACAAGGCCGTACGCCGCGAGCTTGGCCGCTTCTCCGGTGAGGAGCTCGACACGGCCGGTGACGGCTTCCTCGCAGCGTTCGACGGCCCGGCGCGCGCGATCCGCTGCGCGCTCGAGATCCGACGAGCCCTCGCGCCCCTCGGCCTGGACGTCCGTGCCGGCGTGCACACCGGTGAGGTCGAGCGGCGGCCCGGAGAGAAGCCGCGCGGGATCGCAGTTCACGTGGGCTCCCGGATCGCCTCCCTCGCTCAGGCCGACGAGGTCCTCGTCAGCTCCACGACGCACGACCTCGTGGCCGGATCGGGGCTCGACTTCGTGGATCGCGGCGAGCACGTGCTCGAGGGCATCGAGGGCCGAAGACGGATCTTCGCGGCGCGCTGACCTCGATCGGAGGCGCCCGAACCGCACGTATCCTCGTCGCGTGCTCGAAGCGGTTCTCCTCGACGTCGACTTCACGCTCTTCCGACCCGGGCCCGAGCTCGGGCCCGAGGGCTACGAGCGGATCGGCGCGCGGCACGGCCTCGCGCTCGACGGCGCTCGCTACGAGGCGGCGCGGCTGGCTGCGCTGGCGGACCTCCAGCGCCACCCGGAGCTGGAGCACGACCAGGAGCTCTGGGTGCGCTTCACGGAGGACATCGTGATCGGGATGGGCGGTGACCCCGTCCTCTCGCGCTCGTGTGCGGTCGATCTCGTCCGGGCGTGGGAGCGGCACGAGAACTTCTCCCTCTACGAGGACGCGCTCCCGGCGCTCGAGGCGCTTCGCGCGCACGGGCTGCGGATCGGGCTCGTCTCCAACGGCCAGCGCGACCTCGAGGAGTTCGCGCGCCATCACGCGCTCGACGTCGACGTCTGCGTGGGCTCGATGAGCCACGGCCACGTGAAGCCGCACCGGTCGATCTTCGAGGCGGCGCTCGTGGCGCTCGACGCAGCTCCGGCCCGGGCGGCGATGATCGGTGACAGCTACGCCGACGACATCGAGGGCGCACGGGCCCTCGGGATGCGCGCGATCCTGCTCGACCGCGACGGCCTGTACCCGGAGGAGCCGGAACGGATCGACACCCTGCTGGCGCTCCCGGCCGCCCTCGGCCTCACGGCCGCCGCCGGCCCAGCCCAGGTTCAGCGGGCGGCGAAGCCTCCGTCGATGTAGAGCTCGAGGCCGGTGACGAACGAGGCGTCGTCGCTCGCGAGGTAGGCGACCCCCGCGGCGATCTCCTCCGGGCGCCCGAGACGTCCCATGGGAGTGAGGTCGAGCATGGCCTGCTCGTAGGGCGTCCCCTTGGTCTCGGCCAGGATCGGCGTGGCGATGAACCCGGGGTGGACGGAGTTGACCCGAACGCCGTTCTCGACCCAGTGCAGCGCCGTGTTCTTCGTCAGCGTGCGGACTGCGCCCTTGGCAGCGTGGTAGGCGGGCGAGGTCCCGAAGCCGCCGCTCGTGCCGAAGATCGAGCTGATGTTGATCACGGAGCCGTGCGCTGACGCGGCGAGCGCAGAGGCGGCGGTCTTCATCCCGAGGAACACGCCCGTCTGGTCGATCGCGATCGTCCGGTGCCATTCCTCCAGGGACGTCTCCTCGATCGTGTGGAGGTCGCCCATCCCGGCGTTGTTGACGAGTATGTCGAGCCCGCCGAGCTCCTCGACCGCGGTGGCGACGGCCGCGTTCCATTCCTGTTCCGACGTGACGTCGAGGTGCGCGAAGCTGGCCCGCGCTCCTCCGGAGGAGAGGCTCTCCGCCAGGCTGCGACCGCCCTCGTCGTCGATGTCCGTGACGAGCACCGCGGCGCCTTCGCTCGACAGCCGCTCCACGATCGCCTTGCCGATCCCGCTCGCGCCGCCGGTCACGAGCGCCACACGTCCCTCGAGCCGCTTCATCGCTCCACCTCCCTCGTGCATCGATTGCCTGCGGTCATGATGCCGAGCGCGCGGCGTGCCGGCGGTCGGCCGCTCAGGGCCCGGCGGCGAGCTCGGCCCGCCAGCGCTCCGTGTCGGCGCCGAGCTCGACGTCCGGCGGCGGCTCCTCCCACGGGCCGAGGTCGGCCCGGGCCTCGTCGAGCGTGGCGACCGGGCCGACGCAGACCTCCTCCGCGTCGAACAGCGCAAGCCACTCGGCGAGAGGTCGCTCGGCGAACAGCTCCGCGAGCTCGGCGCGGAGCAGCTCCTGCCCTCCCTCGTACTGGCGGGCAGCGAGCTCCGGCCGTCCCAGCAGCTCGCACAGTCGTGAGAAGAATGCCGGCTCGAGCGCGGCGACCGTCAGGAGGCGTCCGTCGAGGGTCTCGTAGACGGCGTAGCTGGCGAGCCCGCCGGTCAGGAGCCTCGGCACGGGGTCGCCGCCGGCCCGGTGGGCGACCAGGTCGTGGGAGCCGTGGGTCATCGACACGACGAGGCGCGCTCCTTCCCCGGTCCGCTCGCGCCGGACGAGCGCCGCGAGGATCCCCGTCACTGCCCCAAGCGCGCCCGCGGCGAGGTCGGCCGCCTGGACGGGCGGCAGCGCCGCCCCCGTGTCGGCGAGAGCGCCCGCCCAGCCGAGGTAGTTGAGGTCGTGGCCGACCCGTGCCGCGTGCCGCCCCTCGGCGCCGAAGCCGGTGATGGAGCAGTAGACGAGCGTGGACGGCAGGTGCTCGGGCCCGAGACCGAGCCGGGCGGCGACCCCGGGCCGGAACCCCTCCAGCACGACGTCCGCCTGGGCGCAGAGCGCCCGCGCGAAGTCCCCGTCGCGCTTGAGGTCACAGACGACGGACTCCTTGCCACGCCGCAGGGCGTCGTCCCACGCGGGTGCCGCGCTGCGCATCGGATCGCCGCCGGGAGCCTCGACGCGCACGACCCGCGCCCCGAGTCGCAGGAGCTCGCGGCTCGCGTAGGCCCCCGGCAGGTAGCGCGCGAGATCGACGACGAGGGTGCCGTCGAGCGGCCGTTGCGCTGCGTCTGGCATGCCGCCTATTCTGATCATGCGTTGACTGACCGTTCAATCGCACGCGTCGACCGGCACGCGAGCGCCGAGGAGAAGCGCCGCCTGATCCTCGACGCGGCAGTGCGGGTGTTCGCGCGCAACGGCTTCCACGGCTCCCGTGTGGGCGACATCGCCGAGGAGGCGGGTGTCGCACACGGCCTCCTCTACCACTACTTCTCCTCCAAGGACGAGGTGCTGGAGACCGTCTTCCGCGAGAACTGGAGCGAGCTGCTCCAGCGATTCGGGCAGGTCGCGGCGTCCGACGAGCCCGCGGACGAGAAGCTCCTCGGGATCGTGAAGATCCTCTTGCGCACGTGGCGCAACGACCCCGACCTCGTGACCGTGATGGTGCGGGAGGTCGGCAGGAGCGCCCACCTCGCGAGCCAGGTCGACGACATCGGCAAGGGCTTCGCCGTCATCCAACAGGTGATCGAGCAGGGGCAGGCCGAGGGCGTGTTCCGCGAGGACCTCGACGCCCGTCTCGCGAGCTGGGTGGTGTACGGGGGCCTCGAGGAGATCCTCACCGGCTGGGTGATGGGCCGGCTTCCCGACGGCGACGAGGAGGTCGCCCGTGCCGAGCGGACGCTCGTCGACGTCGTCCACGGCGGCCTCGCCAGGACGCCGGTCGTCTCCTGAGGCGGCCGCCAGGCGCGACACGCTCGTCCTCGGGGCGGGCGCACTCGGCCTGGCCTGGGCGCTGACGACGACCGCGGCGTACCTGCCTCCGATCCTGGGCCGGTACACCGACTCGACGACACTGGTCGGCCTCGTGCTCGCCGCCGAGGGGTTCTTTGCGCTGACGCTGCCGCTCGTGATCGGGCCGTGGAGCGACACCTTCCACACGCCGCTCGGCCGCAGGCGGCCGTTCATGCTCGCCGCGCTCGGCCCCATGGCGTTCGCGCTCGCGCTGCTGGCGTTCATGCCGAACCTGTGGACGACGGCGCTGCTCCTGTTCGCGCTCTTCTTCGCCTACTACGTCTACGAGCCGCCCTATCGTGGCCTGTATCCGGACGTGCTCCCCGACCGGGTGTTCGGACGCGCGCAAGGTGTCCAGCACGTCTTCCGGGGGATCGCGATCGCCGGCGGGCTGATCGGGGGAGGGTTCCTCTTCCACCTCTGGCGCCCCGCGCCGTTCCTCGTGGCAGCAGCGGTCGTCTCGGTCGCGTGCCTCGTCCCGATCGTGCTCGTGACGGAGGACGGCGGTCACGGGCGGGTGTTCGAGGGCGTACGCACGTACGTCGCGCACTCGTGGCAGGTGCTCCGGTCGAACCGCGACGTCGCCACGTTCCTCGTCGCGAACACGGCGTGGGAGGGCACCTTCGCCGGCGCGCGGACGTTCGTCGTGCTCTACGTCACCGTCGGGCTCGACGAGCCCCTCGTCACCTCCACGTACATCCTCGGAGCCGTCGCGGCCGGGTACATCGTGGCGGCGCTCCTGGCAGGCAGGATCGGCGACCGCGTCGGGCTCGCGCGCGTGATCACCGTCGCGTCGGCGATCTACGGGGTCGGGCTCCTCGCCGGTGGGCTGGGGCGGGAGTGGCACGGCTGGTACCTCGTGGTGATCTTCCTCGTGGCAATCGCGGGCGGCACGGTCATGACGCTCGCCTGGGGACTCCTCTTCAAGCTGATGCCTCCCGGCGAGCGCGGCGCGATCTCCGGGCTCGCGACGACGACGAAGGGGATCGGCCTAGTGATCGGCCCGCTCGCGGCGGGTGCGGTGATCGACATCCTCGGCCCCTACCTGGAGAGCACCGAGGGCTACCAGGCGCTCTGGCCCGTGCTCGGGGTGCCGATCATCCTCGCGATCCCGTTCGTGGCACGGCTCGCCCGCGCCGAGGCCGCCGCGAACGAGACGCTCGCCGACGAGACCTGAGCCTCAGCGGCCGAAGGCGTTGTCGCCCGTCAGCGCCTGCCCGACGACGAGCGTGTGCACCTCGTGCGTCCCTTCGTACGTGAGCACCGACTCGAGGTTGTTCATGTGCCGGATGACCGGGTACTCGAGCGTGATCCCGTTGCCGCCGAGGATCGTCCGCGCCGTGCGGCACACCTCGAGCGCGCCGCGCACGTTGCCCATCTTCCCGAGGCTGACGTGCTCGGGGCGCAGGGTGCCCTGGTCCTTCATGCGCCCGACGTGGAGCGCCACGAGCGACCCTCGGCTGATCTCGAGCGCCATCTCGGCGAGCTTCTGCTGCGTCAGCTGGTAGGCGGAGATCGGCTTGCCGAAGACGATCCGCTCCTTGGCGTACGAGAGCGCCTCCTCGAAGCACGCGCGCGCCGCCCCGACCGCTCCGAAGACGATCCCGAAGCGAGCCTCGTTGAGGCAGGACAGCGGCCCGCGCAGCGTGGAGGCGCCGGGCAGCATCGCCTCGCCGGGGACACGCACGTCCTGGAGGACGAGCTCGGAGGTGACGGAGGCGCGCAGCGAGATCTTCTTGTGGATCTCCGGGGCCGAGAAGCCGGGCGTCCCCTGCTCGACCAGGAAGCCGCGGATCTCCCCCTCCTCGGTCCGCGCCCAGACGACCGCGACGTCGGCGATGGTGCCGTTCGTGATCCACATCTTCGCGCCGTTCAGGATCCAGTCGGAGCCGTCGCGCCGCGCGTGGGTGCGCATCGCCCCGGGGTCGGACCCCGCGTCCGGCTCGGTCAGCCCGAAGCAGCCGATCGCCTCGCCACGGTGCATTGCCGGCAGCCAGCGCTCCTTCTGCTCCTCCGAGCCCCAGCGCCAGATCGCGTACATCGCCAGCGATCCCTGCACCGAGACGGCGCTGCGGACGCCCGAGTCGCCCGCCTCGAGCTCCATGCAGGTGAGGCCATACGCGACCGAGCTGGCCCCCGGCAGGCCGTAGCCGTCCAGGTGCATCCCGAACAGGCCGAGGCCCGCAAGCTCCTGGACGAGCTCCCGCGGGAGGATCCCCTGCTCGAACCAGTCGCCGACCTCGGGGAGCACCCGCTCCCGCACGAACCGGCGGACCGTGTCGCGGATCGCCCGCTCCTCGTCGTCGAGGAGCGCGTCGAGCGCGAGGAAGTCGAGCGGGTCGATGTCGGCTGGTGCTGCGGTGGTCGTCGCCACGGGTGAACCTCCGGCAGGGGACGGTCTGATTGTAGAAGCCGCGCCACGGCAACTGGACAGCACGACGGAGCAGACGAGATGATGCCCGGGTGCCGGACCGGGTGGTGCGCGGCGTGGACGACCTGGTTGCGGACGCGCGGAGCCGAATCGAGCGCCTCGCGCCCGACGAGGCCTGGCAGGCGGCGTCCGCCGGCCGGGCGCTGATCGTCGACATCCGCTCCGACGACGACCGCCGACGCGACGGCATCGTTCCCGGTTCCCTCCACGTACCGCGCACGGTGCTCGAGTGGCGCGTCGATCCTGCCTCGGGGTGGAGCAACCCTCACGTCGGCAACCGTGATCGGCGGCTCGTCCTGATCTGCTCGCACGGCGAATCGTCCAGCCTGGCGGCCGCGGCGCTCGTAGAGATGGGCTTCGAGCGGGCCGCCGACGTCAGCGGGGGCTTCGAGGCGTGGCTGGCGTCGGATCTCCCGACCGCTCCCGCCCCGCAGCGGGAGGACGACGGCCTCCCGGGCATGGCGGGGCCGGAATGACCGAGCGCCTTGCCGCGCTTGCCCTGCCGTGGACACGCCGGTAGGCTATTGACTGACTAGTCAATCGACGCCCAGGAGCAGGCGATGGCGACCATGGAGACGGGTCTTGCGAACGGCGTCTCGTTCGCGCTCACCGACGAGCAGAAGGAGCTTCGCGCCCTCGCGCGCGAGTTCGCGGAGAAGGAGATTCGCCCCAAGGCGGCGGAGCACGACGAGCACCAGACGCACCCCGCCGACATCGTCGCCAAGGCCCACGAGCTCGGCCTGATGAACCTCCACCTGCCGGAGTCGCTCGGCGGCCCGGAGCTCTCCGCCTTCGACGGGATGCTCGTCGGGGAGGAGCTCAACTGGGGCTGCTCGGGCATCGGCACCTCGATCGGCGCGAACGGGCTGGCGGCAGGGCCGCTCCTGATCGCCGGCACCGACGAGCAGAAGCGACAGTGGCTCGCGCCGCTCGTCTCGGAGCCGATCCTCGGCTGCTTCGGGCTCTCGGAGCCCGGCGCCGGCTCGGATGTCTCGGGGATCCAGACGACCGCGGTGCGCAACGGCGAGGAGTACGTCGTCAACGGCTCGAAGATGTTCATCACGAACGCGGGACAGGCGTCGTGGATCGTGTGCTTCGCCTCCACGGACAAGTCGAAGGGCCACAGGGGGCTCACGGCGCTGGTGATCCCGATGGACACACCCGGGGTCACGATCGAGAAGCACCTCGACAAGATGGGGCAGCGCGCGACCGATACGTCCGCGGTCGCCTTCCAGGACGTCGTGGTGCCCGTGGAGAACCGCCTCGGCGAGGAGGGCGACGGCTTCAAGATCGCGATGCAGACGCTCGACTTCACCCGCCCGGGCACGGCGGTCGGCGCGGTGGGCGTCGCCCAGGCGGCCTACGAGCTCTCCGTCGACTACGCCAAGGAGCGCGTCCAGTTCGGGATGCCGATCGCGATGAACCAAGGCGTCTCGTTCCTCGTCGCCGACATGGCGACCGAGATCGAGGCCGCTCGGCTGCTCACCTGGCAGGCGGCGTGGATGATCGACCAGGGCTGGGGCCGGAAGGCGACGAAGTACTCCTCCTTCGCCAAGCGCTTCGCCGCCGACACGGCGATGAAGGTCACGACGGACGCCGTCCAGGTCTTCGGCGGCTACGGCTACATCAAGGAGTACCCGGTCGAGAAGCTCATGCGCGACGCGAAGCTGTTCCAGATCTACGAGGGAACCTCGCAGATCCAGCGGCTCGTGATCGCGAAGGAGATCTTCCTGGGGTGAGCTCGCTCGCCGCTCGGCGGGCATTCGGGAGGCGCACTCGGGCGCGGTAGCAGCTGCGCGCCGTGCGGCGGCCCCGGGGCAGGATCCCTGCCGACGCTACCCGGCCAGCTCTCGGTGGAACGGCGTGGGGAAGCGGGGTGTCACCCGGACGTCGCCGATCCAGGCCGAGAGCCGCGCCGCCTCGGCGTCGATCGCGGCCCGAGCGTCGGCACCCAGGTCCTCGAGCAGGCCGTAGACGACCTCTCCGTCCTTGCGCTGCATCCAGCCGCCCACGACCCGGCCGTCCCACCAGACGGTCGGGCCGGCGTTGCCGTTCGTGTCGAACAGCATGACCGCGTGGGCGCCGAGGTACCAGTCGCGCTCCTTCCAGCCCATCGTCGTCGGATCGAGCGCAGGTAGCAGGGCGGCAGACGGCTCCGGCGCAGGGACCGGCTCGTCGTCGTCGCCCAGCACGAGCCCCGTGCCCCCGTCCAGCGAGACCTCCACTGCGGCGATCGCCGCCAACGCCGCCTTGACCTGGGCGGCCGTCAATCCCGACCACCACCTCAGGTCGGTGAGCGTCCCCGGCCCGAACGCGCCGAGCCAGCGCCGTACGAGCTCGGCGCGCGCGGTGTCGGCGTCCAACTCGGGCAAGGGCTCGTCGAGCCACGAGGGCGCGGGTACCCAGCTCCACTGGCTCCCGGTCCACGTCCCGCGCGGGCGGCCGCGCACGATCCTTCCCTCCGCCGCAAGCAGGAAGAGGACCCATGTGGTCATGCTCTGACTGCCCGCCCAGGACTTGCCCTCGCCGTACGTCAGCTTCTCCCGCAGGCGCGGGACGTCTGCGGACAGCTCCGCTGCGAACGCCTGTCCGCGGGCCTCGAGCGCGGCGAGCGCGTCCCGCCCGGCCGCCTCCAGCCACTCGGCACCGTCGCGGGTGATACCGGCTTCCTCCATCACCTTGGCGTAACGCCGGCGTTGTGCCGCCGCGATCGCGTTCGTGCAGGCGGCGCGCACGATGGCCGCGAGGTCGAGCGGCACGACGAACATCGTCCTCCGCATGCCGATCATGCGGAGTACCGTCCGGTCGTCGTAGAGCGCTCGCTCGATCTCTGCCACCGACGCGTCGGAGACTCGCGCATGCGCCGCCAGGTAGACGGACGCGGGATCAGAGGCGTGCAGACCGACGAGCTCTCGGGCCAGCTCGACGAACGACCGGGCCTTCGCGTCCGGGGCGAGGAAGTGGCGCCGGGTCAGCCGCGCCCGCCGCTCCTCCGTGCTCACCTTCCGCATGGTCGCGTTCTACCTCGGTTGACACTTAGATACCGATGGTATATGAATACCGACGGTATCCAATGGCCACCCGCGTCTCACGCAGCGAACGGAAGGCGCGCACGCGCGAAGACCTGCTGCTCGCCGCGCGGACGGTCTTCCTGCGGCGGGGGTTCCACGGGGCCTCGCTCGACGAGATCGCCGAGGAGGCCGGCTATACCAAGGGCGCGGTCTACTCGAACTTCGCAGGCAAGGACGATCTGTACCTCGCGCTGCTCGGCGCGCACTACGACGCGCGGATCGCCGCGTACGTCGAGCTCATGCTGGAAGAGCCGACGTACGAGGACGCCATCGCCGCCGTCGGCCGGTTCATGGCCGCTGCGGACGAACGCGATCCCGACTGGCTGGCGACGCTCGCGGAGTTCGTCTCGCACGCCGCGCGGGACGAGTCGGTACGGCGCGAGTACGTCCGCACGCGCGAGCGGTTCCTGCTCGCCATCTCCGACGTCATCAACGCACTCGTCGAGCGACACGGCCTGAGGCTGCGGGTACCCGCGCTGGAGGCCGCGCGCGCGTCGTCGGTGCTCGCGCGCGGATACAGCGCAGAGCGCCGGCTCGACCCGGACGCGGTGTCGCCGGAGGTCTTTGCAGAGATCAACGCCGCGCTGATGCGCGGGCTCACGGTTACCAGGGAGGAGTGACCCATGACGACCGTCGCCGCAACCTCGGTCGATCCGCTCGACCCCGCGAGGATCGGAGCGCACGGCGCCGAGCTCCTGCAGCGCGACCGCTGGTCGCGCGAGCAGCTGGCCGAGTACCAGCGAGAGCGCCTGCGCGCGCTGATCCGGCACGCCGTCCGGCGCTCGCCCTACTACCGCGAGGTGCTCGGCTCCGGAGCCGAGGGCGCGGAGCTTGCCGAGCTGCCGACCCTGTCCAAGCGCGTGCTCATGGAGCAGTTCGACGCCGTGGTCACCGACCCGCGCCTGCGACTGGCAAACATCGAGCCGTTCCTCGGCCACGCCGATGCGGGGGCGCTCTACCTGGGCGAGTACCGCGTCTTCTCGACCTCCGGGACATCCGGGGTGCCGGGGCTGTTCGTCTACTCGCAGGCGGAGTTCGCGCACTGGGTCGGCGTCTTCATCCGATCGTTCGCGCGGCTCGGCATGACTCCGACCACCCGCATCGTCGGAGTCGGCGCACCCAGCGCGCTGCACCTGTCGCAACAGGTGATCGCCGCGATGCAGGCCGGGCGCAGCGGCGCGCCCAGGGTCTCCGTGACGACACCGTTGCGCGAGATGATCCCGGCGCTCGAGGCGTATCAGCCGGAGGTGATCGGCGGCTATCCGAGCGTGATCGCCCTCCTCGCGGAGGAGCAGCTGCATGGTCGCCTCGCGATCGCCCCGCGCGTCGTGCTCACGACCTCGGAGGTCCTGACCGACGATGCCGCGTGGAGGATCGAGGCCGCGTGGACGAAGCCGGTGCAGGGGTACTTCTCGACCGAAGTGGGGGTCATCGCCGCCGGCTCGCTCGACCACGTGGGCATGCACGTGTCCGAGGAGGCGATCGTGGAGGTCGTCGACGACGCCAACCGCCCCGCGCCGCCCGGCACGCTCGGAGCCCGGGTGCTCCTCACGAATCTCGTCAACATGTCGCAGCCGCTGATCCGCTACGAGCTGTCGGACGCCGTCCTGCTCGAGACCGGGCGGGATCCGAGTGGCAGGCCGTTCGACCGGATCGCGCGGATCGACGGCCGGAGCGACGACGTGCTTCGGCTGCCCGGTGTGGGCGGCGGGGTGGTCGCCGTGCACCCGTACCGGCTGCGCGCGCCGTTCGTAAGGCTGCTGGACGCCCTGCAGTACCAGATCGTCCACCGGCACGACGGTCTGCTCGTCAGGATCGTCGCGCGCAGCTCGGCTCGGCGAGACCTTGCGGAGAAGGTGCGCCGCGCGGTCGGATCCGCGCTCTCGGACGCAGGCGCGGCGGCTCCGGTCCGGGTCGAGCTCGTGGCGGCCATCGAGCGTGAGCCGGGGCACGCGGCGAAGGTGAAGCTCGTCGTGTCGGAGGTGCCGCCGCCCGCATAGGATCGCCGTGTGTCGCTCGAGATCGACCTCTCCGGCCGTGTCGCGCTCGTCACCGGCGGCTCGCGTGGGCTCGGCCGAGCGGACGCCCTGACGCTCGCCCGCGCAGGCGCCGACGTCGCGATCGCCGACATCCTCGTCGAGTCCGACACGAGCGCCGCGGAGGAGTACGGCGTGCTCGCGCAGGCAGCTGTTGCGCAGGGCATGGTGCACACGGAGTCGACGGTCGAGGAGATCCGCTCGCTCGGGCAGAGGTCGCTTCCGGTCCGGTGCGACGTCACGGACCGCGCGCAGGTCGACGCCGCGGTCGCTCGGGTCGTGGCCGAGCTCGGCTCCGTCGACATCCTCGTCAACAACGCGGGGACGCTCGACCACGTCGGCCAGTTCCACGACCAGCGCCTCGACCTCTGGGAGCGCGACCTCCGCGTCAACCTCACGGGCGCGTTCAACTGCGCGCAGGCAGCCTGGCCCCACATGCGCGAGCGGCGGTGGGGGCGCATCGTGAACATGGCCTCCGTCGCAGGGACGCTCGGCGGGTTCGGGCAGGCGAGCTACTCGACGACGAAGGCAGGGCTTCTGGGCCTGACGAAGACACTGGCGATGGAAGGCGGCCGGCACGGGATCACCTGCAACGCGATCGTCCCCGGGATCATCGGGACGGAGGCCTTTCACATGGCGAACGCGGCCATGAACGAGCGAATCGCGAACCGGACGGTGTTCAGGCGACCGGGCGAGCCACAGGACATCGCCAACGCGATCGCGTTCCTCTGCTCCGACCTCGCCTCGTACGTCACGGGCATCGAGCTGAACGTCTCCGGCGGCGTCGAGCTGTTCGTCTTCTGAGCGCGGATTCGAGCGGGTTTCCCCCTCGAACGGGTGAGAAGAGGGCGTCCGGCGCTCGGCTACATTTCCGGGTCGTGTCATCCGGCGCGTCCAGCGTTTCGGGAGTGGCGCGCCGCCGACGGCCTCCCCGGCTCGCGGTGCGCAGGGCCGTCCTCGCAGTCGGTCTGGTCGTCCTGTCCGCGTTCCTGGCTGCGGTGCTCTTCGCCGGGTCTCCGGACCGGCTCCCCGCGGGGACCACGGTCGCGGGCTTCGACGTCGGCGGGCTCGAGATCGCCGGTGCCACGCAAGCGCTCGAACGCCGCTTCGACAGGCTCCAGCGGACACCCGTCCGGTTCGTCGCAGGCGGTCGGACCTTCTCGTACACCGCGTCCCAGCTGGGCGTACGCCAGGACTGGCAGGGGGCCGTCCGGAGCGCGGCCGAGGCGGGCGGCGGATTCGCTCCGCTCCGCGGCCTGAAGCGCGTCCAGACCCGTCTCTTCGGGACGGATGTGGTGCCGCACGTCCAGGCGTATCCGTCCGTGGTCCGGTTCGCCGTCGACGGGGTAGCGGACGCGGTCGACCGTCCCGCGGTCGACGCGGGGCTCGTGCGCCGCGGCCTCCGGATCGCCTACACCCCCGCGCGGGCGGGCCTGCGCCTCGACCGCGCGAGGGCGTCCGCGACGATCGTGTCGGCGCTCGCCTCGCTCGAGCGCGGCGCACCGGTCAGGCTGCCCGTCTCCCGCACCGAGCCGAAGGTCAGGCGGGAGCAGCTCGCCGAAGCAGCGCTCGCCGCGCGGACGGCGGTCTCGGCGCCGGTGACGCTCCAGGTCGGCGAAACCCGTTTCCGGCTCCCGCGCTGGCGGCTGGCGCAGCTCCTCGAGCTGCCGCGCGGCGGTGAGACGCGCGTGGGGCTCGGCGGCCCGAAGGCGCGGCAGTGGCTGGCGTCGCTGAAGTCGAGCGTCGACCTGGCGCCGCGTGACGCGACCTTCAGGGTCGTCTCGGGCGGAATCGAGCTCGTCCCGTCCCGGCCCGGCCGCACGCTCGACGTCGCCGCCGCGCGGGCGGCGGTCGAGAAGGCCATGCTCTCGGGCACGAGCCGCGTGGCCTCGGTCGCGACCTCCACGACCGACCCGGCGCGGACGACGGCGGAAGCGAAGGCGATGGGCATCACCGGCATCGTCGGCTCGTACACGACGACCTACGGCGGCACCCCGGGGCGGCTCCACAATGTCCAGCTCGTCGCGAACCTGATCGACGGGGCGCTCGTGGCGCCTGGAGCGCGCTTCTCCTTCAACGAGACGACCGGCGAGCGGAACGCCGCCAAGGGTTTCGAGGAGGCGCCCGTGATCATCAACGGCGAGCTGGAGAACGGAATCGGCGGCGGTGTCTGCCAGGTCTCGACCACGGTCTTCAACGCGGCGTTCGAGGCGGGGCTCTCGATCGAGAAGCGGACGAACCACGCGCTCTACATCAGCCACTACCCGCTCGGCCGCGACGCCACCGTGAACTACCCGGATCTCGATCTCGTGTTCAGGAACGACACGAACAGGTGGATCCTGGTCAGGACGTTCGTGGGGTCGGGCTCTCTCACCGTCAACCTCTACGGCGCGCCGACCGGGCGCCGCGTCGAGACCGAGACCGCTCCGCTCGAGGTCGTCGGCAAGGTGCCGTGGAAGCGGATCGACGACGACACGATGTTCAAGGGCCAGAAGGTCGTCGAGCAGTTCGGGGCGCCGCCCCGGAGGACCAGCGTCACCCGCCGCGTGTACGCGCCCGACGGGACGCTCATGTACGACACCACGTGGAGCTCGTACTACGTCGGCGAGCCGACCGTCGTCCGGCTGGGGACGAAGCCCCGGCCGAAGCCCGTGGAGCCCGAGCGGCCCACCACGACCGCGGCGGACGAGCCCGAGGCACCCGCGGACACGACGGTCAGGCGGGGGACCGTCCCGCAGACGCCTCGGCCCTGACGACGTCCTCGACGAACCAGGCGGGCACGCGCGTCGGGCGCTGCGTCTCCGCATCGACGATCGCATGCGCAGTCCAGCCCGTCGCCATGCGCTCTCCGTCGCGCTCGACGACGTACTCGTACCGGAACCGCGCGCCCCGGATCTCGCCGCAGCGAACGTGGATCGTGAGGACGTCGTCGAACACGGCTGCGCGCTCGTACTCGACGTGAACAGCCGTGGTGAGCGCCTCGATGCCCCGCTTGCGGATCGCGCGGTAGCCGCCGGCGAAGGCCGCCAGATACGCCACGCGGGCCTCCTCCAGCCACACGACGTAGGACGCGTGATGCGCGATCCCCTGCGCATCGGTCTCGGCGAAGCGGATGCGAACGTCCTGCGAGAAGGGAAACCCGTCCACGGTGGGCAGATATATCTCGCCTCTACGATGCTCGCGTGGGAACCGCGGCCGAGCTCGCCTCGCTGATCCGCGAACGCGGCCCGGCGGTCGTCCTCACGGGCGCGGGGATGAGCACGGAGAGTGGCATCCCGGACTTCCGCTCCGCTGCGGGCATCTGGGCCGAGGTCGATCCCTTCGAGGTGGCCTCGATCGACGCGTTCCGCCGCGACCCGCTCCGCGTCTGGCGCTGGTACGGCCCCCGGATCGGAGGCCTGCTGGCGGCCGAGCCGAACGCGGGACACCTCGCCCTCGCCGAGCTCGAGCGATCCGGGCACGTGCGCGCCGTGGTGACACAGAACATCGACCTGCTGCACAGCCGAGGGGGGAGCGAGGACGTCGTCGAGCTGCACGGGTCGATCCGGCAGTTCGCATGCCTCGCATGTGGTGCCCGCGAGACGCTCGACGGCGTTCTCGCGCAGCTCGACGTCCGTGAAGCTCCGCTCTGCGGCGCCTGCGGCACGATCGTGAAGCCCGGTGTGGTGATGTTCGGCGAGCTCCTGCCCGCCGATGCGATGGCGCGTGCCGAGGTCCTCTGCCGGGCGACCGGCCTGCTCCTGGTCGTGGGGTCGTCGCTGCAGGTGTGGCCCGTCGCCGGGCTCCCGGCCGACACGCTCCGTTCCGGCGGCGCCGTCGCGATCCTCAACCTCGAGGAGACCCCCTACGACGCCGACGCGACGACGGTCGTGCGTGAGCCCTCGGGCCCCACCCTCGCGGAGGTTGCTCAGGCCCTGTGTGCGCGGGCGTCCAGGCGCCCGAGTCCCTAGACTGCCCGGTCATGGAGACCAAGTCGGACGAGAAGGACGTGATCGCGCGTCTCGCGGGGAAGGGTGAGGAGGCCATCCAACGGCTGGCCGACCTCCCCGGCGGCGACCGGGCGCTTCGGGCGTTCAACGACGTGAAGCTCCGCGTCGACGACCTCTCGAGGCGGATGCGCGGCGTGGACGAGCTCGAGAAGCGCGTCACGAGGCTCGAGAAGGAGGTGGCGACGCTCCGTCGGGCGCAGAAGCCGCCCTCCTCGCAGGCACCTTCCCGGAAGGCGAGCGGCTAGCTCGAGACCCGGCGCGGGACGCGCAGCCTGAGCGCCCCCGAGAGGACGTCGAGCCGCACGGGGGTCGTGCCAGGCTGCTCTCCGTCGAGCTCGATCGGCAGCGGGCTGTCGCTGGAGATCGTGACGGTCGAACCGCGGAGCAGCTCCGCCTTCGGGTGCGGAAGGTGCGTCCCGCGGTAGATCTTCGGCATCGTGAGGACGAGGTCGCGCTTCGTGATGTCGCCGATCGTCAGCACGTCGAGCAGCCCGTCCTCGGGGCTCGCCTCGGGGCAGATCTGGAGCCCGCCCCCGAAGAACCGCCCGTTCGCCGCGACGACGTCGAACATCCGCCCCGTGCGGCGCTCGTCGTCGACCAGGAGCTCGATCTCGCTGGCCTGCCACTGCGAGAACACCGCGAACGTCGCCCAGAGATAGGAGGCCTTGCCCCCGAGCATCTTCGTCGTCTCGTTCGCCCGCTTTGCGATCGCGCCGCTCATCCCCGCGCTCGCCACGTTCGCGAAGACCGAGGTGGCCTCGGAGCCGTCCCAGGCGCGGTAGGTCACCCGACCGAGGTCGATAGCTCGGACCTCGCCCTCGAGCGCGACCTCGGCCGCCTGCTCGATCTTCCTCGGTATCCCGAACGTGCGCACGAAGTCCCAGCCCGTGCCGCGCGCGACGACCGCCACCTCCGGGGTCGCTCCGATCCCCGCGAGCCCGTTCGCCACCTCGTTGACGGACCCGTCGCCACCCACCACCACGAGCCGCCCGGCCCCGTCGAGCGCGGCTTCGCGCGCGAGCTCGGCCAGATGACCCGGCCGCTCGCTGAAGAGTGTGCTCCCCTCGAGCCCCGCCGCGGCCGCCCGCCGCGCGAGCTCGGGCCACCGGCGACCGGTCGAGCCGTTCGCCGCCGCCGGGTTGACGAGGAAGACGGTGCGGGTGTCGGGTGGCGTCACGAGCGGTGAGGCCTCGGCCCGGCCCGGTGCGTCACGCGGTCACGGTGGCCAGCGCGAGCTCCGTCATCTGGTCGACGGCGGACTTCATCTCGTCGTCGGTGATGCGGATGAACTCGCCCTCGACGACCACATCCGAGACGATCAGCATGCAGCCGGTCTGGATCCGCCGCAGTGCGCCGAGCGTGAAGAGGACGGCCGCCTCCATCTCCACCGCGAGGATCCCGCGCTCGGACCAGCGTCCCGCCAGCCCCTCATCGGGTTGGTAGAAGATGTCGCTCGAGACGATCGGGCCGACGCGGACGGGCTTGCCGAGCTGCTTTGCCTGGTGCACCGCCTCGTGGACGAGACCGAAGTCGGCCGTCGGCGCGTGGGGCTCGCCCCTGAGGTAGTGGAGCGCGGTCGCGTCCGCCGGCGTTGCAGAGAGGGCGATGATCAGGTCGCCCATCGTGAGATCCTGCTGGAGGCCTCCGCAGGTCCCGACCCGCATGATCTTCTTCACTCCGAGCTGGACGAGCTCCTCGATCACGATCGCCGCGGACGGGCACCCCATTCCGCTCGACTGGACGGAGACGGGCTTGCCCTGGAAGGTGCCGGTGTACCCGAGCATCCCCCGCTCGCTGTTTCGCTGGACGACGTCCTCCATGAAGGTCTCGGCGATGTACTTGGCCCGTAGCGGGTCGCCGGGCAGGAGGCAGGCCTCGGCGTAGTCGCCCTCGTTTGCGCGCACGTGGATCGGCATGGCGGGGAAGCCTACGGCTTCGCGCCTAGAGTGTGCTGCGATGCGCGCCCGCCTCGTCGAGCCGTCGACCGAGCAGATCCTCGCCTACTGCGCCGATGGCCCCGTCGAGCGTGTGTTCCTCGAGGACGTCGCGAGGCGAGGGAACGGGCGCTTCGTCGGGCTCGAGGGCGACGCGGGCCTCGTCGCCCTCTGCCACCTGGGCACGAACGTCGTCCCGTCGGGCCGCGGCTGCGGTGCGTTCGCCGACGTCGCCGCGCGGGCTGCGCCGCGCATGCTGATCGGCGAGCAGGAGGCCGTCAGCGAACTCTGGGGCGAGGCCCGGCGGCGGCTCGGACGGCCCCGCGAGGACAGGCTCGGGCAGCCGGTATACGTCTCCAGGACGCCCCCGGAGCCCGGTAACACGGCACTTCGACGGGCGACCAGGGCCGACCTCGACCTGCTCGTTCCGGCCTGCGCGAGCGCGCACTACGAGGAGCTCGGCGTCGACCCGCTGCGTCGCGACCCGAACGGGTTCCGGTGGCGGACCCGGCTCCAGATCGAGGAGGGTCGCTCGTGGGTCTGGCTCGAGGACGACGCGATCCTGTTCAAGGCCGAGGCGTCCGCCTGGACGCCGAAGGCCGTCCAGCTGCAGCAGGTCTGGGTCGACCCCCCGGTTCGCCGGCACGGGTACGCCGCTCGCGCGCTGCGCGACCTGATCCGGCTGCTGCTCGACGAGGTGCCCGCCGTCTGCCTCTTCGTGCGTGCCGAGAACACGCCCGCGATCCGGCTCTACGAGGCGGTCGGCATGGAGCACGTGCTCGACTACCGGAGCGTTCTCTTCTGAGAGCTCTGCTGCTCGTCCGGCATGCGCACGCGCGCTCCAACGTCTCCGATCGGGTCAGCTCGAAGCCTCCGGGAGAGGGCCTGAGCGAGCAGGGGGTCGCGGAGGCGCTCGGCCTGCGCGAGACGCTCGCGCACGCGGACGTCGGGCTCGGGGTCGCGACGCCTCTCCTGCGAACGCAGGAGACGCTCGAGCTTGCGCTCGGCGGCCGTGACGTGGAGCGGGTCGTGTCCCGCGGGCTCGGGGAGATCGACTTCGGGTCGTTCGAAGGAGGCCCCCTCGCCGACTACCGGGAGTGGGCCTGGGCGAACGCGCCCGACGCTCCCTGCCCGGGAGGCGGCGAGAGCAGGATCGAGGCGGCTGCGCGGTTCGCGGCGGCCCTCGACACTCTCCTCGAGCGGCCCGAGGGGGTCGTCCTGGCGGTCTCCCACGCACTTCCGATCCGGCACGTCCTCGAGGCGGCGCAGGGCCGCTTCCCACCGGCTCGCATCGGGAACGTTCCCCACGCGACTCCGCACGCGCTCGACGCCGAAGCGGTCGCGCTCGCGGCCGAGACGCTGCGCGCATGGGCGTCCGCGCCGCGGTTCGCCGATCTGCCCGGCTGACTGCCGAGCCCGCCTCCCGCGGCCCGCGAGCGGGCGCTCCGACGGCCGAGTCGGGCACACTTCGGGGCGTGGAGGTGCTCGAGCGCGTCGAGGCGCACATCCGCGCCGGGGAGCTGATTCCCCCCGGCGCCGAGGTGACCTGCCTCGTCTCGGGCGGCCCGGACTCGACGTGCCTCTGGCACGTGCTCGGCGAGCTCGGGTACCGGGTGCGGGCCGTCCATGTCCACCACGGCCTCCGCGGCGCGGAGGCCGACGCGGACGCCGAGCACTGCGCGGCCGCCTTCGCCGCCGAGGTCATCCACGCGCCGTCGGCCGGGAACGAGGCGGAGCTCCGCGCCGTCCGCTACGAGCTGACCGAGGGTCAGGGGCTGCGCGCGACGGGGCACACTGCCTCCGACCAGGTCGAGACCATCCTCTATCGCCTCGTCTCGAGCGGCTCGACGCGGGGGATTCGCGCCCGCCGGGCCGACGGTGTCGTCCGGCCGCTCCTCCCGCTCTGGCGCGAGGAGACCGAGGCCTACTGTGCCGCCCACGGGCTGGAGTGGCGCATGGACACGTCGAACCCGGGCACGAAGCGCGGGCTCATCCGCGAGCGCCTCATGCCGCTTCTCGAGGAGCTCGATCCGCGCGCGCGGGCGAACCTGCTCGCCCTCGCAGCCGAGCGGCCACGACTGCCGCGAGGGCTCGAGGCGTCGCTCGTGGAGCTCCTGAGCTCACGCGAGGGAACACGCTCCGCCGACCTCGGCGGCGGCATCCGCGCGGTTCGCGCCTACGACACGCTGCGGCTCGAGGGCTCCGTCGAGTGGGGCCCCTGGAGGCTGGAGACGGACGCCCCTGGCCTCGTCGTGCGCCCGCGGCGCCCGGGGGATCGCCTCGCGGGCAGATCGCGGAAGGTGCAGGATGTGCTCGTGGACGCGAAGGTGCCGAGGGGGGAGCGGGATGCCTGGCCCCTGGTCGCGACGGAGGAAGGCGAGGTCGTCGCGGTCGCGGGGCTGGAGGAGGCACCGGGCTGGGAGGGCACGGTGCGGGTCTCACGGGAGGACGGTTGACCACCGTCCACTCGGACGTCGGGGAAGTCCTGATCGACGAGGAGACCCTGCGCAACCGGGTCGTGGAGCTCGGCGCCGAGATCTCGGCGGACTACGAGGGTCGCGACCTCCTCCTGGTCGGCGTGCTGAAAGGGGCGATCTTCTTCATCTCCGACCTGATGCGCGAGCTGACAGTCCCGTGCGAGATCGACTTCATGGCGATCTCGAGCTACGGGGCCGGCACGGACTCGTCCGGCGTGGTGCGGATCCTGAAAGACCTGGAGATCAACATCTCGGGTCGCGACGTGCTCGTCGTCGAGGACATCATCGACTCGGGCCTGACGCTCTCGTACCTGCGCCGTACGCTCGGCGCACGGAAGCCAGCGTCGCTCGAGATCTGCGCGCTGCTCACGAAGCCGGAACGTCGCGAGGTGGAGGTCCCCGTCCGCTACGTCGGGTTCGAGATCCCGAACCGCTTCGTGATCGGCTACGGCCTCGACTTCGCGGAGCGGTACCGAAACCTCCCGTACATCGGCGTCCTCCATCCGGATCTGATCCCGAACGGCCTCTGATGCAGGCACTTTCGGGGTCGAGCGGGCATTTCCAACCGGTTAAGGGACCCCGGGCGCGATCCTGATCCGCAGGGTCACGCTGCTACCCTCCGGATCACGTGAATCGTTTCTTCCGCAGCGCGCTCTTCCCGCTGGTCGTGATCGTGCTGCTCGTGTACCTGGCGAGCCAGACGCTGATGCCGCGCCGCGACAGCGGACAGGACCTCACGTACTCCCAGCTGATCCAGCAGACCAAGCAGGGCAACGTCAGCGAGGTCACCTTCTCGCCGAACCGCCAGTCGATCACGGCGGTGCTGGACTCCGGCCAGAAGGTCAAGGTCAACTACCCGTCGCCGCAGTCGCAGGTCGCCTATCAGAAGGTCCTCGAGGAGGAGAACGTCACGTTCGACTCCAAGGGCATCGGCACGAGCGCCTGGTGGGCGCTCCTGACCGGCTTCCTGCCGTTCCTGCTCCTGATCGGGTTCTGGATCTTCCTGATGAACCAGATGCAGGGCGGCGGCTCGAAGGTGATGAGCTTCGGCAAGAGCCGTGCCAAGCGGATGTCTCCCGACTCGCCCAAGGTCACGTACAAGGACGTGGCCGGCGCGGACGAGGCGGTCGAGGAGCTCCAGGAGATCAAGGAGTTCCTCGAGAACCCGAAGAAGTTCCAGGCGCTCGGGGCGCGCATCCCGAAGGGCGTCCTGCTCTACGGGCCTCCCGGCACCGGTAAGACGTTGCTCGCGCGGGCGACCGCGGGCGAGGCGGGCGTGCCGTTCTTCTCCATCTCCGGCTCCGACTTCGTGGAGATGTTCGTCGGCGTCGGCGCCTCCCGCGTGCGCGATCTCTTCGAGCAGGCGAAGCAGGCCAGCCCGTGCATCATCTTCATCGACGAGATCGATGCCGTCGGCCGCCACCGCGGCGCCGGCCTCGGCGGCGGCCACGACGAGCGCGAGCAGACGCTGAACCAGCTCCTCGTCGAGATGGACGGCTTCGAGCTGAAGGACAACATCATCCTGATCGCGGCCACGAACCGGCCGGACATCCTCGACCCGGCGCTGCTCCGCCCGGGCCGCTTCGACCGCCAGATCGTCGTCGACCGGCCCGACCGGAAGGGCCGCCAGCAGATCCTCGAGGTACATGCCAAGGGCAAGCCGCTCGACAAGGAGATCGACCTCGACGTGCTCGCGGCTGCGACGCCCGGCTTCACCGGCGCCGACCTTGCGAACGTGATCAACGAGGCGGCCCTCCTCGCGGCGCGCCGCGGCTCGAAGACCATCGGCCAGTTCGAGCTCGAGGAAGGGATCATGCGGGTGATCGCCGGCCCGGAGAAGAAGTCGCGCCTCTTCTCGGAGAAGGAGCGGAAGATCACCGCCTACCACGAGATGGGTCACGCGCTCGTCGGCTACTACCTCGAGGGCACCGACGAGGTGCACAAGATCTCGATCGTCAGCCGCGGCCAGGCGCTCGGGTACACGATCTCGCTGCCGGCCGAGGACCGCTACCTGACCACCAAGGGCACGCTGATGGACCAGATGGCGATGACGCTCGGAGGCCGTGCCGCGGAGGAACTCGTCTTCAACGAGGTGACGACCGGCGCCGCGAACGACATCGAGCGGATCACCTCGACCGCCAAGCAGATGATCATGCGCTTCGGGATGAGCGAGAAGCTCGGCCCGCGCGTGCTCGGTCGCAACCACGACATGCCGTTCCTCGGACGCGAGATGGGCGCGGAGCCCGACTACTCCGAGGAGATCGCGAAGGAGATCGACGACGAGATCCGCCGCGTGATCGAGGAGGCGCACGACAAGGCGACGACCGTGCTGCGGGAGCACATGAACGAGCTCCACCGCCTGTCCGCGATCCTGATCGAGCGCGAGACGATCGACAAGACCGAGTTCGAGCGCCTCATCCAGGGCGAGCCGGAGGAGTCGGTCTTCGTCGACGAGACGCCTCCGGCCGAGGAGCCGACGGCGGAGCAGGAGAAGAAGCCCGCGCTGCGCCCGTCGCCGAGGCCGCTTCCGGGTGCGGCCATGCAGCCGCCGCCCGATCCCGCCGCCTCGTAGCGCAGGGCGCGCTTCAGGCCGCCGAACGCCTCACGAGCAGGAGCACCACCGCGAGCGCGGCGAGCGCGCCCACCGCCTCCACGGCGAGCCCCTCGACGCGAGCGATGTCGACCATCGCGACCAGTACCCAGGCGAGGCCCGCAGCTCCGGCGACGGCGGCCGCGATCCACATCGGCCGCCGCCATGCACCGCCGGGCTCGTCGGTCGTCGCGGAGGCGAGCTCGCGCGACCAGCCGGTCAGCTCCCCGACCGCCAGCAGCGCGGCCGCGACTCCCGCCGCGCGGCTGTCGAGCGGCGGCTCGTCGATTGCCAGGAGCACGGCGTACGCGGCCGCCGAGGCGGCGAGCGAGGGGCCGAGCGCGACCGGCCGGAACAGCGCGCCGGCGGCCGCGGCAGATCCTGCCAGGCCCAGGGCGAGCACCGGCGCGGTCGCGTCGTCGCTCGCCGCGACGGCGAGCCACACGGCCAGGCCGAGCGAAACCGCGACCGCGGCGGCTCCCGCGGCTAGCGACGCACCAGGCGGGCGTGACGCCGGTATGCCCTCACCCCCTCCAGCGCCTCCTCGACCGTGGTGTCGTCCTCGAGCGTGGCCACCGCCACGCCCAGCCGCTCGAAGCTCGCGCGGAGCTCCGCGCGCTGGAGCCGCCAGAGCCTGAGCGCGGCCCGGTCGGTGGGGTCTCGGCTTGGCTCGAGGTACGGCTCGGGCGAGATCTCCAGCACGACGAGATCGTGACCGCGCCCTCGCAGGTCGACGAGCGCGGCAATCGCTCGCTCGTCCAGCAGCGGGGTCACGGCGACCACCATGGCGCGAGGCGGCAGCGTGCGCGCGGGGATCACGTTGACGTCCTTCCACGCGTAGCTGAACTCGACCCCGGTCTCGAGGAGCGCATCGACCAGCCGGTACTGCTGCACGAGCCCGCCGCCGGGCTCGAGCCAGCGGAGGATCCCGCCGAAGGCGACGAGCCCCACGCGGTCGCGACGCTCGAGGAACCGGCTCGCGAGAGTCGCCGCGGTGCGGACCGCCTCCTCCAGCGTCCCTTCCCCGGACGCCCTGGCCTCCGCGAAGCTGTCGAGGAACACCACCACGTCGGCATTGCGCTCGGGGTGGCGCTCGTTGACGACGAGCGAACCGCGCCGTGCGGTCGCACGCCAGTTGATGGAGCGGACGCGGTCGCCGGCGACGAACGGGCGGGTGTCCGCGAACTCGAGCCCTTCCGCGCGGATCGGAGCGACCTCGGACCCCGTCGCGGCCTGCGTATGGGCCGGGCTGACGAGCCTGCGCAGGCGCTCCGGGGTCGGGTAGATCCGCAGCGGCCGGCGGCGGTCGAGGCGCCCCTCGAAGCGGACGAGACCGATCCGGTCGCGTGCACGGAGCCAGACGTCCCCGAGCTCCACCGACGACCAGCGGCTGCAGCGGAGGCGGAGCGGCAGCTCGCGCTCCTCGTCCTCCGCGAGGCGGATGGCGACGGGGTTGCTGCCCTCGGCGAGCTCGACACCTTCCGGCAGCGCCAGACCCACCTCGAGCCGGTCGACCGCAGCGGTCGTGCGCACCGTCACGACCGCGTCGACGTAGTCGCCCTCGAGGGCGCGCTCGCGGTCGACGTCGAGCCAGGCCCGGAGTCGCGGCACGGGCGCCTGGAGTCCGAGGGCGACGAGCAGAGCGAACGGTGCGGCGACCGCTGCGAGCTCCGAGCGCCGGAGGGCCAGCGCGGCCACGAGCCCGGCCGCGGCAAGGGCCGCGTAGGCGCCCAGCCGCGCGTCGGCCGAGCGCGTCACAGCCGTTCGGTCGCCGGCGTCCGGACCTCGTCGAGGAGCTCGCGCACGACGTCCTCGCCGCTCCGTCTCTGTACCCAGAGCTCCGGGCGGAGCACGAGTCGGTGGGCAAGGGCCGGGACCGCGACGCTCTTCACGTCGTCCGGGGTCACGAAGTCCCGGCCCGCGAGCGCCGCACGGCAGCGCGACAGCTTCACGAGCGCGAGCGATCCGCGCGGGCTGGACCCCACGGACACGCTCGGGCTCTCGCGCGTGGCGGAGACGATGTCGACCACGTAGCGGCCGACGCTCTCGTCGACGTGCACCTCCTCGATCGCGCGCTGCATCGCCAGCAGGATCGGGCGATCCACCACCTGATCGAGCTGCACCTCGTCGGACCCGCGTCCGAGCCGGCGCTCGAGCATCTCCCACTCGTCGTCCGTCGACGGGTAGCCGAACCCGGTGCGCAGCACGAAGCGGTCGAGCTGGGCCTCGGGGAGGGGATACGTGCCCTCGTACTCGATCGGGTTCTGCGTCGCGAGGACCAGGAACGGCGGCTCGAGCACGTGCGTCTCGCCGTCGATCGAGACCTGGTGCTCCTGCATGGCCTCGAGCAGCGCGGCCTGCGTCTTCGGCGGCGCGCGGTTGATCTCGTCGGCGAGGAGGATGTTCGTGAACACTGGCCCCGCCCTGAACTCGAACGCTGCGTCGCGCTGGTTCCAGACGGACGAGCCCGTGACGTCGGACGGCAGCAGGTCGGGCGTGAACTGGACACGGGCGAAGCGGAGCCCCGTGACCGTGGCGAACGACCGTGCGGTGAGCGTCTTGGCGAGACCGGGGACGTCCTCGAGGAGCACGTGGCCGTCGGCGAGGATCCCCGCCAGGACGAGCTCCAGCCGGTCGCGCTTTCCGACGACGGCGCGCTCGACCTCGTCGAGCACTGCGCTCGCGTGCTCGGCGAGCTTGCTCAGCTCCACTCGGGCCGTTCCAGGTCGTCGACGACGCGCTCGATCTCGGCGAGCGGCAGCCCCGGCGCGGCACGGTCGTCCGGCGCGGGCCGTCCGGGGCGCACGAGCTCCCAGACGGACGGCCCGAGCAGCTCGCGCGCACGGTCGGGGCGTCGTTCCAGGTCGACTCCGCGGCGAAGCAGCTTGCCCGCGGCGATCGCCCTGACGATCGGCCGCAGGCGGAAATGGACGTCGAACGCCGTGCCCGTGGCGAGCGTGACCTCGCGCTCGACGCGCTCGAGGGTCGCGGGACGGGCCCGGGTCGGCGGCACTGCGGCGAACGCCGCGTCGAACGCCGACGCCCGCCGCGGCACACTCCGCCTGAGGCGCTCGAGCGCCGTGCCGAGGACGAGCGCGAGCACGACGACGAGCCAGACGTGCGCGATCATGGCGGCCCGTTCGGGGACGGCGATCAGGAACACGCCTGCCCAGAAGGTGGCGGCGACGGCGACCGCGATCGTCCTGTCGACGCGGGTCATGCGGCTACCACGGCGCGCTCGGCCTCCCTCGCGGCCGCGGCGGCGGCGAGCTCCCGCTGGACCTCCTCGAGCGTGTCGATCGCCTCTTCCTTCATCTCGGGGCGCACATCGTGCCCCGAGAAGCGAGCCCACGCGAACAGCGCCGTGAGCCGCCCGGCCGAGCGTCGGGACAGCGCGACCTCGGCCACGATGCGCTCGAGGTACTCGTGCGGCGCCTCGGCCGGGCGGCGTGGAAGCCCCGACGCGGCGAGGGCGCGCTCCATCCGCGCATACGCTCCGATCACTGCGCGGCGGGGATCGCGCTCCGCACGCAGGTCGTCGAGCGTCGTCGCCAGCACGTCTGCGAGCGCCTCCTCGGGGGTCGCCGTGAACGCCTCTCGCGCCGACCGACGGCCGCGCGCGGAGAGCCACCAGGCACCGAGGGCTAGGAGCGCGAGCGCCGTCGCGCCCACGACGGGCCAGACCGCGAACTCCGGCTCGTAGCCGGCAGACGGCCCGCCCGCGGCGTTCGCCTCGGAGCCGCCCGCGGCGCCGGGCCGCGTGATCCGCGGCCCGTCGCTTCCGGTGAACGCGCGCACGAAGAGGGCGAGCGCCCCCATCGCGACGACGAACGTGATCACGGACTGGGTCGGGCTCCGGCGCTTCCTCGGTGCTCCGTCGGTCCCGTACCGCCCGAAGAACGAGAGCATCACGACCACGAGGACCGCGCAGACGCCCATCGCGAGGACGGCGAGGCTGAGGGCGGCGTCGACGAGGCCCTCGGACGGGCGGCGGGCGCGGATGCCCCCGCTCGGCGCCGAGCCGCTGGACGAGACTGCGACGACGCCCACCAGCGCCACCACCGCGGCCCCGACGACGAGTGAGCGCCGCCCGGACGACTCGCCCCGCCGCGGCGCGTTAGCGTCCATGTCCGATGAGACGAGAGGCACCGACAGAACGTTGGCCGCGCCCCACGGTGGTCGGGGTCCTGAACGTCACCCCGGACAGCTTCTCCGACGGCGGCTCGTATGGATCCACCGTGGACGCGACGGATGCAGCACGGCGGATGCTCGCCGATGGAGCCGAGCTCGTGGACGTCGGCGGGGAGTCGACCCGGCCGGGTGCGGACCCGGTCTCCGAGGAGGAGGAGCTCCGCCGCGTGATCCCCGTGCTGGAGGCGCTCGCCGGCTGCCCGCTCTCGATCGACACGTCGCGCGCCGAGGTCGCCCGTCGTGCCGTCGCCCTGGGCGCCGTCCTCGTGAACGACATCAGTGCGCTGCGCCGAGAGCCCGAGCTGGCCGGCGTCGTGGCGGAGGCGAGCGCCGATCTCTGTCTGATGCACATGCAGGGGGAGCCTCGCACGATGCAGGTCGCTCCGCACTACGACGACGTCGTCTCCGAGGTCGCCTCCTTCCTCGAGGAGCGCCTCGCCTTCGCCGTCGGCGCGGGAGTCGCGGAGGAGCGCGTCTGCCTGGACCCCGGAATCGGGTTCGGGAAGACCCCCGAGCAGAACCTGGAGCTCGTCAGGCGCCTCGATCGCATCGTCTCGATCGGCCGACCGGTGCTCGTCGGGCTCTCCCGGAAGTCGACGCTCGCCCGGGTCGTCGACGGCCCCCGGGCGAAGGTCGGCACCGACGCGGCATCGGTCGGAGCCGCGGTCGCCGCCTTCGACCGCGGAGCGACGCTCTTTCGCGTGCACGACGTCCGCTCGCACGTCGAGGCGCTCGCCGTTGCCGCGGCGATCGAGCGGGGTACGGTCCGGGTGTGACGATCGAGCTGCAGGGCATCGAGCTGCACGCCTTCCACGGCGTCCTGGACGAAGAGCGTCGCGAGGGGCAGCGGTTCCTCGTCGACCTCGAGCTCGAGCCGGTCGACACGACCGCCGCCTCGACCGACCGGATCGAGGACGCCGTCGACTACCGCGACGTCGTCGCGGCGGTCGTGGAGGTCTCGGACGGGCACGCGTACAACCTGCTCGAGGCGCTCGCCACCGCCCTCGCCGACGGGCTGGTCGACCGGTTCCCGCTCCGGCGCGCGCGCGTCCGCGTGCGGAAGCCCGACGTGGTCCTGCCGCGCCCGGTCGAGCATGCGGCCGTCGTCGTCGAGCGGCGGGTCGGCTAACGCGCCCTGGGGACCGTGCTCGTGAGGGCGAGCCGGTAGGTCGCATCCAGCGTCCCGGCCGGCAGCTTGACGACGACAAAGGCCCAGCGTCCCCGCGGGCCGTTCTGGAACCGGAGCCGCTCGGTCGTGCCGCGGGCCGCGGCGCTGGCGAGGCGACCGGCAGTCGCCAGGCGCCCCACGGCGCTCGGCGCGGTGGCGTTGTACAGCGCCAGGTCGCCGTCCGTGGTGGAGGTGAGGGTGGCGGTCACGCGGCCACGGGCCGGAAGCCAGACGCGATGGACGTCGCGGGGGTCCTCGGAGGCATCGACCCTCCCGCCGATCCGAGCCGAGCGCCTCGAGGGAGTCGTCAGGGCCGGAGCCTTCGAGACGTACCTGTCGCCGTTCGGATTCACCTCGTCGATGTCGTCGTTCGGCTCGAAGGGGTCGCGGACGGGAGCCGGCAGCGCGAGCGCCGCGGCGACGTTCAGCATCCCGAACCCCGAGGCGGGGTCGCGCCCCGGAGGACCGATGTCGCGCGCGGACCGCCGCAACACCTCGGCGACCTGCCCCGCCGTGAGCTCCGGCCGGGCGGTCCAGAGCCACGCCGCCGCTCCTGCGACGAGCGGGGACGAGAAGCTGGTCCCGGAGGTCGGACGCCAGTTCCTGCCGAGCGCGCTCGCGACGAGGATGCCGTTTCCCGGTGCGGCCAGGTCGACGTACGGGGACCGGCTCGAGAAGGCCGAGACGGCGCCGGACCTGTCGGTCGCCGCCACGGTGGTCACGTGCGGGAACGCGGCCGGGTAGCCGAGCGGGCTGCCACGGTCGCCGTCGTTCCCGGAAGCAGCGACCACGAGCGAGCCCGTCGCCACCGCTTCGCTGACCGCGAGCTCGATCGCGAGGTCGCGCGAATCGGAGCCGAGGCTGAGATTGATCACGCTGCGCCCGGCCCGCGCCGCGGCCATGATCCCGCCGGCGATCTCGCTCGACTCGAGGCGCGTTCCGTCACCCTTCGCCGCGTCCCACGAGCGCAGGATCGCGCGCGGGTAGATCCCGACGACCCCGACCCCGTTCAGCGGCGCGGCGATCAGCGACGCCACCGAGGTGCCGTGCTCGCCGCCGATCCCGGGCGGCTCCTGCTCGTTCAGCGGAACCGTGTCCGCACGGCCCGCGAACTCCGGGTGGGAGAAGTCGACCCCCGAGTCGACGATGGTCACCGGGACGCCGGGGCCCGGCGGCGTGAGGCCGTCGATGCCGATCTGCGCTCGCCACCACTCGTCCCCCTGGAGCGGATCGGGCGTCTCGGTGACAGCCGCCACGTCGTACGTCTGCTCCTTCTGCGCGAAGACGAGAGACCCGCGCGCCCGGAGGCCCGGCACGAGCGCTTCGGCCGCCTCGGGCTCCAGGCGCCAGAGCCGCAGCGGTCCGTCCACCTCGTGCGCTCCTGCGCGTACGAGCCCCGCCGCCTCGCTGCACGCCGCGTCGGCGGCCAGCCGGACCAGTGTCGCCGGCGGTTCTGCAAGCGGCAACGCAGCGGCCGCGGGGACGCCGACGAGGGCGAGCCCGGAGAGCGACAGCACTGCGAGGAGACGGGTCGGGGCAATCACGGGAAGGGGGTGACGGAGATCCTCTCGAAGGCGCATGAGCACATGATGTGATCGCGGTTAAGCCGGGGTTATGCGCCGCCGGCAGGTTTGGACGGCTACGGTCCGCATTGTGCTTGCCTACGTCGGGCTCGGGGCGAACCTCGGTGACCGCGGGGGCTCGATCCGACGCGCGGTGAAGCTCCTCGGAGCGGCGGACGGCGTGGAGGTCCTCTCGCTCTCGACGCTGCGCGAGACCGAGCCGTGGGGCCCGGTCGAGCAGCCGCCGTACCTCAACGGTGCGGTCGAGCTCGAGACGGCGCTCGGGCCGCGGGCGCTCCTCGAGCTCCTCCTCGACGTCGAGCGGCGTCTGGGCCGGGTCAGGACGGAGCGATGGGGGCCGCGGACGATCGACCTCGATCTGCTGCTCCACGGGGACGGGGTGGTCGAAGAGCCCGGCCTCACGCTCCCGCACCCGCGCCTCCACGAGCGCCGCTTCGCGCTGGAGCCGCTCGCAGAGCTCGCACCCGACGCCGTGGTCCCGGGCCGCGGGACGGTCTCGGCGCTCCTCGCCGCCCTCGACGAAGACGAGCGCCGGTGACTGGGCCCGATACACCCTTCCCCCGACCCCTACACTTGACGGCATGAGCCACCTGGACGAGCTCGACGAGTTCGAGGCGGAGCTCGAGCTGCAGCTCAAGCGTGAGTACACCGCCGTCTTCCCGCTCTTCCGCTACTGCGTCCTCACCCAGGACGCCACGTACCTCTGCAACAAGCTCGATCTCAAGGTCGTCCCGCAGGCGAGCTATCCGTTCTTCCACGCCCAGATGGAGGACGTCTGGGTGTGGGACAAGAACCGGCCGACGCGGATCATCCCGCGCGCGGAGGTCTACACGTCGGGGGACGTGACGGTGGAGGAGCTTCGCGGGGAGGGCGACGAGCCTCGCCTCACGGCAGAGGCGCTCGCCGAGCGGCTGGGCGACCTCCGCCGCCCGGACGACGACGACGCTTTCTGAGTCCGCTCGCGAGGCGGGATTCCGCCGCGCGCCATCCCGCCGCTTGATCCCCGCCTGCGGCGGAAGGCACCCGATACGCTCGCCTCATGCTCCTGACGGTCGACGTCGGCAACACCCAGACCGTCCTCGGCCTCTACGACGACAGCCGGCTCTCGGAGCACTGGCGGCTCGCGACGGACAGGACGCGGACGGGCGACGAGCTCGGCGTCCTCCTCGCAGGGCTGCTCGACCCCGACGCGGTCGACGGCATCTGCCTCTCGACGACCGTGCCGACCCTCGTCCGCGAGTGGGAGCGCCTGGCCGAGCGCTGGGCACACGCGGCGCTCCTGGTCGTCGGGCCCGGTGTGAAGACGGGGATCCCGATCCGCTACGACGACCCGCGCGAGGTCGGCCCTGACCGGATCGTCAACGCCGTGGCCGCGCGGGCGAGGTACGGTGCCCCGTCGATCGTGGTCGACTTCGGCACGTCGACGAACTTCGACGTCGTCTCGCCGGAGGGCGAGTACGTCGGAGGAGTGCTCGCGCCGGGGATCGAGGTCTCGATGGAGGCGCTGTTCGCACGGGCAGCACGGCTCGTCGACGTCGACTTCGTCGAGCCGCCGAGCGTGATCGGGAAGACGACCGTCGGGGGCCTCCAGAGCGGCCTCGTCTACGGGTTCGCGGGACAGGTCGACGGGATCGTCGCGCGGATCCGCGAGGAGCTCGGCGCTCCCGAGGCGCCGGTCGTCGCGACGGGCGGCCTCGCGGAGCTCGTCGCGCCGCACAGCGCCGCGATCGAGCGCGTCGACCCATTCCTCACGCTCGAGGGGCTCCGGCTCGTCTGGGAGCTCAACCGATGATGCTCGACCCCGGCACGCTCGCGGTGTTCGCGCTCGCATCGCTGCTGCTCGCCGTCGTGCCGGGCCCCGCGGTGCTCTACATCGTCGCGCAGAGCATCCACGGCGGACGCCGCGCCGGTGTGGTGTCGGCTTTCGGCGTCGCGAGCGGGGGCCTGTTCCACGTGCTCGCCGCGGTCGTGGGGCTGTCGGCCGTCCTGACGGCGTCGGCGGAGGCGTTCACGGTCGTGAAGATCCTCGGGGCCGCGTACCTCGTCTGGCTCGGGATCCGCACGCTCCTCCAGGCGAACGAGCGCATCGGGGGGCGCGCCGCCGAGCCCAGCCTCGCGAGCACGTACCGCCGGGGAGTCGTCGTGAACGTGCTGAACCCGAAGACGGCGCTCTTCTTCCTCGCGTTCCTGCCGCAGTTCGTCGATCCCCACGAGTCGACCCGCGCGCAGCTCGCGCTGCTCGGCGCGGTGTTCGTCGTGATCGCGCTCGCGAGCGATCTCGTCTGGGCACTCGTCGCCGGAACGGCCGGCGCGGTGCTGCGGAGGAGCCGGACCTTCCTGCGGATCCAGCGCTACGTCTCGGGGACGATCTTCGTCGGCCTCGGCGCGCTGGCGGCAACGGCGGGCCGCTCGCACTAGAGCAATGGGCTTTGCGTGCGTCGTGCCCGGTGACCCACGCAGACGGGAAAGCGCGCCGAGACGGACGCCCGAGCGGTGACCGCCGAGGCCGGAGGCCGGCTTCGCCGGCCGGGAGGCCAGGCCCGCTTCGCGATGTCGCGGTGGAGAAGGAGGGGGGCGCGTGGGGGAACCATGGGTTCCCCCACGGAATCTCAGCCTCCGCCGTAGATGGAGATCGGGAGCTCGAGGGTCACCTCGTCGCCGCTCGGGACCTCTGCCTCGAGCCGCTCGACCAGCTCGATCGCGCCGGGCGCAGCGGCGAACAGCCGCCGCTCGACCTCCTCGGTCGAGTCGAGGACGACGAGCTCCTGCTTGAACGGGCGCGGGAAGCGACCGTGGCCGAGATACCAGCCGTAGAACTTCTTCAGGAACCCGCTCGCCCTGCGCTCGCCGAGCTCCCGCACGGTCTCGCGGACGAAGAGGACGAGCTCCGCGACGACCTCCTCGCGCGTCGGCTCCCGCCCGGCGCCGTCGACGATCTCCTCGAGTACCCACGGGTTGCCCTGCGCGGCGCGGCCCACCATCACGGCGGCGGCGCCCGTCGTCGCTAGCACCGTCTGGGCCCTGGCGCGGGAGACGATGTCGCCCGAGGCGACCACGGGAACGTCGACGAGCGACACCAGCTCTGCCGTGAGCGCGTGGTCGGCCGTGCCCGTGTACATCTGCTGGGCCGAGCGCGGGTGCAGCGTCAGCGAGGCGGCACCCGCCTCCACCAGCCGCGGGCCGACGACGAGGCAGTCTCGCGACCCGCTCCGAAGCCCTCGGCGCAGCTTCACGCTGATCGGGATGTCGATCGCACCGGCGATCGCGGAGACGATCCTCGCCGCCCGATGCGGGTCGTCCAGCAGCGTCGCGCCCGCGCCGGTCTTCGTCACCTTCCTGACGGGGCAGCCGAAGTTCAGGTCGACGAGGTCGGCTCCGGCCGCTTCGACCATGCGGGCCGCCTCGGCCATCGTCCCCGGTTCGGAGCCGAACAGCTGGATCGCCAGCGGGTGCTCGTCGGAGGCGACGCGCAGGTACCCGAGCGTGCGTTCGTTGCGATGCTCGATCCCGGCGCAGCTGACCATCTCCGAGCACACCAGGCCTGCGCCGAAGCGCCTACCCTGGCGCCGAAAGGCCTGCACGCTGACGCCCGCCATCGGCGCGAGGACGAGCCGCGTCGGGATCTCGACCGGCCCGATCGACCATGATTCGCGGAGGTCGATCACGAGGCGAATGGTAGTTGCGCGCCCGGTCCCGGCCCTCTGGCCCCGGGGGGTTGCCAGGGACGTGCCCCGCCGCTACCATGCGCGTCCGCTTGGCGCGCATCGCGCCTCGTTCTCGTTTCTGGCGACCACACCCGGAGGTCTCTCCCTGAAGGACGTGATCCTCACCGCGGAGGGGTACGACACCCTCAAGCAGGAGCTCGACACCCTGCGCACCGAGCGTCGGCGCGAGATCGCCGAGCGCATCCGCACCGCGCGCGAGTTCGGGGACATCGCCGAGAACGCCGAGTACGACGACGCGAAGAACGAGCAGGCGATGCTCGAGCACAAGATCGCCCAGCTGGAGGAGCGGCTCGCGCACGCCCGCGTGATCGACACCGCCGAGGTCGACACGAGCGTCGTCTCGATCGGCTCGGTCGTCCGGCTGCGCGACGTCGACGCGAAGGAGACCCTCGAGTACCACATCGTCGGCTCCGCCGAGGCGAACCCGGCCGAGCGGAAGCTGTCGAACGAGTCGCCCGTCGGGAAGGCGATCATGGGCCACAAGAAGGGCGAGACCGTCGAGGTGACGACCCCGCGCGGCTCGGTCGTGAAGTTCAAGATCATGGAGATCAAGGCCGCCTGACGACCACCGGGCGGCGGGCTCCCGCAGGGCGGAGCCCGGCTCCGCCCGCCTCGCGCCCCTGAGCGCACCCGGCTCTCCGGGTCTGTGCTCCAGCACTATCCCCTCCGGCCAGGCACGCTCAGGGACGCGCCGGAGGCCGTCAGGCGGCGCGTCGAGGGCTCCCGCGATGCTCGCGCCGCTGGCGCGGTTCGCGTGACCACCGAGGACGTACGATCCGCCGGTGGCCGAGCAGCCTCCGCCGAAGCGCTTCCCCGACCGGGACGAGGTCGCGGCGGTTCGGGCCGAGGCCGAGCCGCTCGAGCCCGGGGGCGAGCTCGGATCGACCCGGCGGCTCGCCGGGCGCGCGATGGCGCGGCGGGGGATGGGCAAGCTCGTGTTCCTCGACCTCGTCGACCGCTCGGGGCGCATCCAGGTGATCTGCGACGTCGCAGTCACGGGCGAGATCGACATCCACCTCGGTGACGTGATCGGCGTCGCCGGACGTCCGGCGAAATCGAGGCGCGGGGAGCCCTCCGTGCTCGCCGAGAGCGTCGAGATCCTCGCGCGGAACACCCAGCCGCTGCCGGACACCTTCCACGGCCTCACGGACGTCGAGCTGCGCTATCGCAGGAGGTACCTCGACCTGCTGATGAACGAGGAGTCGCGCGAGACGTTCATCACCCGGGCGAAGGTCGTCACGGCGATCCGGCGCGCGCTCGACGAGTGGGGCTTCGTCGAGGTCGAGACGCCGATCCTGCAGCCGCGGTACGGCGGTGCCTTCGCACGGCCGTTCACGACCCACCACAACGAGCTCGACGCGGACCTCTACCTGCGCATCGCGACCGAGCTCTACCTCAAGCGGCTGATCGTGGGCGGTCTCGAGCGCGTGTACGAGATCGGCAAGGACTTTCGCAACGAGGGCGTCTCGTTCAAACACAACCCGGAGTTCACGATGCTCGAGTGGTACGAGGCGTACGCCGACTACGGGGACACGATGGCCCGGATCGAGCAGCTCCTCGAGCGCGTCGCCCTCGAGGTGCTCGGCACGACCGCGGTGACGTTCCGCGGCCACGAGATCGACCTCGCCGGCCCCTGGGAACGGGTGCGGTTCGTCGAGGCGCTCGAGCGTCACGAGCTCTGGACCCGCGACGCCGACGAGCTGCGCGCGCAGCTGACCGAGCGCGGGGTCGACACCGACGCCGACAAGGACTGGACGCAGCTGGTCGACCACGCCTTCTCCCACTACGTGGAGCCCGCGCTGATCCAGCCGACGATCGTGCACGACTACCCCGTCGAGCTGTCACCGTTCGCCCGTCCGACCGACGACGACCCGAGCCTCACGGAGCGGTTCGAGTACTTCGCCGGCGGGATGGAGCTCGGGAACGCGTTCACGGAGATCAACGAGGCCGCGATGCAGCAGGCGCGCTTCGACCAGCAGTCCGAGCAGGTGGAGGGGGAGCGCGGTGACGCGGACTACGTCGAGGCGCTCTCGTACGGCATGCCGCCGACAGGCGGCCTGGGACTCGGGATCGACCGCTTCGTGATGCTCCTGGCGGGCAAGGAGTCGATCAGGGACGTGGTCCTCTTCCCGGCGCTGCGCAACATGTAGGCCACCCCTTGCGACATCCCCGCCTCTCCCTAGGATGCGAGGGATGCTCCGTCTCGTCGCCCTGCTCGTCGCCGCCCTCGTGGTCCCCGTGTCCGCGCAGGCCGCGACGAACCCGGTTGTGGCGGCTGCGAAGCGCACGGCGACGGTCAAGAGCTCGAAGCTGCAACTGAACGTCAAGACGACGATCCCCGGCAGGGCGACGATGACGCTGACGGGAGACGGCGCGCACAGCGGCACGAGCGTCGAGCTGACGATGCGCACGCGGGCGGTCGGGGCGCCGGTGACCATCGACGCGATCATGCTGAACGAGAGAGGCGCGTCCGTGATGTACATGCGCTCGCCCTCGTTCCAGCAGCAGCTCCCTTCGGGCAAGTCGTGGCTGCGCGTCGACCTCTCCAAGCAGGCGGCCAGCCTCGCCCTCGATTTCTCCTCTCTGCTCAACACGTCGAGCTTCGCACCGCTCGAGAAGGGGCTCGTCTCGACGACGCGCCTCGGGCGCGAGACGGTCGCGGGCGCGTCGACGACGCATTACCGCGCGGTCATCGACATCAGGCGCGCCGCCAGGGCCGTGCCTGCCTACGGGAAGCAGGTCGCCGCGCTGGAGAAGGCGACCGGGGTCCGGCTCACGAAGAGCTCGTGGAACGTCTGGATCGGCGGCGACGGGCGGATCCGCCGGATGCGGTTCTCGACCCCGGCGGTCGCCGGAGGCGCCCGCGGCACGACCGTGCAGTCCATCACGTTCCTCGCCTACGACGTGCCGGTCTCGATCAGCGCGCCGCCGCGGGCGCAGGTCTTCATGACGCCGTAGGTCTCAGGGCGTGGCTGCTCGACCCGCGCCGGCGTGGGCCGCGCGCTCGTGGTCGATCACGTCGCCGAGGATGTCGTCCAGCGACCGGGTCGGGGCCCAGCCGATCGCGGCCTCGATCTTCTCGATCGCGGGGACGCGGTGAAGCATGTCGTCGATCCCGGTTCCGTACACCTGGTCGTAGGGAACCTGCACGAGCTCCGAGCTCGAGCCCGTCAGCTCGAGCACGCGCGCCGCGAGCTCGGAGACCGAGATCCAGTTCCGCGAGCCGACGTTGTAGATCTGGCCGGTCGTCGCGTCCGATTCCATCAGTCCCTTGAGCGCGCGGATCGTGTCCTGGACATGGCAGAACGTGCGGGTCTGCGTGCCGTCGCCGTGGATCTCGAGCGGCCTCCCTGCAACGGCTGACTGGACGAAGCGGGCCACGACCATCCCGTACTGGCCGCTCTGACGCGGCCCGACGGTGTTGAACAGTCGGGGTACGACGAAGTCCAGCCCACGCTCCTGCCTGTACGCGAGCGCGAGGTACTCGTCCATCGCCTTCGAGTCGGCGTACAGCCAGCGCTTCTGCGTGGTCGGGCCGTACACGCGGCGGGCGTCCTCGTGCAGGGGCTCTGCGCTCCTGTGGTCGCCGTAGACCTCGGAAGTGGACGCGACGAGTACCCGACGGCCGAACCGGGCGCAGTGGTCGAGCACGATCTCGGAGCCCTCGAGGTTCGTGACGATCGTGTGGACCGGCTGCTCCACGATGAGGCGCGGCCCCACGGCCGCCGCGAGGTGATAGACGACGTCGACCTTGTTGACGAGCTCGTTGACGACCGTCCGGGAGAGCATCGTGTCCACGACGAGGTGGAACTCGGGGCGGTCGCGGAGGTGGGCGACGTTGTCCAGAGACCCCGTGGAGAGGTCGTCGAGCACCCATACCTCGTCGCCGTCGTCGAGGAGGAGCTCGCACAGGTGCGAGCCGATGAAGCCGGCGCCGCCGGTGACCAGGACCTTGGCCGCCACGAGCGCGGAGCCTACAGCCGCGCCCAGACGGGCGGGCGGCACCACGCTCACCGGTCCGAGAGAATCTGCGACCGTTCCCCGGGGCGGGGGTCGGCGACCTCGCAGGCGTCGGGTACGATCAGTAGGCCTTCGACCCGGAGCCGGCGGCACCGCAGACTCCGGATCACGCGGAAAGGAGGGTCGAGGGAGCCGTGTTCGAGCGATTCACTGAACGGGCAAGGCAGGTTGTCGTCCTCGCGCAGGACGAGGCTCGCGCTCTCAAGCACAACTACATCGGCACGGAGCACATCCTGCTCGGCCTGCTGCGTGAGGAGGAGGGCCTCGCCGCGCGCGTGCTCGAGCAGCTCGACATCACGGTGGAAGAGGTGCGCGCCCAGGTCGCTCGCATCGTCGGCCAGGGCGACGAGGTCACGACCGGCCAGATCCCGTTCACGCCGCGCGCGAAGAAGGTGCTCGAGCTCGCGCTGCGCGAAGCGCTCTCGCTGGGTCACAACTACATCGGCACCGAGCACATCCTCCTCGGCCTCGTGCGCGAGAACGAGGGCGTCGCCGCGCGCATCCTGCTCGACTTCGACGCGGACGCCGAGAAGATCCGCAACGAGATCATCCGCATGCTCTCCGGCCCGGGCCGCCGCCAGTCGGGGCAGGGCGGAGGTGCGCCGCAGGGCGAGAAGGCCAAGAACTCGAAGCTCCTCGACCAGTTCGGCCGCAACCTCACCAAGCAGGCGACCGAGGGCAAGCTCGACCCCGTGGTCGGCCGCCAGACCGAGATCGAGCGTGTGATGCAGATCCTCTCGCGCCGCCAGAAGAACAACCCCGTGTTGATCGGGGAGCCGGGCGTCGGCAAGACCGCGGTCGTCGAGGGACTGGCCGCGCGGATCGCCGCGAACCAGGTCCCGGAGCTCCTGAAGAACAAGCAGATCTACACCCTCGACCTGGCCGCGCTGGTGGCCGGCTCGAAGTACCGCGGCGAGTTCGAGGAGCGCCTGAAGAAGGTGATGAAGGAGATCACCCAGCGCGGCGACATCATCCTGTTCATCGACGAGCTCCACAATCTCGTCGGTGCGGGCGCGGCCGAAGGCGCGATCGACGCGGCCTCGATCCTCAAGCCGGCCCTCGCGCGCGGCGAGCTGCAGACGATCGGCGCCACGACCCTCGACGAGTACCGCAAGTACCTCGAGCGCGACGCCGCCCTCGAGCGGCGCTTCCAGCAGGTGCGCGTCGAAGAGCCGACGATCGACGAGACCGTCCAGATCCTCCGCGGCCTGCGCGACCGCTACGAGGCGCACCACCGCGTGAAGATCACCGACCAGGCGCTGCACGCCTCCGCGGTGCTCGCCGACCGGTACATCCAGGACCGGCACCTCCCCGACAAGGCGATCGACCTGATCGACGAGGCAGGCTCGCGCGTCCGCATCCGCACGATGTCCGCGCCGCCGCGCTATCGCGAGCTCGAGGAGGAGATCGAGACCGTCCGCGCCGACAAGGAAGCGGCGATCGAGGCGCAGGAGTTCGAGAAGGCCGCCTCGCTCCGCGACAAGGAGCGCAAGCTCTCGCAGAAGAAGAAGGAGCTCGAGGAGCGCTGGCGCAACGAGGCGGACGAGGAGCAGCCGGAGATCGGCGAGGACGAGATCGCCGACATCGTCTCGATGTGGACGGGGATCCCGGTCTTCAAGCTCACCGAGGCCGAGTCGCAGAAGCTCGTCCGCATGGAGGAGGAGCTCCACAAGCGCGTCATCGGCCAGGAGGCGGCGATCGTGGCCGTCTCGAAGGCGATCCGCCGCGCGCGCGCGGGGATCAAGGACCCGAAGCGCCCGACCGGGTCGTTCATCTTCCTCGGCCCCTCGGGCGTCGGGAAGACCGAGCTCGCGCGAACGCTCGCCGAGTTCCTGTTCGGCGACGAGGACGCGATGATCCAGGTCGACATGTCGGAGTACATGGAGAAGCACTCCGTGTCCCGGCTCGTCGGCTCGCCTCCCGGCTACGTCGGCTACGACGAGGGCGGCCAGCTCACCGAGGCCGTCCG
>NZ_DASTCS010000015.1:0-22478 GCF_035710885.1 Gaiella sp. | reverse complement strand
GAGCCGCCGGCCTGCCACCTATCGCGAACCTGGATGCAGCCTCGGTCGGCGTCCGTGATTGCCGTCGGAGTGTGGACCGATTCGAGAGCCTCTCCGTGTGCTGCCGGTTCCGTCCGGGGGCGGGCTCAGACACCCGGGATCTCCACTCTGAGCCGCGTACCCGCGCTTGTTGTCGATTCGATCTGGTGTACGCCGTCGACGAGGACGCTGTGACCGAGCTGGTCGAGGGCCTCGCGGCCTGCGATGCGGGTCACGGCTGCGTCACCGCGACTGCGGGCGGTCGCCGCGGAGGCGCGTCATACCGCCGTGGGCGCGAGCATCGGCGGCGCGGCTCGGACTTGGGAGATGTCACGGCGCGAACAGCGCGTCGGGCTGCACCAGCAGTCGGTACGTGCGGCCCTCCCGGACAAGGAAACCTGACCGCTCGAGCCGGTCGACGGCGCGCGAGACCGTCTCCCGGGCCGAGCCGATCATCTCGGCGAGCAGGTCGTGAGTGACCGGAAAGTCGAGTCTGACGCTGTCGGTCGCGACCCGCCCGTGCTCGCGCGCGAGCTGCAGGAGCTTCCCGCGTACCCGCTCGACATGGCGGACACTGGCGAAGTTCGCGAGCGAGACCTGCTTCTGGCGGAGCGTCGCCCGGAGTGCGTCCGACACCGCCGCCGTGAGGGCTGGGTACCTCAAGAGCCCGGCGTACGTCGCCTCGGAGACAAGCGTGACACGTGCATCGACGAGTGCGTGGAGCGTCTCGCCCGGCAGCGGCGCCGGCAGCAACGCGCCGGCGCCGGCGTGGCAGAGGACAACGCCGCGCGTCTTCACTCTCGTGCTCCTAATGATGACAAAGCCCTCCTCGACGATCAAGAAAGACGCGTCGTCCGTCGCCTCAGCCGGCTGCTCGGCGCCTGCAGCCAACCGGCGAACCGACGCGTTGGCGAGCAGAGCCGAGCCCTCGGCGCTCATGCCGGCAAGGTCGTCGAAGAGTGTGCTCACGAATGCTTCTCTCTGTTGCAGGTGCATTGCCGTCTTCGGAACAGTGGGTGTCGTCTGCGCGAGCGGTCCTTACGTCACATACGGAGCAAACGTCGATGTGGACCTCGCGTCTGACATCGCACGGGAAGCTGTTCGCGCCCGCCCTGGCGGGAGAGCCGGGCGAGAGTTGGGTTGCCTGCGTCCCGCATATGGGCTCCGTCCCCCATGGCGACGGCGTCGCGGGTCCGCGAAGCTGTCGTCAGTAGGAAAGTGTGCGGCCCGTCGACGAAGGAGGTGAGAGCAATGGGAGCGTTCCTGGTCTTGGCTTTCCTCATCCTGGTCGCTCCGCTGTCGTACTTTTTCGGCGTCGACTCGCGCCTGTCGACCGACCGCGGATCGGCCACCACGAGGCGCTGAATCCGCGCGTGGGAGAGCGGGCCGGACGGTGAGAAGGGGGCGCTCGTGTCGGTCGAAGCATCGCGGTTCCAATCCGAACGAATGCAAGGAGCGATGGTGGACGTGCGGACGAAGCGCGCTTACGACCCGCCTGAGGACGGGGACGGCCGGCGCGTGCTGATCGACAGGATCTGGCCGCGCGGGGTCTCCCGGGAGCAGGCACGCCTCGACGACTGGGCCCGTGAGCTCGCACCGAGCGGCGCGCTCCGCACGTGGTTCGGCCACGATCCCGCGCGGTTCGGAGAGTTTCGGCGCCGATACCTGTCCGAACTCCTGGCGCACGAGCCGAAGGTGCGCGAGCTCCGCCGGATCGCGCGCCACGGCACCTTGACGCTCGTCTACGGAGCGCGAGACACCGAGCACAACGATGCCGTCGTGCTCGCCGAGCTGCTGCGGCGAGGTCGCCGGCGCGGTGATCCGGGGCACGCGTCGTGAACGACCAACCGGATCCTCGCCACGCCGTCGATGAGCTCCAGGACCACCACCGCGTGAGCAGTGCAGCGAGCCGTGCCCGCTGCCGCCGTTCACAGACCGGAGACACCGCCATCGTCCACCTGCTGGAAACGGTGAACGCAGGCCTCGAACGCATGTCCGAACGATGGTCGACCGGCTCGCGGGCTTCGTCGACGACCGATCCGACGTAAGGTCGACCGGCGGGTAGGCACTCATCGAAGGATGGGAACGGACCGCGACAGGGGGTATCTGCCAATCCGCGACTACGCGGCGATCGGTGACGGTCGCACCGTCGCGCTGATCGGCAGCGACGGGGCGGTCGACTGGTTGTGCCTTCCCGATCTCGACTCTCCAAGCGTGTTCGGTGCCCTGCTCGACACCGACCGCGGAGGTCGTTTCACCTTGGCGCCGACGGTGCCGTACGAGGTGAGGCGGCGCTACGTCCCGCACACGAACATCCTCGAGACCACCTTCACGACGTCTGGAGGCAGCGTGCGGGTGACGGACGCGCTGACGCTGCCGGGCGGCGAACTCAGCCCCTATCGCGAGCTCGCCCGGCGGATCGACGTTGTTGCCGGGACGGTGCCGATGGAGTGGCGCGTCGAGCCCAGGTTCCAGTACGGCTCCGAGACTGCCTCGTTCACCGTCCGCGGTGGCGTCCCCGTGGCTGCGAGTGGCCGCGACGCGCTCGCGGTGCTGAGCTGGGAGGCCGGTACCACGACGGTCGACACGACCGGCGTCGGCGCGCGCTTCGTCGCACAGAGCGGGTGCAGCAGCATGCTCGTCATGAGCGTGGCTCACCTCGAGCCGCTCGTCTTTCCGACGCGTGCCGACGTCGAAGACCGGCTCGCCGGGACTGCGCGCCGGTGGGAAGCCTGGTCCGAATCCCGCGCGTACGACGGAGCCTGGCGCGACGCCGTCCTTCGCAGCGCGCTCGCGTTGAAGCTCTTGGTCTTCGCTCCCTCGGGAGCGATCGCCGCGGCCCCGACCACGTCGCTGCCCGAGCAGCTCGGAGGCACCCGAAACTGGGACTACCGCTTCTCGTGGCCGCGCGATTCCGCGTTCACGTTGCGTGCGTTGCTCTCGCTCGGCTGCGCGCCCGAGGCGCGCGCGTTCTTCTTCTGGCTGCTGCATGCCTCACAGCTGACGCATCCTCACCTTCACGTCCTCTATCGACTCAACGGGCGGGTCGAGGCGGACGAGCGCGAACTCCCGCTTGCGGGCTACCACGATTCGACACCCGTTCGGGTCGGCAACGGCGCGGCCGAGCAGCTTCAGCTCGACGTCTACGGTGAGATGCTGGCCGCGGCGGCGCTCTACGCACGTTTCGCCGGCGGCCTCGATCGTGACCACGGCCGACGCCTCGCCGAGGTCGCGAACCTCGTCTGCGAGCTGTGGCGCGAACCCGATGCGGGGATCTGGGAGGTGCGTAGCGAGCCGGCTCACTTCACGCAGTCGAAGATGATGTGTGCGGTTGCGCTCGACCACGCCGTCCAGCTCGCCGAGAGTGGTCACTTGCCGAACCGTGACGTCGCACGCTGGCAGCGCGAAAGCGCGAGCGTGCGGAAGTACGTGGAGACGAACTGTTTCTCCGAGGAGAAGCAGGCCTACGCTCGTATTGCCGGAGAAGACGAGGTCGACGCATCGCTCCTGCTCGCTGTCGTCCACGGCTACGACCGCGCGGACTCGCCGCGACTGGTCGGTACCGTCGACGCAGTTCGTCGCGAGCTGGCGGACGGGCCGCTCGTGAGGCGCTACCTGGGCGGGGACGGCCTCCCCGGCGAGGACGGTGCGTTCCTCGCCTGTTCCTTCTGGATGGTCGAGGCGCTCGCGCGGCAGGGTCGCGTCGGTGAGGCGACGACGATGATGGGCGAGCTCGTCGAGCTCGCCAACGACGTCGGCCTATACGCGGAAGAGATCGACCCCACGACGGGCGACTACCTCGGCAACTTCCCGCAAGGACTCTCGCACCTCGCGCTCGTCAACGCGGCCGTCACCCTCGAGGAGGCCGCCGAATGATCTGGGGAGCGCTCCTGGGCGGCTTTCTCGGCACGGTCGTGCTCACGACCACGCTGCGCGCCGCCGGCGAGCTCGGCCTGACGCGGATGGACCTGCCTTTCCTGCTGGGCACGGCCGTGAGCGCCGACCGCGTTCGCGCGAAGCTGCTCGGCTACGCCCTCCACTTCGTCTTCGGGCTCGTCTTCGCGCTCGGCTACTACACGGTCTTCGTCGTCGTCGACCGCAGCGGCATCCTGCTCGGAGCGCTGCTCGGCCTCCTCCACGGGCTCTTCGCGGGAACCGCCCTCGTCAACATCCTGCTGCCCGCCGTCCACCCGCGGATGGGCACGGGCTTCGAGGCCGCAGGACAGCACCCGCTCCTCGAGCCGCCGGGGTTCATGCTGATCAACTACGGCCGTCAGACACCCCTGGCGACGATCGTCTCGCACATCGCCTACGGAGCGATCGTCGGCGGCTTCGTCGGTGTGTCGAGCTAGTCGACGCGGCAGGGCGGCTCCTCGTGTCGTGGTCGAGCTGGAGGTCGCGGTGGATCGCTCCAGAGGAGGTCGGCGCCGGTTGCTGAACGCCTGCCGGGCGGGCAAGCAGTGCGCCGACCAGACGCGGATCAAGGCCTGCTTCCAGAGCAGCTGTTTTCTGTCCAGGTGGGTAGCTCGAGGCGAACTCGGCGCGGCAGGGTGTCGGGTCGACGAGGCCGGGAATGCCGAAGCCGGCGCCCGACGACAGGCCCCCGCACTGCCGGTCAGCACCATTTTCCGTAACACGACACGGATGTCGCTGGGGATATAAAGACTCATGCGCATCGCGTGCCTAGGTGGCGGGCCCGGAGGCCTCGTGTTCGCCATCCTGGCCAAGAAAACGCTCCCTGGCGCATCGGTCGAGCTCTGGGACCGGAATCGCGCAGGGGCCACCTACGGTTTCGGCGTTGTCTTCTCGGACGAGGCGATGGACGCGATTCAACGCGCCGATGATCCGGTGCACGCGGCGATCGTCCGCGACTGCGCCCACTGGGGGCAGATCGACGTTCACCTGAACGGACGCGTCTACACCTCCGGCGGCCACGGCTTCTCGGCTCTCTCACGCTCTGCGCTCGTGACCCTCATGCAACAGCGGGCGGGTGACCTCGGCGTCATGCTCCACCACGAATCGGAGGCGCCGCACCCGGACGAGCTCGAAGGCTACGACCTGATCGTCGGAGCGGACGGAGTCAGCTCGGATGTGCGTGCCGCACACGCGGATGTGTTCGAGCCGTCTGTCGAGCCGGGCGCGTGCAAATTCATCTGGCTCGCCACCGACCAGGCGTACGACGCCTTCAAGTTCTTCATTCTCGAGACGTCCCACGGCATCGTCCAGGTGCACGCCTACCCCTACAACGAGCGCGAGTCGACCTTCATCGTCGAGATGCGCGAAGAGGTCTGGCGGCGCGCCGGCTTCGAGCGTTTCGCGTCCGCGGCCTCGAGGCCGGGCGACAGCGACCTGGAGAGCGTCGCGATCCTGAAGGACATGCTCGCGGAGCTGCTCGATGGCCACGAGCTGCTGGCGAACAACTCGAAGTGGCTGAGCTTCCCGACGCTGAAGGTCGAGCGCTGGTTCCACGACAACATCGTGCTGCTCGGCGACGCCGCGCACACGGCGCACTTCTCGATTGGTTCGGCGACGAAGCTCGCGGTGGAGGACGCGACCGAGCTCGTGTCGGCGCTTCTGCGCGAGGACGGTGTCCCGGCCGCCCTGGTCGCCTACGAGTCGGCGCGCAGGCCACTCGTGGCGAGCACTCAGCGCGCTGCCGCCGCCAGCGCCCAGTGGTTCGAGGACCTACCGCAGTACGTTCACCAGGACGACATCCAGTTCGTCTTCAACCTGCTCACACGCAGCCGCCGGATCACCTACGACAACCTGCGCCTGCGCGACGACCGCTTCGTCGGGGAGGTCGACGATTGGTTCGCCCACGAGGCGCAGCGGCAACTGGGAGCGCCGGCGCCCCTGTCGCAGCGGCCGCCAATGTTCATGCCGTTCCGGCTCCGCGATCTCCAGCTCCAGAACCGCGTCGTCGTCTCGCCCATGGACATGTACTCGGCGCTCGACGGCTACGTCGACGACTTCCACCTGGTGCACCTCGGCTCACGTGCCCTCGGCGGCGCCGGGCTCGTGATGTCCGAGATGCTCTGCGTGTCGCCCGTCGGGCGCATCACGCCGGGCTGCGCGGGCCTCTGGGAGGAAGCCCAGGTCACGGCATGGAAGCGGATCGTCGACTTCGTGCACGCGAACTCGGACGCACGGATCGGCGTCCAGCTCGGCCACTCGGGCCGCAAAGGCTCGACGAAGCTGATGTGGGAGGGCGTCGACCTGCCGCTCGAGGAGGGCAACTGGCCCCTGCTCGCACCCTCGCCTCTCCCCTACCTCCCCGTATCTCAGGCGCCCAAGGAGATGGACGATCGGGATTTCGCGGACGTGCTCGAGCAGTACATCACCGCCACGAGGCTCTCGATCGAGGCGGGGTTCGACCTGCTGGAACTGCACATGGCGCACGGCTACCTGCTGTCGAGCTTCCTCAGTCCGCTCTCGAACCGCCGCACCGACCGTTACGGCGGGTCGCTCGAGCAACGCGCGCGCTTTCCGCTCGAGGTCTTCGACGCCGTTCGGGCGGTCTGGCCGGCGGAACGGCCGATCTCGGTGCGCATCTCCGCGACGGACTGGGTGCCGGAGGGCTTCGAGCGCGCGGACGCCGTGGCCTTCGCGGCGATGCTGAAGCAGCACGGCTGCGACATCGTGGACGTCTCAACCGGCCAGACGACGCCGGACGCGAGGCCCGCCTACGGCCGCAGCTACCAGACGCCGTACGCCGACGCGATCCGGCACCAGGTCGGCATCGCGACGGTGGCTGTCGGCGCCATCTCGAGCCACGACGACGTCAACAGCATCCTGCTCGCTGGGCGCGCCGACCTCTGCGCGCTGGCGCGGCCGCACCTCTACGACCCCGCCTGGACGTTGCACGCCGCCGCGGAACAGGAGTACGGCGGCGACGGGGCGACCTGGCCGATCCAGTACCGCAGCGGCTCGAAGCGGCCCAACACGGGCCGGCGGGACATGGGGGTCGAGCCGAGCCCGTTCGAAGAGCCCGACCGCACGGAGCCGCCGCAGCGTTGGCGGCCGAACGTGCCCACACGCGCGCGGTGAGTGCCGTCGAGACGGAGATCAGGCGGCTCGCACGCGACGTGCTCGCACCGCTCGCACACGCGGGCGAGCCGGGGCGCGTCAACCGCCCGCTGATTCGCGCGCTCGGCGAGCACCGCCTCCTGGAGCCCGTGCTGCCGCTCGACGGCAAGACGTCGGCGCGCGAGCTCTGTCGGATCCGCGAGGCGATCGCGGTCGAGTCCGCCGAGGCGGAGACGGCATTTGCCTGCCAGGGTCTCGGCACGCATCCGATCCTGCTGCACGGCCCCGCCGAGCTGGCGTCCAGGTGGGTCACGGCTGCCGCCGCCGGCGAGGCCGTCGCCGCCTTCGCCCTCACCGAGCCCGAGGCGGGCAGCGACGTCGCGTCACTCGCACTCGCGGCAGAGCCCGAAGGCACGGGCTGGCGCCTCACGGGCGTCAAGAAGTGGATCTCGAACGCTCCTGAGGCGGACTTCTACACGGTGTTCGCACGCACGACCGCCGGCGCCGGCGCGCGCGGGCTGACAGCCTTCGTCGTCGAGGCGGACGCCGAAGGAGTGTCCGGCCGATCGCTCTCGCTGGTGGCGCCCCACGCAATCGGGACGCTCGAGCTCGACGGCGTACTCGTCCCGCAGGAAAACGTGCTCGGCGACGTCGACGGGGGCTTCAAGGTCGCGATGGCCACCCTCAACGTCTTCCGTCCGAGCGTGGGCGCTGGAGCGGTCGGGATGGCGCAGGCCGCGCTGGACGCCGCGGTCGCCTACACCGGTGAGCGGGAGGCCTTCGGCCGGCGGCTGCAGGAATTCCAGGGCGTCTCGCACCAGCTGGCCGATGCGGCAGCCCGGCTCGAGGCGGCGCGGGCGCTCGTCGCCAAGGCGGCGGCCGCGTACGACGAGGGAGCCGACGACGTGCCCAAGCTCTCGGCGATGGCGAAACTCGTCGCGACCGAGACCGCCCAGCAGGTCGTGGACACCGCGATCCAGGTCCACGGCGCGGCTGCGCTCGAGGCCGGGCACTTGCTCGAGCGCCTCTACCGCGACGTTCGCGCGCTGCGCATCTACGAGGGCGCCTCCGAGATCCAGCGGGAGATCATCGCGAGACGCCTCTATTCGGCCTAGCGCCCCTCCCACGTCGGCTCGCGCTTCTCAGTGAACGCCGCGTGGAACTCGCGGTAGTCACGCGTCGCCATCAGAAGCGCCTGCGCCTTGGCCTCGAGCTCGATCGCGCTCGCGAAGTCGAGGTCGAGCTCGCGAGAGAGCAGTCGCTTCGTCTCGGCGTAGGCGAGGCCCGGGCCGGACGCGAGCCGCTGCGCGAGCGCAGAGGCCTCGCCCAGCACCGCTTCGTCGTCGACGAGCCGCGTCACGAGGCCGTAGCGGTCGGCGGTCTCGACGTCGATCGTCTCGCCGAGCAGCAGCAGCTCCGAGGCGCGACCGAGTCCGACGACGCGCGGCAGGAGGTACGCCGCCCCCATGTCCGCGCCGCTCAGGCCGACCTTCGTGAAGAGGAACGCAAACGTCGCGGAGCGCGCCACGACGCGCAGGTCGGCAGCGAGCGCGATCACCGCTCCTGCGCCCGCGGCGGTCCCGTTGACGGCGGCCACGATCGGCTGCGGGCAGGTGCGCATCGCGTGGATCACCGCGCCGGTCATCCGCGTGAACTCGAGGTGCGACTCGGCATCGGCCTCGACGAGCGGGCCGATGATCTCGTGGACGTCGCCGCCGGAGCAGAAGGCGCGGCCGCGGCCTGTGATGACGACTGCGCGCACGTCCGCGCGCTCCGGCAGTCCCTGGAAAAAATCGCGGAGGTCGCCGTAGACCTCGAATGTGAGCGCATTCAGGCGCTCCGGCCGGTCGAGCGTGACCGTCGCGACGCCGTCCGCGACCTCGAGCGCGAACGAGTTCACACTCCGCCCCCGTCGAGCACGAGCGCGTGACCGTTGACCGCCGCGGCGAGATCCGACGCCAGATACCAGACTGCTTCGGCCACCTCCTCCGGCTCGAGCAGCCGGCCGAGCGACGTCGACGCCTCCAGCGTGGCCAGCGCCTCCTCGCGGCTGCGTCCGGTCTGTTCGGAAATGCGCTCGAGCGTGCGCTCGGTCATCGGCGTGCGCACGTAGCTGGGGCAGACCGCGTTAGCCGTCACGCCGCTCCCCGCCACCTCGGCGGCCACCGCCCGCGTCAGGCCGACGGCAGCGTGCTTGGACGCTGTGTACGCGGCCACGTAGCGCCCGCCTGCGAGGCCCGCAGTCGAGGCGACCGTGACGACGCGGCCGAAGCCGCGCTCCACCATCCCGGGCACGGCTGCGCGTGTGCAGAGGAACGCGCCGGTGGCGTTGACGTCGAGCTGGCGCCGCCAGTCGGTGAGTGTCGTCCGCGCGAGTGGCGCCGACTCGGCGACGCCCGCGTTGTTCACGAGGACGTCCACGGCACCGATGCGCTCGAAGAGCTTTGCCACGGCGTCTTCGTCCCCCACGTCGCACACCTCGTCCACCTCACCGGGGGTGCGCCCTACCGAGACCACCCGGTCGCCCTCGAAGCGCGCGCAGACTGCTGCGCCGATTCCCTTGCCGCCGCCCGTCACCACAACCGTCCTCAACGGTCCACCGTGAGGACGAGGTTGCGATGCTCGTCCAGACGTGCAGTCTGTGCGGGCGGGACGACCAGTGTCGTGATCGGCGTCCAGACGATGGCTGGGCCCGGAATCGCGTTCCCAGGGCGCAGGCGCTCGAAGTCGTACCCCGGCACCTCTTGGACCTGGCTCGACTTGTCCACCCACGCCTCGACGCGCTCGACGAGCGCCTCTGAAGGGTCGGTACTCGCGAGCTGCTCGACGAGGAACTTGTGCTTGCTGACGACGCCGATGCCGCGGACGCGATAGCTCACGAGCTCGATGCCCGCCTCCCGGTAGGCGGACTGCGGCCCGTACTTCTCCTCGTACAGCCGCTCGAACATGTCGACCGTCTGCTCCAGGGAGTCGGCTGTCACCTCGGTGCCGACGAACGGCGACGTGAGGATGTGGACCTGGCGCCGGTAGCGCATGTCGACCGCGCGGTTGAGCCGCATCTGGCTGCGGTCGAAACCCTCCGCCTGCAGCTGCGCAACGATCCGCTCCTCGAGCTCGGCGTAGATCCCGGCGATCGCCTCCACGTCGAACGGCGCCCGCAGCGGCTGCGTGATCTGATCCTCATGGGCGATGTCCGAGGTGACGAGGCCGAAGGCGCCGTGCACCGAGGCCGTGTACGGGATCACGATCTGCGAGACGCCGAGGTGCTCGCCGTAGGCGCCCACATGCATGCCGGCAGTGCCGCCGAACGAGAAGAGCGCGAAGCGGCGCGGATCGAGACCGCGCTGCACGGTCGTCTTGTGCAGCAGGTCGTAGAAGAGGCTGTTCGCGAGCTTGTACATCGCCGCCGCGGCCGGGATCAGCTCGAGGCCAAGTGGCCCCGCCACCTTCTCCCCGAAAACCCGCCGCGCCTTGGCGATGTCGAGTTCGGCACGGCCACCCAGGAAGTACGCGGGATTGAGGTACCCGAGGATCGCGTCGATGTCGGTGATCGTCGGCTCCTCACCGCCGTGCGCGTAACAGACCGGGCCCGGATAGGAACCGGCGCTTCTCGGGCCGATGCGCGGAGTTTCAGTGCGAGCGTCGACGGAGACGATGCTGCCGCCCGCGAGGCCGAGCGAGACGACGTCCATCTTCGGCAGCGCGTAGTGGTAGCGCAGCACCATCGACTCGCGCTGGTACTCGATCAGGCCCTCGCGGACCGTGCCGACCTTGAAGGTCGTGCCACCCATGTCCGCCGCGATGATGTTGCGCAGGCCCAGCTGCTCGCCGAGCGCCTGCGAGCCGACGAGACCGCTGACGGGACCTGACTCGATCATGCCGACCGGCCGCTCGGCCGCCTCGTCGACCGGCAGCAGGCCGCCGTAGGCCTGGGCGACGAGCAGCTGGCCCCTGAAGCCATGCTCGACGAGGTTCGACCGGAGGTTGTCGAGGTAGCCGTGCACGACCGGGCCGAGACGCGCGTTCAACGCGGCCGTGGAGGTTCGCTCGTACTCGCCGACGACCGGGGCGATCTCGTGCGAAAGCGTGAGAAATGCCTTGGGCGCGATCCGCCGTACGACCTCCGCGACCTGCTTCTCGGTCTGCGAGTTGACGAACGACCAGAGCGTCGAGACGCCGATCGCCTCCACGTCGGCGTCCACGAGCGTCTGCACGGCCTGCTCGATGTCGGCGTCCTGCGCTGCCGCCTTCACCGCGCCGTTCGAGTCGATGCGCTCGCGGATCCCGACGATCAGGTTGCGCGGCACGATCGCCGGCAGCTTGTCGGTGTCGATGGGATTGCGCTTCTCGTCCTCGGTGAGGCCCGACCAGCGGCCGTAACCGCCGCGCATCGCGAACAGCGTGTCCTCGAAGCCACGCGTCGTGACGATCCCGGCCTTGGCGAGCGTCCCGTCGACGACGGCGTTCTCCGCCACCGTGCTCGAGTGGAGGAAGAGCCGCGTGCTCGCGAGAATCGTTCCGACGTCCGTGCCGAGCTCCTGCGCGGCCGTGCCGAGGGCGTCCTGGATCCCACCGGAGAAATCCGGTGGCGTCGAGAACGCCTTGCCGAGGGTCACGTCTCCGTTCTCGCCGACGACGACGCAGTCGGTGCAGGTTCCGCCGATGTCGATGCCGACGACGTAGTCCACTAGGCGCGAGCCTCCTGGCGGTTCCCGAGCGACTTCCGGTCGACCTTTCCCGACGCCGTCCTGGGCAATTCGGACATGAAGCGGACGTCACGCGGGTACTTGTGCGGTGAGAGCTCCGACCGAACGAAGTCCTGCAACTCGCGCGCATCGGGCTCATGGCCTTCGCGCAGGACGACGAACGCAGCGGGAAGCGTCAGGCCCCCCTCCTCGTAGCCGACGACCGCAACCTCCGCAACGGCCGGGTGGCTACGTAGGCAGTTCTCGACCTCGAGGGGCGCCACCCAGATCCCTCCGACCTTCAGCAGATCGTCGGCCCGGCCGCGGTACCAAAAGAAGCCGTCGGCATCGCGTACGAAAAGGTCGCCGGTGCGGACGGTGTCGCCGTGGAAGGTGCGCTTCGAGCGCTCGTGGTCGCCCCAGTAGCAGAGGCCGGCGCTCTCACCGGACATCCAGAGCTCGCCCGGCTCACCGTCGGGAACTGGCCGCTGGGCGTCGTCGAGCAGCTTTGCCTCGTAGCCGGGCACGACCTCGCCCACGCTGCCGGGGCGCGCGCGGCCGGGCCGGTTCGAGAGGTAGATGTGGTACAGCTCGGACGAGCCGACGCCCTCCAGCACCTCGACGCCGTACGTGTCGAACCAGCGCCGATGCACCTCCTTGGGGAGCGCCTCGCCCGACGAGAGGCAGAGCCGCAGCGACGAGAGGTCGCGCTCGCGGCTACCGGGATGCTCGAGCATCGCGCTCATCATCGTCGGCACCTGCACCATGATCGTCGGACGGTGGCGTTCGATCAGGTCGAAGAGAAGCTCCGGGGTCGAGCGCTCGGGGAACACGATGCCTGCCGCGCCGACGCCGAAGGTGAAGAGCGTCGCCGCGTCACGCGCGTACCCGAAGAAGAGCTTCGGCACGGGCAAAACGATGTCGTCCTCGGTGTAGCCGACGACGTCGACCGCGAAGCTCTCGTGTGAGATCAGAGCGTCGTGCATGAGGTGGCAGACGGCCTTCGGCTCGCCGGTCGAGCCCGTCGTGAACTTCCAGAGCGCGGGGTCGTCCTTCCCCGTGCGGGCCGGCTCGAGTGCGTCCGGGGCCGCGGCGGCGGCTTCCTCGAAGGACGTCTCACCCAGCCCGGCCTCGGCGCCGACCACGAGGATCGACGGCGCCGGCGCAAGCCCGCGCACGGCCTCCCGCACGTTTGCGAGCGTCGTCCCGTCCACGATGACCACCCGCGCCCGCGAGTAGCCGAGGTAGTACGCGTAGTCCTTGGCCGGGAGGAACGTGTACGCCTCGGCGACGACCGCGCCCACTTTCAGCGCCGCGTACCAGCATGCGACGAACTCCGGGCCGTCGGAGAGCGCGAGCAGGACGCGGTCCTCCGGGCGCACGCCGAGCCCGAGCAGCACGTGTCCGGCGCGGTTCTGCAGCGACGCCAGTTCGCGGTACGACACGCTCGTGGCGCCGTACAGCGCGACGCGGTCGCCGCGACCCTCGTCGACGTTGCGATCGAGAAACCAGCTGGCCAGGTTGAAGTCGCGCGGGATGTCTTCGTGCCGGATCACGCGTCCGGCCAGCTCCGCACGCGGTCGTGGAGCGGCGGGTCGTCGCCGGCGGCGAGCTCTGCGTCCAGAAGCGTCGCGCAGCCCGGGCAGAAGGCCTCGATCAGAAAGAACTCTCCGGCGACCGTCCTGTTCGGGCCAGTCTCCTCGACGGGTAGGCGGCGCAGGACGGCATGGTCCTTCCAGTCCGTGCCCGCGGGCGCGACCTCTGTGCCGCACCACGTGCACTGCGTCGCATCACTCGCCGTGCGCTGGAGATACTCCGCGAGCCGCTTGCCGGTGCGTGGCACATCGCTCCTCTCGTCCGCGGCCTCGAGGGGTCGGCCAAGCCGCTCGGCGCGCAGCTCGCGCCGCCGCGCCCGCGTCGCGTCGCCGTCCACCGAGCCCGCGGCGACCACGACGCCGTAGATGTCGCGTGCGGGCCCGTCGGTGACGAGGCCCGCGAGCACGTCCCTCAGCACGAGCTCCGGCTCGCGATCGAGCGGATCGCCGTAGCCGCCGCCGCCCATGAATCGGACGTACTGGACGTCCCCGTCGTGGAGCTCGAGCGTCCCCCAGAACTGATCGAACTGCTCCGAGCCGCGCAGCTCCTCGAGCCGGTCGGGTAGCTCGTGGACGTTGGCCTGGCGGAAGGTCGTGTAGCCCACGTTGCAGCCCGGATAACCGCCGAAGATGCCGAGGCTCATCGGCGCACGGGTGCCCTTGCCGAAGAGCACGAGCCCGACCTCGTTCGCCCCGTTCGGCGTGAAGGCGTACTCATGGCAGACGCCGCCGCGGTACTTGCCCGGGCCGCCCGAGTCGGGCACGGCACGGCGGAAGAGGTAGCGAATCGGCGTGTTCAGCTCCTGACTCTCGGCGTTCGCCCAGCGCGAGACGATGTTCGGGATCTCGCCGCCCATGTCGACGCCGTCGGCGAAGGCGCGCGCGCCGGCGGCACCGCAAAACGTGTCTGTGAGCGGCGCGACGAAGAACTCTCCCTCCGCCGTGAAGCCGTGCGTCTCTACGTGCGCGTGGCTGCCGTGCCAGACCGCGGTCGAGCGGTGCGCGTAGCGCTCGCTTGCCCCGAAGAGCTTCGAGAGCACGAGCGTCGAGAGGTTGTTGACGATCTGGATCGTGCCGACGGTCGCGATCGAGATCGGCGCCGGCCGGATGCAGTTCACGATCGTCCCCTCGGGCGCGATCAGCCTGATCGGCCGCGTGACCCCTTCGTTCCACGTCACGTCCCACGCCAGCAGCGGGAAGATCGGCGCGAAGAGGCCGCCCCAGGTCGCCCAGTAGGAGCAGTTGACGCCGAGCTCCACCTGTGGGCTCGATCCGGTGAAGTCGTACGTGAGGGTGTCCCCTTCCTTGGTCGCAGTCAGCTCGACCTTCGCGTTCGCGCCGGGCATGTCGATGTACTCGCGCACGCGCCACTCGCCGTCCGGGAGCTCCGAGAGCCGGTTGCGAACGAGCTGCTCGGACTGCCGGATCAGCTCCTCCGAGACGGTTTCCACGACGTCGACGTCGTAGTCTTCGTAGAGCTCGAGCATGCGCTGCTTCGCGACGTGGTTCGCGGCGAGCTGCGACTTCAGGTCGAGCTGCGTCATGCCCGGGTCGCGCACCATGTTGAGGAAGGTGTCCAGGACGTCCCGCCGCATGCGCCCGCCCTCGACGAGCTTGAGCCCCTTCGACTGGAAGCCCTCCTGGTAGTTGTCGCGCGCGCTCGGAGAGAAGCCGCCGGGGTCGATCGCGCCGATGTCCGTCACGTGGACGAAATTGGCGGCGAAGCCGGTCAGCCGCCCCTGGAAATGGATCGGCGAGATGAGGTACACGTCCGGCGGGTGCAGAGCGGCCGTGTAGGAGTCGTTCAGGAAGTAGACGTCGTCCTCGTCGATCCCCGGGTCGTCGGAGTACGTCTGGAGAATGTGCTTGACCGCCTGCGCGGCGCTCGTCAGATGGTGGAGGAACCCGACCCCGCCCACCATCAGACCGCCGTCCGCCTTGTAGAGCGAGGCCATCAGGTCGTGACCCTCGTTTGTGATCGGCGATCCCGAGACGTTCTCGAGCGCGATGATCGCCTCGTCCATCACGCTGTAGAGCTTGTGACGGATGATCTCGAAGGTGACCGGGTCGACCTTCGTCATGGAGGCCACGCGCGTGCTCCTTTCCCGTCCGTCGCCTCAGAACTCGAATCAGAACGACGCCTCGAGCCGTCGGGGCGCCCTGGGCGGCGCGCTGCCGACGAAGCGTCATTCGGATTCGAGTTCTCAGACACGGCCGAACAAGCCCGACTTGTCGCGTCCGCCCGTGCCGGCGACGAGCGCGCGGACGAGCTCGATGGTCATCTCCGCGAGCACCTCGAAGGTCGTCTCCCCTTCCGCCGCCGTCGCCTCGGCGGGCGCGCCGCAGTAAGCCTGTGAGAGGCCCATCTCCCGGAAGTCCTTCATCCCCGCGGCGATCACCCGGGGCAGGCTCACTGGCACGTACTCGAGCCGCGCCATCGCCTCGCGGTCGACGAGCTCGGGCGTCTGCGCGAGCACGAGGGACGTCTCGTAGCGTCCCGCATGGCACTCGCCGAGCTTGAACTCCTCGGTCAGCCGCTGGGCGCGCTCCTTACGCGTGAGGTCGAGGTAGCCGGCTCGAACGCCGTTCTCCTCGAGCTCGTCGATAGCACGGTGCAGCGTCTGCACGTGCTCGGGCTCGAAGTGATTGTTCACGAGCACGACGTGCGGGAAGCCCTGGCCTGCGAGCGACGTGCAGACGTCGACGACGATCGCCTTGAGTGTCTCCTCGCTCACGTGGATCGCCCCGGCGAATCCGGCGCTGTAGCGGGTGACGGCGTACGAGAGTGTCGGCAGGATCAGCACCCTCAGCTCCGGGTCGTCGGCGAGCTTGCGCGCGACCCGTTCGGCGATCCCGATCGAGATGATCGGATCGGTCGCCAGCGGCGAGTGCGGCCCGTGCGGCTCGGTCGAGCCGACGGGCCAGAGGAGCACCGGCGCGCGCGGCGAGTCGATGATCTCCTGGATGCGGACGTGCGGGAGGTCGGCGAAGAAGAGCTCCTCGCTCATGCCGGCTCCGCAGGCCGGACGGCGACCGTGATTCGCGACGTCGCGCAGAGTGCGCCCGCCGCCTCGGTGAAGCTCACGTCCCATACCCACGTGGTGCGGCCGCGGTGAAGGCGGGTCGCCTCCGCACGGATCATGCCGCTCGAGACCGGGCGGAAGAAGCTCGTCAGGTTCGAGAGCCCGAGCGCGAGATAGCCGTCCGGTCTCACCATCGCCGCCGTCGCATGCGAAGCGATCGACTCCGCGAGCGCCGCGTAGACGCCACCGTGCACCACGCCGAGCGACTGCAGGTGGCGTTCGTCGATCTCGACCTGGGCCTGCGCCACCTCGGGCCCGAGCTCGGTGAGCTGAAAGCCGAGGACATCGTCGAGCGTCACGGGATCACCGCCGTGCAGACGATCTCGACCAGCGCCGCCGGATCGTACAGCCGTGTGACCTCGAAGAGCGACATCGCGGGGTAGTGGCGGCCGAAGACCGTGCGGTAACGCTCACCGATCTCGCGTCGCTCCGTACGGTAGGCCTCCACGTCGGTCGTGTAGATCTGGATCGCGACGGCGTGCTCCGGCGCGCCGCCCACGGCGCCCAGCGCGCCGGCGACATTCTGCAGCGCGAGCTCGAGCTGCTCGGCGATCGTCTCGCCGCGGCAAACGCCGTCTGCGTCGCTTGCGATCTGCCCCGCGACGAACACGAGCCGCCCGGGCGCGGCGACGACGACGTGGGTGTACCCGGCCGGCGCAGCCAGGCCGTCCGGGTTGACAAGCTCGTGCGAGGCCGTCACAGGCCCGTGCCCCTCCGCCGGCGGAGCCCGCCCTGCTGCTGGATACGGTCGATCGAGATCGCGACGATCAGGATCGCGCCGGTGACGACCTGCTGCCAGAAGCTCGAGACGGCCGCGATCGAGAGCCCGTTCTGGAGCGTGCCGATGAAGAGGACGCCCACGGCTGTGCCGGTGACGCCGCCGACCCCGCCGAGGAAGCTCGTGCCGCCGAGCAGGACCGCGGCGGCCGCGTCGAGCGGCGTCGACTCGCCGACGAGCGGGCTCGCCGCGCCCAGGCGCCCGGCCTGGATCACGCCCGCGATGCCGGCGCAGAGGCCCGCGATCGCGTAGACCAGGATGAGTGTGCGCGCGACGTTGATCCCGGACAGTCGCGCGGCCGCGATGTTTCCTCCGACCGCGTACACGTCGCGCCCGAAGTAGGTCCAGCGCAGCACGACGAGACCGACGACGTACGTCGCGACCATGATCCACACCGGGTACGGCACGCCGGCGAGCTTGCCGAAGCCGATTCCGTCCACGAAGCCGGAGGTGATGTACGTCGTCTCCGTGTCGGACCAGATGTTCACGATGCCGCGATACAGCGAGAGTGTGCCGAGCGTGACGACGAAGAAGGACAGGCCGACCTTGCCGATCAGCACGCCGTTGATCGCCCCGCCGATGAGCGCGGCGATCAGGCAGGTGAGCAGCACGGCAAGCGGTGCGGCCAGCCCCCAGTCGTTGAAGAGCGTCGAGAGCACGATTCCCGACAGCGCGAGCAACGAGCCCACGGACAGGTCGATGCCGCCGGTCAGCACCACGAACGTCATCCCGATCGAGACGACGAAGAGGATCGAGCTCGACGTGAGCAGGTTCTCGATGTTCGCCTGCGAGAGGAAGTCCGGCTGGGTCATGGAGAAGTAGGCGAAGATCCCGAGGAGAAGGAGCAGGACCACCGCATAGCGGCTCGACGCCGACCACACGCCGGCCGCGTGGTCGAGTACGCGCTGCCGCTGGGCGTCCGCGACGGGCGCCTCGGCGGTCACCGATGCCCTCCGGCGAAGTGGGCGATCCGAGCCTCGGTGGCCTCGTCCCGCGACAGCTCCGCGGCGACCCGGCCGCGAAACATGACGATGACCCGATCGCAGAGCGTCAGCAGCTCCGGGTTCTCGGACGAGGAAACGAGGATCCCGACGCCGCTCTGGGCCACGTCGAAGAGTAACCGGTAGATCTCGCTCTTCGCCCCGACGTCGACGCCGCGGGTCGGCTCGTCGAGCATCAGGACCCGCGGCTCGGTCGCAAGCCACTTCCCGAGCACGACCTTCTGCTGGTTGCCGCCCGAGAGCGTTGCCACGGGCACCCGCGACGAGTGCGCGCGGATGTGCATTCCGTCGAACGAGGAGCGCACGATCGGCAGCTCCCGCCGGGCGGCCGGACGACGCGCCCGCGAGAGCCGGGAGGTGGACGCCATCACCAGGTTCTCGCGCACGCTCATCTCGAGCACGAGACCGTGCAGCTTCCGGTCTGCGGGAACGAATGCCACGCCGTTGCGGATCGACTGGCGGGGATGCTTGAACGCGACTTCCGCTCCGTTGACCTCGACCACACCGGCGGTCGGCCGGTGGAGCCCGAACAGCGCCTCGAGCAGCTCGCTCCGCCCGGCGCCGACAAGGCCCGCCAGCCCGACGATCTCACCGGGCGCCACCTCGAGATCGACCTCGGCGAAGCCACGCGGAAGCGTCAGGCCGCGGACCCGCAGCGCAGCGGTGCCCTCTCGCTCCTGCGCCGGGGGCGGCTCTATCTCCTCGAGCGCGCGGCCCACCATGAGGTGGATCAACTTTGGCCGGTCGAGCTCCTCGATCGACGCCTCCGCCACGGTACGGCCGTCGCGCAGGACGGTGACGCGGTCGACGAGGTCGAAGACCTCCTTGAGTCGATGCGAGACGAAGATGGTCGCCACACCCTCCCGGCGCAGCTTGCGGACGAGGCCGAAGAGCGCCGCCACCTCGTCGTCCGTCAAGGAGCTCGTCGGCTCGTCGAGGATCAGGACCCGTGCGTCGATCGAGAGAGCGCGCGCGATCTCGACCATCTGCTGCTGGTCGGGGCGAAGTCTGCGGACGGGCAGTGACGGGTCGACGTCGAGACCGAGCCGCTGTAGGGCGGCGAGCGCGCGACTGCGCGTGCCGCGCCAGTCGATGACGGGACCCCGCTTGGCCATCCGATGGCCGAGGAAGACGTTCTCGGCGATCGAAAGATCCTGCGCAAGGGTCGTCTCCTGCGTCACCGTCGCGATGCCGGCCCGCAGCGCGTCGGTCGGTGTTCGGAACCCCGCCGGTCGCCCGTCGAGCGTGATCGTGCCGGCGTCGGCCTGGATCTGCCCCGACAGGATCCTGAGCAGCGTCGACTTGCCGGAGCCGTTCTCGCCGACGAGGGCGTGCACCTCCCCTGCCCGCACCGCGAGTCGCGCGCCGCGGAGGGCGTGTACGCCGCCGTAGCGCTTGTGAAGCGCCTCGCCGACCAGGAGGGGCGCTGATGGTGACGAGGGCGAGGCAGATGCCGACATCGATGGGGCGAGCGGTGGGGCGGGGTTCGCCCGCCCCACGTCACAGGTTGTTACTTGATCGCCTTCAGCTGCGCGGCCCAGCTCGGGATCGAGCCGACGTTCGCCTTGGTCACGAGCCGCCCCGGCCGCAAGACGATGTGCGGCAGGGGGAGGTTCTGCTTCGTGATCAGGCTGTATGCAGCACGGGCCGTCTGCACCCCGATGCCGATTGGGTCGACCTGAACCGTCGCTGCCAGCCGTCCGGCCTTCACGCCGCTGATCCCGTCGCTCGAGCCGTTGAGCCCGATCACGGTCACTCTGCGGCCCGCGCTACGCGCGGCGATGATCGCCCCGAGGGCCGAGGGGTCGTTGTAGCCGATCACGGCATCGATGTCCGAGTGGCGCTGGAGCAGCGCGTTTGCCGCCTTCTCGCCGCCCGTGACGTCGTCGGACGGGTTGTCCTGGCTGCCAACGATGGTCAGACCCGCCTTCTTCGCCCAGAAGGTCTCCCGCTGCACCAGGTACTTGATAGCCGGGACGGGGATCCCGATGCCGATGATGCCGACCTTGGCGTTCGGCTTGACCTGCTTCAGCACCTTTGCCTGCAAGTAGGCCTGCGTGTCGCGGCTCTGCCATACCTGCGTCGTGATCAGCGGCACCTTCTTCGTGCTGCCGAAGCTCGCGTCGATCGCGATCACCGGCACGCCCTGCCGCTGGGCCTGCCTCAGCACTGGCGTCGTCGCCTTCGGGTCGAGCGGATAGAAGATGATCACGCCGACCTTCTGTGCGAGCAGCTGCTGCATGTTGGTGACCTGCTTGTCCGGGCTGAGCGCGTCGTCGAGCGTGATGACCCGGCACCCGTAGCGCTTGCCCTCGGCAACGACCGCCCGCTGCAGGAAGCCGAGGAACTCGTTCGCCGCGATGGGGTTCTGGAAGCCGATCGTGCAGGACCCTCCCTTCTTGACCGGCGTCTTGAACGCGGTCGGCAGCTTTGACTCCACTCCCGTGTAGCCCGCGGGAATCGCGTCGGAGCCGCCGCTCGCGGCGAGCGAGCTAGCGACGCCGGCGACGCCGGCGGTCAAGACGGAGAGCGCGACAGCCGCAATCAAGCCGCCGCGCCGTAGACGTGTGGTCACCTTGCCTCCTCCTCGTACGTTCGAAGAACGCAGTTCGCGCGGGGCCCCATCGACGGGGGGCGCCACGCATCCGCCACCGCCTTTCCAGGCAGTCATCGGACCACATCGAGTGTGACATGTCAATGAGCCGGTCGGCCCCCTAGCCCGTCCGCTCGGCGTGAAAGGAGCGGATGCCGAACGCCACCCACTCGGGCTGGATCCAGTCGGGATAGCGCTCGTGGATGCCGGGTTCGATCGCCGCGACCGCCTCGTCGGCGCTTGCACCGGCGTCAGCCTGCGCGAACGTCAGCTCGCGCAGGAGCTCGTGGTATTCGCGCGCGTCGGTGATCGCCGATATGTCGCCGACCTCGCCGTGGCCGGGCACGACCTGGCGTGGTCCGAGCCCCTCGAGCCAGCGCAGGACCTCGATCCAGAGGCTGCCGTTCACGTCCGCGTCGTCGGGCGGGAAGAACGGGTAGATCGGGAAGATCCGCGACTCGACGAGGTCGCCCGTGAAGAGGATCCGCTCCTCAGGGAGCCAGACGACCTGGTCGCCGCGCGTGTGCGCGAGCCCCCGGTACAGGAGCTCCACGCTGCGGCCGCCCAGGTCGAGCTCGGTCCGGTCGCCGTCGTACGTCTCGTCCGGCTCCACGAGCTCGACGCCCTCGAGCGCGTCGGCAACGAGCGGCCCGAACGTCTTGAACATCTCGACGTACGCGGCGCCCTTCTCGCGAAGCTCCTCGAGCTGAGAGCGGTTGTAGACGGTGTGCGCATCGCGGAAGACCTGCAGGCCGAACCCGTGCTCCGGATGAAAGTGCGTCGTCGTGACGACGAGTGGGCGGCCGCCCGCCTTCTCCTGCGCCGCCCGAAGCACGCGCGCGCCGTTTCTCGGGCCCATGCCAACGTCCACGACCAGCGTCCGTTCCTCACCGACCACGATCCCGATGTTCGGCACGAGCGGCACCCGCCGGTCGGGAATGATCCACACGCCCGCAGCGATCTCTCGGATCTGCGTCTCGTCCACGTCGGGCGCGGGCGCGCTCGGGACAGGGTCGCTCATCATTTCCTCCCGGTGACTCGCGGGTTCTCGTGCTGCGATCGAATCTGTCATGTCATGGGGACCGGGGCAACCGGGACCTCTATGCTCGCCCAAGTGGGCTCGATTCCAGACCGGTACACGCGCGGCCTCGACGCCTACGCGTCGCAGTTCGGGATCCCGCGCGAGGACGTGCCTGGATGGTTCGCCGAGCGCTTCGGTGAGCGTTTCACCGAGGAGGCGATCAACACTGCCGGCGGCGCCTGGCCTGCGAACGACGTCCTCTCCCTGCGCGACCGCAGCCTGATCGTGGTCGCCGCGCTGATCACGCAGGGCGGGGTCGAGAGCAGGCTCCGCGCGCACGTGCGCTGGGCGATCGAGCACGGCGCGACGCGCGCGGAGCTGGATGCACTAGTGACGCTGCTCGCGGTCTACTCTGGGTTTCCGCGAGCGTCCGTCGGCATGGAAGTCGTGCGTGAGGAACTCGACCACCTCGAGGCCGAGTAGGCCCACGACCGATCGAGCGTCTGCGGACGCGACATGGACGGTTCGGGATCGAGAGGAACGTCGGTCCATCCGAGCGAAACGCTCCGGATCGCACTAAGGCGGGTGCCGTCGGGCACCGACGCTGCCCCCAGGCCCTCCGCGCCCAACGCGGGCATGCGATCGCGCTAACCACCGGCGCCGTCACACGTCCTGCCC